>CALCOY010000015.1 GCA_937897325.1 uncultured Shimia sp.
AACTGACGTTTCAGGAGCGGTTGAGCTATTGCCGAAATGAGGGACTTCCAACCCCCAAAACCACCTTACCATTCAAGGCGTTGGGGCAGTATTGCACATCTGAGAGGGTGATGGCGGAGACGAAGGGATTCGAACCCTCGAGACGGTTTCCCGCCTACTCCCTTAGCAGGGGAGCGCCTTCGACCACTCGGCCACGTCTCCACAATCGGCTCTATCAGCAATAAACCGAGCGAAACAAGTCCTATCTTGTAAACAGGTTCTTTACCGTCGGTGTGCTGCATGGCGACAAACGCGTTGACCAGTGTCAACAGCTGAACGTTCGGCCGTCGTTGCCTTGACCGAATAGAACCGCTGTGACAGGACTTCGTATCTGTCGCAGGATCACATGATGACTGAAAAGACCAAATATGACGTCTGTCTTGTGGGCTTGGGCTATGTGGGTTTGACCCTTGCGACCGCGCTGGCCGATGCCGGTTTTAACGTTCTGGGCGTGGAAAAGCGGCAAGAGATTGTTGAGCTGACAAATGCTGGCAAACCCCACTTCAGCGAGATGGGCCTGGATCAGATGCTGCTCGACGTCACTCAGAGCGGCCGACTGGTCGCCAGGGTCGATTTTCCGAAAGACAGCTACAGCGACATCTACATTCTTTCTGTTGGGACCCCTCTTGGCCCAGATGGAAAAGCACGTTTGGATTTCATGGAAGCTGCGGCCAGATCTGTGGCGGAAAACATGCAGGATGACGCGCTTGTCATTCTCCGATCAACGGTGAAGATCGGGACCGCACGACAGGTCGTAAAGCCTATCCTGGATGCTTCCCAAAAAGCCTATCAGATCGCCATGTGCCCTGAACGCACGCTGGAAGGGCGAGCCATGCAGGAATTGCGCATTCTGCCCCAGATCATTGGCGCCGATGATGTTGCAACGCGTGAACGAGCCGAACAGTTCTTTTACAAGCTGACCAACAGCACGGTGAAGGTGTCAAGCCTTGAGGCAGCTGAAGTGGTCAAGCTGGTCGACAATACGTTCCGTGATATTCAATTCGGGTTTGCCAATGAGGTCGCGCGAATCTGCGACGCGGTTGGTGTGAACGCGATGGAGGTCATTCAAGGCGGCAAGCTTGGTTACGCGCGAACCGACGTCGCCCTGCCTGGGCTTGTCGGCGGACCTTGCCTTGAAAAGGATCCACACATCCTTTCTCAGTCTTGCGTTGATTATGGTCTGGATCTTGACATGACCCACGCGGCGCGGCGGGTCAATGAAAGACAACCCTATGAAACTGTGGAATTTATTGTGGCTGAGTACACGCGACGCAATCCTCGGAGGGACCCCGTTATCGCTGTTCTAGGCATTGCATTCAAAGGCATTCCTGCCACCGATGATCTGAGGGGAGCGATGTCCCTACGGGTGTTAGAGGCCTTGGATCAGCAGCTACCAGGGGCGAAGGTGCGTCTTTATGATCCCGTTTGCACCGAACGCGATTTGCTTGGCGTGAGACCGAATGACGAGGTTGTCTCAACACTCGAAAGCGCAGTTATTGACGCAGATATCGCGATCATTGCGAACAACCATCCAGAACTCGCTGAACTTCGCCCGAAACAGATGGTCAGACTGATGGCCGATCGCGGCTTCATCTACGATTACTGGAATAGCTTTTCAGACCTGCGATCCCACGAATTGGGTGGAACCTATTTTGCTGTCGGTAACAGTCGAAAGATCAAGCAGGGGTAAGATGGCAAACAAATGTGTTGTCACTGGCGGAGGCGGCTTTATCGGGTCCTATCTGATCAGAACGCTGGTCCGCGACGGGTGGGATGTCACCTGCATAGATAACATGACCCGCGGGGATCAAAGCAGGTTCGCGGATGTCGCCGACAACGTGACGCTGTGGAGAAGCGACATTCGCGATGCCGACAATATCACGCAGGCCTGTGTAGGCGCAGAGGTTGTCTTCCATCTTGCGGCTGTCAACGGAACTGAGAATTTCTACACGCAGCCGGAACTCGTACTGGATGTTGGCTTGCGCGGGGCGCTGTCGGTCGTTGAAGCCTGTCGGCGCGCAAACGTGCCCGATCTTGTCGTGGCAAGCTCGGCCGAAGTCTATCAGACACCTGTTGTCGTGCCGACGGATGAGAGTGTGCCGCTGCTTTTGCCCGACAGCCTCAACCCACGCTATTCCTATGGCGGGTCAAAGATCGTTTCCGAACTGATCGCCTTCAATTACGCCCGGGACCATTTCCGGAAAGTGCAGGTTTTTCGACCGCATAATGTCTACGGCCCGAACATGGGATGGAAGCACGTTGTTCCTCAGTTCGTCCTGCGCGCCCTGGATTGCGCCGAAAGACAAGATCCACACTTTGCCATCCAGGGGGACGGGTCCGAAACACGTGCCTTTGCCTATGTGGATGACGTGGTCGACGGAATTCTGACGATGTACACAAGGGGCACGCATCGCGAGGTGTATCATATCGGCAATGACGAAGAGGTCAGCATCGCCCATCTGGCAAGGATTACCGGCGCACTGGTCGAACAGGAATTGACCATCGTGGGCGGTGAAGGAGCCGTGGGCGGAACGCCGCGCCGCTGTCCGGACATCCAAAAGATGCGCAGGCTGGGATACAATCCAACCATATCACTTGAGGAAGGGCTGCGAAGAACTGTGTCCTGGTACAAGGCGAACCGCGATATGACTCATGAAAACGCCCTGATGTAAGCGCTGCTGCATGGACCAATCAGCGAAAATCTACGTGGCAGGTCACCGAGGCATGGTCGGTGCATCCATTATCCGTGCCTTGAAGAAACAAGGATATGGCAACCTGCTGACAGCCACCAGCGATACTCTTGACCTCAGGAATCCTGCCGCGACTGGCGACTTCTTTGAAAACCACAGGCCGGACTTTGTCTTTCTCGCCGCGGCGAAGGTCGGTGGAATTCTTGCGAACGCTCAGCAGGGTGGCGACTTTATCCGGGATAATCTTCTCATTCAGACGAACGTGATCGACGCAGCTTACCGGGCGAATGCGCGAAAGTTGTTGTTTCTGGGGTCATCCTGCATTTACCCCAAACACGCTCAGCAACCGATCCAGGAAGAAAGTCTTTTGACCGGTCCGCTGGAAGAAACCAACCTGCCATATGCGGTTGCAAAGATTGCGGGCAAAACCATGTGCGACGCGTATCGCCATCAATTCGAATTTGATGCATTTACAGTTATGCCCTCGAATGTCTATGGGATCGGCGACAACTTTGAACCACAGCAAAGTCATGTGGTGGCGGGACTTATGCGCCGCTTCCACGAAGCGCAGGAAGCTGGCGCGCCCGAAGTGGTCGCATGGGGAACCGGAAGCCCGCTGCGAGAGCTTATTGACTGCGATGATTTGGCCGACGCGTGCGTCTTTCTTATGAAAAACTATGACAAAGGTGGAATGGTGAATGCCGGGTCAAGCGAGGAAGTTTCTATCAAAAAATTGACGGAAATGATTGCAGAGATCACCGGTTATGCAGGCGCGATTGCATGGGACGACACCAAGCCCGACGGAACACCCCGCAAGATTATGGACAATCGGATCCTCGAACGCATGGGCTGGCGACCCAAGATCGACCTGCGAAGCGGTCTTGAAAGGATGTATGAATGGTATTTAGAGACCGGAGGGAAACGGACTTAATTTCAACGCCCAGAGGGGCATCCGTTAGCCGCGCACAAACCCGTCAGAAGTCAGTTGCGCTTTTATGGCCAGCAAAGGCTCAAAGTCCGGCGCAAGTTCCAAACCCTTTTCAACTGCATCAAGTGCGTCCGGTCCGTTTTGCATCTCAAGATGTATCTCTGCCAACCGCCGATAAGTTTGCCGAGAAGTGCGCGCGATCATCTCGATATCCGACAGAACCTCAGCGGCTTCTTTCATGCGGCCAAGACTTTCCAAAATACGCGATGTCGTCATGATGTAGCGGCTGTTGGTCGGAACAAGGCGACGCGCGCGCGCGACAGCTTCCAGCGCGTCTTCTCCCTGGGCGTTCCGATGCAAAGCATCTGCCAAAATGGCATGATTTTCAGAAACACCGGGCATGGTTTCGGTCGCAAACCGAAGCCAACGTGCCGCATGATCATAACTGCGAACTTTGATGGCCAGTCGGCCCGCCCAAGCGGAATAGATCGGAATGTCGGGCGCTTGTTCGGCCGCAACAGCAGCGATCTTGGCAGCTTCGTGCCAGTTTGCATCAGCTCCGTGCGCGCGCGAAAGCTGGAACTGTGCATAGGCCAGGTTCGGGTGTTCTTCAGCGAGTTGAACAAGCGCTTGCATCCTTTGATGCGACCGCTTTTCCATCAACTGCAATGCGGCATGGAAAACACGGCCTTCAACCGTCTTGAGCTTCGATGAGCCCTTGATGTACGCCCTCGCCCTATGGCTTCTGAACATTGCCTTTCCAACCGATCCCGCACCCACAATATCGGCCTGGTCAAGAAAAAGAATGTCAGGTGACGGCAGGTGTTTTGCCCCATCCAGATCGAAAATCTGGCGCAAGATCGCATGCAGCTCTGGTTCCTGCCGTGACTTGAAGCCGACCTGGTTCATACCGGGCGCTTCGCCAGGGAACACGGTGAAATTGCGATCTCCCACCAACCCTGTTTGCAGTGCGGCAGACAGCATATCCCGCAAGATCCGCGATCTTGGGCTGATCGTTGCGGCATTCAACAAGTGACCAAGCGCTTCTTGCGACCGTCCCGCTTTCAGTTCAATCGCGGCGCGCAGGCCAAGCGCTTCGGCGAAAGCCTTATCCTGAATGATGGGGACTTGATCCATCCGCTCCGCCAGTGCTTGGGCGCCGCTCCAGTCGTCAGAAATGATCTGGCTTCTCAGCAGCATCGGAAAAATAAATGATATCGAGAGGCCCTCGTTCACAAACGGTGCCGCAAGACTCGAAAAATGCCGTCGGTCGCCCGTTTGATCCGACCATGCCGAAACATGGACTAGCATCTGGGCGATCTCCCCATCATTCGCAAAGGTCTCGGGCCGGTCTCGCAATCGGTTGCTGAGTGCTACGATCGCCTTTGACTTTTGACTTTCTCCAAGTGCTTCGGTCACGTCTATTTTTCGACTGCCGCCAAGCTCTGCTGCCGTAGTAGAAAAAGCGGATTGCTCGGGGGCAATAATCGTCGAACAGCAAGACATCGCAAAAAGCTCGAGCAGATCGCATTGGCCGATGGTCAGGCAATCGCGTGCGATCACATCATCGGCCGTGCGCAATTGCGGAAACTGAGCCGAGAAGGCTTTGACCGTATCTGGATCGTCCGAAAACAGGATGACATCTCTTGCTTGCGCAAGTTCAGTCCGCATGTGCGCCTGGTAGAATTCATCCGGTATGCATTTGTGCGGCCAGGCAGAATGCTTTGTTCGCACTCCGGTCGTTAGATCGCCACGCCGGATATGATAGGCCGTAGCATTGGCCAGCGAAGACGCAATCTGACTTTGCTGAGGAACAAGAGAGGCGGCGAGCGGGATGTCACGCGACGCTTTGCGAAACGCATCGCTGACGTCTTCGGAGTCTTCATTGCGAAAGCGGGTGATGCCGAAAGCGTTGTTGACTGCGACATCCTTACCTTGGGCCAAGAGACGACGGATCTTACTCAAAGGGTGATCGGTCAGCTTGCCGACCGGGATCAGATCCGGCCGTGCCTGAACCCACTCGTCGTGGCTCAGGAAGTGTTCGGCTATGAAATCTACATCAAAAAGTTCGTGCGGATCGTTAATATCGGCGCTGTCGTGGCCTGGCACGCTTTGCACCCAGTAAATGCAGTAAGGCGCGTCTAATTCTTCTGCGATACGCCGCGCATTGACCAAACTATTCACTCTGGCGCCAAGTCGGTCGGTACGATGCGCAATAAGACGTCCGCTTTTTTTTGAATTCGGCATGCGCGCCTTTCCATGTCGGCGGTCTAAAGTCTCAGACAACGCCCTCTAAATTGAGCGAAACCAGCGTCCCGTTTTCCTTATCCATATGCGGCAGGTAAGCTTGGCTATAGTCGTCCACATCTGCGTGTTCTGTCGTCGTCCAGTCCCATCTTCGAACGGTGCTGAAACCAACCTCTTTCAGCGCGCGCGTTAGGTCAGGCTCATCAAAAACCATGCCGTGAAAGTCGTAAACATCCCGTTGTCCACCAACCATTAGCCCCCGAACATCTTCGATACCGCGAACAAGCGTGCCTGAGAGATACAGCTTTGCGCAGGCCTCAAAATCAGGAACGGCCAGACGCAGAACACCGCCTTGGCCAAGAACCCGGCGCCATTCATGAAGCGCCTCCATATAAGTCTTGCGATTGAAATGCTCCAGGACATGGCACGCATATACAAGTTGGCTCGCCCCATCTGGAACGAATGACAAGTCATCCACTCTGCCGATGTGGTCGATATGCGGATAATCCAGCGCATCGACATGGTACCAGCCAGGGAAGTGCTTCACACCGCATCCCAAATGCAACTTCTGATACGTTTCGGGCATGGCAGCGCCTCTCTGTTCTCTCACGCCAGGATAGCAGGTAGCGCTACAGCCAAACACCTGTGCGCTCAACAATGGAATGCCAAAAGAATGGCACAAAACGTGACGCGAAACAGACGGAGCCGGATGGTAGATCGGCAAGAATCCCCCGCACAACGTCACAGCTTTTTCACAATGCGAACTTTACCGTTACGCTCAGAAAAAAGGAGCTTTCCGCATGCCGACGATCGTTCAAACTGATAGTTTCATTGGTGAAAACACCAATGGAGATATTTTTTCGGGTTCTTTCAGTTTCGACCAATTTGAAGCTGGACCCGATGCACGACTGACCAGTGCGAGCGTCCTTTTGACGATGACCTTCTCGACGACGGGTCAGATCTTTGGTGATCCGACGCCGGGGCCGCAATCCGGCTCAGCGACCTCAACTTACTCGCTTGAAGTGGGTGGCGACTCGTCCCCGCTAGGGTTGACGGTCAGCGGCAATATTAATGCTGCGTCAGGACCAGTTTCATTGACGTCACTTGGTCCGACACCGGTTTTTTATGCGGGAGAGTTTCTGGGAACAGATGTCCCGCTGGCCAACGTGAATCCCTTCGTCGGAGGCGGGGAAGTCGAAATACCCTATGAGGCGTTTTCGGGAACGCTTGCGTCGGGCGGTCTAACCGTTGGTCCCCAGGGTCCACTATTCACAAATGAGAATACCGCGATCCTGTCGCTGACCTACACATTTGAGGTCGTCAATCAAACACTGAATGGGACGGCGGGTAACGACCGGCTCGACGGGGGTCGTGGCAATGACACGATCAACGGTGCGGACGGCAGTGACACGATTCTTGGCGGCGACGGTGACGACGTGCTGATCGGTGGGGCAAGCACTGTTGATCTACGCGATGCGATCTTTGGTGGGGTTGGAAATGACCGCATTGATGGTGGTTACGGCAATGACGAACTGCGCGGCGAGGCGGGCAATGACACCATGGAAGGTGGATTTGGCGTCGACACCCTGATCGGTGGTGACGGCGACGACGTGCTGACAGGCAGCGCCTTCTCCGACCTTGTCTTCGGCAACGACGGAGATGATTTCATCAATGGCGGTTTCGGATCGGACCGAGTCAATGGCGGAGACGGCGGGGACCGCTTCTTCCATATCGGCACTCTGGGCCACGGATCCGATTGGATACAGGACTATGATTCCAGCGAAGGCGACATCCTTCGGTTTGGTGGTGCAGGTGCTGCCGCGAACTTCCAAGTCAACATTGCAAACACGGCGGGCGCTGGCGATGCCAGTGTGGCTGAAGCGTTCGTCATTTACCGACCAACGGGTCAGATCCTTTGGGCGCTTGTTGACGGGGCCGGCCAGGACGAAATCAATCTGGGGATCGGTGGAGATGTTATCGATTTACTCGCTTAGGATGTGGTTGATCGCGGAATGTCAAAAGAGGCGAGTAATCGCTCATCTTTCGTGAATAATTCGTCATGATCTTCAATTTGACTTCACAGATATCGCTTAGCACTGAATAAACGACGCGGGGACCCAAGCGCCCGAAGAGGAGCGCAGGCAGAAAAGGGACATGCGTGTCAAAGCGAAGCGGAGGACCATTTGATGGTGCGGAGGCCGTTGCGCGGCTATCCGAACTGATTGGTCGTCAAAATGAAAAGGCGCACCCAGCTCCTATGCCAGTAGAAGTGGATATCGGGTCGCCGATCCAACAGATCCTGTATGGCGACGACGATCGCATAAGTGCTCTTTTTCCGGCATCAGAATATGAAGACCTATGTCGCCACGCCGCAGCGGCCAACACGCTGGATCGCGGAACCGTCAGTTTGGTTTTGCCGGTTATGGATACGAGCCTCCACCCGGAGATGATGGAAAGCGTTGCACCCCTGATGCGCAATGGCGACACCTTTATGACGCTGGCATGTGCCGATATGTCGCCACATGCCGCCTTCCTTTTGGTGTCCGGGCTGACGCTATACAAGTCGTCCAGATCCGCACTGGAAGACAATGGGTTATCGATTCGCGGACTGACGATGAGAGAAGCAATTCTGACTGCAAGGCGTGAAACAGCCCGGCTTTCGGATGATTGACCCAAGGTAAAAGCGTCTTTCCTCAAAAAATGCGCGAAGCTCTGCTCGTTGAATGCTACATCTTTGCTGCAGCAAAACAACTTCTGATTGTTGAAGTGTGAAGATCATCTTCACAATGGCAGAATATCGCTCGTGATCGCCTCGCGGGATGTTGGCACCTTTCAGCCAGCACAACAGCCAATGCGAAAACGGCCTCACGTCGAAGAATGTCACGATCAAAGCAACACAAAGCACTGAGAAGAAATATTATTCACCATTTCGTTATTGCCTCATTGCATCACTTAATGCTCTCAAAGGAGCGAGCGCTGCATCCTGGTTTGCCCAAAAAACAGGCGCGCGCCTTCACAGTTTCTTCACAAACCACCCTCAGAATGAACATCTTTAGGTTGTGTTTTTGGCTTCCAGACACGCAAGGTTGCGTGAAACAGTTTCATATGTCAGCCATATAGTACGCCGCCAGATCACGGTTCAGATCTCTTAGGGGCGGCATATCAAATTTAAAGACTTGATCCCGATCCGTTTGGACCGGTGCAGGTGTTTTTTTATCGGACTTTTTGGTCCGTAAATTCGGTGGGGTTTGACCAAATGACAAGTCACCAAGCTCATATTCTTATAGCAGACCAGGACAAGATGTTTTCACGTCTCTTGGCAAGCGATCTGAAAGAAGCGGGTTTTAACGTAAGTTCAGCGCGCTGTGGCGACAGCGCGATGGAAATGATAGAAGATTATGCGCCAGATCTATTGATGACCGAAAGATCTCTTTCGGGCGTATCAGGGATCGAGCTAACGCGAAAACTGAAAGCGCGGACATCAACGCGCCAGTTGCCGATCCTGATGCTCGCAACGAATTCAGACCATGTGGACCTCGCACGGGCACTGGAAACTGGCGCGGACGATTTCGTACACAAGCCTGTAAGCGCGATAGAACTGGTCGCCCGCGCGCGGGCGCTTTTGCGTAGAGCCAAGCCAACAACCGTCGGTGAGCGGCTTGAATACGAAGACATCGTCGTTGAGATGGAAACGCTCCGCGCTTTTCGTGGCGGGCAACTCCTCAAACTGGGTCCAACCGAATTCAACATCCTCGCAACCTTCGTGGAAAAGCCAGGGCGGGTTTGGAGCCGTGACCAACTGCTAGATGTGGTGTGGGGTCCAAATACTTACATCGATCCACGCACGGTGGACGTGCATGTAGGACGACTGCGCAAGACACTCCGTGCGCATGGAGACGGTGATCCATTTCGGACGATCCGAGGCGCTGGTTACGCTCTCGGTTGAACTCAATAACAGTCAAATGCAAACGGCGCCTAATGGGCGCCGTTTTTTTTGACAGCCGCGAAATGGCCTCGGCAAACAATTGCGCAGACTTGTCATAATTGCTCTGCTTGCATACGGCTAGATGAATGCAAAATCGGGATCGCCACAAAATGACAAACAAAAAAGAAGTTGTAATTCAATTTGTTAAGCCGTGCGTGGGCGCGAAAATGTCAAGATTTGGAGAATTTCGCGACGTCTTCAAGGTCTCGTCATATTCGGCTGCTTTTCTACTTTTAAGCTTAGTGATCGGTGGGAAAGCGATGGCTCTCGACCAAGTGTTCAAACGGGATTTTCCTTATGTGACGTCTGAGTCGGACGTTCAAAAATCCCTGTCGGATATGGGTCGCCGCATCGGCTTGACAGTGCGCTTAGATCCGTCGGTAAGCGGTGCCGTCTCGGTTGATAACTCTGCCGGCACAGTTGAGACGTTTTTGAAGGAAGTGGTCGCGCAGACAGGATCCACATGGTGGTATGATGGCGTCATCCTCTATGTTGAGCCTCAAAGCGGTCTGACAACCGCACTGGTCATCAGCCAGGGATTGTCCTTGTCGGACGTCCGCGAAGAGCTTGAGCGTCTGGACCTTCTGGATGAACGCTTTCCGCTGGCATCAACAGGCGATGGCGCCGTCATTCGGGTCATCGGCCCACAGGGATATGTCACCCAGGTTCGAAGCCTTATAGAAACCCTTATTGCAACGCGACGCGCGCGAACATCAACGCCGGACGAAGTGGGCCTTTACGTGCCACGCGTCTTTCATGGTCGCGCGATCAACTGACGCCAGAACAGGAGCAAAATTGTGAGTGAGCCGTTTACAAACACCGCCAATAATGACGACCTTCATCTTCTAATGGCTGTTGCCGTTCTATGCGGTCACCGCAGCGTCTCTGAAGACGTCTCGCCAATCTATGACGTGTGGTCTGAATGCTACCCAAGTGATGCTTTGGGCGGAATCGGGCGCGGCCTGTCGATGATCGGCAACGGTAAGCCACGCGACGGGTACAATCTGATTGAAGAGACAGCGCGGACAGCAACCTCACGCGGTGAGCAGGCCCGAGAGGTCCTCGCGTCGCTGCGCCGCGACATGCGCGAACTGGTTAGCTGAAGCATCTGTTCGGAGGTCACCCCCATGGAAATCAATCGCGCCGATATGAAGCTTCTGACCGAGTGCGGCTACTCTGGCATTCTGCGGAACATCGACGTCACGTTGACACCGATATTCGAGGCGCTTGAGGCTTGGATGCCGGATCAAAGTGCAGGGCCGATCGGTTTGGCGCTAGAGGCGATGGTAGACGGTGACTACCGCAGCGCAGACGACATACTGACCGGATTGCTCACAACCAAGCGCAACGGGCGCGACGAAGCCCGAGCCATCCTCGCGATGTGCAAGGCGCTTCAGAAAGACACGAATTCAGCGGAAGAGCTGGCCTCTGAACTTGAGGGGCAGGGCGGCTCGGCCGAGACTTTTGCTTCTTTGCTTGTCGGCAAGGAAACAGACGGGATGCAGGCTCCTGATCAGATGCCTGCGAAGATGACTGCGGGTTAGTCCGCGTTTCGCAGTCAAGGGTAGCGGACAAAATGAAGGCATGAAAGGAAACCAATATGTTTGGTGGAATTGGAGACGCCATCGGTAAGGCAGTGGGGGGCATCGCTGATGGCCTCGGCCTCGGCGGCGTCGTAGACGCCATCGGTGATATCGGTGGTTTCGTCGGCGGCATCACCGATGCGCTCGGCGGTATTATGAACTCACCACTTGGAGGTCTGATCGGAGCGATTTTCCCGCCCGCCGGTGCCATCATGGGGGCCGTTAACATGGTCGGCATGGCAGCAGACGTCGCGCAACAAGTTGGTGGAGGCGAAAACTACTGACCTAGAGATGTAAAAATGGTGGGGATGCGGCTTCCTTAGACGTCGCCAGCAACGACAGGCCCATCCCCAACCATCGCGACGTAACCAAGACAGAAGAGACAAACGGAACAGAATGACCCGCAAAAACGAACATAAGACTCTCGCCCGTGCGATCCGCGCAGCCAAGCTGCGTCTGGCCTTCGCTCGTTTGGCACGCAGAGCCGGTCGTTTCCGCGGACACGTGATCCGACGCGTCTTGCACGCAGTCGGTCAGCTTGCCCAACCCAGCAAGCTGCGGATCAGCACAACTGGTCCATTTTTGATCAACATGCCTTCCGTTCACCCTAAGATATCCAGCATGGGCCTTGGCCTTGCCGGTGGTGGTGGCGGAAGTCCGGGTTGCATTCCCTCCACGTAACTGCGTTCGATTTGGGTGATTGGCGCCTGATATTGTTGAGATTTGATTTTGGGAAGTAAAATGGCTGGTCAAGAAGCAGTAGGCGCAGTGTCCGGCGCATTTTCAGACACAACACGGCTCAGCAATCCCTCTGCCCAGCATGTATCCGGTGATGGTGTATCGCTCTCCGAAATGGCGAGAGGCATGTTGTCGAGCATTAGCTCGCTGCAGACGGACTTTCAGGCCGATGTCGTGCCGGCAGCGCAAGACAGCGCATCCATATCCAAGATCCAAGAAAGCGGTCGAACCGAAAAGACGGATCCCGAGCATATCAACGAATCTGTCAAGATCCTGACCGACCAGATCGAACAAAGCAGCCAGGTTCAGCAACAACTCACCCGGTTTGTTATGGCCTCTTCGGTTTCTTCCTCACTGGGAAGAAATCTGAACATGTTCCTGCGAGGACAGTAACCTTGAAAAAATTGCTTAGATTTGCCGCTTTGGCAGCGGCCTGTTTCGTGCTGTCCGGATGCAAAGCCGAATTGTTTTCGGATCTCTCTGAACGCGAAGCCAACCAAGTCGTCGCGGCGCTGATGTCCGTCGGCATCCCTGCCTCCAAAAGCGCGAGTAGGGGCGATGGCGTTACTGTCCTTGTCGATGAATCCCGCTTTGCCGAGGCGATCGAGATACTCAACGCGAAAGGACTGCCGTCAGATCAATACGACAGCTTTGGCGACGTCTTTCAGAAAGACGGCCTCGTCTCCTCACCAATCGAGGAACGGGCGCGATACATTTACGCCTTAAGTCAAGAGCTTAGCCGAACAATCGCCCAGATTGACGGCGTTCTGTCAGCACGGATACATGTCGTTCTGCCAGAAACGGACATGTTGGGTCGAGATTTCAAGCCAAGCTCAGCCTCCGTCTTCATCCGGCATCTGGAAGATGCCCGCATCGCCAAGTTTACATCGCAGGTTCGTCTTCTTGTTGCCAACTCGATCGAGGGGCTTGTCTATGACAATGTCACGGTCGTTGCCGTACCCGCAGAAACGCAAGAGATCGCTGCATCCGAAGGTCCCATACTGCAAAATGTTCTTGGGATATGGGTGCATCCCAACTCGGTCAATCGCCTATGGGCCACATTCGGAGGTCTGGCCGCCGTTGCCCTACTGGCCCTGGTCATGGCGGGCTTTCAGGGATTTGCGGGGCGCAAGTCCAATGCTGCCGACGAATTTGACGCGGCCTGACCATGGGACGTGATACCAACATAAAAGCGTTTGAACTGGCTCGGGCCAGAACTCTGTTGCACCTTCAAAGCAAATCTCGTTCCGCAGCGCGGAGGACTGCGCACAGGCCCGACTTTTCGTCCTGCAGCCCGGATCTTTTGATCATGTCGGCCGATCATGAAAAAAGAAAACGGCTGGTTTGCATGGCAGCAGCAGCCCATCACGGTGCGGAAATCGCCCGCTCCATTGGATCAGCGGAACGGGCCGCGATTGTTAAAGCAATCGGGGAAGATGCACGGCGCTTTGGCATATCCAACCGATCAATTTCGGTCGCCGACGTTGGTGAAGAGCCTTTCGATGTCCGGTTTCATGCAACCGTCGCGGTCGTGGACGCCGCGCTAACGCGCTATGTCCGTGGCAAAAAGGCAGAGAACGAAGCGCTCTGTAGATGTCTTGAAGCCGCGATCGCCAAATGCCAATCAGAACTGCTCCCTGGATGAGACACCCCCGCATCATAAAACACGCCGAAGTTCAACGATTGCAAAGTGTCGATGCGATAAAGGAAGAACTGCAGCGTGAACATCGCGAGATGCGTCTTGCGCTTGACGCTGAGCGATCCGCAATACTGGAAGAGGCCCGCCAACGCGCGATCCGCGACAGCATGCAGGCCGCAACAAGAATTGTCGTAGATGCCGAACAGGCGGCGCACAAAAGGCTCAGTACGCTAGAGCCACAAGTGGCAGCGCTGGTGTCGACGACAGTGGCGCAAGTGATCGGCCAGATGGACCAGAACGAGGCTGTAACCAGAGCCACCTGCAATGCGCTAGAGAAGCTCAAATCACATCGGCGGGCGCGGATACTCACGGCGCCAGATGTCGCAACAGCCGTTCGCAACGCAATCGATCAGCTTGGCACAGATTGCGCCGAAATCGTGGATTTCGAGGTCGACGAGCGGCTCGAACCTGGACGGACTGTCCTATCGAGCGACCATGGCCACGTTGAAATCGGTCTCTCGGACCAGATCGCCGCTGCATGCGAAGTCTGGGATGAGGAAGAGGAACCGGCGGCATGACCGACATTGCAGATCTGTCATCACTCACGGAACGGCTGCAGACAAGAGCAGCACGAGGCACATCTCTCAAGGTCAACGGACGGATCACGCGGATCAGCGGAACGGTTCTTCATGCAGTCCTGCCACAGGGCCATATCGGTGAAGAGGTCATTCTGCGCGACCCGATCCGCCGCACGGAGATGCCTGCAGAGATCATTGGTTTCAGCGGTGAAGAGGCTGTTTTGGCCCCGGGTGGCCCAATAGAAGGTCTCTCGAACAGGGCCGAGGTGATCGCAACCGGTCAACGTCCCATGGGGCCATCAGGACATGTCGTCATAGGACGGGTCATCGACGCCTTCGGTCGGCCCCTTGATGGAAAAGGTCCGATCGCCTCCGACCGGCCTTTGGACATGGACCCGCCGGCGCCGCTTGACCGACCCGTAATCGACACACCCTTTGTCACGGGTCTGCGCAGCATAGATGGCCTGCTCACCTTGGGCACTGGCCAACGCGTCGGCCTCTTTGGCGCAGCAGGTGTTGGCAAATCGACACTTCTCAGCCAGATCATTCGGGGCGTTGAAGCGGATGCCATCGTTCTTGGTCTGATTGGGGAACGGGGACGCGAGGTCGCGGAATTCCTTGAACGCGACTTAGGGGAACAGGGTCGCAAGCGCGCCGCCGTCATCGTGGCGACGTCGGATCGTCCGGCGACGGAACGGCTCAGGGCCGCCATGACCGCGACTGCTGCTGCCGAAGCCTTTCGCGATCAGGGACTGAACACCCTGTTGCTGATCGACAGTGCCACACGGATCGCACGCGCCTTGCGAGAGATTGGCCTGGCGGCAGGCGAGCCGCCTGTGCGGCGAGGGTTTCCGCCTTCCACATTTGCGCGACTGCCGCGTTTGGTTGAACGGGCTGGGCGAAATGCCCAAGGATCAATTACGGCCATCTACACGGTCCTCGTTGAAGGCGACGACGACAATGCCGACCCGGTTGCTGACGAACTGCGCAGCCTCCTAGACGGTCACATCATCCTGTCGCGCAAGCTTGCGCAATCCGGCCATTTCCCGGCCATCGATATCCTCCGCTCCAAAAGCCGGGTGATGGATGCTGTCACCAAGATCGACCAGCAATCGCAAGCCCGACAGCTGAACGGCTGGATGTCAAAACTCGATGACATCGAATTGCTTGTGCAAGTGGGTGAATACGCGGCGGGCGGCGATCCGATGGCAGATGCAGCCCTTGCTGCCAAGGACAACATCAACAGTTTTTTGCAGCAGAAGCCTGACGATCATTCGGATTTTGGAACAACCCGACAGGCCCTGGCTGCCTTGGTTGGTGCACCATGACAAAACCGATCAATCGCATCCTGCGTCTGTCCGTTTTGCGTCGGGATGCCGCCGAACGACGCTTGCAGGCTGCCCGCTTGGTCCTTCAGACCGCCGAAGCGCATGTGATTGCTGCACAGGAAGAAGAAGACACAATCCGGCGCAGGACCGAGGAACAGCGCAGTGCGGCGCGCGAGGCATTCGTCGGCGCATATCATGCCCGCATCGCCGTTGAGAACATGATGCGCAATCTGACATCGCTCGACAAAGCTGAAGAAGAGGCGGCCGCCCATGTCGAAGAGGCAAAGAAGGCGCGTGACGCAGCAAAACCACCAGTGGCTGAAGCACGCAAAGGACTCCTGAACGCACAGGCGATTGTTCAAAGACGCGAAAAATTGGTCGATCAGTTGCGGATCACAGCAGAACGTCAGGCAGAGTTACACACCGAAAACGAAACTGCGGAGCAATGGGTAGGTCAACAGCGCTTTGGAGGTGTCCGATGACCGCCCCAACCGATGTCCTGGTGCTGGATGATCCGGTGAGGGTACCCATCTTGTCGCTCAGATCCGTTGGTGTCGAAGCAGCACGTGTTCAATCGCGCCTGTCCCGCGTGCGGGAACCAATCAACATTACTGCAGGCGGCGCACAAATCTTTCTGGGCCTGGATGCACCCAGGAAAGCCGCACCCGATGTGCCATGGTTGCATCTGACAATTGATTCAGCACCTGCCGCAATTCAATTGCCTTGGGGTATGGCACGTCGTTTGACTGGCCTGACGGTCGAAGGTGCTATTCCGGAAGATATCGGTTTGATCATGGAAGACGCGCTTGAAGCCGCCCTTGATCAAGCTGAAGCATTGACGGGTCTGACATTACGCTTCATCGCAATGCGCGAAACAGCAGATGATTTGCCAATCCAAACTACGCTGAACATCCAGGGCAAAGATGCAGGTGGTCGCTTTGTCCAGATGCGCCAAGCGGTAACCTTGTCCGCTGAAGCAGCACAGGCATTGCTTTCAGGTATCGAACCCCGCGAAATCAAGCGACAGGATCTTCCTGGGCTGGCCCTAAGGATTGCGTGGGAAATCGATGCAATCACGTTGTCCCTCGGTGATTTCCAGGCGCTGGAAGTGGGCGATGCAATTGCGATGTCTGCGCCTGGCGCCCACCGGCGTCTCATTCTTGAAAACAAGCTGTCTGCGCATGGCGAGGCCGTCGCAAATGGCATTGCGCTGCTAGGGAGCTTCAGTCTGCAGGCGCTCAAAAAGGAGTTGGGTCAAATGTCCGAAGAAGCGTTGGGAGATAAGATCGAAAGGCCGGCGCTGAAAGATGCCGATCTGGACGAAGTAGAAGTGCGTCTGTCCTTCAGGACGGGCGAGGTTCAGTTGCCATTGCGCGAATTGCGCGGCCTCGCACCCGGGTCGATCATCGAAACAGGAGATCCGGCGACGATGGAGGTCGAGATTGTGGCCAATGGCCGGACAGTCGGGTCAGGCGAGCTGATCGAAGTTGGTGGCAAGCGTGCTGTCCAGATCCGTCGGCTTTTCACCGGACACTGAAAACACATGGAAAACAGCATCCCACTTCTGGTCTTTGCGACCACATTGATGCTGGTGCCCTTCGTTGTGGTCAGCATCACGGCCTTCGTGAAGATTTCGGTCGTTCTCTTTCTTGTGCGTTCCGCTCTGGGTGTGCAGCAAACACCCCCCAATCTTGTCCTTTATGGCGTGACAATCGTTCTGACCGCCTATGTCATGTCACCTGTTTTCGGTCAGTCATTTGAGGCGGTCACAGCCAGCGGTCTGACCCTGACCAACCCCTCGCAATGGCAGGGGCTTTTTCAGGCTGGCGCCGACCCGGTGCGTGACTTTCTGATCAAATTCACAACAGAGGCCGAGCGGGTCTTTTTCCTTGAAGCCGCGCAAGAGATGCACGGAGATATCGACACCGACCTCGCTGAGGATGATCTGTTCATCCTCGCGCCGGCCTTTGTGACCGCTGAACTGACCCGCGCTTTTGAGATTGGAGTCCTGCTTTATCTTCCGTTCATCGTCATCGATCTCGTGGTGACAAACATCCTGACCGCCATGGGCATGATGATGGTCTCGCCAATGGTGATTTCATTGCCCTTCAAGCTTTTGCTTTTCGTAGCAGTCGATGGATGGACCCGACTGACACACGGCCTCGTGCTTAGTTACATCTGATGGACCTGTTTCAGCATATAGAAACGTCGCTGATCCTGATCCTTCAGCTTTCGATGCCGGTCGTCATTGTCGCCACAGTCGTTGGGCTGCTGGTTGGCCTCTTTCAGGCGCTCACACAGATACAGGACCAAACCCTGCCACATGCGGTGAAACTTGGCGCGGTCGTTGTGGTTATCATCCTTCTGGGCGCAGGCCTGTCACAGCGTTTGGTCGCCTTTACTGTCGATGTGTTTTCGCGCATCGTAGCGGGCTAGCGATATGACAGAGGCGTGGTTGCTAAGCCGTGGGCCAGAAGTCCTGTTCTTCGGTCTCCTGCTGTCGGCGGCCCGTCCCTTGGCATTCATATTTGTGTTGCCGCTTTTCACACGCTTCGGCCTGCAACAAGGATTGATCCAAGGTGCGGTCATGGTTGCGTTCGCTGCCCCGGTATTTCCGGGTGTCACCGCTGACCTGCAAGTGCTTCCCCCCATCCCCATAGCAGAGCTTTCCGTTCTTCTCGCCAAAGAGCTCTTGATCGGATTGATCCTTGCGCTCATTCTTGGCCTTCCGCTTTGGGCTGTCGTTGCAGCAGGCGACATTGTTGACATGCAGCGCGGAGCGTCCATGGCCACGATCGTCGATCCCGGATCGGGCGAAGACAACACGGTCACTGGCACCCTGTTCTTTCTGATTACAGCGCTGA
The DNA here is from genome assembly GCA_937897325.1 of uncultured Shimia sp. Taxonomy (GTDB): domain Bacteria; phylum Pseudomonadota; class Alphaproteobacteria; order Rhodobacterales; family Rhodobacteraceae; genus CALCOY01. The sequence continues at coordinate 18,620 of CALCOY010000015.1, forward strand.
TCCTTGTGACATCCGGCTGGTTTACGGAAGTGCTTCTGGAATCGCTTTATGGCACGTATCAGACTTGGCCTGTGCTTAGCCCCTTGCCCGCATTGACGCCGGAAGCGGCCGAAGGCGGACTGATCCTGCTCGACAATCTGCTGGAGACCGGAATTGTCTTGTCTATCCCTCTGCTTGCGCCCCTGCTGCTCGCTGAAATAGCGTTGGCTTTGGCAGGGCGGTACACTCAGCAAATCAACGTTATGTTTGTCGCCATGAGCCTGAAACAGGTTCTCTATGTACTGATCATGCCGATCTATTTCGGATCGCTGATCTACTACGTCCAAGGCGAAATTCGTGATCTTGGTGGGACCGGCGGCATCATGGAGGGTTTCCTGAACCCATGAGCGGTGACCAATCAGAAGAAAAAACCCTACCGGCATCGAAACGCAAGCTGCGCAAGCAGCGTGAAAAGGGTCAGGTCGTCACGTCCCGTGAAACGGTCATGTCGATCGTCGGGATCGTCGCGCTGATCTATCTTTATACGATGCGCTTCGACATTTCGGAGAAGCTGACCGCCCTGTGGATTCTGGAGCCCGAATTCGAGGGGCAAAGCTTCATGCTTCAGTTTCAATCGAAAGTCTCCATCGTCTGGAGCCTCGGCTTGCAATTGGTTCTTCCACTGACCGGAATGGTCATTGGCGTTAGCATCCTGACCGGAATGTTCATCACGGGCGGGCCGGTATTTTCCCTCGACCCCATCGCGCCAACCTTTGACAAAATAAACCCAGCCAGTGGTTTCAAGAAAATTCTTGGACGCAGGGCCCTCATGAGTTTTCTCATGAACTTTCTGCGCCTGACGATACTCGCTATCGTATTCGGTCTGGTGCTTTATGGCGCATGGGAAGCGCTGATCCTTGCGCCAGTCTGCGGGCTTGGATGTGCAATGGAGACCTTGGACAGCGTGATACTTCCGATGGTGATCGGTGCTGTTGCCGTCATGGCGACCATGGCGCTTTTCGACTACATCGTTCAACGTGCCGAATTCATGCATGAACAGAAGATGACGCTCAGCGAGTTCAAGCGCGAGATGAAGGACCAGATGGGCGATCCCCATCTTCGCGGGCAGCTCAAGAGGGAGCGCAAACAGATGCTGACCTCGCCGATTGGTCCATCGCAAGCCACACTTGTCGTGACGGCAGGGTCCGGCCTGGCCGTCGGGATCCGCTACAAGGAAAATGAAACGCCAGCGCCGATGATCGTCGCGCGGGTCAAAACGGGTCCGGCCATCCGGAACATGCTGCGCAAATCGGGTGCATTGGAACATGCCGATCCAGAACTCGCCAGGTCTATGACAGGTATAGCTGTCGGTGGTTTCATCACGGATGATGACTTGATCGCCCGGATCGCGCCTCTTCTGCAGCGCGCGGCAACCCTTTAGCCGATCAGCTCTGAGACGCCCTTGTTGTCCTCGCGCCCTGTGGCCCGATCCCAATCGGGACTCTGATAAATCAGATCCTCGCGTTGATAGTCGGATTGACCTGCATCCACCCGAACCGATGTATCAGAAAGCCAGTCATCGCTGGCGGCACCCAGGATATTGTCCGTCACACTTGAGAGGGACAAGCCCGAACCGATCAACATCTGCCGCGCGGCTTCCCCGGCCATGGCCGCATTCAATCCGTCGCGCACACCGTCCAGCGTATCATCTTCAAGGTCGGCGGCGCCCTGCCATTCGATATTCAGGGGCGTATCTTCCGAGACTGCCTCAATCCGAACGGACTTTTCGTGGTCGTCTTGCATATCGTGCCTCTTCACTTCTCATCCCATCTTAGCAGGTGCGTACGAATGCTATGTAAAGGTTTTGTTAAGCTGGCAAATCCTTGCTTTGCCACGCAGGACCTTCAGACAAATTTCAATTGGTCTTCACAGTTCCTTATTAATCCGGTGTTAACAAAATAGATGCTGGCGTCGAACTTTTTATCTCTGACCTTTTGGTCGGATTGGGAGCGAATTGATGACAGACATCCAATACAACACGGCAGAAACGCTTCTTGCGAATGTCCGAGCGGACACCGACGCCCTGATGGGCGGACCATCTGCCGAATACGCAACTTCTGGCAGTTCGTCCGGCGGCAATGACGACATGATAGATCTTCTCGAAGATCTATCGAAATTGCTAAAAAAACTAATCGACAAGCTGGGTGACGACGACAGCGGTTCGTCCGGCGGCTCCGGCTGGAGTGGTGGATCATCCGACGACGACACCGTGATTGCAGGCACAGGCCGCATTTGGGGCGACCCTCACTTTATCGGTCAGGACGGGGGCAAGTACGACGTTCAGGGCGAAGCCGGAAAATCCTACAATTTGCTGTCCGACAAGGACTTCCAGATGAACGGCCGCTTCGACCAGTACAAGAACACGGACGGTCTGACAGTCGTTGGTCAGGTTGGCATCGCTGCCGGATCTGATCAGATTGAAGTCAACAAAACTGGCGAAGTTCTCGTGAACGGCCAAGAACTGAAAGCGGGCGATAAAGTTCAGCTCGAAGATGGCGGCTATGTTGAATACCACGCCAATGGTGGCGGTGTGACCGTCGAATCTGGCGAGTGGAAGACCGACATCGACTTCCAGAACAAGGGCAGCGGTCCAACAGCGCATCTGAACATCGACGTGTCGACAGACAATGCCGTTGCGGATGGCGTCAAACCGCACGGCCTCTTGGGTCAGACATTCGACGCTGACGACGACGCGCGCAACGGTGACAAGGGCAAAGGCACACAAGGTGGCGGCGCCATTGAGGATGCAAACGGCAACATCACCGACCGCGGCGATCGCGAAGCCATCGAACTTTACGAAGTTGACAATGTACACGATCGCAACTTCACCGAGTTCAATCAGTTCTTCGACGACTACGAAGCCAATCCAGGTGGATACAATGAGGAAGTGATGCAAATCATCTCGAACGCGCTGAGCATCATCAGTGACATCATGGATGATTTCAGCCTGTCGACGTCCTGATACGTTGATCGATTGATTGTCCGGCCCGCCAGTATCTGGGCCGGACAGGTCATCCAAGTTGGGGTCGTCTGATCCAGCGCCCCGCCTTCCTCAAATCCCCGGCCGACGGGATACCAAAATCGACCTGTATCTCGCTAAGCTGACAAAAAGGATTTCACCGATGATAGAACCACTCAACGACATGAAAGCCGCGCTGAACGAAGCTTCGACGCCGCAACTAGAGCGAATGCTCGACATGGCCAATAAGGGCGTCGGCGGCGACGCGATTGCACGCCTGCGCGAGACGATCAAAGATATCCTCGACGGCCGCGCCGGAGCGGGCGAGGATTTCATGGACAGTCCCGAAGCGAAGGCGCTGCTGGGCGAGATGGCGGCGTTCGGCTACGGCATGATAATGCAACAGATGTCCGAAGCGATGAACGAGGCGCAAAAAGTCGCTCTAACGAGCTGACAGCACGAACGATGAATTCGGTTTGGCGGCTTGTTGCCGTCTTTCGTCTCGTACCCAGTGCGCGACATCTCTGAAACTCAGCTAGTCTTCTGATTTGAATAGGGAAAAATCTTGACCTGACCGTGATAAATGTGTCGCCGATTTCGCGAAACCTTCACGTAAAGACCTGAGACTGCAATCAGTAGACCGCCCCAGACGGGCGCTGACCAAGAAAGGGAAAAGGCAAATGTCCAGCAGACCGATAGAGATTGTGGAACTTGATCAGCGTTTGGCGAATGACCCGGATGGGACAGAGCTCAAACGTCTGACCGAGCGGCTTTTGGCAGGCAAAGGGAGAGTGGTCCAGGAAATGGATCGGGGTGTCAGCACTGACGAATACGCCCGGCTGTCATCTCTCTCTCAAGCCTATGACGCTGGCGTTGAGGCGCTGCCAAAGCTTTGGGCGTCGATTAACCAACCAACCTAAACCAACTTACGGAGCAAAAACATGGACCCTCTTGGCCAAATGAAAGCTGCCTTCGCTGACGCACAGGAAGCACAGGCGCAAATCACAAGTGAAACAATGAAGCACCAGACGATCATGAAGACGCTGGAAGCGATCAAAAACGCATTCCAGGCCATCAAAGCCTGATCTGCAAGAAATCGGGGCGCATCACAAAGCTGTGCCCCGGTTTACCTTTTTCGGCGTCTAGAGTGGGGAAGTAACATGGGCAGTCATGCCGCAGTCACATACTTGCTGACGGTTCTGACAGGGCCCAATGCCGGTGCTCAGCAGCGATTGACCAAACGCAAGATGATCGTTGGATCCTCTGACTCCGCCGACATTTTCCTTGACGAATTCGACGGCGATGACATCGAAATCGCCGTCTCACGTGGAAAGCTGCGTGTTCTGACAAATACAAGCGGTGTTCATGACGAAACCGGCAAAAGCTGCATTGCAGGTCAACCCTTGTATTTGAACATGCCAGCCACGCTGAGCTTGACAAGTAGTATCCAGATCAACATCTGCGCAGCTTTTGCCACCCCCCCTAGCCGCACCCTTCCGCGACTGGCCGCGGCTATCGGTGCTGTGGCTTTGGTCGGCGGGGTTGGATACACGGCGCAGTACTGGTCGGATCTTGATCTGATAGGTAACGCGCAGGCCGGCGCAATGATCGAAGTTCAAATGCCGGATCAAGCATCCCCCGTTTTGCCAGATATTGCTATCCTCGAACCTCAAATGGCTGCAGTCTTACCAGTACGTCTGAGCATGGACGACGCCACAGCGATGCTTGAGGCGGGCATCGCCGAAGAACAACTGACCGGGCTTGAAATCAAGGCCGATGCGGGTGTGATCCGCGTGTCTGGCATTGTAAGCGCCGGGCAGATGCCCCAGTGGCGCGGCATTCGCAGCACATACGACACCGAATTTGCGCATATCGCTCCGCTGCTGATCGACATTACCGAACAGGATGACAAGCCACCACTCGCCGTCGCCTCGGTATGGTTGGGGGAGACGCCTGAGCTGACAACGCGGGACGGCGCAACGCTAATGCTCGGCGAAATCACCGAAAGCGGATGGCGCATCGAGACAATTGAAGCAAATTCAGTCCAGTTGGTGCGCGGTCAGCAGACCATCATCATCGACTTCTGAGGCATAGCGAATGGCCGAACGCAGTCTCACACCGGTCGGCGCCGACCTTTCCAGCGATCCGATTGCGCGCATCGCGCGGGCCGAACAGGCTCGGGCCGACTCCCCGCCCCAAGCTCAGATCTTCGATAGCGGTCCGGATCTTGTTGAACCGTCTCGTCCTCTCGCACCTCAAGGATTGTCGGCTGTTGTCGACGCTTCGCTTGGTTCCGTAAAACTGCCCACGCTTCTCGAACTGGCGAATGCCCTGGATGATGTCGGTCAGCATGCGGGGCTTCTGGCCGAGATTGATCCAGCTATGTCTGAAATTGTCACGGCCGTTCTCGACGATGAACAACGCAAGGTTCTTCGTTATGTTGATTTGCGTGACAAGTAGGTGTCGACATCCATGAACCAGTTCAGCGCAATCACCCAACCCACCGCCAAGTCAGCAAGGATCGTATCAGGGCTCGCCACGCTCTATTATAGACACAACGATCCGGCCCGAGCACTCGCACTTGGATTGATGGCCATGCGGTGTGGATATGACAAACCCCGCACCGCCTTGCTTGTCGCGTCTTGCTTTCTCAAGACCGGCGACCCGGAACAGGCCGAAGCCGCCTTGTCACGTCTTAAAAGCCAACCACTCACACAATCGGAAGAAGCTGCTTCGGCCTTTCTCATGGCAAAGGTCCACTTTCGGCGCGGGGACCATGAGACAGCCCAAAACCTTCTGGCTGAGGCCGCCAGACTGACGGAGGCGTTGCTATGATCGCGCTCGCCCGGTTTGGCAGGCTTGTCGCCTCGCGACAGGATCTGGCGCTGATCTTCCTTTTGCTGATGATCATCTTCATGATCATCTTGCCACTTCCAACGTGGCTGATCGACCTGCTGATCGGCGTGAATCTTAGTCTCGTTTTGCTGGTACTGGTGGTGACGGTGTACCTGAAAACCCCCACCGCCTTTTCGACCCTACCTGCTGTTTTGTTGTTCTCGACACTATTCCGGCTTGCGATTTCGATCTCGACCACGCGCATGATCCTTATGCAAGCCGATGCGGGCAAGATCGTTGAAACCTTTGGGGAATTTGTGCTTGGCGGTTCACTGATCGTCGGCCTCGTTGTTTTTCTCATCATTACAGTCGTTCAGTTCGTGGTCATCACGAAGGGTTCGGAGCGGGTGGCAGAGGTGTCGGCGCGGTTCAGCTTGGACGCTTTGCCAGGACGCCAGATGTCGATCGACAGCGACATGCGCGCGGGCGAGATCGATATGGCCGAGGCCAAACGTCGGCGTCAAAAGCTTCAGCTCGAAAGTGAATTCTACGGTTCCATGGACGGGGCGATGAAGTTCGTGAAAGGCGATGCCATTGCGGGCCTCATCATTATCGCCGTGAACATCCTGGGGGGCATCGGCGTTGGTGTCGGGCAGAACGGCATGGCCTTCGGTGAGGCTGTCGCACGCTACTCAGTTCTGACCGTCGGTGATGGCCTTGTCAGTCAGATTCCCGCGCTGCTGATGGCGATCAGTTCCGGAATCGTCATCACCCGGATCACCGCTGATGAAAGCAGCGATCTTGGTCGCGATATCGCTCAACAGATGTCAAACAGCCCCAAGGCGCTGATGATCGCAGCTGGCGTTCTGGCCCTTTTCGCGCTGATCCCAGGTTTTCCCGCTCTTACATTCCTCGCACTGGGTGCGTTTTTTGCAATGGTCGGCGGGATCGCGCATGTGTCTGCAAAACGCGCACTTGAAAACGAAGACGGACTTCAACCCACCACGCCAGCCGAGATGCGTCAGGATCTTCTAATGACGCCTATGGCACCGGTCCATGTCGGCATTGGTCCGGGCATTTCAACCTCGATCAATCGGCAGTCTTTCAGAACGGAAGCGCTGATCGAACGGTCTCGCCTTTTTGAACAGATCGGCGTGCCTTTTCCGCCGATGGTCCTCGTCGACGAACCTGACGCACCGGAAAATCGCTGGCGACTGATTATTGAAGGCGTGCCTGTGGTCGAAGAAACGCTTCCATTGGGTCAGGTCCGCGTCACGGACGATCCGGAGGCCGCTCAAATCCTCAATGTACCCGTCGAAGAGACGGAGCTTGGGCCGAACAGCATGCGCAGCTACTGGGCCGATGCAGAGCACGCAGCGACCCTTAAGAAGGGCGGCGTCGCCACGCAATCGCCCGAGGCAGTTCTGGCAATGCTTGTTGGACAACGCCTGCCCAAGCACGCAAGCGAATTCCTTGGCGTTCACGAAACCAATGCCATTCTGACATCGATGGAAGCCCGCTACGACGATCTGGTGGCCGAAGCGCAAAAAGCATTGCCGCTGCAAAAGATCGCCTTGGTGATGCGCCGTTTGGTCGAGGAAGAAGTGCCCATTCGCAACATGCGTATTCTCCTCGAGACGGTCGTGGAATGGGGCGCGCGTGAGAAGGACCCAGATGTTCTTTCCGAATATGTTCGCGCTGCCTTATCCCGCCAGATCAGCCACAAATACGCCGATCCTGACCGTTTCATTCCGGCTTTTGTCGTTGAAAGCGATGTTGAGGACACGATCCGCGGCGCCCTACGGCAGTCTAGCGCGGGCACTTTCTTGTCACTCGAAGCCGCGCAATCGCGGTCTTTGCTGGGCAATATCAAGAAAGCTGTTGGTGATCTTTCCGGTCATGCAACAATGCCTGTCTTTTTGGCAACAATGGACACAAGACGACATCTCAAACGTTTTCTTTCTGACCATGAAGTTGAATGTCCTGTACTGTCGCACAAGGAAATCGCGACAACATACAAGATACAGCCGCTTTCAATGGTCTCGATGAGATGAATGTCCTAAAAATTGTTTTTATATTCCTGACGCTTGTCTTGCCTGCGCTGGCATCCGCGCAAGCAACCCGCACACTGGTTGAAGGCACCGGCGCTGTTGTCGAATTGTCTCGCCCGGCCTCGTCAATCTTCGTTGGAGACCCTTCCGTAGCTGATGTGCGGGTCGTGTCCGGCAACACGCTTTTCCTTGCGGGTATCTCGCCAGGGACAACAAACGTTTTTGCTCTGGATTTTGAGGATCGGCTGATTAGCAGCTATCAGGTGGCTGTTGTGGCCAATAACAGCGAAGCCGCGCGGACCCTGCGGTCCGGCGTGCCAAATGGAAGTATCCGGCTAAGCGGAAATGAGGGCGCGGCTATCTTGCGTGGACGGGCCAGCAGTCTTGAAGATGCACTGGCTGCACTTGATGCACGCCGCTCGCTTGAGGCCAATGATCGGATTGTCGTGGACCGGACCGAACTCGCGGGAGGCACGCAGGTTTCAATCAAGGTGCGTTTTGTCGAGGCATCTCGCATCGACCTTGAAGAATTGGGGGTTGATCTAACCGCAGCGGGTACAATCGATGGAGGACCTTTCCGAATTTTGACCGGCGAGGGCACTGCATTGCGCGGTCGACTGCCCGCAGCAACCGGGGGTATTGCTGCACGCGTTGGCAACGACCGGGGTACTTTTGATGCGTTGCTGCGCGCCTTGGACAGGGAAGGTCTTGTCGAAATCCTGTCCGAACCGACATTGACCACGACCTCTGGCAAGCGCGCAAATTTTCAGGCCGGCGGTGAATTTGCGATCCCTGTGCCGCAGGGCGACGGCGTGCTAACGGCGGAGTATCGCGAATTTGGAGTATCGGTGGATTTTCTGCCAGTCGTTCTGCCAAACAACCGGATCGCGATCGAAGTCAGTCCCGAGGTCAGCTTTATTGATGATACCCAGACGCCGGTTCAGATCGACAATTTTGTCGCGCCAAGCCTCTCGGTTCGCAGTGCAGAAACCACGGTCGAAGTTGCCAGCGGTCAGACCTTTGCCATTGCGGGTCTGTACGAACAACGTGAATCCAGAACCAGCCAGGGCATCCCCGGCCTTCACAAGTCCCGGATCTTTGGGCCAGTTTTCGGCAGCCGGGTCAATCGCCGGGAAGAACGGGAGCTTCTGATCTTCATCACGCCGTTTCTGACCAGGGCAACTGATGTTTCAGCGGCCAACCGCAACGAACGGCCGAATGTCGTCGATACAGTGGGGTTCATCGTCAAATGATCTTGAGATCCGTTTCAGCCGCGCTTATCGGCACCCTCGTATTGAGCGCATGTGATTTCGCCCCAGCGCCTGACGCAAAGAGGCTCAGCATAGTGACCCGCGGAACCGAGCCGATTTATCTCTATCGAGGTGACGGTGCGATCGTACCCAGCGCATGCCTGACACGGGGTGGATCGACCTATGGAAACTCGCCCTCGGCCTGTGCGCTGGACTCGGCGCTTGGTCAACAGGTCGCGCACAGCAATGATCTTGTTCATCCTCGCCATCCGGGACCACCGCGCGCGGCCGGCCCGGCGCGGGCAGCTTACGAATACATCTACGGTGAACTTCCGTCTGATGGCCAAGGCGAGCAACCTCAGCCGGGCATCCTGATCCCTGTGAATCCGGCGGCTACGGATCCTGATGCGGATGAAACAGACGCTGATACCGCCGAGTAACAGGCCTGCCTATTAGAATTTCGTGGCCAGCCCGAAAGCGGCCATGCCCTGTGTGCGGGCCTTACGTCCAACCGCTGTAACGGCCTTGATCTCGCTATCACTCAGCGAAAGGCCTTGGCCATCCCGAATAGCACCGCCTTCCTGGCCCATCATCGCAGCAACCAGATAGAAGTTGCGGTGGTGTCGGAAATCGGAATCCGGTGCCAATGCAACGGATCGCTGCACTGTATAGGCTCGCGGGTCCCTCATAAGTGCCAATGTCAGGGCCAGGTTGTTGCGAACGTCCAGATCACGGGCGTTGATGTCCAAGGCACCATCAAGCATTGCCTTGGCCTCGGCATGGCGCCCCTGTCCGTTCAGAGCAACCGCTGTGACGATGTAGGCCTCCACATCTGCTTTCTGCTGCAAGGCGCCATTTGCATGCTGCAACGCCGACGCGAACTGCCCAAGCGCCGATTGGGCCACGCTGTAGCCCAGTTTGGCCTGCCGATTTCCGCCATCAACAATCAACGCCTCATTATAGGCACCCGAGGCTTTCGACCAGAAGGCCAGCCGCGAATACTCTTCCCCGATGCCAAGCAGCGCGTTGATGTCAGAAGGGTTGCGCGAAAGATCGGCACGGAAGGTCGCCACACGCTGGTCGGAGGTCGTCGTAGGCGACGGCGAGCGCCCAAAATTGCCGTCCTCACAAGCACCAACAACCACAAGCGCTGCGCCGAAAAACAATGTCTTTGCACTTCGCAACATAGTTCTGCCCCTCATTATCCGAAGCTGGCGAGATCGCCCGGCCGGACATTTTTGCGTTGCTTATCATGTCCTTGTCAAAAGCAGCATGAGCCCGCAACGAATTTGTGCCAAAGCCCGTCAGTTTTTACAAAAGCTTTAAGCTTCCTTTAGGATTTCTCCGAAAACCCGTGATAATAAGATCATGCTGGCGCGCCTACTTTCTGAGTTGAGGCTCAATATGGTTGTTCCCCAGACAAACGTTGCCGAAAACAACGATCCGCAGGCAAATGCGGCTAGCGCGGTGGCTTCTCAATACACTCCATCAGGCCCAAGTCCTTCAAGCGCGGCATCCGGCCCTCCACTGGAAGTGGTCGCACCTGTTCTTCAGGATGCTGCCGATGCGGTCGGAGGCACCGCCGAGGCACTGATGGTTGATGAAGGCGTCGCGCGGCTGAACAGTGACGGCGATCGCGTCTACATGCGAGTAACCGGTCAGGTGTCAGTCGCCGCAGAAATCGGTGTCGGCGCAGGTTATGGCGGCGACATAGCGATCACGCAGCGGGGCGATGGAGAGAATGCCACGTACAGTGTGACCGTACGCAAGGAAGCGGTGGCATCACTGACCGGAACAATCCCGATCCCAAATCTGCCTTTGAAAGGCGATTTGGGGATCCAAACCTTCGACACCGTCGAAATGCGCTTTGACACACCTGAAGAGGCAGCGCGCGCCGCCAAGATCGTTCAGCGCCTCGCCATCGCAGATGCGGCGGGAGATGTTGCATCGGTCGCCAGCAACGCAGCACTGCCTGGGACAGGCGGCGGCAATCCCCTTGCCAACCCTTTGAATGAAAGCGGTGCGCCTGGCGTTGGTCTTCAAAATACGATTGGCGTCACAGATGATGACCGGAATTTCCTCCAATCTAGCATCACAGCCTATGAGCAAACCTTGTCCGGTCGTGCTGGTGCCGCGATTGAAGCGAAACTGCCACAACTCGTATCACCGCTTGAACTGGCCGGAGAGGCGCGTCTTGGTGGCGGTCGAGAAATCACCCGCCGGGTTGAATTGCCAACAGATACCGAAGCCGGATCTTTGACTTATTCGATCGCCGAAAAGGCCAGCTTGACCGGCAAGGAAAAGGTGACGCTGGGCTTTAATGCGGGCAATCAAGCCGTCGCGGGCGTGGCCGTGCAAAACCGGTTTGAATTTGCATCCGGGCAGATGTCCCTGAGTGCAACATGGGACATTCCGGCAGGCACGGACGTCGTCAATTCTCCGATTGGGGGACGGCCTGTGCCCGAGGTCAACCTGATCACCGAAGGTGATCTGGGGGCACCAGATCAAATCACAGCGGAAATCAGCACGCGATGGAGAGATCAATCGCTGGCGACGATTTCGCGAGGTGACACAAATGGAGCGACCCTGACACTGGAGATCAACGATCCGGCAAGTGCTGGTGCGGCCTTGCGCGCTTTCGTTGATGGAGATCCGAGAGAAGCAGCAAACCTTGCCGATGCAACGCTGACCGGAGAGGTGCAGAGTGTTAAGCGCACAGGCCTAAGCGGTCAGGCTGGTGTCAAGCTGCAAGCGGTGGAGGGCGTAAAGATCGATGGCTCGGTCATTTTGGAAGCGGGCGTTGATGACGTCGTCGGAACACGCAGTATCACATTCGATGGGCGGCCTGAAAACGCCATTGCGCCCGCAGAGAAAGCAACGCCCGAAGAACGGCTTGTTGTGACGCCCCGCGATGGTCTGGCATTGCGCGACGCGGCAGACGGTGAATGGCAAGCAACCTTTCAGCACGGAACCTTCGTGGAGCCAATTGAGGACGCCGTAGTGGATGCGAATGGCAAGGCTTGGATCCCGGTGCGCGGCACCGATCTTCATGATCAAACTGCGACAGGCTTTGTATCGGCGGACTACGTGCGCCCACATGACAGCGCATTGGGCGCCATGGACGAAACGGGTCGCACCAACCCGACACTTGAGGACCAGAACTTCCGCGAAATCGCTATTCAAGAAGGGGACAACCTTTGGGATATCGCTCAGCGCGAAGGCGTTGATTTCGGCGAGATGGTCTCACTGAACAAAGACCACCTCATTCAACCAGACCTGATCTTTGAAGGGGACAAAATCTACGTCCCCGGAACCGCGCAACCAGATGTGCAGGTAGAGGCGCCGGAACAGCTACTGCCGCCCTCTACGACCACGGAAACAACCGGGGAGACGAATGTCGACGGTATTGGGTCGGTTCCATTGACCGCCTCACCCATACCGCCAAGCTTACCGCTGCCGCCGACGTTACCGGTGTCGCCCAATATCTCTACAGATAGCGGCGGCCTTGGTTCAGGTTCAACTGACAGCGGCCCAACCGACACCGAAGCGCCTGCCCCGGCTGCACCACCTGCGGCAGACCCAACACCCGCGGGCGGACGGGGCGACCTCGACGCGGTGCTGACCGAATACCAGGTCAACGATGCGGAGATGACAACCTGGCAACCCAAGGCAACGCCGGATTGGGCCGAAGGGCCCGTCGAATGGGCCGGCGAGAATCTCGGATGGATTCCCGGCATTGGTCCCAGCCTTGAGAGGGCGGGTGAACGGGTCGGCCAAACCGGCTTTGAAATCCCCTTGAACGAAGTGGAAGCCGAACTGCTAAACCAGCTTGGACCGGTGGATCAAATTAACTGGTCTATGATGGCGCAGGACACTTACGAAACGGCACAGGCGCGCTTTCCTCAACCTGACGGAAACGACATGTCCCTGCTCCACTGGAACAATAATGGGCACACCGATGCCTTCCGCCATGCCTTGTGGAACGCACGCATGACGCAAAGCTTCGGCGAAGACTGGACGGAAGCCTATGCAACGGCGCACGAGATGGTACCCGGAAATGAAGCGGCCCGTGAAGCTATGGACCTATACAACAATGAAGTGGGACGTCGCATAGCCGTCGAAAATCCCGGCGCATCAGACGCGCAACTTCAGGATCTTATCGCCGACGCAATGGATCGGGGTGACCTGCTGGTTGTGAATTCCGACGGCGATCTGGCCTGGTCGAACCAAGTGGCTTATGGTGAACACGGACAGCCGCGGCCTCTGTTCCTCGATGGAAATGACGAACTGCAACAGCGCGCGCTCGAGCAAGGGGATCCGAACAGTTGAAAATACCAACCTGCCTTGCAGTTGCATTCCTTTGCTGCGGGACGACCATTTTCACAACAGAGGCATCCGCCATGACCCTTTTCGGATCAAACACCACACAAACACAGGATGATGCGCTTGCCGAATGGCGGGCGCGTGGCGGACAGAAACAGGGGTGGAAGCGCCGTGAATTTGCAGATCAGGCAGAAGTAGCGGTTGAGGCAGGTATGTCGAAAGACGACGTCATTGCGATGTTGGGAACGCCTGACGACAGCTCTGACACCGATCTGGTCTATCTATTCGACGATGACATGTTCGCGCATTTCTACATGCTGGTTGTCTATCTTGATGCAGATGGCAGGGTTTTGCGGGCTGAACAGACTGACAGCAGGACCTACAAAGGCCCTTAGGCGCTGCTATCATTCATAGCCCTGCATCTTCTCGGCCCGCAGTACCTGACCCAGAGGACTGTCTTCCTGCAGGCTATCATTTGTGCGCCACATGTGCATCAGGTTGGCAAAAAGAATCACCTGGATCATGTCCTGCATCGCCCGTTCCACAGCTGTGAGCTGAACGATCATGTTGACGGCGTCCTGCAGGGTTTCACCCAGTTTCTGCGCCAATAGCCATGTTGAACCAGCTGTCCCAAGCGTTGCTTCCGAGACAAGGCCCTGTTCCTCCTGCGTGGTCACAAGCCATCGGAATATCGCATAGTGATTTAGCTGATCATCGCTGCGGATGAAGCGATCTGCGTTCTCAAACACTTCCTGCACAAGCGTTTCGGCTAGATCTTCCACTGCCTCTTCAGCAGCAACAGATATTGCTTTCTCTGTCATGTGACACCCCGTCATTTCCCATGCGCCGAGATCTCGTTAAGCGGATCCAATGCGCGCCTTCTTTGTTACTCCAAACCCATCAACCCCCCAGCCGACAGCCCGTTGTCAAACAGCAGGTCGTAGTTCAGTTCCATCATCATGTTGACCGTACCAAGGCCGCTGGCAGCACCAACGCCGCCCCCGGTTCGTCTGACACGTTCGGCCAGAAGACCATCGACACCGCCGGCCATGTAACCTTCGCTCAGATAAGTATTCAGCTCGGGATAGCGCCGCTTTTCACCCTCGGTGAGCCCGATATCCATGCCAGCAAGCCAGAAAAGAATATCTTGGGATCCGATGACCTTCTGCATCAGATCGGGCGATGGCACTGCTTTTTCGCTGACAACTGAAACTGCAATCAAACGCTCATCCGGCGAAAGATCCGCCCACGCATTTATGGTCCCGAAGGCCCACGCATCTACGCGCGAGATAAAGTGCTTCTCACCGTTGTTCTTTTCATAGAAAGAGCCATTGATCTCTTGCATCAAATTAGCGGCCTGATCGTTCCCAATGGTCATCTGCCGTGGATCGTCAGGAAGGTTGGCTTTCATCGCTTCCAGCATGATCGCCCAACCCAAGTCACGCTCGGTCATACCGACGCCTATTTCGAATTGATTAACCATCGGATCGTCCGCGCTGGCCAGTTCAAGTGCGAGATTGTCTCCACCAACCATCATCTCAAGCAATTGGCGGTGCATTTCGGTCAGCCGCATGCGCGCTGATGGCAATTCAGCCGACATCGAGAGCGTCGCCATATCCACCAGAATCTTGCTGCTACGCTGAAACCAGTCCGGATACTCGGTTGTCGTGCGCGCCTGAGCGACTTGCGCTGTTATTTCCGCCTTTTGTTCATCTGTCACGTCAATCTCAAGCGCTTGAAGTGATTGGATGAAACCCTCTTGGGGTCCTGCAGCGTGAAGCGCAGCCGCAGTCCACGCAAAAACTGCGACCAAAGCAAATGTCAGCCGATAAATGCGATATCCCATAAACTGATCATAAGCGTCATTTGTGAAACTGGTGTTGTGATGGCTTTCAAACGCCGCAGATCAAGCAAGAAGCCGCGCACTTGAAACCTGACCGGGCACCGTTTCGCCGGTGTGCAAAGTCAAAGTCATCGCCGCACAACACGCAAGCTGTTTAGTTCGTACGGATGTCTTCCGACATCAGGTTGATCGCCTGATCGCGCCACACCGCAAACACCTCGTCAGGGACGAGATCGGCATCCGGTGACTGCGTATCGGTTGAAACGGACCCAAGCGCCGTTGCAATCATCAACGAAACGGCGATGTCGCCGCGCTTCGACAGACCAACCCCTTCATCTGCATAGAGCGTCATCCGTTCCTCTTCAGGCAAACCAGCAAAGAACGCGCCAGCCCTGACCAAAATCGATCCGGTTTTTTCCGCAGCTTCTGAAACCACCGTTTCAATCGTCTGCACCGCCGCAGGATAGCCAAGCGATCTTTGCGGCTTGATCGGAGGATTGGCGATGACAAAGGTCCGCGCCCCAGCCTCATTTGACAGAGTTGCGACAGTGGCAAGATTGTTCATCAGCTTTTCGCGCCAGTTGACAGGCAGATCCGCCAACATGCTGGCTTTCAGGACCACGAAAGCTGGCTCTTCCTTGGAAAACCGTTCTCGCAGGCTTTCAACGCCTGCGACATCATTCGCCCAGAAAGGAACGCCCCAAACCGGCGGGAAAACATTCAAACGGGGTGCGGATGCGGATTTCGTGCCAATCGCTTCCACATCGTTCAAGATCCCGGGGCTCAACGCAAAGCCGCGGCCTATGAACACCACCCTGTCCCCCCGGTTCGACCCAAAGCTTAGATCGATGTCACCGTTCAAACCCATATCAAACAGCCGGGTCGCGCCAAACATCAGCACGAAAAACCCGACAAGTGCAACGACACGCCCCATGCCATACCCTTACGTGTTAAAGAGAAAGTGCAATACGTCACCGTCCTTTACAACATAGCTCTTCCCCTCGGCGCGCATCTTGCCCGCCTCCTTTGCAGCCTGTTCGCCTCCCAAAGCGACAAAATCATCGTAAGCGATTGTTTCGGCCCGAATAAAGCCTTTCTCGAAATCACCGTGAATTACACCCGCCGCCGCCGGCGCCGTGGTGCCGTGTTTGATTGTCCAGGCACGTGTCTCTTTCGGCCCAACGGTGAAGTATGTTTCGAGCTGCAAAAGCTGATATCCGGCCTGGATAAGCCGATCCAGACCCGCCTCAACCAAGCCCATTTCCTCAAGGAACATCCCGGCTTCTTCCGGGTCAAGCTGGCTGATCTCTTCCTCGATCTTCGCGCTGATGACCACATGCGCATTGCCTTCAGCCGCTGCCATTTGAGCGACCTTGGCCGACAGATCATTACCCTCGGCCGCCTCATCCTCGCCGACGTTGCAAACATAAAGAATTGGCTTTGTCGTCAGAAGCTGCAGCATTTTCCAAGCTCTAAGGTCATCTGTCTCGATCCCAACCAATCGAGCAGGCTTGCCCTGTTCAAGCTTTTCAAGCGCCATTTTCATCAGGCGTTCCTGCTGCACCGCCTCCTTGTCGCCGCCACGCACTTTGCGCACAATATTCTGAAGCCGCTTTTCGAGGCTTTCGATGTCGGCCAGCATCAATTCTGTTTCGATGGTTTGCGCATCTTCGAAAGGATCCACACGCCCTTCGACATGAGTGACATCCCCATCCTCAAAACACCGCAGCACATGCGCGATCGCATCGACTTCACGGATGTTGGCCAAGAACTGATTTCCAAGCCCCTCGCCCTTGGATGCGCCCTTAACCAGTCCGGCGATATCTACAAAAGTCATGCGGGTCGGAATGATCTGCGCGGATTTCCCGATGCCAGCCAGCTTGTCCAAACGGGAGTCGGGCACAGCGACTTCGCCCACGTTAGGTTCGATCGTGCAAAAGGGAAAATTGGCCGCCTGTGCCGCCGCAGTCTTGGTCAGCGCGTTAAACAGGGTCGATTTGCCGACATTCGGCAATCCGACGATGCCCATCTTGAATCCCATGGCCGCTTCCTTCGCTTAAATCCGGCCTGCTTCTAACAGGGTCGTGCAAAGGCGCAAGATCAGTGGTGGGATTGATCTTCACCCACACTTGCGGCACATCGACTGAGATCTATCCTAAGGACACCTCATGACTCGCATCGCCCGCACCTTTGAAGCCCTCAAAGCGCAGAACAAAAAGGCATTTGTCAGCTACATAATGGCGGGCGACCCGGATTTCGAAACCGCACTTGAGATCATGAAAGGTCTGCCCGACGCAGGTGTTGACGTTATCGAGCTTGGCTTGCCCTTCACCGATCCAATGGCAGACGGACCGACCATTCAGCTTGCCGGACAGCGCGCCCTGGAAGGTGGTATGACTCTGGAGCGCACTTTGGAAACCGTCAGAGTCTTTCGCGAAGACAATGATAAGACCCCAATCGTGCTTATGGGTTACTACAATCCGATCTACAATTGTGGCGTGGATCAGTTTCTAACAAAGGCCAAAGAGGCAGGCGTGGATGGGCTGATCGTCGTAGACCTGCCCCCGGAAGAGGACAGCGAATTGTGCATTCCTGCCCTTGCCGCCGATATCGACTTTATTCGCCTTGCGACGCCCACAACCGATGACGAACGCCTTCCACGTGTGCTGCAAAACACCTCTGGCTTTGTCTACTATGTGTCGATAACCGGGATTACAGGTGCTGCAGAAGCCCAAGCCAAAGACGTTGCCCCCGAAGTGGCCCGCATCAAGGCAGCGACGGATTTGCCTATTATTGTGGGATTCGGAATCAACACGGCTGAAAAATCCAAAGCCATCGCAGAGGTCGCAGATGGCGCTGTCGTCGGATCGGCGATTGTCTCAAAGATCGCAGCAGGCGATGCCCCTGCGGATGTGCTGACCTTTGTCAAAAATCTCGCCGATGGTGCCCATCAGGCCTAGGTGTTTAGTCCCGGCCTCATAGCAAATAGATGACGCGCGCGGCGGGGCCGATGGCGGATAGGAAGGGCTTCGGGCAGGTTGCGTCCATTGCCCGGCACGGCATCACGCGTTGATTTCCCGAGAGGGGGCCGACCGTTTTGCTTCGCCTCCATCTTTTATGACGGATGTGGAATGTCTTGTGCGGGGCCAAAGGCAGCGGGTTCGGCGGGCCACCGTAAGCCATTGCGATGGATGAGGATAATCCCATGCAGCACATGCCGGTCCTGACCGCGCGGCTGGCCATGGGACTTGGGATCTGGGAAAGAAAAGCTCAAGACGCGCCATCCGCACATCGCTCAACCAGAAAAGATCAGACACTTTCCCCGCTGGCACCCAGACCCGTGAATCAAACTCCACAGCGGACATCAATGGGCTCGGAGGCTAGTCTTTCTGTACGAGGTAGTGGCGCATCTCGCGCAGCAACGGCACGACCTCGCGCACCCGCTCTTCACCAAGACTGTCGACGATTTGCCCTATCATCGGAGCGATCGCACTGATGGCTTGCTCCCGCGCCTTGTTGCCCGCCGGGCTGATCGCGACCATTTTGCGTCGGGCATCCTCCCAATCGGGCCGGACATGAATGTGACCGGCCCATTCCAGCTTGTTCAGCGTGTTGGTCATAGCGCCCCGGGTCACGTTGAAGATCTCGGCCAGTTGCGCCGGCGTGCGTTCACCTTCATGCCAGGACAAATGGTTCAGCACCGAAAAATGCGAAATCTCCATACCCTTTGGCAAAACCTTACCGAGCCTGTTCCGAACAATCTGATCGGCAGCAAGCATCTCGCTTAGAAGCAATATCGCCAAAGCATTTTTTGAATCGCTCATCCCGCCCGCGGGGCTTCGAACACACGCGCATTCGCCAGGGCCGGAACCCTGCGCCGTGCCTCAGCAACCTTTCCCAGATCCAGATCGAAGATATAAACGCCAGTCTCTTGCCCCGCGTCAAGAACTACCTCGCCCCACGGATCGACCACCAGAGAATGCCCAAATGTTTGTCTGCGTTTACCCGCAACGGCCTCATGGTGACCCGTTTGTGCAGGCGCGAGCACCCAACAACCCGTTTCGATCGCGCGTGCCCGCAACAGACTGTGCCAATGTGCAGCGCCCGTTACCGGGGAGAATGCCGCAGGGTATGTCAGGACCTCCGCACCCGCTTTGGCCAAAGCATTCGCAAGCAGCGGAAAACGCAGGTCATAGCAAACCGACATGCCGATCTTCGCGAAACCTGCATCCGCGACAATAGCCTGTTCACCTGGCCTGTAGCCATCGGACTCTCTGTAGGTTTCGCTTTCGTCGATCTGAACGTCGAACATGTGGATCTTATCGTAGCGGGCCCGAATCGCGCCATCAGGCCCGATCAGAAAGGAGCGGTTCGCAAAGCGTCCCCGCGCATCATCTGTCGCCAGGCCCAGTGACCCAATCAGAATATGCACCCCCTCATCTGCTGCCTTCGTCCGTACTGCCGCGAGGGTGATGTCATCCCGTTCGCGCACTAAAACAGCGCGTTGCTGATCGCGTGAGGTCGAAACGCAATTGCTTACTTCAGGCGTCAGAACAAAGGTTGCTCCTCGATCGATCGCTTGATCGATCAACCTCACCGTGGTGGACAGGTTTTCAACCGGATCGTCAGAGGCACAAAGTTGAAGGAGAGCCGCTTTCATAAGGCCGCAAGCAGCGGATCCAGCTTCCCCGAACGCTCCAGCGCATAAAGGTCGTCGCATCCGCCCACATGGGTTTCACCAACAAAGATCTGCGGAACCGTGCGTCCACCATTCGCGCGTTCAATCATCTCGGCCTTACGATCCGGTTGCGCCATCACGTCGATCTCGGCATAGGAAACACCTTTCTGATCAAGAAGACGTTTTGCAGCGTGGCAGAATCCGCAAAGCGGCGAGGTGTATATTTCGACGGCTTTCATAGTTTACGGGTCCAAAACTGTTTATCGATAGACAGATTTAGGCCGGTTTTGTCACCCGCGCCAGTGCCAGAACGGAAACCGACTGTGCACCCGCTGCATGGCAAGCATGAGTTGCCGCCTCGAACGTCGCGCCAGATGTCATCACATCATCGACCAAAAGCAGTGGCCGTCCGACAATCTGGGATCTGCGTTTTGGGTGCACGGCGATGCTACCGGAAAGCATTTCGAAGCGTTGGGCCTTGTTCAAGCCATCGAGCGACCGGGTCGCCTTTGGCCGGATCAGCAGATCCGGGCTACATGAAAGGCCTGCCTTCGTGGCCAACACATTGGCAAGAAGGGCAGATTGGTTCGATTTCCGTTTCAGAAGGCGCATCCAATGCAGCGGGATAGGCGCCACCAACATGTTCGGCTCAAGGATGTCCTGCGCGGCGTTCATCATCCAAGTCGCCGCTGATGTTGCGATCTCGTGCCGGTCCCCGTGTTTCAGGCCCAGAACAAGGCGGCGCCCGATGCCGTCATACTCAAAGATGGCACGCCCCTTGGCCCATGGCCGAGGCCTCTGCATGCAATCGTCGCAAAGCTCATCATCATCCGAAGTCCCAAGCAGTCCGATACCACAGCTTTGACAGACTACCCCTCCAATAAATGGTGTATCCCGCCAACATGGGCCGCATAGGCCCAACTCAACATCAACCGCTGTACCGCAACCGATGCAGAGCGGCGGATAGATCGCAGCCAAAGCCGTTTGAACAAAACCCATCCCAAACCTATCCTCTCTTCCATGACAGAAACGCCGCGAATGACCGACACAATTGCCCTCGCCCGCAATCGTAAGCGCGCCAAGGGGTCTGACCTGTTCCTGCAAAAGGCCGCCGCTGATGAGGTTCAGGATCGGCTGCTTCTGGTTAAAAAAGTCTTCAGAAGCCCCGCTCTTGTGACACCTTTTGCCAGTGTCTGGCCGCAAGACATCCTGAACCAAGCCAGTATCGTTCAAGATGAAGACATCCTGCCACTGCGGCAAACTGCCCACGATCTGGTCATCCACAGTCTTGCGCTGCACTGGGCAAACGATCCTGTAGGGCAGCTCATCCAGTGCAAACGGGCGCTGACGCCCGACGGGCTTTTCATCGGGTTCACGCTGGCCGGACAAACCCTGCATGAATTGCGATCCAGCCTGGCACAAGCCGAAAGCGAAGTGGTTGGAGGGCTGTCACCAAGGGTGGCGCCCATGCCCGAGATACGAGACCTCGGAGCGCTTCTCCAAAGGGCCGGTTTCGCGATGCCTGTAGCAGATTCTGTAATGATCAAAACAAGTTATGATGACATGTGGGCGTTGACCCGCGATCTGCGCAAGATGGGGGAAAGCAACGCGTTGGCCGGGCGTCTGCGCCACTGCACACCGCCGTCGGTGATGAAGCGCGCTGCCCAGATTTATAAGACCAACTATGGGACTGATGACAATCGGGTTACGGCAACGTTTGAACTCGTAGTTCTCACCGGCTGGGCCCCGGATGAAAGCCAACCCAAACCCCTCCGCCCCGGATCGGCAGAGGCGCGACTTGCGGATGTACTCAAGACATCCGAGGTCAAGTTGTCTGATTGACCTGCCTTGAAATCCGCTTATCTGATCCGTATCGCAACAACGAGATGCCATGATGCTGGACACGACCAAAACGGCGACGCGCCCGATCCACGCCGACCAAGACCATCCGGCTGTCCCTGCAGAACGGGTCGGCATCCTCCTTGCAAATCTCGGCACGCCCGACGGTTACGATTATTGGTCAATGCGGCGCTATCTGAATGAATTCCTGTCTGATCGCCGCGTCATCGACTACAGCCCGTTCATCTGGCAGCCGCTGCTGCAGCTTATCATCCTAACAAAACGCCCGTTTTCGTCAGGTGCTGCATACAAGTCGATCTGGAATGAAGAGGCTGGCGAAAGCCCCCTCATGACGATCACAAAGCAGCAGACCTCCAAGATCCGCGAAGCTATGCAGGCCCGCTATGGCGATCAGGTGGTCGTCGATTTCTGCATGCGCTACGGCAATCCGTCCACAAAATCCAAAGTGCGCGAAATGGCGAAAGCAGGATGTCAGAAGATCCTATTCTTCCCGCTGTATCCACATTATGCCGGGGCAACGTCAGCCACAGCCAATGATCAGTTCTTCCGCGCGCTGATGGAAGAAAAGTGGCAACCCATCACCCGTACCGTCGAACCTTACTTCGCGCATTCAAAATACATTGAGGCATTGGCCCAATCGATCGAACGCGCCTATTCAAACCTTGAGGATCGTCCAGACGTTTTGGTCTGTTCCTATCACGGTGTGCCAAAGCGCTATCTGATGGAGGGTGATCCCTACCATTGCCAGTGCCAGAAGACGACCCGCCTCCTGAAAGAGCGTCTTGGCTGGGCGGATACGGATATCACCACCACCTTCCAATCACGCTTCGGCCCGGAAGAATGGCTAAAGCCTTACACTGTGGAAGAAGTGGCGCGACTGGCCGAGGAGGGTAAGAAGAAAATCGCCGTATGCGCGCCTGCCTTTTCAGCCGATTGCATTGAGACGCTCGAAGAGATCAACGAAGAGATCAAGGAAAGCTTTGAGGAAGCAGGTGGGGAGCAGTTTACCTACATTCCCTGTCTCAATGACAACCACGCCCACATTGAAGCGCTGTCTACGGTGATCGAAGAGAATCTCAAGGGCTGGTTGGACTAACTCAAAACGCAAAAAAGGCAGGGTCTCCCCTGCCTTTTCCGTTAACCAGATAAAATATCTTAGTCAGCTGCAACAGCCAGAACGACGGCCAGCAGGAGCAGTGGGATCAGAAGCCCACCGGACGAGCTGTTCGCCTCTTCAACGATCACAGGTGGTGCCACGATCGGCTCTTCGAGCGAGCCGGCGAAAGCTGTTGACGCCGCGGCCGTCAAAGCAGCAGCGAGAACGAGTTTTTTCATCTTAGACCTCCAGTTACGCGCGCTAGCAAAATTTGCTTGCACGCACTCAAGACTTACCTCGTACTCTTCGGTTAAGCAGCAAACATGGTCGAATGCAAACCGAGTCGATCTGCTAAGGTTATGATCTCATTGCGTGTCGTCAAATAAGCAACACTTGCGTGCCCACCCGCGCCATCTCGTAAAGCTCTTCGATATGCTCGTTGTAAAGCCCGATGCAGCCGTTCGATGACTGACGTCCAATCTTGCGCGTATCGTGCGTGCCATGGATCCTGTAATAGGTCCAACTCAGGTGCAAAGCGCGTGTCCCAAGCGGGTTGTCAGGCCCCGGCGGCACATATGGCGGCCATTCCGGGTTGCGTTTCAACATCGACGGTGTCGGGCGCCAATCCGGGTTCGGATCCTTGAGCGTCACACGCGTACGGCCCCGGCGGGTAAGCTCTTCGGTAAGCGGCACACTTGATGGATAGAGTTTGTAGATCGCCCGATCTTCGCTCCAGTAATGTACGGCGCGACTGTCGATATCGACGAGAATCGCGCCACCACGAAGGGTGTTGAAGTAAGGCCGCCAATCCAGCGTTCGGAAGCTTGAAACGTTCCGGCGCACGGCCTCGGTCAGGTCGCGTTCGCCCACTGTGCTGTTGTTGAACGGGTTTGCTTTGACAATGGCCGGTGAAGCGACAAGCGCTGCCCCGCCCAACAAAAAGGCACGGCGACCCCGGTTTGCATTTCGATCTTGGGACATGATTCCCTCTGTGTTTCTGTTCCGTTTCTCAACGTCGATCACGTTATTATGGCTTCCATGCAGCAGTCGCAAATCAAACCATTGTCATATTCCAATTGCCGCCTATGCCGATTTGAACTCTTCCAAGATGCAGGCTACGGGTACGCGTCGCAAAATGCGGAGTGAACTATGATGCGTAGACTTTTGTGTATTCTGGCTGCCTTCAGCATCGTCTCTGCGTGTGCCCCGCCTTCAAGCACAGGTTCGAATGGCCAGGGCGTCTACCGCATCAGCCGCGGTGATACATCGACCATCCAGTTCAGAATGCTCGACTCGGTCAACGCCCTGCGCAGTGCGGCAGGTCAGCCCGAAGTAAAACTGAACGCGCGCCTCAACGCGGCAGCGGCGACACATTCGCGGGATATGTCAATCCAGAACCGGCCTTGGCACTTTGGTTCTGACGGATCATCGCCGATCGACCGCATCCAGCGTGTCGGCTATCGCGGAACACTTGTCGGCGAAACGATTTCCGAAACCTACGAAACCGATATCGAAACGCTCGGCGCCTGGATGGAAAAACCCGATACACGCCGCGTGATCCTGTCACCCCAAGCCCGCGAGATGGGCTTCTCATGGTTTCAGGAAAACAACGGCAAAATCTGGTGGACGCTTGTGATGGGGGCGCCGGGGGCCGCCATACAGCCACGAACAACCGTTAGTTTTGTGTCTGATTAGGCGTTTATCTGGATCGGGGTGCCGTTCCGGACCATCGCGTAGATCTCTTCCATCTGACGGTTTGGAACGGCGACGCAACCCCACGTCCAGTCGTGACGCCGGCGTTTGAACGGACTTGAATGCCCATGGATAAAGATGTCGCCGCCCGGGCTTTTGCCCATGGTGCGTGCGAATTCGACATCCTGCTCATTGGGGTAGGACACACCAATTGATAAGTGAAAGTCGCTGTTGGGATTGCGCCGATCGATCAGATAGTTGCCTTCCGGGGTCCGCCCGTCACCTTCGAACTGCTTGTGTCCTTCCGGCGCGAAGCCAAGATCGATGTCATAATCCCGCAAGACCGAATTGTGGTGCAGCAGGTACATCCGCCGCGGCGATTTCTCAACGACAACATAAGTAACTTCTGGGCCGTCATAGCTTCGGAACTTGCTTGATGAACACGCGCCGAGCGATGCCGCTGCAGCACCGCCAAGAAGTAAAGATCTACGTTTCATAGTAACCTGTTTCAAACGATTTTTTTCTTTCAATAGCATCGAGATGCTTCGTTTGCCTAAGAAAAAATCCAACACTCGCAAAGCTGTTATCGCTGATTCCTTAACCTTTCTTCAATCGAATCAAGGCGGCGCAAGACCTCATCACGATAGCTGTCAGTCGCCGCATTGCTTTCCTCGGCATGGGCGTCTTGCATCGAATTCACGATCAGGCCGACCAGAAGATTTACGACAGCGAAAGTCGTGACCATGATGAACGGCACGAAGAAAAGCCAGGCATAGGGGTAGACGTTCATCACCGGACGGACGATCCCCATCGACCAGCTTTCCAGCGTCATGATCTGGAACAGGGTATAGGCCGATAGACCCAGATCACCGAACCAATCGGGAAAGGACGTCGAAAACAACTTCGTCGACATCACCGCCCCGATGTAAAATATGATCGCCATCAGCAGGAAAACACTGCCCATCCCTGGAAGGGCGGTCACAAAACCCTCGACCACGCGACGCAAGCTTGGCGCCACAGATATGACCCGCAATACACGCAAAATACGCAAGGCCCGCAGGACCGACAGACCGGAGGATCCCGGCACCAAAGCGACACCAACAATCAGAAAATCAAAGATATTCCATCCGCTACGAAAAAACCTAACCCGCGCGCCATGAACTTCAGGATGATTTCAACGACAAAAATGGCAAGGCAGGCCCGGTCGAGCATCAGGATCAAGGGACCAGCCGCCGCCATCAAGGTTGAAGAGGTTTCCATGCCCAGAATGATGGCATTTGCAACGATCACGCCAATGATGAAGTTCGTGAACAGCGGCCGTTGCAGCCACACGTCTAGTTGGTCGCGAAATACCATAGGGCCTCTCCTCACTTACTCAGCGCGCCTTATGATCACGAACAAATACGCCGACAAGTTCGATATGCGGGGACCAGCGAAACTGATCAACGGGTTGGACCCAGGGCAGGTCATATCCCGCCTGCACAAGAACCTTTGCATCGCGCGCAAACGTTGCAGGGTCGCAGGAAACATAGGCAATGCGCGGAATGCCTGACTTCGCCAGTTCAGCAGTCTGGGCAGCAGCCCCAGCACGTGGAGGATCAATGACAGCGGCATCAAAACCCCTCAGATCCTCGGCCAAGAGCGGATCTCGAAAAAGATCACGCATCAGCGCCTGAACCTTCTTCAACCCTTGATTGTTGCGCCATCCGTGATTCAAGGCAGCGGTCATCGCCTTGTCGCCCTCCAAGGCAAGCACCTCTGACCTCTTCGCCAGCGGCAACGCAAACGTCCCGCAACCTGCAAAGAGATCGACGACCGTTTTTGCATCTGCGAGAAAGTCCAGCACAAGAGATTGCAGCGTTTCTTCCCCGTGCTTTGTCGCTTGCAGGAACGCCCCCGGGGGTGGCACAACGGCCAGATCACCGAAACGCTGAATGGGAGGCCTGCGAACCGCAATCGGCTCATCGTCGCAAACCAAACGCGCCAGATCATGCTCGCGGGCCAGTTTTGCAAGGTCTTGGTGCAGATCGCCATTCAGAGATTTCGCGCCCTTGGCCAGCACATCAAGACCTACCTCCGACAAGGTCACTGTAACGCTTAGCGTGGCCTTGCGACTGGATGCCCTTGTCGCGATTTGCTTTGCCAAGCCAAGCCCGGCAAAAACATCGGGATGAAGTACATCGCAGTTCTGCAACGGCACGATGATATCGGATGCACGACCGTGTAACCCCGCCATCGCCCCGCGCTTTGTGCGTCTTGCGGCAAATCCTGCACGCCGTCGCGACAGCTTGGGCGAGGTCATGATTGGCCTGACCTCAGTCTCCAGCCCCTGTTCCGACAAAAGTGATGCCACCAAATCAGCCTTCCAGCTTGCAACAAAACCGTCGCTGGCATGCTGCAACTGGCAGCCCCCGCAGGCTTTGAAATGTTGGCAGCCCGGTTTAACACGCTCATCCGAGGGTTTGACGATGCGCACCTCCCGCAGCCGAACACCTTCACGAACTCCGGTCACGATCTCTTGCGGCAGGGTCAAAGGCGCGAAGACAGGCCCTTCCGCGACGCCGTCGCCCTGACGGCCCAACCTTATGATCTCATACTCCATGGGGCGCAGAACCAGACGAGCATCAACCGCACGAACAGATCATTCCGCGGCTTCCGTGACGATGAAACCACCGGACTGCCGATGCCAGTAATTCGCATAAAGCCCGCCTTTGGACAAAAGCGTCTCATGCGTGCCCATCTCAACGATCCGACCTGCATCCATGACGACGATCCTGTCCATCTCTGTCAGGGTCGATAGCCGATGCGCGATAGCCAAGACAGTTTTGCCCTCCATCACGCGCGATAGGGCGCTCTGGATCGACGCCTCGACCTCGCTATCCAATGCGCTGGTCGCCTCATCAAGCACCAGTATCGGGGCATCTTTCAGAATGGCGCGTGCCAGAGCAATCCTTTGCCGCTGGCCACCAGACAGCTTCACGCCGCGCTCACCCAGGAATGCCTCGTATCCTTTACGTCCCTTGTGATCTTCCAGCTCCTGTATGAATGTATGCGCCTCAGCCTTCTTAGCCGCCGCGATCACCTCTGCATCGGTCGCGTCATGGCGGCCATAGGCGATGTTATCCCGCGCGGATCGGTTGAACATGGCCGTTTCCTGCGTAACCATTCCGATCTGAGAACGCAGGCTTTCCTGCGTAACATGGCCGACATTTTGTCCGTCGATGAGGATACGCCCGGCCTCGGCGTCATAGAGACGCAGCAGAAGCGCCACCAAGGTGGATTTCCCGGCACCGGATGCGCCAACCACACCCACTTTTTCGCCCGCCGAAACCTGCAGGGACAGGTTGGCCACCCCGCCCAGATCACGACCGTACATGAAGGTGAGATCATCGAACTCGATATCGCCGTCCGACACCGCCATGGGCTTAGCATCCTGCGCATCGACCAATGTGTGCGGTGGCGCAAGCGTACGTATTCCATCCTCGACTTCGCCCACATTGCCATAGATGCCCATGAGCACAAAGCTGACCCATCCGGTCATCTGCGCCAGGCGGATCGAAACAGCGCCAATTGCCGCAAGATCCCCGGGGGTCACACCTGCATCGCGCGACGCAATCCCGACACTGATCATCGCAATTGGCAGAACACCCGCCAAGGTAATCAGGCCAAGGCGAAACCCGGCAGAAACCTTGCCAAATTCCAGTTGCCGATCCTGCAGGCGGCGCATGGAGTTAAGCGCGGCCTGATCCTCATGCTCGCTTTGGGCGAACAGTTTCACCGTCTTTATATTCGTGATCGTGTCGACGACCTGCCCAGAAACCATGGCCCGCGCTGACGCACGCGCAGCAGACCGTTTGCGGATACGGGGCAGAAAATACCGCAGAAAAAGACTGTAGACCGCGAACCAGACCGCCAGAACAATCATCAATCGCGGATGGATCGACCCGGCCAGCACCAGCGCACCAATCACCGAGGCAATCCCGAAAAGGATCGCATTGACCGTCTCGATCACGATGTCAGTCAGCGCCCGCGTTGTCTGCATCTCTTTCTGCGAAATCCGGCCGGCAAAGTCGTTATCAAAAAACGGCACCGCCTGCCCAAGCGTCCATCGATGCAGACGCGACAACGTCAACGTAAAGACAGCGGGCGCGATCACGACCGACTGGAACATCGCCGAAATCCCGAACAGCGCGGGCCGCAGGATCAGCAAAAGCGCGACGGCCGCCAATGCCAGTGGCCAGATCTCGGCCCAGTCGGTCTGACCTTGGGCCGCCGCATCAACCACCTGGCCCAGCAGCCACATCGTTGCGACCTCGCTGGCGCCCGTCAGGCCCGAGATAATGGTCGCGATGATCAGAACCGGCAGCGATCCCTTCAGACACCAACGAACAAAAGGCCAGAAGGTCCTTGGCGGCGGCCCGTCTGCAGGGGCCGTGCTGTCAACCAGACGGGACGCGCGTTCAAGCGCGCGGTTGTAGACGCTCAGGATCATTCCGCAGCCTCGGTTTGCAGAAACCCACCGGACTGGCGAGCCCAGAACTCGCTATATAGGCCACCACTTGACAAAAGCGCGTCATGCGAGCCGTCTTCGACGATCCGCCCCCCATCCAGAACCAGAATTCGGTCCATCTGCGCAATCGTGCTGAGCCTATGAGCAATCGCGATGACGGTTTTGCCCTCCATCATGTCATAGAGCGTGTCCTGAATGGCCGCTTCGACCTCGCTGTCGAGGGCGCTTGTTGCCTCGTCCAAGAGCAGAATTGGCGCATTTTTCAGGATAACACGGGCCAACGTGATCCGCTGACGCTGACCACCCGACAGTTTAACCCCGCGTTCACCCACCTGCGCGTCATAGCCAGAGCGGCCCTGCGGGTCTGTCAGATCAAGGATGAACTGATGCGCCTGCGCCTGTTTGGCTGCCGCGATGACCTCCTCGTCGGTCGCCTTGGGCCGCCCATAGAGAATGTTGTCTCGAACAGACCGGTGCAAAAGCGACGAATCCTGCTGAACCATTCCGATATTGCGGCGCAAGCTGTCCTGCGTGACCTGCCCGATATTCTGGCCATCGATCAGAATGTTACCGCCCTCGGGGTCATAGAATCGCAACAGCAGCTTGACGAGTGTTGATTTGCCAGCCCCCGACCTGCCCACGAGTCCAATCTTTTCGCCGGGCGCTATCTTCAGATCGATCGCCTCCAACCCGCCGGATTTGCGACCATAATGATGGGTCAGACCGCTGAGCATGATGCCACCTTCGGTCAGTCTCAGCGTCTCGGCTTTGTCAGCATCGACCAGTTTGATCGGTTGGGCAATCGTCTCCATGCCCTCGGCCACCACGCCAAGTTCCCGGAAAAATGTTGTCAGCGCCCACATGATCCAGCCGGTCATCGCATTGAGCCGCAACGTCAGCGCAGTGGCCGCCGCCACTGTCCCGACACTTGCGGTGCCTTGCATCCAAAGCAGCAGCGCCCAACCGACGACACCGACGATCAAAAGACCGTTCAGAATGACCAGCACCACATCCATGATGGTGTAGATCCGCATCTCCGTCTGCAGGGTCGCCCGGCTGTGTTGAATCGCGGCCTTTGCGTACGACAGCTCCAGATCGTGATGCGCGAACATCTTCACCGAATGAATGTTGGTATAGGCGTCCACCACGCGGCCCGTCACAGTCGACCGTGCATCGGACGCCGCCTGCGACGCAGGCCCGACACGCCGCACGGTCCAGCGGATCAAAAGCGCATAAAGCGTGAACCAGATGAGCAATGGCAGCAGCAGACGCGGATCCGCCGCCATCAACAGAACCGCCGCACCAATCATGTAGGCCAGCGAAAACGAGATCGCGTCGAAAATCTGAAAAATCACTTCACCCGCGGCAGGGGGTGTTTGCATGATCCGGTTCGCGATCCGGCCCGCAAAATCATTCTCGAACCAGCCAACCGATTGACGCAAAACATGTTTATGTGCTCGCCACCGGATCAAGGTCCCGAAGTTCGGCAGGATGGTGTTGTTCAGAACAAGAACGTCCATGAACTGCAAAGCGGGCCGCAGAAACAGGATGAAGAGCGCCACCAGGATCAGCTCTGTTCCGTGATCCGCCCAAACCTGCTCGGGTGTCCCGCTCAGCAGATCGACCACCCGACCCATGTAGTAGATCAGTCCGACTTCGATGGCTGCCACAACCACGGACAGGATGGCTGCCAGCACGAAGACTCTGTGAAATGGCCGCGCGTACTCTCTTAGAAACGGCCAGATCTCTATCGGCGGCTCGTTTTTCTCTTCGTATTCGACATAAGGGTCGACGAGGTTTTCAAAGAATTTGAACATCGGAGGGGTCCAGAAATGTTAGCAAGCAAAAGGTGGCGGCTGGATCGGCCGTCCACGAATAAGTGAAAGACACCGATCACAAAGTGTTGGTGACTGTCCCTTGATTCATGCTTGCCTCCTCTGGTGGGTTGACTGTCTGGTACTTCAGACGCCGCAGAATGTCACCCCAAAAGATCATCCCGCGACAAGGTCAGATCAGAAGCGAGCCATTGTGCTTTCAAGCTGCGTAGCTTTTCACCCAGATCCCCTCCGCTTAGCGTGCCGTCAAAGTCTGCTGCCACGACAGGAAATGTCGATCTTGCACCACTTTCAACGCCGGCGAACGCATCGACATGCAAAGGCATAGAGGACATCGCCGCCTTTAGCAGAATAATGCCTTTCGCTGTCTCCGCGCCAAAGCTGTAGCCCAGCGCCTTTGACGTGTCTGAGCCTCCAAGACCCTCAATCAAGTGCTTTCTTGCCTTCGCATCGGCTTTCGACAGCCGCAGCCGATCGATAGGATCTTCCCCGCCCAATGCCGTCAGGCGCCGGATCGGATCAGGGCCAAGACCCGATTGCGCCTCCAGCTCAATCAGCGGCAACAGGATCTTTGTAGAAGCACCCGACAGGATCTGCGCTAAAATGCCGATCTGCTCCATCGCGCATATGGCCGGTCCCGGATCCGGCGCAGACAGGAGCTTGCGTATCTCGGCGCCCACACGTTCGGCAGACAATCGCCTCAGTCCACCTGCAAGCTTTGCGATAGCGGCCAGCGCATCAGGATCCATGCCTTGTTGCATATCGGCATACCATGCGTGAAACCGGAAGAAGCGCAGGATCCGCAGGTAATCCTCTCGGATGCGATCCTTGGGCTTGCCAATGAAAATGACCCGTCGCGCCAGCGCATCCTCAAGCCCGCCCAGGGGATCAACGATTGTCCCGTCTGGTCGCGCATAAAGGGCGTTCATCGTAAAGTCGCGGCGCTGCGCATCATCGCGAATGTCGTCTGAAAAACTGACTACGGCGCGGCGCCCATCCGTTTCGATATCTTTTCGAAAGGTTGTGACCTCAAAGGATGTGCCTCCGGTTGCCAACGTTACGGTGCCGTGCGCGATACCCGTCGGAATACCTTTGATCCCCTCCGCTTGAGCCAGCGCGATGACCTTTTCTGGTCGGGCATCCGTCGAAAGATCCACATCGCTGATCTCGACACCCAGAATGGCGTTGCGCACGCAGCCCCCGACAAAAAGGATCTGGTAACCCCCATCGGCCAGCACGTCGCAGATGCGCTGGGCTGCAGGGTCTCGCAGCCAAGGCGCATTGGCCGCAGTCAGTTTGTCAGGCGATCGGTCCATGCGCGCAGCATACGCGCAGTTGCGCCCCAAATGTAGTAGGGGCCGTAAGGCACGACAAAATAGCGGCGCATCTGACCTCGCCACATCCGCGCCTCGATCGTGTAGTTTGCCGGATTGAGGACATGATCAAGCGGGACATGGAAAATCTCGTCCACTTCCCCGCGTTCCGGAACGACGTCAAAAGGTCTGGTCAAAATCGCGATCACCGGCGTGACGACAAAACCCGTCACGGTTTCATGCGACGGTAAAGTGCCCAGAACCTCTGCTGCATCCTGCGGCAGTCCGATTTCTTCGTGCGCCTCCCGCATGGCTGCGGCGATGATACTCGCATCGTCCTCGTCCTGCTTGCCTCCCGGAAAGGCGATCTGACCAGGATGATGCTTCAAGGCCGACGAACGCTTGGTCAGGATCAGTGTGCGGTCCGATGCATCAATCAGCGCCAGAACGGCAGCAGGCCGCAATTTCCGGGATTCAGCAAGGACCGTGCCGGGATTCAGATCGAAATCGGACGATTCCGGCCCGCTTCGTTGCAAAGCGAGCCGGGTCCGTTCAACAAGATCAGTCACCCGTTGTCTCGGTAGCCTCAAACCCGACCGAGCGAGGATCAAGATCGTAATGCGCCCCGCAAAACTGGCAATCCGCCGTGACACGGCCATCTTCTGTCGTCATCTTCTCGATGTCGCGGGCCGAATAGATCGAGAGGCTTTGGCGCACACGATCTTCCGAACATGTGCATCCAAACCGGACCGATTGCGTGTCAAAGACAACCGGCCGCTCTTCATGAAACAACCGAGCAAGCAGGTCGCTGGGCGAAACCTGCGGGCCAATCATCTCGATCTCTTCAGCCGTGTCGAGAAGGATGTTCACGCGGCTCCAGTTCTCCGAATCCGAGCCTTCCAGAAGATCATTGGCCATCAGAATATCACCTGTCCCCTCAGTCTGGGCCACGAAGGGTGAGGCTTTCGGCATGTGCTGGATCATGACACCGCCAGCGCGCCAATGCTCTTTCCCGCCCGCTTCCGTGGACCGGCCAAAACTCAATTGAAACCGGGTTGGCAGCTGTTCGGATTGCGCAAAGTAGGCCTCTGCGCAATGGGCCAGCGTATTCCCGGCCAAGGGTGTGATGCCCTGATATGGTGTCATCCCTTCCCCCTGGTCGATCATGATCGCGAAATAGCCGTCGCCGATCTGGTCATACGGCCGCGCCTCGGTCAGCTTATCACGGTCAAAACTCGCATAGGCCCTGATCCGCGCCGACTCACCCTCTTTCTCGGGCCCATAGTAATCTGTCGCGATCATGCGCACCGCGCCTTTCGACTGTACCTGCAAGGACAGCTTCCAGCGCAATTTGATGGTTTGGCCGATCAGGGCGGTCAGCAGTGCCATTTCCGCAATCAGCGCTTCAACCTGGGGCGGATAGTCGTGCTGCTTGAGAATGCCGTCAAGAACGCCATCCAAACGGGCCACGCGCCCGCGAATGTCAGAAACATTAAGTTGGAATGGCAGGACGGTATCGTCCCACGCAATTTGCGATCCGGTGGTCATCGGGGTTTCCTTACCTGCCCAGGATTGGCATATCGGCGTTATATAGGCGGATTGCGTCTGACTGAAAGAGGGCAAGATGATCCCACGCGTCGGCGAACGGCCCCGATCCGACAAAAGATATAGGTTGCGACCCGGCGCATATGCCGTCCTTCCGCTTGGTCGTCGAGTTCTTCTGACAGCGCAAACTGAACCGGAACTGGACATTCAACTGCCCGGTGGCGGTATTGATCCTGGCGAAAGCCCTTTGCGTGCGCTCTACCGGGAAGTCATCGAGGAAACGGGTTGGAGCATTGCGCGCGCCCGCCGACTGGGTGCCTTCCGCCGTTTCGTGTTCATGCCGGAATATGATCTTTGGGCCGAAAAGCTCTGCCAGGTCTACATCGCGCATCCTGCGCGCCAGATTGCAGATCCGGTCGAGGCGCATCACGAAACACTTTTGTTGAAACCGGCGGAAGCCTGCGACGCGCTGGCAAATGATGGGGACCGAGCGTTCCTCCGCAAAGCACTGCGAGAGACTTTGTAGCGTTTCTTTGGGCTAGACGTGACCGCCATACTCCAACAAGACGCCAGAGATATCGTCCGGGAATGTGTCTGCGCCGGAAAATTCCGACAGGCGCCAGATCATCGCCTCGAAGAATGCGTGGCCGCGCATGTCGAACAATTCCGCGGCAATTTTGGCCAGACCTTCTTCGCTTAGCAATTCGTTGTCATCCCCCGGGCATTCGGTGACGCCATCGGACAAAAGCAGCAGCCGGTCGCCAGCAGCAAGCTGAACTTCAAAATCCTCAAACGAAATCCCAGACATCAATCCGACGGGAAATCCGCCGGGGCCAAATTGTTCAATCTGGCCATCGCTGCGTTGAACAAGCGGATAGGGATGACCAGCCTGTGCCATGCGGACGCGCCCTGTCATCAGATCGACATCGGCAAGGATCATGGTGAAGTAGTGTTCCGTCTTCATCTCATCGAGAACAAGATCGTTCATCGTCTCGATCACGTCGCTTGGCTTGCGAAAAAGGTAAGTGCCGTCATCATCCTTCCTGAGGGCCACATTCTGATCAAGTGCGGTAGCTGAAAGGTACCCCGCAACCCGCGCGGTCATCAGGGCGGAACTGATCCCGTGCCCCGACACATCAATTGCATAAAGACCAACATGGCCAGGTTCGGCGGGGAACATACCTACAAGATCGCCGCCCACATGACCACTGGATCGCAGAAACAATGAGACATCCGCGCCATCAACCCTTTGTTGCCGCTCGGGAACCAAGGATTGTTGCAGTTTTTTTGCCTCAATCAGATCGCTATCCAGTGACGAATAGAGCCTTTTCAGTTCGCTCAAGGTATCCGATATCAGCCGGTTCTTCTCGGTCAGTTCACGCTGCATCGTAACCACGCGCTCACCGGCCGTGATGCGCGCGCGCAATTCATGCGCATGCACCGGTTTCGTCAGAAAGTCATCCGCCCCCGCATCGAGCCCCTTGGCTACATCGGGCGTTCCGCTTTTGGCTGTCAGGAGGATGAAGTATGTGTAATCCTCTGCGGTGAGATCGCGGAATGCCTTGCAGAATTCCAGCCCGCTCATCCCGGGCATCATCCAGTCACTGATCACCACCTCAGGTGGAGTTTTTTGGCACATCATAAGCGCGTCAATCCCTGACGCTGCCTCAAACACCTCATACCCCAGTCGGGTGAGGGACGAGGTCAGGATCTTGCGCTGCAACTTGCTGTCATCAACGATTAGAACGCGCGTCGGTCGGTCATGCCCAATCGGTGGCAGGACGACGGACTGAACTTTCTGAAATTGCATGACGTCACCAAAGATCTCGTTTGCGATGGTGCTAGAGGCAGTCCTTTAATGATCGGTGAAAGGAAAAATCCGAAAACCTAAAGGTTTATCAGTTACGTTCAATTAACCCTTACCCAGCATCCAAAGCAGGATTGATGGAGATTGACCATGATTGATTGGGACCGGGTGAAGCTGCTTCGCGAAGAGGTGGGCGAAGAGGACTTTGAAGAAGTTGTGGACATCTTCCTTGAAGAGGTTGACGAGGGCGTTCAGCCATTGCGCAAAGGCGATGGTGTCGCCGGGTTGGCAGAGCGGATGCACAGCCTGAAAGGCAGTGCCCTAAACCTCGGCTTTGCGGAGTTCTCCACGCTATGCCAGACTGCGGAAACCATGTCCGCCAACGGTAGGGCAACAGACGTGGATCTGGCCGATATCGTAGGCTGCTATGATCAGTCAAGGACTGTATTTGTCTGCGGACTTGAAGGTCTTTGACCTAAACGAGCTTGTAAAAATGCTGCGGGCCCGGCGTACCGAACTTGGCATTCGCGATTGACCGAAGCTTGCGCATGCCCTTCAACCACTTGTCAGGATCTGCCGCACGAAGTTCCGTGTATTCAGAGACTTGCGGATGCGGCAGAATCCGGAACCGTTCCGCCCTCACACCATCGATAATCGCATGGGCCACGTCGTCGGCAGTCAGAAGCGTTTCATGCGCCGCAGCTTCCTCCTCCCCCACGCCAACCATTGGCGTTGCCACATATTGCGGGCAGACCACTGAAACACCGATCCCTTCATCACCATGCGTTATCGCCAGCGATTCCGCGAAACTGACCGCCGCATGCTTGGTCGCCGAATAGGCCGCATCTCCGATCTGGTTCAAAAGGCCAGCCGCCGAGGCAGTGTTGACAAAATACCCGGCACCGCGCTCGATCATCGCGGGCAGCAAAACCCGCGCCGCATAGACATGCGCCATCACGTGGACATTCCAATTCAATTGCCAATCGTCATTGCTGGCAGAGGCCGCATGATCGGGCTGCCCGCGCCCCAAACCCGCATTTGAGACAAAGCAATCAATCGGTCCAAGCTGCGCCTCGGTCTCGGATATCGCGGATCTCAAAGACGTCTCGTCGGTCACATCGCAACTGAAGGCCACACCAGACACCTCGGCCGCGACAGCCTGCGCGGCCTCCGGATTGCGATCAATAATGCTGAGCCGGGCTCCTTCCTTGGCAATTGCCCGCGCAAGGGCCGCACCAATGCCACTGCCCGCACCGGTGATGGCCACGACTTTTCCAGAAAACTCCATGATGCCTCCCTAAATCACGAATTCCGCGATCGTCTCATCATTCGTGATGTCGGTATAGGTGAACCCTGCGTCATCCAACCGCGCAAAAAGATGGCCGAAATTCGCGGCTTCGGTTGTTTCGATCCCGATCAGCACAGACCCGAAGTTACGCGCAGATTTCTTCAGATATTCAAAGCGCGTAATGTTGTCATGCGCGCCAAGATTGTTCAGGAAATCCTTCAGCGCGCCGGGTCGCTGCGGCAGGCGCAGAATAAAATACTTCTTCAGCCCCGCAAAACGCTGTGCGCGTTCCTTGACCTCCGGCAAACGCTCGAAATCAAAGTTTCCTCCGGATGTCACACAGACGACCCGCTTGCCCTTGATGTCCTGGGCCACGTCCTGCAGCACGTCCACCGCCAGAGCCCCGGCCGGTTCCAGCACGATCCCTTCGACATTCAGCATCTCAACAATCGTGATGCAGATACGATCCTCGGGCACGGCGACAACGTCCGACAGCTTCGTACGGCTGAGGCAAGAAAACGTGTTCTCACCAATCCGCGCAACCGCCGCACCATCAACGAATGTGTCGATCTTGGGCAGGGTCACGGGTGCGCCTTCGCTCAAAGCCGCTCGCAGGCTGGCGCCGCCCTGCGGCTCCACGAATGTATAATCAACCTGATCCCCGAAATAACTGCGGGTCCCGGCGGAAAGGCCCCCGCCCCCGACCGGCAATACAATGTGATCCGCAGGCTGCGGGATCTGACCTTCGATCTCAACCGCAACGCTGGCCTGACCTTCGATCACGTCAGGATCGTCGAACGGCGACAGAAAGTGCGCGCCAGCCTTGCTGCAAAACGCCATCGCCGAGCCCAGCGTGTCATCGAAATAGTCACCCGTCAGCCGAATCTCGATCTGATGGCCCCCGAACATTCGCGTTTTCTGGATCTTTTGCTCGGGCGTGGTGACCGGCATGAAGATGACCCCGCGTTTGCCGAAATGCCGGCACATGAAGGCCACGCCCTGCGCGTGATTGCCGGCACTTGCGCAGACGAAGATGTCTTTCTGTGGCACCTTGCGCATCGCGTTGAAGGCCCCGCGCAGCTTGTAGGATCGCACCGGGCTCAGATCCTCGCGCTTCAACCAGATGTCAGCCTCATAAATCTCCGACAGATGCGCATTCCGCAAAAGCGGCGTGGGCGGGAAAACCGATCGCATCGCCGCTTCTGCTGCGCGCGCCTTTTCGCAAAACGTGTTCATTCCCACTGTCTGACCCACGCAGCCCGGCCAAGCAAGCGCTGGCTGTCTTGCTCACATCCCCAAAACCCGCTACGCCCCGCCCGTTATCGCCGAAAGGAACCCTGATGTCTGCGCCCAAAAAAGTTGTTCTGGCCTATTCCGGTGGTCTTGATACCTCGATCATCCTCAAGTGGTTGCAGACGGAATACGATTGCGAAGTCGTGACTTTCACCGCCGATCTGGGACAAGGGGAAGAGCTGGAACCGGCGCGCAAGAAGGCCGAGATGATGGGCGCCTCAGCAATCTACATCGAGGATCTGCGCGAAGAATTTGTCCAAGACTTCGTCTTTCCAATGTTTCGGGCCAATGCGGTCTATGAAGGCCTTTACCTGCTGGGCACCTCCATCGCGCGACCGCTGATCTCAAAGCGGCTGGTGGAAATCGCCGAAACCGAAGGCGCCGATGCGGTGGCCCACGGTGCCACCGGCAAGGGCAACGACCAGGTGCGGTTTGAACTGGCGGCCTATGCGCTTAACCCCGACATCAAGGTGATCGCACCCTGGCGGGAATGGGATCTGACCAGCCGGACGAAACTGATAGACTTTGCCGAGAAAAACCAGATCCCTATCGCGAAAGACAAACGCGGTGAGGCACCATTCAGCGTAGATGCGAACCTTTTGCACACCTCGACCGAGGGCAAGGTGCTTGAGGACCCAGCCGAAGCAGCGCCCGACTACGTCTATCAGCGCACGGTCGATCCTCAGAATGCGCCAGATACACCGGAATATGTCGAGATCGGCTTTGAAAAAGGTGATGCGGTGTCGATCAATGGTAAGGTAATGTCCCCCGCCGCAATCCTGACCAAGTTAAACGAATTGGGCGGCAAACACGGCTGTGGGCGTCTCGATCTGGTGGAAGGTCGGTTTGTTGGAATGAAGTCCCGGGGCATCTACGAAACACCCGGCGGGACGCTTCTGCTGGAAGCGCATAGGGGGATCGAGCAGATTACGCTCGATCGCGGGGCAGCGCATCTCAAAGATGAACTGATGCCCCGCTATGCAGAACTGATCTACAACGGCTTCTGGTTCAGCCCTGAACGGGAGATGCTGCAAGCAGCCATCGATGCGTCGCAAGCTCACGTCACGGGCACAGTTCGCCTCATGCTCTATAAGGGTGTCGCACGCACCGTCGGTCGCTGGTCAGACCACTCGCTTTATTCTGAGGCCCACGTCACCTTCGAGGACGACGCTGGCGCTTATGATCAAACGGATGCGAAAGGCTTTATCCAGCTCAACGCCCTGAGGCTGAAGCTTCTGGCGGCTAGGGACAGACGGCTAAGCTAACGGCTGCGCTTGACCCGCCATGCGACGTATCGGGACATACCGCGCTCCAGCAGCGACGGCGAACCCGAGGCATGAAGATCCAGCTCGGCCCCGCCCGCGCGATACATCTCGGCGAAGACATCCAGAATACGTTTCTTGACCATGCCGCGGAGCGGCACATGCGACATCATCCCATAGGTCGCCGCACTGCCCGAATTGGCAAGCCCCGGATTGCTTCGCACGATGTCGACCGACTTGCGCAGATCAGCGAGGTATTCGGGAACAACGGCAAGATGCTGCGCGGTTACCATCGCGTGGATCCCGTCCGGCTTTTGCGTCCGGTTCAGACTCCACCCCGCCAGTTCCATCTGTGCGGCGACAGCAAAGATATTCAGATCCTTGTCGTTTGATCGATAGGCTATCAGCGGCCCCTTGGGATCTCCAATCACAACGAGGCCCTCAATCGCCTCAATGCCTTGCCGGAGTTGTTCGACCGCATCGGATGTTTGACGCGCCAATTCTCGATAACCCTCCGTTCCGATCTTCTGCAGCGTGGCCCAGGCGGCCGCATATGCACCCCCCGGCCGCGTACCAAGCAAGGCGGGTGATGCAAAGATACCGCCCGGCCAATCCTCATAGACGAACATCTGGTGTTTCAGCGTGTCGAGATCGCGATAGGTTATTGTCGACGCCCCCTTGGCTGCATAGCCGTATTTGTGCACGTCGGCCGAAATCGACGTCACACCCGGAACGCGAAAGTCCCAGGGTGGCATCACCGTTCCATTCATCTCCATGAAAGGCAGAATGAACCCTCCTACACAGGCATCGACATGCATTGGCACATCTTGGCCTTGCGCAATCTCCGCCATTTCTTCAATCGGATCGATCAGTCCGAAGGGATACTCGGGTGCGGACCCCAAAACCATAACAGTGTTTGAATTGATCAACTTGGGCAGTTTGCGCAGATCCGGTCGATGATCCTTGCCAATCGGCAAGAGCTTGACCTTCACTCCGAAATACTCCGACGCCTTGAACCACGCCACATGCGCCGTTTCGGCCAGGATCATATTGGGTCGGCGCACTTTCCGCGTCTTGCGCGCCAGATCACGGTAGGTCTTCACCGCCATCAGGCAGCTCTCCGTCCCGCCCGCCGTCATAACACCGCAACTGTCCGGCCCACCGTTGAGCAACCCCGCTACGATAGAGATGACCTCGGTTTCCATCTGCTTGACGCTTTGAAACACCGACGGATTGAGCCCATTGGCCGATGAAAACTGCGCATAGGCCTTGCTTAGAAACGCATCATGCCCTTCATCCAAATGATAAACGAGGCTCCACAGCCGCCCCTCTTTGTATTTCGGATCCTGCGCAGCAAACGACTGAAGATCCTCCAATACATCCGCCTCGGTACGGCCGTTCGGCGGCAGGCTTTGATGTTCCATTTCAGCTCCTGTAGCCATCTATCGCGCCAGGATCAGCGCCAGCGAAATGCCAAGGTAATTGCCGATGGCAAAACCTAAGATACCAACAGAGATCCCGGACATCAAAAGCGCAGGGTTGCGCAGCCGCTCGACGATCATGGGCACAAAGGCGGGTGAAAGAAGCGCTGCGACCGAAGTTACAATGAATGTCTCCACATCAACCCGCATCAAACTGCAAAATACGGCATGGATCAGCACCGTTCCAACCGTTGCCATGATCACAAATAACACGATGGTCAGATCAGCACCCACAAGCGCGCTCAGATCAAGGGACGCCGCAACCGAAAACGTAAAGGCGTAGATCAGGAACATGCCTATCGGTTCCGAAAACGTGTTTGCCCGGATCCAAGGGATCAGCGATGCGATCAACCCGAAGGTTGTCAGCAGCACGATGACAGCGATCTCGAACTGCGCGAAGCGGAAGGATGGGGCCAGAGCCAATGCAAGCCCCACGCAAACGCCCGCAAAGACAAGAACCAGTAAGGCAGGGCCCAAAACGGCGCCGCCACTTCCGTCCGCCAATGTCGGGGCCGCGTCGCTCTTGGAACTGGTGCTTTCGTCAAAAGGCGGGAGGACATAGCTGAACACGGATTTTGCAATTGTCAGCATGAACAGCAGGTACACCCCGCCCACGACCGTATCGACCGTCGCGAACAACAAAAAACGGTCATCGGGGATGGTCAGCGCCACTTTCATCGCCGCCAGGTTCGCAACCCCGCCAGTATACATGCCGACCGCCATGGCCGAGAATTGCTCGGCGTCGGTGAC
Organism: uncultured Shimia sp.; assembly: GCA_937897325.1. GTDB lineage: Bacteria > Pseudomonadota > Alphaproteobacteria > Rhodobacterales > Rhodobacteraceae > CALCOY01. Next base: position 60,330 of record CALCOY010000015.1, read on the forward strand.
ACCGCGCGTCTGCAACCAGAAAAACAGAAGCGTTGCGACAAATGACACGGCCACGACGGCACAGAACATGGACGCCGTCGCCTTGCCCGCAATCCGGCCCCAAGCACGCAGATCGACGGAAAACAGCAATAGCGGCAGCGCAAAGGCCAGGCTGACCTCTGAAAGCGTCGTCCGCGGGCCATCCGCCGCATCCGGCAAAAGGCCTGAAAGACCCAGCAAAAGACCAGCCGCATAGCACAGCACAATTGCCCCCACCTTACCCGCAATCGCGATCCTTCGCGTCGCAAACACGATGGCAAGCGGAACAGCCAAAAACAGCGCAAAAAACGGAATGTCGGACATGCGAACGATCAGATGGTCTTTTGGAAAAACACGCTGGCATTCCGGTCCTCGAAGGTAAACAGAAAATACACTTCGGATCCTGGTCCTTTGTCGGTCACGCTTCCGCCCGGCATCTAAGCCTTGGTGGCAACCAATCCACTGACTAAGGTCCATCGAAACATTTTTCAGGACGGGCTATGTCACGGTTAAAGCTTGAACATTTGCGGACATTTCTCGCCGTTGCACGTTTCAAAAGCGTCAATCGCGCGGCCGAGGCGCTGAACCTCACTCAACCTGCCGTCACGTCCCGGATCAAGGCGCTTGAAGACAATCTGGGCGCGTCTCTTTTTGTGCGCTCAACTGCGGGAATGAGCCTGACCAAACGCGGTGACATGCTTTTGCAATACGCTGATCAGTTTCAGCACCTTTCAGAGCTTGTCGAACAAAACGTCGTTGATGCAAGCGGTGTAGACCGTCTCATACGGCTTGGCGTGTCGGAGACCATCGCGCAAAGCTGGCTACCCGACTTTGTCGGCGCGCTTCACAAGACATTCCCGCAACTCAAGATCGAAATCAGCGTCGATATCTCGATCAACTTGCGCGAACAGCTTCTTGGCCGCGAGATTGATCTGGCCATCCTTCTCGGCCCGATCTCGGACTTCACGATCGACAACGTGATCTTGCCGGATGTCGATCTGGCCTGGTATCGCGCCCCTGGCCGTACATCCGCCGATCACGTCGATCTGTCGGCGATCCCTATCGCGACATACGCTCGAAATACCAGACCCTACCGCGAATTGCGGGCCGCGCTTTTCGAACGGTTCGGCCCGGAGATTTCGATGTTTCCGTCGTCCTCCCTGTCCTCCTGCTTCCGGATGGTCGAGGCCGGGCTGGCTGTCGGTGCCCTGCCAATCTCACTCGGCGCATCACTCGAAAGGGAAGGCAAGCTTACCCGATTTGATCCCGGCTGGACCCCAAAGCCGCTAAGCTTCTCGGCCTCCTATCTGGGAGAGCCCAAAAGCCATCTGATTGAGACAGCGGCAAAAATCGCCAACCAGATCGCGCGCGCTGATATATAAAGATCTGTTATGACTTGACCCAAAAACATACTATTTGCGTTTATATATATTCAGCCGGATCGTAATCCAATCAAAGGATTCGATTGTGGACGACCTATTTCATCAGCTCAAAACGCTAAGCACCACAGAGGTGCGCGCCCAGATCAGAGCCTGCGCTTATGGCGCGCATACTGCCGGTCTGGGTAAGAAACATCTACAGGCCAATCTGGCGATCTTGCCCGAGGCCTACGCCTTGGACTTCATGCGTTTCTGCCAGCGCAATCCCAAACCCTGCCCGCTGGTCGGCGTCTCTGACACCGGCAATCCACATATGCAGACACTGGGACATGACATCGACATCCGCACGGATGTTCCCGCTTACTACGTCTACCGTCATGGCGTCCTGAGCGAGAGTGTCGAGGATATCACAGATTTCTGGCAGGATGACTTCGTCGCCTTCGCGCTCGGCTGCTCTTTCACGTTCGAACACGCCTTGGAGCGGGCAGGAATTCCCATCTGGCACATCCAGAACAACACGACCGTGCCAATGTTTACGTCGGATATCCAGACGGTGCCTGCGGGACCATTCCACGGTGCGATGGTCGTCAGCATGCGCGCCATTCCCAATGCCCAACTTGACGAGGTCATCGCGATCTCAAAACAGTTTCCCATGGCCCATGGCGCCCCCGTCCACGTGGGCGATCCAGCAGCGATCGGCATCGCCGATGTAAAGAAACCGAACTGGGGCGATCCGGCGCCTGTTCTAGCGGGCACAACACCGGTTTTCTGGGCCTGTGGGGTCACTCCGCAGGTCGCCATCACGCAAGCCAAGCCCCCCATCTGCATCACGCACAAACCCGGGCACATGCTGATTACGGACATCTCCGACGATGCCGACACAACAATACTAAATCCAAAAACGATCCCAACAGGAGAAACGCAATGAAAGAACTCAGAACAGCGCTCGGCGCGCTGGCCCTGACCGCAACAACCGCCCTGGCCGACAGTCCGGTCGTCCTGAACGCCGTGGGCACATGGTCCAGTCTGACCAACTTCCAAAAACATGAAGAGCCGTTCTTTAACGAAAGGCTGGCCACGGCCTCAGACGGACGGATCGTCGGCAAGATCCAGTCGCAATCCGGGCTGGGTCTAAAAGGTTTTGAGATCATGCGCTTGGTCAAGAATGGTGTTTTTGACTTTGCATTCGGTCTGCCCGGATATGTCGCTGCAGAGAACGCCATTTTCGAAGGCGCGGATCTGTCCACACTCACCCAGGACATCGACACCCAGCGCGAAGTGTCTGATGCCTATTTCAAAACGCTCGAAACCGCGTTCGAAGACATCTACAATGCCAAGCTGCTGATGCTCTACCCCTTCCCCAGCCAGACATTGTGGTGCAACGGCGAGGTGAACGGCATCGCCGATCTCGAAGGCAAGAAAATCCGCGTCTACTCCACCACACTTGGTGATTTTGTCGAAGGCGTGGGCGGTACCTCAGTCACCGTTGCCTTTTCCGAGGTGATTCCGGCGCTTGAAAAAGGCGTTGTGGATTGCGCGATTACCGGCACGATGTCGGCCTACACCGCCAACTGGAACCAGGTTGCCACCCACGCCTATACCCTCCGCGTGGGATGGGGCCTCGCCTTCGGCGCCATGAACCTCGACAAGTGGAACAGCCTATCGGATGATCAGCGCGCCCTTCTCCAGACAGAGATCGCAAAACTGACCGACGCCATGTGGGGCGAAACGGCGACCGAGGATGAGATTGCGATTTCCTGCATCACCGGCGGTGCCTGCGACGTGGGAGAGCCGGGTTCCATGACGCTCGTCGAACCCTCAGAGGAAGATCTCGCCTTGCGCGACAAGATCGCCACAGAGGTGGTTCTGGCGCGTTGGGCAGAGCGGTGCGGTGCTGAATGCGCAGCCAATTGGAACGAAACCGTCGGTCCGATACTCGGCCTAACCGCCAACGCGAATTAAATCTGATCTGGCGTGGTGCGCCTTGCGCCGCCGCGCCTGTTCCCCAAAAGGTCTATGAAAATGCTTGACCGGCTCCTGAATGGAACCCGCGCGGTTAGCCTTTGGCTGACATGGCTTGGCGGCACCCTGATCGTTCTCTCCGCGCTTCTCGTCACGACCGAGGTCTTTCTGCGCAAGGTCTTCAACATCTCGCTCGGCGGGGCCGACGAAATCTCTGGTTATGCCTTTGGCGTCGCGACAACCCTGGCCTTTTCCTACGCCTTGTTCGAACGCGCCCATATTCGTGTCGATGCGCTCTTGGGCACCTTTCCCAAAGCCCTGCGCCCGATCATCAACTTCTTCGGTCTGGTGATGCTCATCGGTTTTGCCTTTGTCGTGGTCCTCATGGTCTGGGGCATGGTGGCCGATACGCTCAGCAACCATTCCCGCTCTATCACACCGATGCGCGTCCCCCTCGCGATCCCGCAAATCCCCTGGCTGATCGGCTGGATTTTCTTCGTCTTCTCGGGCGTCCTCATCGGTCTCGCCGCGATCCAGCGATATGTCCGCCGCGACCAAGCGGGCGTTCAGGAACTGATTGGTATCAAGTCACTCGACGAGCAGATCCAGGACGAGACGGTGTAACCGATGCTGATCAAAACCCTCCTCATCCTGCTGGGTCTCATTGGACTGGCGGTGCCCATCGCCGCAGCTTTGGGTTGGCTTGGCTTGATCCTGCAATGGACCGACAGCCCAATGCCCCTGCACCGCGCCATCTCGGACATGGCCTGGCAGACCAGCACCGACTTCTTGCTCGTCGCGATCCCGATGTTTGTGCTGATGGGCGAAATCCTCCTGCGCGCCGGGATCACGGAGAAAATGTATGACGGCATCGTCAAATGGCTGGGCTGGCTTCCGGGCGGCCTGATGCATTCCAACATCGGTTCGTCTGCCCTTTTCGCGGCAACCTCGGGATCCTCCGTTGCAACAGCAGCAACTATCGGAACAGTTGCCGTCCCCCAGATCCAGAAACGCGGGTACAACGAAAGCCTCTTTCTTGGCACGGTCGCGGCTGGCGGCACTCTGGGCATTCTGATCCCACCCTCAATCAACCTGATCCTTTATGGCCTCCTCACCAACACGTCCGTCCCCGAGCTTTACCTCGCAGGCTTCATCCCCGGCTTCCTTCTGGCACTGCTTTTCATGGCGACCGTCGTGGTTGCCTGTATGGTCAAACCTGAATGGGGCGGCGCCAAGCTATTCCATGGCTGGGGCGAACGCCTGGGCGCGCTTCCCGCACTGATCCCGCCGCTTGGCATCTTCCTTGTCGTGGTCGGATCAATCTATGCGGGCCTTGCCACCCCAACCGAAGCAGCCGCCTTGGGCGTTGTCGCAGCGTTGCTGCTGGCGACGCTGAACGGCAAAATGTCCATCGACATGATGCGCCAAGCGATCGAAGGCACCATGCGCACCACCGCCATGATCATGCTGATCATCATCGCAGCGGTCTTTCTGAACTTCGTGCTCTCCATCATCGGGTTGACCCAAGCGCTGACGGATTTCGTCACCGGGCTGGGCTGGACACCGATGCAAACCATGCTGATGATCGTGGCCGTCCTGATCCTGATCGGCTGTTTCATGGAAACGCTGTCCATGCTGCTGACCATGGCACCCCTGATCACACCGATTGTCGTAGCGCTTGGCTTTGATCCGGTTTGGTTCGGCATCTTGCTCATGGTACTGCTGGAGACCGCGCTGATCACACCGCCCATCGGCATCAACCTTTACGTCGTCCAAGGCATAAGAAAGGCAGGCCCAATGATCGATGTCATCCGCGGGGCGCTTCCCTTCGTTCTAACGATGTTTGTCATGCTTGGGCTTTTGCTTGCCTTCCCGCAAATCGCATTGTGGCTGCCGTCTTTGGTGTACTGAACCGGCACACATCTTCACTTTTTCAAAAACAGATGCCGATCCCGTCGGCAAACAAAGGAACTACATCCATGTGGCAGTTTTGGATTGATCGCGGCGGCACCTTCACGGACATCGTCGGGCGCAAACCGGATGGCAGCATCAAAACGCACAAACTGTTGTCCGAAAACCCCGAACGCTATCGGGATGCCGCCGTGCAGGGCATCAGAGATCTGATGGGGCTCGAAGCGGGCGCGCAGATCCCCGGCGGCACGATCAAGGCGGTCAAGATGGGCACAACTGTCGCAACCAACGCCCTGCTCGAACGCAAAGGAGAGCGTACGGTGCTGTTGATCACCAGGGGCCTGCGCGATCTGCTGCGGATCGGCTACCAGAACCGCCCGCGTCTCTTTGATCTCAACATCCAGTTGCCCGAGCTGCTTTACGAAGACGCGATCGAGGTCGAAGAACGCCTTGATGCCACGGGCAATGTCCTGCTGCCGCTCAACATCACGCAGACACGCTCTGCCCTCGCCGATGCCTACGCTGCCGGGTATCGATCCGTCGCGGTCGCACTCATGCACAGCTACCGCTTTCCCGATCACGAAAAACAACTAGGCGCCATGGCGCAAGAGGCTGGCTTTACGCAGATATCACTCAGCCACGAAGTCAGCCCCTTGATCAAGCTTGTCGGGCGCGGCGACACTGCGGTTGTGGATGCGTATCTCTCGCCCATTCTGCGCCGGTACGTTGATCAGGTTGCGGGTGCATTGGGCACGACCAGGGGCGGCTGCGAGCGTCTGATGTTCATGCAATCCAATGGCGGATTGACCGATGCCAGCCTGTTTCAAGGACGCGATGCGATACTGTCAGGTCCGGCAGGTGGCGTTGTCGGCATGGTCAGGACAGCAGCCGATCTAAGCTTCGACAGATTGATCGGCTTTGACATGGGCGGCACCTCAACCGACGTGTGCCACTATGCGGGCGAATACGAACGATCATTCGAAACCGAAGTCGCGGGCGTTCGTATGCGCGCGCCGATGATGTCGATCCATACGGTTGCGGCGGGTGGCGGCTCGATCCTGTCCTTCCGCGACGGACGCATGCAGGTCGGTCCCGAAAGTGCGGGCGCAAATCCCGGACCCGCCGCCTACCGGCGGGGCGGTCCACTAACCGTCACCGATTGCAATGTCCTTCTGGGGAAACTGCAGCCTGATCAGTTCCCCTCCGTCTTTGGGCCGGATGGAAATCTGCCCCTTGATACCGGCATCGTACGCGAGAAATTCACCGCCCTGGCCCAAGAGATCGGCAGTGACAAATCCATCGAGGAACTGGCAACAGGCTTTCTCCGCATCGCCGTTGAAAACATGGCCAACGCGATCAAGAAGATCAGCGTACAGCGCGGCTATGACGTGACCCAATACACAATGAACAGCTTTGGTGGTGCGGGTGGACAGCATGCCTGCCTTGTGGCCGACGCACTGGGCATGAAAACCATCTTCATTCATCCATACGCAGGGGTACTTTCCGCCTTCGGCATGGGTCTCGCCGATATCCGTGCCATACGCGAACATCAGTTTCAACGTGATCTCGCAGACACAGATGCGAAGAACGTGCTCGCAGAGCTTACAGACGAAGTCATGGCCGAAGTGATCCGGCAGGGCGTCCCGCCTAAAGACATTGCTGTCACAAGGACGGCCCATATACGTCCCGCTGACGCCCAGCGCAGTCTTGAAGTCGTCTTTTCCACGCCGCAAACCATGCAATCTGCATTCCTGGAAGCCCACAAAAACCGCTTCGGCTTCTACCCCGAAACCGAGCATCTCATCATCGACATGCTCATGGTCGAAGCAGCGGGCAATACCGGTGAGCGCGTCACCCTGCCAAACCAAACGCCCAGCGATGTCGGCGGTGCATCTGCCCGACTCTATACAGATGGCGCATGGCAAGGCGCCCCGCTGATCGACCGGAACCAAATGGCCCTCGGCCAAACGGTGAAGGGTCCCGCCATACTAGTCGAACCCACCGGCACCAACATCGTCGAGGCCGGATGGCAAGCCACCTGCAAGGAAGGCGGCAATCTGGTGCTGCATCGCATGACAGAGATACAGCGCACCGAAGCGATCGGCACCAGCGTCGACCCGGTCCTTCTTGAGGTTTTCAACAACCTCTTCATGTCCATCGCCGAACAGATGGGCGCAACCTTGGCCAACACAGCTCATTCAGTGAACATCAAGGAACGGTTCGATTTCTCCTGTGCGATCTTCGATCAGAACGGCGATCTGGTCGCGAACGCCCCTCATGTTCCGGTCCATCTGGGCTCCATGTCCGAAAGCGTGCGCATCATCCTGTTGCAAAACGCCGGTAAGATCCGTCCCGGCGATGCCTTCATGATGAACAATCCGTTCAACGGCGGCACGCATTTGCCCGATGTTACGGTCATTACACCCGTTTTCGACGACGCGGGCCGCAACATCCTCTTTACCGTCGCTTCCCGCGGCCATCATGCCGATATCGGTGGGAAAACGCCTGGATCCGCCCCGCCCGACAGCCGTACGATTGAGGAAGAAGGCGTCCTGATCGACAACTTCCTTCTCTTAAAGCAGGGGACGCTCAGGGATGCCGAGGCCCGCACCCTTCTCGCCTCAGGACCCTATCCCTGCCGGAACATCGATCAGAACATGGCCGACCTCACTGCGCAGATCGCGGCCAACGAAACCGGCGCGGCAGAGCTGAAGAAGATCACCGCTCAATTCGGTGTCGAGGCCGTCCATGCCTATATGGGTCACGTCCAGGACAACGCCGAGGAAAGTGTACGACGTGTTCTTGATGTCCTGTCCGACGGCGCATTTGCCTATCCGATGGATGACGGCGCCACTATCAAGGTTGCCATCAAGGTGGATCGCACAAATCGGACCGCAACACTAGATTTCACCGGCACGTCGCCGCAATCGCCACTGAATTACAACGCACCGCTGGCAATCTGCCGGGCAGTGGTTCTCTATGTCTTTCGGACCCTTGTGGGCAGCGAAATCCCGATGAACGAGGGTTGCATGAAACCCTTAAAACTGGTCGTCCCCGAAGGCACCATGATCAACCCAAAGGCACCGGCCGCCGTGATCTCCGGCAACACCGAGGTCAGCCAAGCCATCGCCGACACACTTTATGGCGCATTGGGCGTGATCGCTGGCAGCCAGGGAACAATGAACAACTTTGTCTACGGCAACGACGTTCACCAGAATTACGAGACCATCTGCGGCGGAACCGGAGCCGGGCCAGATTTTGACGGCACCAGCGCCGTCCACAGCCATATGACCAACACCCGCATGACGGATCCGGAGGTCCTGGAAACGCGATTTCCGGTCCGGGTCGAAGAGTTCTCGATCCGTCATGGCTCGGGCGGGGCGGGCAAACGCAAAGGCGGCGATGGCATCATCAGACGACTTGCCTTCAACGAGAAGATGACCGTGACAGTCCTGTCGTCGCACCGAGTTCATCCACCACATGGATGTGCCGGTGGGCATCCCGCCAAGGCCGGTGAAAATGCTGTGCAGCGTGCGGATGGTCACCGTCAGGGGCTGCTGGGCAATGACCGGGCAGAGCTGAACCCCGGTGATATCTTCATCATGAAAACCCCCGGTGGTGGGGGATTTGGCCATGTCGACTAACCCCGACCTTTGCTAGAAAAGCCGTGATGTCAGGAGGACGATATGCGCGAAGCACATCTGGCCGTGGGGCTGATCTGGATCGCAAATGCGCTGGTCGCACAAGATGCGGATCTGACGATCTTCGTAGACGGGCCACTCCTCGAACATGGCGGCGCGGTCGAGGTGACGGCTGTTCCCGCGTCGGACATCTCCTCAGATCCTCAGACCATCACGTTGAGCGACCGATATGCCCGGGTGCAGCTTCGCTATCCCGAAGGGGCCAGCTACAACTATCGCTTCCGACCGGTGCCCGAGGCAATGGAACAGGACGGGATGGAGCGGTTCGCGACCGAAGCCCTTAGCGTTGGCAGCAGAACGGTCGATGGGCCGAATGGGCCGCAAGATGCCGATTGGCGGTCGATCAGGGTGCAACCCTTTGCGGAATATGGCGGCGCCGATCCGGCCGAAAGGACCAGCGCCGCATGGGGTGAAACCCAGGCCTTTGCCGATCCGCCGCCCGCGAACCATTGGGGCGCACGTTCCTTGCGGTGGGTGTTCGACACCTTCGGTAACCGCCGGACCGTGGGTTTAATCTGCAAGGACAATGCTGCCGTTTCCATCTGCACACCCGATCCAGAAGACGCACTTTTGATGGAGGCGCTCTGGTGGCGGTCCATTGCAGAAGGGCGGTTGGAGCGTTTGCGGCACAACAGTCTTCAGGAATGCTATGACAGCGGCGGCTTTCTAAGCCGGCCAAAACGATGTGAGGGCGAACCCGGCCGCGGCTGGCCAACATACCGGCCCGTTGACTGAAGCGGAATCTCTAAATCACAGATCCGTGCCGCCTTGATGCGTTTATCTTTCGGTAACAAATGCCCGCGTGCGCTGCGTTAACCACGGGGATGCCGATGTGGGCACCGACGCAATACCGACATGAAACAGACAGCGATTTTACCCTGTTTTACTGGGTTAAGTGGTCGATGTGGGGCGTTGGCGGGAGATGCGCTGTTAACCGTTGCGCGTACGGTCACGGATCAGGTGATCTTGTGGGAAGCAAGCGCCTCAAAGTAAGGCATCGCCGCTTGGGCCAGTTTGGCATGCTCTGCGTCCAGATCCGGTAACGTCGTTTCCGGCGATGCGAACCCAGTGGACCGATGCACGGCCCCGTACCAGTGTCTGGACCACACCCCATCCGCCGCATGCCCGCCCGCCGGCCAATGCAACATCGACGGCATCCAACGAATGCCCAGCGCCTCACAAAGCTTTTGCAGCATACTTTCCGGATCTGCCCGTATGTCCGTTGCGTCGATCACCACGCCTGGATTGGCCTCAAACAGCGCATATTGTTGCGCAAAGCCCAGATCGTCCAGATCTGGCATCTCTCGTTTGGCCGCATAACTCGCCACCACGCGAACCGGATCGCGGATCAGATACACATTCTGAACCTTCCCGATCCAGTCACGTGACATGCCGTCGATCATGTGATGGCTCATATGCTTTTGATAGAAGAGCGGCTCAGATTTCGGGGCGAGCAAGTTCCGAACCACTACGTCCGGATCGGTGGGCTGAGACGCAAGAACTTCATCCCGCATGGGATGCCAGACCCCGGATCTTGCGAGATATGCGGCATAGAACGGCTCATCCACGACCGCGCAATCTCCACGCCCAGCAAAGCTGTACATCATCGCTGTCGAAAGGTTTCGGGGCCCGGACCACACGGCGATCCGCTTTGTCATATCGCTCTCCTCTTTTCACCTGCGCGTGATCTCACCGCCTCGTGCATTGAGCGAAACAAAAAGCTCAGGCATGTCAATGGCATCAGGAGGAAACACCATGATGTATCTGATCAAAGCAAAACCTGTTGTCTTGTCACTGATGATTGCCTTGGGACTTTTCGCGCAAGCCAAGACGTCCAAGGCACAAGGTCTTGAAACATTGCTTGTGGCCGGAGGTTGCTTTTGGTGTGTCGAGGCTGATTTCGAAAAGGTCAAAGGCGTCAGAGAAGTCGTCTCGGGCTTCGCTGGCGGGACGGTTCCGAACCCAACCTACAAACAGGTCGTGCGCGGAGGAACGGGCCACTACGAAGCCGTTGAAATCACTTATGATCCAACTGTAATCAACACAGGCCAAATCTACGATCTGTTCTTCCGCTCGGTCGATCCAACGGATTCGGGCGGCCAATTCTGCGACCGTGGCGACACCTACCGCACCGCCATTTTCGCCGCAGACAGCGATCAGAAACGCGCCGCCGAACAGTCAAAGGCAAATGCCCAGGTCGCTCTTGGTCAGACAGTGGTGACGCCAATCCTTTCAGCGGCAGACTTCTATCCCGCCGACAGCTATCATCAGGACTATTACAAACAATCCGACCTGATCTTGACCCGCTTCGGTCCCAAATCAAAAGCCAATGCATACAAGGCCTATCGCGAGGCTTGTGGGCGTGACGCTCGGGTCAAACAGCTTTGGGGCGACGCAGCGCCATTCGCAGGCTCTTAACCGACCTTGCAGGCGGCCAGCACGGCCATGTTCAGGATGTCGTTCGCAGTGGACACAGAGGATGCAATCTGGATCGAACGGTCCACCCCGGTCAGAATCGGACCGATGACCGTGGCCCCGCCCATTTCTTGCATCAGCTTTACCGAAATGCTCGCCGAATGCCGGGCTGGCACGACCAGAATGTTCGCCGGCCCCGTCAGACGCGAAAACGGATAAGCGGCCTGTGCCTGCGCGTTCAGGGCTACATCTACAGTCATTTCACCTTCGTATTCAAAATCTGCCCCGCGCGCGTCAAGAACGCGTGGCGCCAAATGCATTTTTTCCGCACGTTCGGACACCGGATAGCCAAACGTCGAAAAACTGACGAACGCGACCCTAGGCTCAACCCCCATATGACGCGCGACGCGCGCGGCACGTTCCGCGATATTGGCAAGGTCTTCTTGATCCGGCCATTCATGCACAAGCGTGTCCGCCACGAACACGATCCGCCCTTTGTGGATCACCGCCGTCACACCGACCGCGCCATGGGTTGCATTGGCGTCGAAAACCGTATTGATCCGCTCAAGGACATGTGCCGATTTGCGCGTGGCACCTGTCACGAGACCATCGCCATGACCATGCGCCAGCATCAGCGCAGAAAAGACATGCCGGTCGCGCGCGGCGAGCCTGTGGATATCGTGATGGTCATATCCACGGCGCTGTAGCCTTTCATAAAGGAAGGTTTTGTAAGTATCCAAATGCGGCGTGTTGGCCGCATTCACGATCTCGATTTCATGCACGGCGTCGCCCATCCCTGCGGCGCCCAACTTCTCCTCAATGTCAGCGTCGCGCCCAACGACAAGCGCCCGGCCAAAACCGCTGCGCTGGTACATCACTGCGGCACGAAGAACACGCGGGTCGTCGCCCTCGGCAAAGATCATGTTGGCCTGTGCCGCACGTGCGCGGGCATTGATCCCGGTAAGAATGCTCGCGGTCGGATCCATTCGCGACTTTAACGAAACCTCGTAGGCCGCCATATCGATGATCGGACGACGCGCCGCCCCGGTATCCATGCCTGCCTTGGCCACAGCCGGTGGGATGCGGTAGATCAAACGCGGATCGAATGGCGTCGGGATGATGTAATCCGGTCCGAACTTCAGTGACTTTCCGTAAGCCAGGGCGACCTCATCGGGCACATCCTCGCGGGCCAAGGCCGCCAAAGCTTCGGCGCAAGCGATCTTCATCTCGTCATTGATGGCCAGCGCATTGATGTCCAGCGCCCCACGGAAAAGGTAAGGAAAGCCCAGCACATTGTTCACCTGATTGGGGTAGTCACTGCGCCCCGTTGCGACGATTGCGTCTTTCCGGATGGCATGAGCCTCTTCTGGTGTGATCTCTGGGTCGGGATTGGCCATGGCAAAGATCACCGGATCGGCGGCCATGCTCTCCACCATCTTCGACGTCACAGCTCCTTTGACGCTGACACCAAGAAAAACATCTGCGCCTTCCATCGCCTCTTCAAGGCTGCGCAAATCGGTCTTCACCGCATGGCCCGATTTCCACTGATTCATCCCCTCGGTCCGACCCTGATAAATCACACCTTTCGTATCGCAGACGAGGCAATTTTCATGACGGGCACCCATGGATTTCAGAAGCTCGATACAGGCAATCCCGGCCGCACCCGCGCCATTGAGAACGATCCGAACATCTTCGATCTTCTTGCCCGAAATATGCAACGCGTTGATCAAGCCCGCCGCACAAATCACCGCCGTGCCATGCTGGTCATCATGGAAGACGGGGATGTCCATCTCCTCTTTGAGCCGCTGTTCAATTATGAAACACTCCGGTGCCTTGATGTCTTCAAGGTTGATGCCCCCGAATGTCGGACCCATCAGGCGCACCGCGTTGCAGAAAGCATCCGGGTCTTCGGTGTCCAGCTCGATATCGATCGAGTTTACGTCCGCAAACCGTTTAAAAAGAACGGACTTCCCCTCCATCACCGGTTTCGATCCCAAAGCACCAAGGTTGCCCAGGCCCAGAACCGCCGTTCCGTTGGATATCACGGCAACCAGATTTCCTTTGTTCGTATAATCGTAAGCCGTCTCGGGATTTTCGGCGATTGCCTCACAGGGCACTGCAACCCCCGGGGAATAGGCCAGCGACAGATCCCGCTGGGTGGTCATTGGAACGGTGGCCTGAACCTCCCACTTGCCAGGGGTCGGTTCCATGTGAAACGCAAGCGCATCTTCGGGGGTGACTTTTGTTTTGCTCATATGCGCCTCTTTGACCTTGGTCTGGCGGTCTTAGCCCTTTGTGCAGATCTGCTCAATCCGACTTTGGCTTTCGCTCACCGCGACGCATTTGTAAGGTCGCCCGAGACGAGGGGAGTAGCCATGCCAACAACGCCCATGATGGCGCAATACCTGGAAATTAAGGCAGCCCATGCGGATGCCTTGCTGTTCTATCGGATGGGCGATTTCTACGAGATGTTCTTTGACGATGCCATCGCCGCAGCCGCCGCACTGGACATTGCCTTGACCAAGCGCGGCAAGCACGATGATGAAGATATCCCAATGTGCGGCGTTCCTGTCCATGCCGCCGAGGGCTACCTGCTAACCCTTATCCGCAAAGGATTTCGCGTGGCAGTCTGCGAACAGATGGAAAGCCCGGCAGAAGCAAAGAAGCGCGGCTCAAAATCAGTGGTGAAGCGCGACGTGGTGCGCCTTGTGACGCCGGGTACATTGACAGAAGACAGCCTTCTGGAAGCACGGCGGCACAACTTTCTCGCGGCTTACAACCAGGTGCGGGACAAAGCGGCCCTCTCTTGGGTCGACATCTCAACCGGGGCCTTTCACGCGATGGAGATCGACCCCGATCGTCTTGGCCCCGAACTGTCGCGCCTGGCCCCATCCGAGCTTCTTCTGTCAGAGAGCAAGGAACCTGACTTGCGGGATGTTGTCAGTGATTTCGTCGTTCCAACGACCACGCTTGGCCCATCGGCCTTTGACAGCAATGGTGGAGAAAAACGCATACTAGATCTTCTGAAGGTCGGCACGCTTGACGGCTTTGGCACATTCTCCCGTGCAGAGATCGGCGCGATGGGCGCAGTTATTGAATACCTAGAACTAACGCAGAAGGGTAAGCTGCCCCTGCTGCGCCAACCCATTCAGGAAAGCCAGGCTCGCAACGTTCAGATCGATGTAGCGACGCGGCGCAATCTTGAACTGACCCAAAGCCTTTCGGGCGGACGGGTCGGATCGCTTCTAGATGCGGTCGACATTACGGCAACCGCATCAGGCGGCCGTCTTCTTGAACGGCGACTTTCATCCCCGTCACGAGACCTCGATACCATTCGGCGCCGACTGGACACGGTGGCGTTTTGCGTCGACGAAGCCCCCTGGACCGATACGTTACGAGACCTGTTGAAGCATGTGCCCGACATCGACCGGGCTCTATCGCGTCTTTCGATCGATCGCGGTGGTCCTAGGGACCTTGTGGCTCTCCGCAACGGCTTGATCCAAGCCGAGAGCATAACAGGACAAATCCAAGCGGACATGCCGCCCCTTCTGAGCGAAGTATTCAGCGATCTTGAAGGACATCAGGAACTCATTGAGCGACTGGATCATTCTCTGGTCGCCGACCCTCCGCTTCTGGTTCGGGACGGTGGGTTCATTGCTGAGGGCGTTGATGCTAACTTGGATGAAGCGCGCACATTGCGCGATGAAGGCCGCAGCGTGATCGCCGGACTACAGAAAGACTATATCGCCACCACCGAGATCACATCGCTAAAAATCAAACACAACAACGTTCTCGGCTACTTTGTCGAGACAACGGCGACCCATGCCGAAAGGATGATGGCTGCCCCCCTGAACGAACGGTTCATTCACCGCCAGACCACGGCCAATCAGTTGCGTTTCACTACGGTGGAGCTTTCCGAACTCGAAACTAAGATACTTAACGCTGGCAACCGGGCACTGGAGATTGAGAAACGCATCTTTGAAGAATTACGCCATGAAATCATGGGTCAGACGGCTGAAATCGGGCTTCTGTCACGCGCATTGGCTGAGATCGACTTGTGCACGGCCTTGGCAAGGCATGCCTTGAACGAAGCCTGGGTGAAGCCGATGGTCGACACATCGCGATCTTTTGCCATCACCGGCGGCAGGCACCCGGTTGTTGAAAAAGCGCTGAAAACTCGGGGCGGTACACCCTTCATTGCCAACGATTGCGATCTTTCAGCTGATGAGAACGCCGCGATATGGCTTCTGACCGGCCCCAACATGGCGGGTAAGTCGACCTTTCTGCGACAGAATGCGCTGATCGCCATTCTTGCCCAGATCGGAAGCTTTGTGCCTGCATCGGCGGCTCGTATTGGCGTTGTCAGCCAGGTGTTCAGCCGCGTTGGCGCATCAGATGATCTGGCCCGCGGGCGGTCTACATTCATGGTCGAGATGGTGGAAACCGCTGCGATCCTCAATCAGGCAGATGACCGGGCACTGGTTATCCTGGACGAGATCGGGCGCGGCACCGCAACATATGATGGTCTCTCAATCGCCTGGGCGACGCTTGAGCATCTCCATGACGTCAACAAAAGCCGAGCGCTTTTTGCCACACATTACCACGAGATGACTGTCCTCGCGGGAAAGCTTGATGGCATTCAGAACGCGACCGTAGCCGTGAAAGAGTGGAAGGGTGAGGTCATCTTCCTGCACGAGGTCCATCAGGGCGCGGCAGACCGATCCTATGGGGTTCAGGTGGCCCAGCTTGCCGGGCTTCCGTCAACCGTGATCGGGCGGGCCCGCACCATCCTCGAGACGCTTGAAAAGAACGAACGGGAAGGCACAGGCGGGCAAAAGGCTCTGATCGACGACTTGCCGCTTTTCTCGGTCTCGCCCACTGCCGCACCCTTGGAAGCCGTTCAGAATCCAGCGGTCGACATGTTGGAAGAAATCTATCCTGACGAACTCACACCCAAAGAGGCGCTCGACCTTATCTATCGTTTGAAAGACGCGGCAGCGACCTAAGAGGGGTTCGAGCTTACGCCAACCTGAGCCGGGCGCAGCAACCGATCATGCAGCATGAACCCTTCTGCGGCCACCTGAATGATTTCTCCCGACTTGGTCCCAGGTAAAGGCGCTTCAAACATGGCTTGGTGATGCTGAGGATCAAAGGTGTCACCAACCACTGGCGCAATTACCTCAATCCCGTGCTTTTTGAATACGTTAAGCAATTCACGCATCGTGAGTTCCACACCTTCAAGGAGTGCACCAGAGACTTCCTTTTGCTCATCGGTGGCCGCTTCAAGCGCACGCTTAAGGTTGTCATAGACAGGCAACATGTCCCGCGCCAACTTGGAGCCGCCGTAATTCTCCGCCTCGCGGCGGTCTTTTTCCGACCGCTTCCTGGAGTTCTCCGCGTCAGCCAGCGCCCGCATGAAACGATCTCTCAGATCGTCACGCTCGGCCCTCAGCGCGTCGATCTCAAGCGCTTCGTCATCAATTTCAGACATGACATCTTCGAATTCCTGCGCTTCGGCTTCATCAACGTCATCCAGGAATTCATCGTTCTTTGGCTCTGCCATCTCTCACCTCTAGCTGCGGTCCGACAACAGCTTGCCGACCAGCTGCGCTGTGTAGTCCACAATCGGCACGATCCGCCCATAATTCAGACGGGTGGGCCCAATGACACCAACAGCACCGATAATCTTACGATCCGCGTTCATATAGGGAGACACCACCAAAGAGGAACCCGAAAGTGAGAAAAGTTTGTTCTCTGATCCAATAAAAATGCGGACGCCGTCGCCGTCACGCGTCAGATCCAGGAATTCAGCGATGTCACGCTTGCGTTCGAGGTCATCGAACAGACTTTTGATCCGCTCCAGGTCCTCTGCTTGGGCGCTTTCGCCCAAGAGATTCGCGCGGCCACGGACGATCAACCGGTCCGGACCTTCACCGTCGTCATCCCAGATTGCCATGCCACTTTCGACCAGCTCATGTGCCAATGCGTCGATCTGCTGTCTTCGAACAGTGATATGTTCTCCGATCGTTTTGCGTGCTTCACTCAATGTGCGCCCTTCGATCAGTGCATTGAGGAAGTTTGCGGCCTCTCGCATGGAAGACGGTGTTTGACCGAGTGGCGGATTGAACAAACGGTTCTCGACGTGACCATCGGCAAATACCAAAACAGCCAATGCCCGATCATGGCCCAGCGAAACGAATTCGATATGCTTGATTGCAGCTTCGTGCTTCGGCGTCAGAACCAGCGACGCCCCTTGCGTAACACCAGACAGGGCCGCGCCAACGCGGTCCATCAGGCCGCCCACATCGGTTTCTGTTGTGCCTACTGTCGCTTCGATCATACCCCGATCGGTTTCATCCGGCACGCCAAGCTCAAGCAGGCCATCCACGAAAAGACGTAGACCAAGCTGCGTCGGAACCCGCCCCGCACTCACATGGGGGCTATCCAGCAACCCCATAAACTCCAGGTCCTGCATCACGTTGCGGATCGTCGCCGCACTGACCTGCTCGCTGAAATCGCGCGTCAACGTGCGTGAACCTACGGGATCACCACTGCTTAAATACCCTTCAACGACCCGACGAAAGACTTCGCGGGATCGATCGTTCATTTCATCAAGAAGTTTTGGTGCGTCTTCCATGATGCCTGAGTTAAAGAGGACGAAAAACAAAGGTCAATCGCCCTTGCAACGTATGTAGGCGCAACGATATGCCCTGCCTATCAGGGAAAGGATAAAATATGCGCCCGTCCGGTAGAGACCTAAGCGAAATGCGACCCGTTTCAATCGAAGCGGGTTTTACCAAACACGCTGAGGGTTCGGCCCTGATTAAGATGGGGGACACGCATGTGCTGTGCACCGCCACTATCGAAGACCGCGTACCCCCCTTTATAAAAGGAAGTGGCCTTGGTTGGGTGACGGCCGAGTATGGCATGCTACCGCGCGCCACAAACACTCGGATGCGGCGTGAGGCCGCTGCCGGAAAACAAGGTGGGCGAACAGTCGAGATCCAACGGCTGATCGGTCGGTCTTTGCGCGCCGGTGTCGATAGAGTCGCGCTTGGCGAACGACAGATCACCGTTGACTGCGATGTCTTGCAAGCGGACGGTGGGACGCGCTGCGCGTCGATCACGGGCGGCTGGGTCGCCCTGCGCCTCGCTGTCAATAAGCTCATGAAGACCGGCGATATTGTCAGCGACCCAATGCCCGACCCCGTGGCCGCTGTGAGCTGCGGCGTTTATGCTGGTCAACCGGTGCTGGATCTGGATTATCCCGAAGACAGCGAGGCCGGTGTTGACGGCAACTTTGTCATGACGGGCTCCGGTCGGCTGATCGAGGTGCAGATGAGCGCCGAGGGCGCCACATTCTCGCGGGATGAACTGAACAGGTTGTTGGATCTGGCTGAGAAAGGCGTGTCTGAGCTCAAGGCCGCGCAGTTGGCAGCCTCTGAATGACCCGTCGTTTTACGGATAAAGAAATCCTCATCGCGACGCACAATGCTGGCAAGCTAGACGAGATGCGGCAGTTATTCGAACCAAAAGGTGTAAAGGTAGTCGGTGCCGCCGAGATGAACCTAGATGAACCAGAGGAGACCGAAACAACGTTTCTAGGCAATGCGAGGATCAAGGCGCATGCCGCCGTAAAGGCCGCCGGTCTGACAGCTTTGGCAGATGATTCTGGGATCGAGGTCGATGCATTGGACGGCGCACCAGGTGTTTATACCGCAGATTGGGCCGAAACGCCGAATGGTCGAGATTTCATGATGGCCATGACAAAGACCAATGATCTTCTCGAAAAGATGGGCGCTCCACACCCTCGGACAGCGCGCTTTTGCTCGACGCTGGTACTTGCATGGCCCGACGGACATGACGAAGTCTTTGCGGGGAGGGTCGAAGGCACCTTGGTCTGGCCCGTTCGCGGTAAGCTTGGTCATGGATATGACCCGATGTTCCAACCGGAGGGCCATACGGAAACGTTTGCGGAGATGCCCTTTGACCAGAAAAATGCGATAAGCCACCGTGCAGATGCTTTCCAAAAACTCATCTCAGCCTGCTTTGAATGAGGATTGGCGCGCGGGCGGTTTCGGGATTTATATCCACTGGCCTTATTGCGAGGCCAAGTGCCCTTATTGTGATTTCAACAGCCATGTTACTCGCAGTATCGACCACGACGCCTGGCGCGCGGCGTACCGAGAGGAACTGCAAAAGCTACACGAGGAAGCGCCCGGTCGAATCTTGAATTCGGTGTTCTTTGGTGGCGGCACACCCAGCCTTATGGAGCCTGATACCGTCGCAACGATGATCGAACAGATCAAAACGCTTTGGCCCATCGCAAATGACCTGGAAGTTACTCTGGAAGCCAACCCAAGCTCTGTCGAAGCTGAGCGGTTTCGGGACTTTCGCTGTGCGGGCATCAATCGGGTGTCGATGGGCATTCAAGCGCTAAACGACACCGACCTCAAGCGACTGGGGCGACGACATACAAAGACAGAAGCCTTGCGCGCATTTGATATCGCCCGCGACACTTTTGATCGGGTCAGCTTTGACCTGATTTATGGACGGCAGGATCAGGCCCTCGAAGATTGGCGTGTTGAGCTTAGCGAAGCCCTGTCATTGACCGTTGATCACCTGTCTCTCTACCAATTAACGATCGAACCCGGCACCGCTTTCGGAGATCGGTACAATGCCGGAAAGCTGCGGGGGCTGCCAAGCGATGACCTTGGCGCGGATCTTTATGAACTAACCCAGGATCTGTGCGGCGAGGCCGGACTGCCCGCCTACGAAGTTTCGAACCATGCCAAGGATGGCGCGCAATCGCGGCACAATCTGATCTACTGGCGATATGGTGACTACGGCGGTATCGGTCCCGGCGCGCACAGCCGCCTGACACTAAACGGTCAGCGCCATGCGATAGAACACGCACTGATGCCCGGACCTTGGCTGAACGGAAGGCGAGAAGACACCCGATCCATTCTGTCAGATCGAGAGCAAGCGCAAGAATTGGTTATGATGTCACTGAGACTGAAGCAAGGTATGGACCTTGCACGTTTTGAGGCTCTCAATGGTAGATCATTTGATACCGCAACCTTGAAGCACCTGTGTGATCTGGGGATGATATCGTTTGATGGCGGTAGATTAAGTGTTTCAAAACAAGGATTTAGTGTTCTAAATGCTATCCTGGCCGAATTACTCAACTTTTAGCCAGAGGTCAATCTTCTACACAAATCATCAAGCTGTTCCAAAGACTTGTAGCTCAGGACAACTTGCCCCGCTTCCCCGCCTGGTTTATGAACGACCGAGACTTTCATACCCGTAGCCGCGGCTAAATCGTCTTCCAAGGCACGTGTGTCAGCATCTTTTTCGACAGACCTTGCCGATGGCTTTGACGTGGAGCTTGATGTCGTCTGCTTCTTAACCAACGCCTCTGTCGCGCGAACTGAAAGGCCACCGGCTATGACCTGGCGTGCAAGGGCCACAGGGTCCCCTGCCATGATAAGCGCCCGCGCATGACCCGCGCTCAACCGGCCCGCCTCCACAAACTGGACAACCTCCTGCGGCAATTGCAAAAGACGCAAAAGATTCGCGATGTGGCTTCTACTTTTGCCTAATGCTTCGGCCAACTTGTCCTGGGTGTGGCCAAAGCGATCCATTAACTGCCTGTAGCCAACAGCTTCTTCAATGGGGTTCAGGTCCGATCGTTGAATATTCTCAATAATCGCCACTTCAAGGACTTCAGTGTCCGAAAACGAACGAACGACAACAGGCAATGCATGGAGCTGCGCCCTCTGTGCAGCACGCCAGCGGCGTTCCCCCGCGACGATTTCATAGTAATCATGTATCGGTCGAACAATGAGGGGCTGCAGAACGCCCTTCTCTTTCAGCGACGCGACAAGATCATCCAGTTGTTCGGGATCAAAGTGCTTACGGGGTTGATTCGGATTTGGGCGGATCTTCTCTATCGGCAATTCCACCGGTGAAGCTTCACTAGATGTTGACACAGATGTTTCAACTTCAGCAACATCTGCCATTAGTGCGGATAAGCCGCGCCCCAGACCCCGTTTCTTATCTTTACTCACGAAGCAATCCTTTCGCCCAACTGGCCCTTCTCCATCATTTCCTGAGCCAGGGACCGATAGGCCTCTGCGCCTTTAGAATGTGTATCATACGCCATGATCGGCAACGCATAAGACGGGGCCTCGCTCAAACGTACATTTCGCGGAATAACGGTGGTAAAAACAAGATCACCCAGTGTTGAACGCGCGTCCTGCTCAACCAGTTGGCTCAAATTGTTCCGAGAATCGTACATCGTCATCACAATTCCCTCGATCCGTAGATCCATATTGCCAGACTGGCGTACCTCCCGAACCGTCAACATTAGTTGCGATAGCCCTTCAAGAGCATAAAATTCACTCTGCAAAGGCACCAAAACCGAATGTGCAGCGACCATAGCATTCACTGTAAGAAGGCTAAGTGATGGCGGACAGTCGATAAGGATAACGTCAAATCCAAAAGACTTCATCCTTGGCTGCCGCAATGCATCATGGAGCAAAAAGCTGCGTTTTTCGTTTGAAATCAATTCTATATCAGCAGAGCTGAGGTCGACTGTCGCGGGAATGATAGAGAGCATTGCCTGTTCAGTCGGCTGAATAATCTGCTCAAGATCGACATCATCTACCAACAGGTCGTAGGTGGTATATTCACGGTCCTCTAAATCCACGCCCAAGCCCGTAGACGCATTGCCCTGGGGGTCAAGATCGACGATAAGAACCGCCAACCCTTGCTCAACCAGCGCGGCACCAAGGTTAATCGTCGTCGTGGTCTTACCGACACCGCCCTTTTGATTGGCCACGGCGATGATCTTCGGAATGCTTTTATCGACGTGGAGAGACACGCGAAACGTCCTTGATGCCCAGAATTACCGAACCGGGGTTCGTTTTGCTTTTATTAACTTCGTACGCGAACTGCCAGTTGGTTTGGGCGAGCGCAACCTCATCTTTCCAGGTTTCACCTTTCGCCAAAAGTGATGTTCCGGTTGGCTTGATGTGCCGATCCACATAGTTCAGGAGCATGTTGAGATCTGCAAGCGCACGTGCTGAAACCACATCCGCATCTTGAGGCAAGACGCCCTCTACACGCGCATTTTCCACACGCGCGTTCAATGATAGCTCGCGAATCGCTGTTCGTAAGAAAACGCTTTTTCTTTTGTCACTTTCGATCAGCACGAAGTTTGTCTTCGGACTCTCCTCTGCGGACAAGCAAGCAATCGGCAGTGCCGGAAAACCACCCCCACTGCCGAGATCTACCCACACCGCAGCTGGGGGTGCCAGTGGCCAGAATTGCAGTGAATCCGATATATGGCGTTTCCATATCGAAGAAATACTAGATCTGGACACCAAGTTGATCTTTGTTGACCACCTTATCACCAGATCATGCAGGTGTTGAAGACGGTCAGATGTTTCACGTGAAACATGCGGCACTTGAACATTCGTCATGCACGACGCTTTTCATCGCGCTTGAGAACCGCCAGAAGCAGTGCAAGGGCAGCCGGTGTCATTCCGTCAATCCGACCGGCCTGTGCGAGATTTGAGGGTCGAACAGTTTCCAGCTTGGATCTGAGCTCGTTCGACAAACCTGCGATCTTGGAATAGTCGAAGCCGAAAGGAACAACATATGCTTCATCTTTGCGCAAACGCTCAACATCTTTGAACTGACGCTCAATGTAATTGGCATAAAGTGCTTCCCGTTTCAGCTGCGTCCGGGTCTCTTGATCGACCGCATCAAATCCAACAACAAGCCGATCGATATGACTGTCATCGACTTGCGGAAAGGCAAGGACATCAAAACCCGTTCGCCTGGCGCCATCTTGATTAATGTCGACTCCTGCAGACGCAATCTGCTTTGGAGTGAACGCATTCGATGTCAAAAGGTCGCGGCCTCTTTGCAGTCGTTCGATCTTGTTGACAAACGCTGCCTGCCGCTCTCTAGAAATGCAGTCGGCCGCAAGACCGACCGGTGTCAATCGCTGATCCGCATTGTCCGCTCTTAGCGACAACCGATACTCCGCACGCGAGGTGAACATACGGTAAGGCTCCGTCACACCTCGGGTCGTCAGATCATCCACCATGACTCCTATATAGCTGTCTGACCTGCCGAACATCACAGGATCTTGCTCCAAAGCAGCCGCTGCAGCGTTCAGTCCCGCCACCAAACCTTGCGCTGCTGCCTCTTCGTATCCGGTGGTTCCGTTAATTTGGCCAGCAAGATACAAACCAGGGGTAGAAGACAGAGCCAACTGATTGTCTAGAACACGTGGATCAACATAATCATATTCGATTGCGTAGCCTGGCTGCAAAATGATCGCATGTTCAAGACCATGGATCGTGCGAACGTACTCTTCTTGAACATCCACCGGAAGCGACGTCGAGATTCCGTTCGGATAGATACTATCGCCGTCAAAGGTTTCCGGTTCAAGAAAAACCTGATGTGAATCCTTATCGGCAAACCGGACCACCTTGTCTTCGATTGAAGGACAATACCTGGGTCCGACACCATCGATATACCCACCATACATCGCTGATCGTGACAGGTTTTTTTGAATGATTTCATGAGTCTGATCGTTTGTGTTCGTAATGCCGCAGGAGATCTGAGGGGCGATAACACCTTGAGAGAGGAACGAAAAAAAGACGGGATCCTCATCACCAGGCTGCATCTCAAGGCCATCCCAGGAGATACTAGCCTTACTTAACCGCGGAGGCGTGCCAGTCTTCAATCGTCCAAGTGAGATATCAAAGCTCCCGATACGTTCGGCCAAACGAATACTGGCGCTATCGCCCATCCTACCGCCCGGCCTGCTGACGTCACCGATATGGATTACGCCACGTAAAAAAGTGCCCGTTGTCAAAACGGTTGTTGTCGATCGGATTTCGGATCCATCAGCCAATACAACACCCATCACACGGTCGGAATCCATCTGAAAATCAGTCACTTCTCCGTAGATCAGCGTCAGGCCTTCCACCTTTTCGAACTCAGAAAGCATGGCCCGTCGATACAAACTGCGGTCTGCTTGAGCTCTTGGTCCTTGAACAGCAGGGCCTTTACGACGGTTCAGAAGACGGTATTGTATACCGGCTTGATCGGCGATACGCCCCATGACACCATCCAAGGCATCTATCTCGCGGACCAGATGACCCTTTCCCAAGCCACCAATCGCGGGATTACATGACATAACACCAATATCCCTTACGGATTTGGTGATAAGGACAGTGCTTGCACCCTTCCGGGCAGCCGCAAAGGCAGCTTCAGAACCAGCATGACCGCCGCCTACAACGATCACATCAAAATGTTTCACGTGAAACACTCCATCACTTTCCGATACAGAAACTCGAGAATATTTCGTCTAGCAGATTCTCGACATCAACACGACCAATAAGAACTTCGAGACCACGAACGACATGTCGCAGATCCTCTGCCAACATGTCTTCGGTCGTCGCTACATTATCAAGCTGTTCGCGCGCTTTAAAAACATGTTGCAACGCCTTTTCCATAGCCAAGCGATGGCGTTCTCTAATCGCCAAACTCGATTTTGCCGCACGCTGCGACAAGGTCTCTCGGACCTCATCAATCAGTTCCGAAAGTCCTTGGCCGGTAAGACCAGAAATCGCAAAATCACTGACTTCTCGAAGATCTGCTTTCGGTTTCCTGACTACATCACCTGGGCGCGCAGGAATTGGTACGTCACTACCATCTTCGACCAAGAAAATGCGAAGATCTGCGTCCTCCGCACGCTGAATAGCACGCTCTACGCCAACCTGCTCGACTTCGTCGTCGCTTTCTCGAATTCCAGCTGTATCCAATAAAGTGACAGGCAGGCCCTTTAAATCCATCCGCACCTCAATCACATCACGGGTCGTACCCGCATACTTTGATGTAATAGCTGCTTGTCGATTTGCTAACGCATTGAGAAGAGTAGATTTTCCTACATTTGGAGCTCCAACGATAGCCACTTCAAACCCAGAGCGCACGCGTTCAGCTATAGCACTTCCCGCGATCTCCGTTTTAAGGTCCTTCTCCACCGAACGTAGAAGCTGATCGACCTCCGGCATCACATCGGTCGGCACATCTTCATCAGCAAAATCTATCGTCGCTTCGATCAAGGCTGCAGCCCTGATCAAAGCTGCGCGCCAGTCTTCCACCTTTTGTGTCAACTTACCGGTCAAAACACGTTGCGCTTGAACCCGCTGAACCTCGGTTTCAGCGTCTATTAGATCAGCCAAGCCTTCAATTTGTGTAAGATCCAGCTTACCGTTTTCCAACGCGCGGCGGGTGAACTCTCCGGCCTCAGCAACCCGAACGCCATCCAGGTTCAACAAACAGGACTGAACAGCATTTGCAACGGCGATACTGCCATGCAAATGGAGTTCCACAACGTCCTCACCTGTGAAGCTTTTTGGGGACCGGAAAGGCAAAACAAGCGCCTGGTCAAGGATTGCGCCATCCAAATCCCGAAGCGTTCGAAGCGCGAAACGATGGCTATCCGGGACATGACCCCCCAGCTTTTGTGCTACTTCGAAGGCCAAAGAACCCGATATCCGAACTACAGCAACGCCGGATCTGCCCTGTCCACTAGCAAGAGCAAATATCGTATCCACTGATCTAACTCACTGATTTACAGCATTT
The DNA here is from genome assembly GCA_937897325.1 of uncultured Shimia sp. Lineage (GTDB taxonomy): Bacteria > Pseudomonadota > Alphaproteobacteria > Rhodobacterales > Rhodobacteraceae > CALCOY01. Next base: position 86,386 of record CALCOY010000015.1, read on the forward strand.
ACGTGTTCATTGAGTCAAAAAAATCGCCGTTGGTCTTTGTCTGTTTTAACTTAGAAATCAAAAACTCAATCGCATCTGTGGTACCCATCGGGTTCAGGATACGCCGCAAAACAAATGTCTTCGCAAGATCCGTCTTGTCCACCAGAAGATCTTCCTTCCGGGTTCCCGATTTCAAGATGTCGATAGCTGGGAACACGCGTTTGTCTGCGATTTTCCGATCGAGGACGATTTCCGAGTTACCAGTGCCCTTGAACTCTTCGAAGATGACTTCATCCATACGGCTGCCTGTATCGATCAAGGCCGTCGCGATAATGGTGAGTGATCCGCCTTCTTCGATGTTTCGAGCTGCACCAAAGAAGCGCTTGGGTCTCTGTAGAGCATTGGCGTCTACACCGCCGGTCAGAACCTTGCCAGAGGATGGGACAACCGTATTGAACGCCCGACCAAGCCGGGTAATCGAATCGAGCAGGATAACAACATCGCGCTTGTGCTCCACCAACCGCTTTGCTTTTTCGATAACCATCTCGGAAACGGCGACGTGACGCGTCGCCGGTTCATCAAATGTGGACGAGATGACCTCGCCTTTGACCGATCGCTGCATATCAGTCACCTCTTCCGGGCGTTCATCGATCAGAAGGACAATGAGATAGCACTCGGGATGATTCTTTTCGATCGACGAGGCGATGTTCTGCAACAGCACCGTCTTACCTGTCCGTGGTGGAGCCACAATCAAAGACCGTTGCCCTTTTCCAATAGGCGAAACCAAATCAATGATCCTTGCGGAGCGGTCCTTTACAGTCGGATCGTCGGTCTCCATCGTCAAACGCTCATCGGGATAAAGAGGCGTCAGGTTGTCAAAAGCGATCTTGTGACGCGCTTTTTCCGGCTCTTCGAAATTGATCTTCGTGGCCGTTGTCAGAGCAAAATAGCGTTCATTTTCATCGGGCGCCTTAATAACACCTTCAATCGTATCGCCGGTCCGTAAAGAAAACTGCCGGATCATGTCAGGCGAAACGTAGATGTCGTCCGGACCTGGCAGATAGTTGGCTTCGGGTGATCGCAAGAAACCAAAACCGTCCTGGAGCACTTCAAGAACCCCATCACCGGACACTTCCCATCCTTCATCCGCACGTTCGCGCAGGATCTGGAACATCATTTCACCCTTACGCATAGTCGAAGCATTCTCGATCTCGAGATCTTCGGCCATGGCAAGAAGGTCCTTGGGACTTTTTGCCTTCAGGTCAGAAAGGTTCAGGCGCTCAGTGCTCATAGCAATACCTTTGTCAGCCATGATGGGCTGACATCAAACAATGTGGATTGACACGGTGTGATCCCGGACGGGCCGCTAAAGCCCACGTAAGGTCATCATCGGTTTGAGTCAATTGCTTAGAAGCGGATTACGACCGATAGAACAACAACAACCATGAGTACGGTCGGGACTTCGTTCATCATGCGATAGCTGCGACCCTCCAGAACCGGGCCTCCGGCTGCGAACTTCTTTCTTTGACCCGCGAGCCAGCCGTGAAAGCCGGACATCGCCAGGACGCCAAAGCCTTTCGTCCATGGCCAGATCTGAGACCAATCAACAATACCCGGTGTCAGAACGAGCAACAGACCGAACACCCATGTCGCGATCATCGCAGGGTTCATAATCACCTTGAGAAGCTTGATCTCCATCACCTGGAAGAGATCATGCATGTCTCCCGCAAGCCCCACGCGTTCGGAATGATAGACATACAGCCGAGGAAGGTAAAACAATGCTGCCATCCATGCGATCACAGACATGATGTGGAAGGCTTTGACCCACGGGTAGATCATACCCAGAACGTCACTCATGCTTTGTCCCCTTTCAGAGACTGTTCATTAATAAATAAATAAGAAAGAAAAAAGATTGATGATGAAGTAGGGGCGTCGCTGATCGTGGATAACAGTTTTGTGACAGTGGTTATCCGCAGTGTGGATAGAATAGGTGACTGGTACGAAATAGAGATGTAGTTCAAAAATTACCAATTTTAACAATTAGTTATGTCAAGTCTGACGACACCTTCGACTGTATATCTTTCTGCATAACTTTGTATCTTCCTTTTTGTTCACAGTGTCAGACTTATCCTTTTCCTAAGCGGATGAAATCTTAACAGACGGTTAAGTTGCTGGCACTCACCCGATGACTTGCAGCAACACGGACTTTGGCGCACAAACACACTCGTTCATCGCGTCAGGTTGTTCGCAGGCATATCCACATGCAAAATCAGCTTGTTTTGGCTTCTGGTTCGTCAGTCCGGGCTATGTTGCTTCGGAATGCAGGTCTCAGTCTTACGGTTAAACCAGCGCGCGTAGACGAAACCAGCATCAAGGCTGCCCTTCTCGCTGAAAAGGCGTCGCCCCGTGACATCGCTGATGCGCTAGCCGAGATGAAGGCGCGAAAGGTCTCGGATAGCTTTTGGGATCAGTTCGTCATCGGTTGCGACCAGGTTCTTGATTTCCAAGGGACGATGATCTCGAAAGCTCCTGACAAAGGGGAGGCCCTTGCGATCTTGAGATCTATGCAGAACCAGAAGCACACGCTGTTTTCAGCGGTGGTCATCTACTTTGAAGGACAACCAGTCTGGCGCCACATCGGACAGGCTCGTCTTCATATGCGGCCTAGTTCGGATTCATACCTTAAGTCATATCTCGAACGAAATTGGCATTCAGTTCAAGGGGCGGTAGGTTGCTACAAGCTTGAGGAGGAGGGTGTACGACTGTTCCGAAAAGTCGAAGGCGACTACTTTCACGTACTCGGGCTGCCGCTTCTGGAAATATTGGACTATCTTGCTATCCGCGGAGTGATTGAACAATGAACCGTATCCCGCTGGCTGGTGTCATCGGATCACCCATTTCCCATTCACGATCCCCACAGTTACATCGGCACTGGCTTCGTCAGCTTGGCTTGCCTGGATACTACATCCCCATGGACGTATCGACAGAGGATCTTCGGACAGTTCTTCAAACATTGCCGAAAATGGGTTTTGTCGGTGTGAACATCACCATTCCGCACAAAGAAAAAGTGCTGGATCACGCCGATCTCGTGACAGATCGCGCTACACTGATTGGCGCCGCAAACACAATCATTTTTCGAAAAGACGGCATAATCCACGCTGACAATACGGATGGGTATGGGTTCATAGAAAACCTCAAGACGGGCGCGCCCCATTGGGATGCAAGGCAAGGATCCGTTGTTGTTCTAGGAGCGGGTGGCGCGGCAAGGGCCGTGATCGCATCGTTGCTTGATAATGGCGTCCCCGAAATCCTCCTGTGCAACCGCACGCGAATCAGGGCGGAAAAACTGTCCGATGATTTTGGCAACCGGGTTAGCGTGGTTGATTGGGTACAAGCTGGAAACGTCATCGAAGACAGTACACTTGTGGTGAACACGACATCGTTGGGTATGACGGGAAAGCCGGAACTTCGGGTGCCGCTGGACGGACTGAACAAGCAGAGTATCGTCACTGATCTTGTCTACACGCCATTAAAAACAGGGCTACTTAAGGATGCTGATGCGCGCGGATGCACGACCGTCGATGGCCTTGGCATGCTTCTTCATCAGGCCGTGCCCGCGTTTGAAAGGTGGTTTGGTGAACGGCCTCCGGTGGATGAGGCAACACGAACGGCAACGCTACGCTGATGTTCAAGCTTGGTCTCACAGGTTCGATCGGTATGGGCAAATCGACGACTGCAAAGATGTTTATGAAGGAAGGTTGCGCCGTTTGGGATGCTGATGTCGCAGTTCATGGACTTTATGCGAAATCTGGCGCAGCCGTCGCGCCGATTGAGCAGCTTTACCCAGATGTTGTCATTAATGGATCGATAAACCGTGATCGCCTGCGTCAACTCATTTCAGAGGATCCGGAGGTGTTGAAAAAGATTGAGACCATCGTTCATCCTTTGGTGGCGTTAGACCGTCAGAACTTCATATCCGCCGCAGATGCTAAAATCGGCGTCTTTGATATCCCGCTTCTGTTTGAAACTGGCGGTGACACTTACATGGATGCAATCGCCTGTGTTTATGTGGAGGCTGAAACGCAAAAGGCACGTGTCTTGGAACGTGGAACGATGACTGAAGATCAGTTTGAAACTATTCTGGCCAAGCAGATTCCGATCGCTGAGAAACGTGCGAAATCTGATTTCGTGATTGAGACCGATACACTTGAACACGCCTGTGCACAGGTTCAATCTGTGGTTAAAGCAATCGAAAGGCAGATCAATGCGGGAAGTCGTCCTTGATACTGAAACCACGGGTCTCGATCCAGAAACTGGCGATCGTATCGTGGAAATCGGTGCGGTTGAACTAATCGGTCATGTTGCGACAGGAAAAACCTATCACCAGTACATCAATCCAGAGCGGGCAATGTCAGAAGACGCCTTCGCGGTTCACGGTCTTGGTGATGACTTTTTGCGTGACAAACCAACCTTCGCCCAGATCGGCGAGGACTTTCTAACGTTCATAGGTGACGCGAAGCTTGTCATCCACAATGCGGCCTTCGACATGAAGTTCCTGAATGCAGAACTGAAGTGGATGAACGCACCGCAGCTGCCAATTGAGCGGGCCGTAGACACACTGGTGATTGCGCGTAGAAAATTTCCAGGTTCACCAGCGTCATTGGATGCCTTGTGTCGACGTTTCAACATCGACAATTCCGCCCGGACTTTGCACGGCGCACTTCTTGACAGCGAAATCCTTGCTGAAGTCTATCTTGAACTGATCGGCGGTCGGCAACCGGACTTTGCTTTGTCTGTACGTGATGCATCCGCAAAAGGCCCGGAGGCGGAGAATTGGACACCAACCCCTCGTCCCAATACGCTGAAATCAAGGCTGACCTCTTCAGAGAAATCAGCGCATGACCAGTTCATCAAAAAACTAGGTGATCAGGTGCTTTGGAGAACCTGACATCAGGCGTCCGCCCGAGGTTGTTCTGCCTGCCGACGTGCAATTTCATTGCGATACATCGACACAAAATCGATGGTCTCTAAGTTCAGCGGCGGAAAACCACCGTCCCGCGTGACATCGCTGACCACACGACGCAAGAACGGAAAGATCATCCGCGGACACTCGATCAGAAGAAACGGATGCATCTGATCCTCGGGAACATTCTCGATATGGAAGATTCCCACGTAGTCCACCTCGAGAACAAAAAGCACGGCATCGCCGTCCTTCGCCTTTGATGTGATGTTGAGCTTGATGGCCGTCTCAAACTGGTGGTCCGCTCCTCGCTTCTTCGCATCAAGGTTCACCTGAACCTGAACGTCAGGTTGCACATCACCGGCACCGCCCTGCTGGGCCATGATGTTCTCAAAGGACATGTCGCGGACGTATTGTCCTAAGACGCGCATCACAGGTGGCGTTGGCTGTTGGGCGGCGGCTTCATTCTCGGCCATGAAATTCTCCAAAGGATTATCACTTTGGACGTCTGGTATCAGCTTGACCTGATGGCCTCAATCCTTCGTCCATCCAGATGGTCCCTGGCGTCGGACGGTATCTGACGGAACTTCTTCAAATTCTGCATCATAAACCTCATTTGGCGGAGAATGCGGTTCATGCTTGGTTGAGAAGGAGCTGACCTTGACCCGACCGCGCAACCAAAGAAACGCAGCTGACCGAACTTGGGGGATCAGGAAGGCGAATCCGACTGCATCTGTGAAAAAACCGGGCGTCAAAAGAAGCGCTCCGGAAAACAGGATCATCGCGCCATGGGCCAGCGGCTCTGTCGGGTCGCGTAGTTCCGAAAAAGATGTCCGCAATCGCCCTAACGCGATCATCCCCTGGTTCCGCACAAGGAATGTCCCAAGGATGGCCGTCAGAACCACGATTAGCAATGTCCACGGGAGACCGATAGCGCCTCCGATCTGCACAAAAAGCGCAATCTCGATAAGAGGACCGGCCAAGAATGCCAGAAACAGCCACATCGTCGCATGTCCTTTCGTAGAGCCGCGGTAGACTTGTCGTATATCGTCACCTACATAAGGGCGGATGATGCTCGATACCACGTCTACCCGCCTGCAATGAGGTTTTGATGAATTCCCCCCTCGTTCAATTGCTGGTTCTCGCCGGCATAGCGATCTTTTTGATTTTACGTCTCAAGAACGTTCTTGGGACGCGTGAGGGGTTTGAACAACCTCCTGTTCCAAAGCCGCGCCAAGATCGAGCGCCACGCCCCGATTTCGAAGTGATCGAAGGTGGGCCGGATCTTGATATCACGGATCATGTGGAAGACGGCAGCGACGAAGCCAGCGCATTGGCTGAAATGAAGCGACTTGAATCGTCTTTCAATGTATCTGATTTTCTTCAGGGTGCGCGCGGTGCTTACGAGATGATCGTCATGGGTTATGAACGGGGCGAGCTGTCCGAAATTCAGCCATTCCTTGGTGAGACAGTATATGAAAGCTTTGTCGACGGGGTGGCCGCCCGCGAGGATCAGGGTCTGACGATAGAGGCAGATTTTATCGGTGTGCGTGAGATGAAGTTGGTCGACGCTACGATCGATCCAGACACCAACGAAGCCGAGATCTCCATTCGCTTCGTTGCCGAGTTGACATCAGCTGTGCGTGACAGAGGCGGTGATATCGTCGAAGGTAGCCTGACCGACGTGAAGCGCCAAAAGGACACCTGGGCTTTTGCCCGGATAATGGGCTCGGACGATCCAAATTGGCTTTTGGTTTCAACAGACGCCTAAGGTCTCTGATCTTTGCTTCTACAGCTTTTCTGCTGCCACATACAGTGTCGGCCGAAGTCACCCATTCTATACTTTCATTCGAAGATCTGGATAGGTGGGAACGCGATGATCATGCGGATGCGTTGGAAGTGTTCCGCAGCACTTGCCAGGATATAAAGGAAGACGACTGGCAAACACTTTGTGGTTTCGCTGAAGGCGATCCCAACCCCAAGGAGTTCTTCGAGCTTTTTTTCCGACCGGTCTTGATCGAAGATGGAAATGATCCGCTTTTTACTGGTTACTTCGAACCCGAGCTTTCCGGTTCCCTAACCCGAACGGATCGTTTTCAGTATCCTGTTTACAAGGTCCCGCGCGAGGTGCGTGGTGGGGCCGTTTGGCTGGACCGTCGGGCGATCGTCGAGACAGGGATCCTCGAAGAGCGCGGTCTCGAAATTGCGTGGGTCGATGATCCGGTCGAACTTTTCTTCCTTCAAATTCAAGGATCTGGTCGGATCCGTCTTCCAGACGGATCAATGATCCGCGTCGGTTACGGTGCTGCAAATGGTCACGAGTATCGCTCGATAGGTGTGGAGCTGGTGCGGCGGGGGATCTATAAATCGCATCAGGTCAGCGCGCAGGTCATCCAAAACTGGGTTCGCCGAAATCCGGAACAGGGACGCGAGCTATTGTTCCACAATCCTTCGTATGTTTTTTTCCGTGAGGTTTCCGAAATCGCGCCTGAAAAAGGCCCGCTTGGCGCGATGAACCGCTCGGTCACCGCAATGCGTTCTGTGGCGATTGACCCCAGGTTTGTCCCTTTGGGCGCACCCGTCTGGATCGAGAAAGATGGGCAGTCTCCCTTTCGTCGCTTGATGATTGCGCAAGATACAGGTTCCGCGATCAAGGGTGCGCAGCGTGCCGACATCTTTTTCGGCACCGGCAAGGAGGCGGGTCGAAAGGCAGGTCGTCTGCGTGACCCGGGCCGTCTGATTGTCTTGATACCTGTCGATCGCGCTTTTGCCATGCAATCTGACCTTGAGTCATGACCAAGCGGCGTCTTCGTGCGGATGAACTGGAGTTGTGGCGCAAAGTGACCACCAGTGCCGTGCCGCTGGACAAAAGGCGGTCGTTCACATCAGACGACATTGATCTTGGCTCTGACAAACCACCGGAACGTTCTGTTTCATTGGCGGATTTCGAAAAAGCACCTGAAGCACGAAAAAACGGAGGCCCGCGACAGTCGAAGTCCCTTACTCGGATTGCGCTGGCACCGGCCGATATGTTGCGAATGGATAAGAAGGTGTTCTCGCAACTCAAGCGTGGCAAATCCAAACCCGAAGCCCGGATAGACCTGCACGGCATGACAATTGATCAAGCGCATCCAAGTTTAAGCCGGTTTATCTTGTCCGCCCACAGTGAAGGCAAACGGCTGATCCTGGTGATTACCGGTAAAGGTAAGCAAAAGGATCAAGATGGTCCTATACCTGTTCGTCTTGGAGTTTTGCGCCAACAGGTGCCGCAATGGCTGTCATTGCCGCCATTATCGTCGGTGGTCTTGCAGGTGACAGAAGCCCATACACGTCATGGCGGTGGGGGTGCCTACTATGTTTACCTTCGAAGAAACCGCTAAGGCTGGGCAAAGCTTATCGACCTTCAAAGCCCTCGCCTAGCACGAATGTCCGGGCTGAGCCGGTATCTACGCCCATCCGTGCACCCCGACCTCGCAAGAACTCACTGTCGAGGTCGGCGGATCTGCGGAACAGTTGGAGCAGTGCGGGTGAACTGCCAGCGGTAAAATGATTGCCATTGCCTTCGGCAAACTCGGAAACATCGACGATTGACACTGGCAGATCTGAAACGGCTTTGCTGTCTTGAAGGTTACCAAGCCGCTCCTGATCACCGCGTATGCGGGCCGAAAGCCTGAGCACCCTGTCCTTTCGAGACACCATGATCACGAACGGATCGGGCACCGTTTGGAATGCCCCGATCTGTCCCCGAAAAACAGCAGGGTTGAGATCGGGTGCGATAAGGATGACACCGGTGATGTTGCGACCGACCCAGCCGGGTTCTGCAATCTCGATTTGTCGCAAAGTCTCCATCAACAATGCTGACCCCATCGAGTGGGCAACCAAAACTTGCCCCGGATTGTCTGCAGACGCCAACATTCGAAGAAGTCTTTCAAGACCGTCTCGCGCGAATAATGCACTGTCGCGGTCGTACTCATAACCCAGTGGATTGCCGCGGCTCGGCCAAGCATAGCTCACGAAGGCGCCAGGCAATTCTAGGTCTTGCGCAAGCTGTGCCATACGGAACGCCGCATCGGTGAAGCTGTTGTTGTAACCATGAATGAAGACTGTGACTTCCCTTGTGTCCGGTGTGGAGCTTTGGAAGGAGTCTTTGACGTCGCCCAGAAAGTCACCGCCGTTCTGGTACATCTCCCGCTCAGTCATCACAAAGTGGCGTCGCGGATCGGGGCGGCTTCTGCCGTCGGGTATCGTTCCGAGTTCCCGCTCCGAAGGGACTGATACGCCTACCCGCATCATCTGAAGCTCTTCAGATCGGCCGAAACCGAATGTCCCGTCGCTTTTCATGGCGCGCGTCGTTCCAAGGAAGATGGTCTTGATATCACCAAATCCCAGAGCGGTTGGCAGTATCGGTCCGTCCGTGCGACTGGAACAGGAAACCAGCAGCAACAAAGCGATAAATGAAAGAGTCCGCAACTTAGTCATGCGAAGACCTAATCAGATTTTTACGATTTATAGAACATACCTGCTCACATCGGCGGATTTTGTCAGCTCGCCCAGGTTGTCGTCGACAAATGCGGCATTAACGATGACCTCATCCCCGTTCCGATCTGGTGCTGAGAAGGAAAGATCTTCAAACACCCGTTCCATCACCGTGTAGAGGCGCCGCGCGCCTATGTTTTCGATGCTTTGATTGACGTCTGCCGCAATACGGGCAAGGGCCGCGATGCCATCTTCTGTGAACGACACGGTGACGTGTTCGGTTCCCATCAAGGCTGTGTATTGCCGGGTTAGGGCATTGTCAGTTTCTGTCAGAATTCGCACAAAATCTTCTTCAGTTAGTGCGCGCAGCTCGACCCGGATGGGTAGTCGTCCCTGCAATTCCGGAAGAAGATCGGAGGGCTTCGCAATATGAAAGGCACCGGATGCGATGAACAGGATATGGTCTGTTTTTACTGGCCCATGTTTGGTCGAAACAGTTGTGCCCTCGATCAATGGCAAGAGATCACGCTGAACGCCTTCGCGGCTCACTTCGCCGCCCCTCGCATCTGAGCGTGTTGCGACCTTGTCGATTTCATCAAGGAATACGATCCCATTTTGCTCAACGGCCGTAAGAGCAGCCTTTGTCACCGCGTCATCATCAAGCAGCTTGTCCGCTTCCTCTCCGATCAGCGCGTCATAGCTGTCGGCAACACTCATGCGTTTTCGTGTGGTCCGTCCACCCAGAGCTTTCCCGAAAAGCTCACCGATATTCATCATCCCCATATTCGATCCAGGCTGTCCCGGTATCTCCATCATCGGGAACGGATTGCTTGTATCCGCGATATCAAGTTCGATCATAGTATCGTCAAGCTCGCCTGCCTTCAGTTTTTTGCGAAACATCTCACGCGTACTGTCGCGCGCGTCACTTCCGGCAATCGCCTCAATCACCCGGTCTTCTGCGGCCTGATGGGCTCGTGCCTTAACATCCTCGCGCATGTGGTCGCGCGTCATTGCGATGGCTGAATCCACCAGATCCCGGATGATCTGTTCGACGTCTCGACCGACATACCCGACCTCGGTAAACTTGGTCGCCTCCACTTTCAGAAAGGGCGCTCTGGCGAGTTTTGCGAGGCGCCGGCTGATTTCTGTCTTGCCGACGCCAGTGGGGCCGATCATGAGGATATTCTTTGGGTATACCTCGTCACGCAGATCGTCTGACAATTGCTTGCGCCGCCAGCGATTGCGCAAGGCAACGGCGACAGCGCGCTTGGCGTCTTTCTGTCCGATGATAAAGCGGTCGAGCTCGCTCACGATTTCGCGGGGGGTCAAATCGGTCATGCGAGCGCTTTCATATGTGTTTCGTCAGTCATCATATCATCAAACCATTCAGGATAGCGCCGCACCGGCGCTGCCGCAGCGCCGATCTTTTCAATCTCGTCCGCTGTAAGGGTTATGCCGGTGCTTACCAGGCTGGTCTCAAGCTGGCCAATTTTGTTGGCGCCGACGATCACGGTATGGTTCTGCGACTGATTCAAGATCCACGCCAAAGCGACCTGGGCCAGGCTGGCATTGTGAGCCTCTGCCGAAGTGGAAAGTGCTTTGATTGCTGCTTCAGCTTGACAGGGATTCGTCCCCAAAAAATCACCTTCCGACAATCGCCCGTCTTCAGCTTGCAGATCCGAGATGTCGTATTTTCCAGTTAGCAAACCACCAGCAAGCGGTGACCATGCCATAAGCCCCAGACCCATCGCTTTCGACATGGGCAGTACATCCTTTTCGATGTCCCGTGCCACGACATTGTAAAGGTATTGCCCCGCGATGAAGGGTGAAAAGCCCATGTCTTTCTGCATCTGAACCGCCCGCGCGACCTGCCATGCAGGCCAGTTGGAGCATCCGAGATACCGGACTTTCCCTTGCTTTACGACGTCGTTCAGCGCGGCCAGTGTTTCTTCCAAAGGTGTCGTGAAATCGGTCTTATGGACGACCAACAGATCGATCCAGTCGGTGTTCAGCCGTTCCAGACACCCATTGACCGATGCCATGATATGGCCACGGCAAAGGCCCGCATCGGTAATTCGTTCGCTTTGGCGAAAGCCAAGTTTCGTGCAGATTATCGCGTTCTGCCGTTTTCTGTTCAGCGCAGCACCAAGGATCTTTTCGGCGTCGCCCCCTGAATAGCCATCTGCGGAATCAAAAAAGTTCACACCGGCATCAATGGCCATGTCGACCATCCGCTTTGCATCGTCCTTGCCAGTATTCGCGATGCCCGGAATGAAGTCCGATCCCAAGGTGAAGGTCATAGTTCCAAGCGCAAGACGAGAGACAATCAGACCCGAATGACCAAGTCGGGTGTAGTTCATATCTGTCATTTCTCGATCGTCTCCACGGTCAGATTGCCGTTTGTATAAACGCAAATGTCTGCAGCGATCGCCATCGCTTCACGTGCGACATCTTCGGCGCTTCGGTCGCTGTCCATCATGCCCCGCGCGGCGGCAAGGGCATAGTTCCCGCCGGAACCTATGGCGGCGACATCGTGTTCTGGTTCAAGGACATCGCCCGCGCCCGTGATCACCAGAAGGTCGCTGCCGTCCGATACGATCAGCATGGCCTCAAGCTTTTGCAGATACTTGTCGGTCCGCCAGTCCTTGGCCAATTCAACACTTGCCCGCGCAAGCTGGCCGGGTGTCGCTTCCAGCTTGGCCTCGAGGCGCTCCAACAACGTGAAAGCATCCGCCGTTGACCCCGCAAAGCCTGCGACCACGTCAAAACCACCCGGGCTTAGCCTTCGCACCTTCCGGGCCGTGCCTTTGATAACGGTTTGGCCAAGCGAAACCTGTCCATCACCAGCAATGACAATCTTTCCGCCCTTTTTCACTCCGATGATTGTTGTTCCGTGCCAACCGGGAAAGTCCTCGCGCGGCATTGCCAGCTCCTTGATCTTTTCTGGAAATTTATATGACCCGCAGGTCTGGCCGGCACAAGGGCGCACATGTTCCCGCATAGAAAAGGCGCCCCGAAGGACGCCTTTGGCGATTGAGTTGACGAAGACAGCTTAAATCGATTCTTCGATCCAGCTTTGCAGGGCTGCCTTGGGCTTTGCTCCGGCCATGTTCGACACGACCTGACCGTCTTTGAAGATGAACAGTGCAGGGATACCGCGAACGCCCATTTGTGCGGGCGAGTTTGGATTTTCGTCCACATTCACCTTCACGATTTTAACCTTGCCCGCCATTTCGTCAGACAATTCTTCGAGCGCGGGTCCGATCTGTTTACAAGGACCGCACCATTCTGCCCAGAAATCTACAAGAACGGGCATGTCGGCGTTTTTGACTTCGGTGTCGAAGGTGTCGTCTGACACAGCAAGGGTAGCCATGGAATATCTCCTAAGGGCAACGGCGTAGGCTGGTAAGTTAGGTGTCCGCCTCATCAGCGTCAAGATATTGGCAGCGTTCAAGGGCTGCTATCACCATGTCGTGTGAAAACACCATCAGCTCAGCAGGTCGGGTCCAAAGAATGGCGGTTTCAATCGCTCGGTCGGAGTACACTTGGCCAAGTGCAGCAGCATATGCACCCAACTGCCGGAGCAAACCTTCCGGGCATGTTTCGGATGATTCTGGAACGATCCGGTTTGTCTTGAAGTCGACTGCAAGGATCCGTTCAGGTGTAACAATCAAACGGTCGATGATCCCGTGAATGCGGTTGCCTTCGAGATCAGCGGTAATCGGAACTTCGGCCAATGTCCCTACTGAGAAAACGGACTGCAGGGACGGTGCCCGCAGAACATTCAGCGCCTCGGCCCTTCCTTGGGCAATCATGTCTGGTGTCAGCAGTGGCTGTGCGTCGGCCGTAGCAAAGACGGCGGGCCAGTCTTCCTGCGGACTGAGTGACAGCTTTTCCAACAGGAGATGAACGTATGATCCGTATGCAAGCGCCAACTCGGTCTCTAGTCCCTCGCCGGGCAGTGTTTTCTCACCACCCAGATCCGACGGGGACAGGCTTCGTGCTCTTTGAGGTGCGGTACCTATTTTGAGACCAAAGTGATTTTCGAGCTTCATTGGCGGGTCATCAGTGTGCGTGGCCCGTTTTGCTTTGAGCCCTGACCAATCACCAAGCTCCAGCCGTTTTCCTTCTCCGACGGGGGTCTGCAGCGTTTTGGCCTGCGTCGCTTCCAGACCCTTTTTGATGATCTGATGCCAGCTGGTGTTATCCTTGCTGTGATCACCAGCGCCTGCGACGATCAGCCATTTCTCGGCACGCGTCAGTGCTACATAAAGAAGCCGCATCCTTTCGCTCATCTGTGCGGACTTCATTTCATCCATACGCCTGCGCATAGGAATCGGTTGCAGATCGCTTTTGGCCTTCAATACCGCTCTGTCATCCACAAGAAGGATTTCATCACGGACATCGTTTTTTCGCGCGGCGCAATCGGGCAGAATGACAATGGGCGCCTCTAGCCCCTTGGCCCCGTGAACAGTCATTACCCTGATCTGATTGGATGCGCTGTCGATCTGCCGCTTGATCTCGAGATCGTCTATTTCCATCCACGCCAGAAATCCGGTCAGGCTGGGAACAGCATTTCGTTCGTAGGACAAGGCCTGCAAAAGCAGCGCGTTTATGCCATCTTCGGCCTCGGTTCCCAGTCGCGCAACGATACGTGCGCGGCCAGAGTGTCGGGTCAGCATCCGCTCGATAAGATCATAGGGACGCAGAAAATCCACCTGGTCGCGCAAATCTTGCAGGACGTCTACTGTCTTCGGATATTCGGTTTTCCGCTCTCGCAAAGCAGGCCAAAGATGCTCTGTTTTGCGATAGTGGGCGAGATCGAACAGCTCTGCCTCATCCAACCCAAACAAGGGTGATCTCAGGGCTGTCGCCAAGGCAAGGCTGTCTTCAGGCGTTGCGAGGAATGATAGAAGCGCACCCAGATCGCGCACCGCAAGCTCCGCGCCGACTTTCAGCCGGTCTGCACCTGCGATAGGAAGGTCGGCTTCCTTGCAGGCGCGGATGATCTCGGGGAATATGCCGCTTCGTTTCTGAACGAGGATCAGAAAATCTCTTGCCCGAGCGGGCTGCCCCGCGCCATCACCACTCGGAACCAGAACTTTTTCGTCGATCAAGTTTCGGATTGTTCTGGCGATGTGCTGCGAAAGGATAGCATCCTGATGCTCTGGGCTGCGCTGATCTACGGGGTCGTACCATTTGCGATCGTCGGTTTGAGATGTCCTTTCGACCAAGGGCCACAAATCTACACGACCGGGCAAATCGGATTTGAATGCCCTGTGTTTGGAATCCATTTTGCCTTCAAAGATTGCATCGACAAGCTTCAGGATCGCTGGCGATGAGCGAAAAGAGTATTCCAGTGTTAGTTTCTGCAAGCGCTGCCCCGAATGGGACAACTGCCCATCAAAATGCGTCTGCATCCGATCGAATTCTTCAGGATCGGCCCCCTGGAAGGAGTAGATCGACTGCTTTTTGTCGCCGACTACAAAAATCGTGCGATGATCTTGACCCTGCGCGCCGTGCCCCGATGCAAATTCTTCCGCGAGTTTGCAGATCACCTCCCATTGCATCGGGCTTGTGTCCTGTGCCTCATCCACGAGGATGTGATCAATACCGCCGTCGATCCGATAAAGCACCCAAGCCGCAACGCTTGGATTGGTCAACAAGGACCGTGTCTTCAGGATCAGATCGTCAAAATCAAGCAAACCACGCAAGGTCTTGGCCGTTTCATAGCGCGCGACAAAGTCTTGGGCAAAGGTGTGAAGTGCAATTGTTGTCTCTGCTGCTTTAAGCGCAAGACGGCGTTCTCGTGCGGTTTCAACACGAAGCATGAGCGCTTCGAATTGTGGCATGAGATCGGCGTTCGCTTCTCGGATGGCCGTTGTCGGAACGCTTCCAATCTTTGCTGAAAAGGGTTGTTTCGCGCTTGGTCCTGTCAGGAGGACGGTTTCGAGGATTGGTAAAACGTCCAAGCTGAGATGATGAATGCTTTGAAGCGTACGGCCCAGCCGCTCATCATTCGTGCCGCTTGCCAGCAAGATCGGCACAAGCGCTTGAAGGACATTCAGATCGCCTTCGAAGAACACCTCTTCTTCAATTTCTGTTCGGGTGAGATCCGTATCCACCCCAAAAAGTGCTCTCGCCGCGCCACCGTCCAAACCCTCAGAAAAAGCGGCCTTGTGTTTGATGATCTCGCGCGTCAGCCCGAGAAAATCCTCGCCTGAATAGTGCTGAGCAAGCTCAGTGACGAGATTTCTGGTGGCCCCACTTGCCATTTCGTCCACAATCTCGGCGCGTAGCAGATCCGCAGCACGGTCCTCGATTTCGGTGAATTGCGGGGTAACACCAGCCTCAAGCGGGAAACGCCGTAATAAAGCGGCGCAGAACGAATGAATTGTCTGGATTTTTAGACCACCCGGCGCTTCGATTGCCCGGGCAAAGAGCGTTCGCGCGTCGTCAAGCGACACAGCCGTATTGGTCACACCAAGTTCGGACAAAGCCGAGCGAAGTTCCGCGTCGTCCAGCATGGCCCAGGCGCCCAGACGCTGAAACAGTCGGTTCTGCATCTCAGATGCTGCGGCCTTTGTGTATGTTAGGCAAAGAATATGCTGTGGTTCGACCCCTTCCAGAAGCAGCCTCGCCACGCGATCGGTTAGCACCCGTGTCTTGCCGGAACCAGCGTTTGCGGAAAGCCACGTTGAACGTTCGGGCAGCGAAGCGGTCAGTTGTCTTCGGCTTGCGTCCTGGATGCTCACCGCCCGACATCCCTCGGCACGGGGTCTTGGGTTGCGTCCCACTCACCATGTCTGGCGAGTTGATCATAAGCGCCGACCAGAGCTTCCCTTTCGATTGCGCGTCTGGATGAAAAGCCCTGTGCCTGATCAAGATAAGAGCCGATAAGTCCCGAAAGTTGTTCCAGCAGTTCGGGTGCGGGTGTATCGCCTATCGGTGCTTCAACGACTTTGGGCGAGGTTCCGATCCCGATAAACGCCGCCCTCTCAACCGGTCGCAATCCAACTTTCCGAAACGCGCCTTCCTCTACCATGGCTGCTTCAATCAGCAGTTGCTTATCGAAATACCTTTGTTGGCTCACGCTGGGTGGCGCGCCGGTTTTGTAGTCATATATGATGGCCTCACCCGCTTCGGTCAGGTCAATCCTGTCGGCCATGCCCCGTAGTGTGACATTGATGGATTTCAGGACTAACTCGCCTTTTGCGTCTTCTTCAAACGCGATCGGGCGCGTCTTGCTTTGCCGCAGTATCTCACCATCCACAAACCAATCGGCAACGCGCATCAGCTTTGCCAGCCAAAGCGCGCGGGCGGCGGGCCATGGCACGTCGGCCTCCAGTGTTCTGTGCGCAATCTTGACGAACGCTTCTTTGGTCAGCCGTTCGGGATGACTAAGCGTTGCCTTGACGAATTCTTCTAATGCACTGTGGCTTACGATCCCTCGTTCGAGCGCACTTGGCGTTGGTACCAGCGGGTTAAGCGGTCGCAAGCGCAGGCAGTGTTTTGCATAAATCGCGTAGGGATCCCGGATCAGCGTTTTGATCTCAGTGACTGACAATATCCGCGGCCGAACTTCGGCTGGCGGCCTTGGTGATGGACGCTGCGTCTTTTGAATAGGTTCTACCGCTTCCATGGCATCGACACGCTGAAGCCAGGCATCGCCGCGTTTGACCATGTCGTCCCAGGCTGATTTCCCGCCCTGTGTTTCAAGGCCATTCATCAGATTTTGCAAACGGTTGAGCCACCGGGACGGGACGGTTTCCGCATCATCTGATCGGATTGAGCGGGTAAGCCAGACTTCAGGCGCTGCGATGGCCTGTTGGTAATCATGGGCGGACAGACCAATCCGGCGTTCAGGTAGCAAAAGGCCTGCCTTCTTGCGCATCTGACGGTTGAGCCAGGGATCGGGTTTTGGTGCTTCGGGCCATGTTCCGTCATTCAGGCCACCAAGGATGACCAGATCGGCCCCCTGCACTCGTGCTTCGAGCGTGCCCCAAATCATGACATCAGGATGCGGCGCCGTGGCATCCCGCACTTCTTCTTTCTGCAGCAAAGATCCAACAAGGCTTGCATAGTCGGCGGCTACCATCGCCCCGCCATGCCCTGCCTCTCGGGAAAGGGCATCCATTACGGCGCGTGCTTTCTCGCCGGCTTCCCTGGTCCATAGTGTTCCTGGCTCGCTTGACACACCATCGGACATCGCCTGTGCGACCTTCAGATGAAGCGAAACCCAGTACGAAAGAGGTCTTGCGTCGGGCACTTTGAGGTCGCAAAGGGTATCGGCGATCCATTCAGCCCAGCGCTGCATACCATCCTCATCCTGGCCAACAGCTTTGCGCGCGGTCTGAATGATCCCTTCACGGTCAGGGTAGGGAAGTCCGTCCCGTCGCATCCTAAGCTCAAGCCTTTGACTGTTGAGTTGATGGAGATTGCGATCGGCTCCGGAGTGAGTCAGCGGGTGTTTTAGCAGAGTCAGTAGGCTTTCGGCTTCCAAACCGCGCACAAAAATACTTGCGACATGGCGCAGAAACCGACCTGCCGGGCTAAGATGCAAGGGTAATCCCGCGCTGTCATCTGGGCGGATCCGCCACCGGTCCAACGCTGTTTCAACCTGTCGGGTCAGCATACGATCAGGCGTGATCAACGCCGCTTTCTGACCCATCTCGACCGCATGGCGCAGGCGCATTGCGATAGCCATCGACTCGGCCCTTGGCGTTTCGGCAAGAACAAGGGTCACGTCCTTGGTTGCAATGTCATGTTCACTGAGCTTTGGCCCCTCGCTTCGCCAAGCGTGCGTCACAGGCGCTGGCCTGAGTGAGAGGGAAACCAGTTTGTTGCGACGTGAATTTGGGGGTGGATCTTCAGTCCAAGGCAAGACATCGCCGTGTCTTGATCCCAGATTATTTATCAAGTTTGCGAAACGATATTGCGGATGATCTTCGGCGGTCAGTGCATCCTTCAGGCCGTCCCAGACGTTCTCAGGCATGTCAAAATCGTAGCCTGGTAGAATCAACGCGCCCTTGGGCAGATTGGCCACCGCCTGCATCAGCATTTGCGTTGTACCGCGTGATCCCGTGGATCCAATCAGCAACACGGGATGGGGATGGGGATCCTTGTCCCATCGTCTTGTGATCTGAGACACAACCCATCGCTGGCGCGCTTCTGTATCAGGCCGATCAATTGTCAGATCAAGATAGGATTGCGCGATCTCGATGAATTGCTTTGTATTGGCCCAATGGCCCGAGACATCATCAACATCCAGCTTGGCGATCTGTTCGGGAGAAACACCTTCGCCCTGCATCTCGTCGATCAGTTCGGCCAAGCTGTCGGCCAGATCATAAAGCGACGTGCGCGGGGCCAGCTCCGGATACTTGTCAAGCAGGGCCGAAATGAGCTGAACCAACTCCAATCGGCGGCGCAGCAGTGACACGCCGGGCGGTTTCATAATGCCCGGCATCATCTCGTCGACATCCGACAGAAGAAGGATCCGCGGCAGAAGCCGCGGGGGACCAGCGTCAAAAATGGCGCGTATCCGTCGGGCCATGCGCCGTGTATTGACGATTAAGGTGACCCGTGCCCAATCTTCGGGAGCTGCGCCCGCCAATCGCTTTTCAAAGCCGTCCAGGACCGCGCGCGGGAAATCGATTCCCGGGGCCAGCCCGAATACTCGGGGCACCTGTTTTGGGTCAAACACGCTGTGTTTCCAACATCTTTTCGGCCAGAGCGATCCCGCCAACATTACCGACATCACCCCAATGACCTGAATAGCAAAGACCAAAAAGCCGCTGCCTGTCTCGCATCTGGTCCCAGACTTGGTTCAATGAAAAGGCGCTTTCAGAGACGTCATTCAGAAGGTCGGTCCTTATAATTTGCGCACCGCCATAGACAAAGCCCGGCCCTCGTTGCAGTTGATGGTCTGGCAAAAGGGTGAAATCCCCGCTTCCCTCGTGGCCGACGGTCCGTCCAGTCGGTACACAAATCAACAGCGCATCCATTCTCGCGGGTTCCCAGGCATTGGCTAAGAGGCTCAGAGGATTTGGGCCCGCCCAGACGACATCTGGGTTCAAGGTAAAAACGGGATTGGCGTCCAAAATCGGCAACGCATTCTTCAGGCCACCACCTGTTTCAAGGATATTGGGCGCCTCACGGATGGTCACAACGTCCCTGTCCGCAAGATGCGTTTCCAACATCTCAGCCTTGTAGTGCAGGTTGGCCACAACCCGCAGCGACCGGAAATCCTCGGCAAGCGCCAATGCATGATCAATAAGTGGTCGGCCAGCAACTTCTATCAGCGGCTTTGGTCTGTCATCGGTCAATGGACGCATCCGGGTTCCGAACCCAGCGGCAAATAGCATTAAGGCAGCGGGAGCGTGGCGCATTGGTTTTTCAGGGATTGGAGGATGTCATCGGTCGGTGGTGGCAGTGTTTCCAGGCACGGCTTAAGATGGCTGATGCAAGGATTGTGGAGGTTTGTTTCGATATGTGCCCAGACCTGCGGTAGCAAATCGATGTAATTCGGCTTTCCATAGACCAGCGAAAGCCGGGCGAAGACGCCGAGGATGCGCAGATTTCGCTGAAGGCCCAGCAACGCATAGGCCCGAGCGAAATTCTTGCGGTCAAAAGCCGTCGCCTCCAAATATCTGTCATAGGCGGTCTTCGCAGTTTGGGCGCTCACATCGCGTCGCGCATCTTGAAGCACCGAGACGAGATCATATGCGGGATGACCAAGCATCGCATCCTGAAAGTCAAGTAGTCCCACCCGCGCCGCGCCGGACCGATCGGGAAGCCAGATCAGATTTTCGGCATGATAGTCGCGCTGGATCACAACCCGTTTTTCAATGTTCAAAGGGCTAAGCTGCGCCAGCATCGCTTGGCAGAAACCTTCTTTCGCATCAAGATCAACAATACCGACAGCGCCGCGTTGATACCAGTCAAAGGCCAAAGCGGACATAGCCGTCATCGTTGGTGCATCATACGGCTCTAGATCCGGCGGTGCCGCCGCATGAAGCTGAACAAGAACGTCAATCGCGGCGTCATAAAGCTTTGGTTCAAGCGATCTGTCTTTTTCGATCAATCGCGCAAAAAGATCGTCGCCTAGGTCTTCAAGGAGCAAGAAACCTTTGCTCTCATCGACCGCCAGGATTTCTGGTGCAGACAGGCCGACAGACCGCAGATAGTCGGCCATTCGAACAAAGGGCCGAACATCTTCGTCCCTTTCGGGTGGGGCATCCATCAGGATGATGGTGCGACCATCCGCAGTGATGCGGTGATACTTCCGGTTCGACGCATCCCCGGCGATGCGCTGTCTTTCGGCCTGGTCTAGACCTTGGGCCTTCAGAAAATAGCTGACCTGGCCACTACGATCCTGCATGTACGCGCTCTTTCAACTTATCCCATCTGGGCGATGTCCAGATCGCGTGCACATTTCGAGTATCGTAGTTCTTGGCCTCGAAATTAAGAACAAGCGCATCTTTTGGCGCATACACCCCAAGCCGATCTGGCCATTCGACAAGGCAGATGGCGGTCTCGAAGGCTTCGGTTAGACCCAATTCTTCGATCTCATTTTCAGAGGTGATCCGGTATAGATCCGTATGCCAAAGTGTTCCCCTTACTGTCTCATAGACCTGCGAAAGCGTGAAGGTGGGGGATGGGACGTCCTCGGGTTCAATCAGGATGCTTTGGATCAAGGCCCGTGCGAGATGTGTTTTTCCCGCACCAACCGGCCCGTCCAGAAGAATTGTGTCGCCGGCGCACAGGTTCCTTGCGAGGTGCACACCAAATGCCGCTAGCTCTGTCTCTGACACATCTGAAAGTTGGAAACCACGCCCTGCCATCGCCTTAACGTATCGGCTTTGCAGGCCGTCGCAAGGGAAATGGATCAGAGCTGAGCCGACACCAGGTTCAACCCCGCCGAACGGATGGACGCGGCCTTGCGGAAGCGGATCAGTGTTGCGCCAGACACGATTGGTGAGAGATAGGCGATGACCCTGTCACCGTTCAACATCGTGATCTCTGTTTCCCATGTCTTGCGGTCACCGATCTTCATGACGAAATCTCGGATCTCGGCAAGGCCTGGGTTCGGCTGGCTGCGCAATTGCCACTCGTTCACCGATTCCATGATAGTTATGTCGGCAAAGGTGTTGTCGTCTTCGATATTCCAAAGCTCCCGATAGGCGGCATTGGAAAAGTTCAGAACGCCGGAAGAGGAAAAGACAACAAGCGCATCATCGAATGTGTCAAGCAGTGATTGGCTTAGTTCAAGCTCTGCTCGGAAGTTACGCGTCAATGCGATCTCTGCGCTGATGTCTTCAAAGAGGAAAGCGCTCGCACCATCCGGGTGGGGCCGACCTGTAACGCGGTAGGTCTGACCTGTTTCAAGCGCCCACATCTCTTGATATCGGCCGTCAGTTGCGGCTGCGATGACATCAGCAATTTCCTGACGCCAGGAATTGTAGTTCTTGGGCTCCGGCATCACCCGATTGTCCCGCAGCCGGTCGAAGAATGACAACATATCGGGACGTGCGCTAAGGAATTCTGGCGGCAGCGAAGTCAGATCAACAAGCGCTGGATTGAAGAGGGCCAATTGGCCTTCGCGATCGAACACCGCAAGTCCCGTGGACAATTGCGCAAATGTCTTTGCCAAAGTCTGCACGAAGTTTCTTTGCGCGACTTCTGCGCGGATCACGGCATTGATGTCTACCGCGTGAAAAAGTGTCGTGTCTTCCGACGCGGATGTGATGACGTCATACCAGAGGGCCCTGTCATCTTGTTCGACTGTCAGCGATTTGCGGCTTTGACGGGGAGGGTGCTCGCTGGTCGTGATATCTGGAAACAGCGGTTCGTCCTTTGCGGATCCATCCATTTGTATCTTTGACTTCAAATCGTCATAAGCCGCATTCGACCAGAGAACCTCACCCTTGGCGCTCGCTTGCCACATCGGATAAGGTGCGCTTTCGGTCGCTGCCCGAAGCGCAATCAACTCTTGTTCCAGAGACTTGGTCTTGTGATGTGCAACGCTTTCATTGGTCGAGGCTTCGATAAGCTCGACGCGGGTCATATCGCCTTCTCTTTCAATGATCAGGCTTGCGGCGTCGTCATTGATGCCAGAGTTGAGCCGCAAGTTGATTTCCCGAATGGCGTCCGGCGTTTTGGGAAAGTCCGGAAACCGGACCGAAAAGCTGGAGACGATATCTCCCCATAAGATGTCGCGTTCCTTGGTCTCAAGAAGATCTCTCGCGCTGTTTGTGGCATGTTGAAGGACCTGCCCATCGAACAAGAACGCGATGTGATCGGGTTTTTCCAGTCCTGCTTGCGGGACGCTTTTGGTGTTGAACCGCAAGACACAGACAAATGCCGCAATAGCCGCACCGAAGGACGCTGTAGCCACAATGCCTATTTCAATCAGCGTCATTTGAGTGTCCCACTAATAGGAGATTAACATCACCGTGCCGTTTCAGAGTTAACAATGCGTTAAATCAACGGTCAATTTACGCCGTGATAGGTTGATTCTGCCCCTTGGGCACAGCGTTTCTTCCACTTTTGGCATCAATCGCGTCCCGCTTCCATGCAACCTCAACGACAGCGCCAACATGTGGATGCTCGTTTCGCGCAGTATTATAGGGGTCGTTCGCATTTGCAAAGCTAAGTTCTGCACCCGAGCGCTCGAGAAGTGTCTTTGCAATAAAAAGCCCAAGACCCATGCCTTCGTACTCAGGACGAAGGATATCCGAACCGCTGCGCCGTCGTCTGACAAACGGATCACCGATCCGCCCGAGAATATGTGTCGGAAAGCCCTGGCCATCATCAAGAATACGGATGGTGATCGTATCGGTTGTCCAATGGGCTTCGACCCAGACATTTGCATGCGCGAAATCTACCGCATTCTGGATCAGATTTCGAAGCCCATGGATAATCTCGGGTTTACGCAAGATGGCGGGTTGGTCAACCTCGTCACCTGCGTCGGGCGAATGCGTGTAGTGGATGGTCGTTCCGCGATGTGCGTGCGGTTCGGCGGCCTCATAAACAACCGTCATCAACGGGGCTTGTCGCAGATGCAGGTCATCCTTGCCAGCACGACCCATATCCCGAAGGATATCGCGGCAGCGATCCGCCTGCTCTCGGATCAAAGCGGCATCATCGCGTAAGTCCGGCTTGTCATCCAGCTCCTCAATCAGCTCGGCGCTGGTCAGTTTTATCGTCGCCAGGGGCGTACCCAACTCATGCGCCGCTGCAGCGACCACACCGCCCAGATCGGTCAGTTTCTGTTCCCGCGCCAGCGCCATTTGTGTGGCTGCCAGCGCATCCGACATTGAGTGCATCTCGGATGTGACGCGCCGCGAATAGGCACCGATAAAGCAGATCGCGATAACAAGAGCGATCCAATTGCCGAAAACAAAAATGTCCGGGATCCGCAGCAGGAATCCGTCATCTGTCCGAAGCGGCAGATGATAATCGGACAGTAACGTAACAAGGATGATCGCCGTCGCCCCCAACAGCAGAGTGGAACGTGTCGTCAAAACGGCGGCCGAGATACTGACTGGGCCTAGAAGCAGCAATGCAAAGGGGTTGTTCAGTCCTCCAGTCAGGAACAGAAGCAAGCCAAGCTGCAAAAGATCGAAGAGCACCATCATAAGGTTTGCACTCTCGCTGAGCCGTTTGTTCTCGGGGAAAACGAAGATCGCAATCAGGTTGCCGATCACCGAAATACCGACAGCCAGATAGCATAAGCCAAGTTCAAGCTGCAGACTGTACATCCGCTCGGCGATGGTGATCGCCGTCAACTGCCCGACGATGGCAACCCACCGCAAAACGATCATTGTTCTCAGCCGGATCCAGCTGGATCTTTGCTGACCAGACAGCAGACCGAGATCGGGTTGAGCCATAGTGTCACGCACCATTTTGTTACCTTGGATCGCCGCCCGATATGCATATGTTGCGAACGACAGGCCAACATGTTGGAGGATAGACATGATCCGCGTTATCGCAAGTGCTGCTGCCCTTGTTGCAATCGTGGGGGTCGCCGCTGCGTGGTACTTCACCCAAGGCTCAGATGATCAATTTGCACAATGCTCGTCGGGCAGCATTGCTGGCGGTGATATCGGAGGTCCGTTCACGTTGGTCAACCAAGAGGGCGAGACAGTTACAGATGCCGATGTGATCACCGAACCCACGATCATCTATTTTGGCTACACATTCTGCCCTGATGTTTGCCCGATCGACAGTGCCCGCAATGCGGAGGCGATCGATCTGCTGGCCGAGCAGGGAATATCGGCGACGCCGGTGTTCATCTCGGTTGATCCAAAGCGGGATACACCCGAAGTCGTTGGCGACTTTGCCTTCTACCTGCACGACAAAATGATCGGCCTCACAGGAACCCCCGAGCAGGTAAAGGCGGCGAGCACAGCTTATAGGACCTACTACAAGGAACAGCCCGGCGATGAAGAGTTTTACCTGGTCGATCACTCCACCTTTTCCTACCTCGTTCTGCCCGAACACGGCTTTGTAGATTTCTTCCGTCGTGAGACGACGGCAGAGCAAATGGCCGAGACAGTGGCCTGCGTGGTTGACGCCGTCTGATGCGATGACGCGTTTGACCTGACTGTAAGGTCGATCCATATAGTTGCCCGACAATAAATAATAATTGGGCACCGAAGGAGGCTGGAATGGCGGAGAGGGCGCTGCAGGATCTGGGCGAAGACAAGTCGCTTCTGCTGGTTGATGATGATGAGCCGTTTTTGCGCAGGCTCGCCAAAGCCATGGAAAAACGCGGTTTTGAAATAGAAACTGCGGGCTCCGTGGCGGCGGGCTCGGCCATCGCGACCGCACGACCCCCAGCCTACGCTGTAGTGGATTTGCGGCTTGAAGACGGCAACGGGCTCGACGTTGTCGAGGTGCTGCGAGAAAAGCGTCCTGATGCGCGCGTGGTCGTCCTGACAGGTTACGGCGCCATTGCTACGGCTGTCGCCGCGGTCAAGATAGGTGCAACGGACTACTTGTCAAAGCCTGCGGATGCAACAGACATCACCAATGCCCTTCTGGCCGTGGGCGATGACATGCCCCCACCTCCTGAAAACCCGATGAGCGCGGACCGCGTGCGCTGGGAACACATTCAGCGGGTCTATGAACTCTGCGATCGGAACGTCAGCGAAACGGCCCGACGTTTGAACATGCACCGACGTACGTTGCAGCGGATCCTGGCGAAACGGTCGCCGCGCTAGTTTTAAAGGCGATAAGCAGCGCAGTTCGGCCAGTGTCCGTATCGCATCGGTATCGCGTCCGCGCAGACTAGAGATCGAAACGTTTTCGTACCTTGTCGACGACATATCCGTTGTTGAGTGGATAATCCTCGATCCAGCCGTAATCGACAAATCCACGGGATTGGTAATAGATTAGGCCACCTTCGTTGTCCGCGCGGATGTCTGCATTGATCCACGAGTATCCCATCGCTTTGGCTGCTTTGCGTGTGGCGTCGAAAAGTTTGGATCCGATACCCAGACCCGTCTGACCGATCTGGACAAATGTTCCGATCTCAAGCGCGTCGGGCGGAAGACCTTCAAACGGTCCAACCCACTGGAACCCGAGGATTGCCCCGTCCTGTTCGGCCACATGCCAGACCGACTTGTCGGGATCGGAACCGACCCAGTCCCAAAACTCGGCATCCGAGATGCTGTCTGTCAGGGCGGTTGTGCCGCCTTGGGCGATTATCTCGTTCAGCAGCCTTGCGGCCCCGGTTGCATCAAGCCGCGTGCCTTTGCGGATGTGGATCATGTCATTTGCTCCAGCAATTCTCTGTGACGGGCGGTGTACGCATTTCGCGTCTCTACCGGGGGGCGCAACACGATATTGAGGCCCTGTGTCATTGCAGGGTCGGGCCTGCCGAAAAACTTGTTGGCCTCAGCTTCGGAAAATCCGGCGATCTGGGTGGCCTCCATCCAGGCACTGATGCGGTCAGCTTTCTTGATCTGACGTTTGATCGTTTGCGGCACTTTGGCGGGCAAACCAAAGCGCAAATGCACGGCGGCTGTCAGACGTTCGTCAAGCTCTCCGTAACCGGGGCCGACCGCCGCTTTGACTGGTGAGATCATGTCGCCGATCACGTATTCCGGGGCATCGTGCAGCAAGGCTGCGAGCCTCCACTTGGCAGCGGCATCCGAGACGATACGGCTGAACAGATTTTCGACCAGCAAAGAGTGTTCTGCAACCGAATAGGCATACTCGCCCTTGGTCTGACCATTCCAACGGGCCACGAAAGCAAGCCCGTGTGCGATATCTTCGATTTCGATATCGACGGGTGTCGGATCTAGCAGATCCAATCTGCGGCCTGAAAGCATCCGCTGCCATGCACGGGGGGGTGTCTTCGCCATGTGCTCTTTGATGGCCGCAAGTCCGGCGGAGGGCAACGGGAAATCGTTGGCCCCAAGACGACATATCCGCCTTGAAAAAGTCATGCTTTTGTTGCGGTTTCTTGAACCTTTTGCTGTTCATTTGCCTCGGGGGAGTGAAGGAGTTTGGTATGAGAATCGCTTTCTTTTTTGGTTGTTTGGTAACCCTGCACGGCACTTTAGCCCTGGCGAGGACATGTATGCCAGTTGCCGAAATGGAAACAGGTTTGATTGACTGGTACGCTGAAAGACCGGTGGCCGACCTCGCAGGTCCTCAGGTGGTTTTATGGGCTTCGGACACCACGCGCAGCTGGACGATCCTGCGATACCTTCCCAATGGGCAGGCTTGTGTCTTGGGTCAGGGTGTAGGCGATAGACCGACAGCTGAAAGCGATCTTGTGGCTGCCCTAGGCAGTTAGGATAAGATTGCCTTCGAATTGGCTGCTGACCTTGTAGCCCAGGTGGGGCGCGATTTGCAGCAGGGATTTGAGGATCGGTTCCTCATCATCAGCCTCGATAACCAACGTTGGTGCGTTGCCGACGAGCAGGTTTATGGCGCCACGCAGGGTTCTTTCCACGTCCATTGGGCCAGCGACGTGCAAAACACCGACATCGCGATTCGACATGACAATATCATCGACTTTGCGTGCCTTCGCATTGGGGGAAAGCTGTGCAGGATGCAGTGCGGCTTGGGTCGGGCTGATATTCCTCAGTTCGTTCAGCGCGACGGTCTGAAGGGCCGCGTGATAGCTGATGGGATCAGGGTCTATGCAGTGCAGAACCGTTGTGCGCGTCATCGCCATGCTCAGTGCGGGCAGAAAGGCGCCATAAAGTGCGCCGACGCTGACGACATCGCGGGAAGTGGCATCGCGTTGAATCATTGCGGTCGTGCGGGGCTGATAGACATTGCCCGCATTCAGACATGAAATGACCGGATCAGACCTCAAGCGCTTTGGCAGACAAAACAGACCATAATCGTTCGCTGCGATTGTGACGTCGAACCGAGCATGACCGATCGTTTCGGGCAAAATGCAAGGCGCGTCATCGAAGACCTGTTTAAATAAGGGTGAGATGGTCATTGAGCGTTCGATTCCGACTTCGTTGAGTGCTCTCTGATAGCTAAAAAAAAAGGTTACACCGAGACTAAAAAGGGGAATATTGACGCTTTTTCATCATGTTCTCGCGTGGCGTGCGGTTGATGCGCGGGATAAGCGCATTGTTTAGGATGATATGGCCTGATATGCGCAGCGCAAATTTGAGAAAGAGGATCTGAAGGATGGCCAAGGACTATATCGTCAAAGACATCGCACTGGCCGATTACGGCCGTAAAGAGCTTGATATTGCGGAAACGGAAATGCCGGGCCTGATGGCCTTGCGCGAGGAATACGGTGACAGCAAACCGCTGAGTGGCGCGCGCATTGTCGGATCACTTCATATGACGATCCAGACGGCTGTTCTGATCGAAACACTGGTGGCATTGGGGGCCGACGTGCGCTGGGCGTCGTGCAATATTTTTTCGACACAAGATCACGCAGCTGCGGCAATCGCGGCTGGCGATACGCCGGTTTTTGCGATCAAGGGCCAGACGCTCGAAGAGCATTGGGACTACCTTGATAGATCGTTCATGTTTGATGACGGGCCGAACATGATCCTTGACGATGGCGGCGACGCGACGCTTTACGTCCTGCTGGGCGCGCGTGCCGAAGCGGGGGAAGAGATCATTCCGGTGCCGACCTCAGAAGAGGAAGAAGTGATCAAATCACAGATCAAGAAGCGGATGGAGGCTTCGCCAGGCTGGTTCACCAAGGTGCGCGATCAGATTAAGGGCGTGTCAGAAGAGACCACGACAGGTGTAAACAGGCTTTATCAGCTTGTGCGGGACGGTCAGCTGCCCTTCCCTGCGATCAACGTCAATGACTCTGTCACCAAGTCCAAATTCGACAACAAGTATGGTTGCAAGGAATCGCTCGTCGACGGCATCCGTCGCGCCACCGACACGATGATGGCGGGCAAGGTCGCTGTGGTAATGGGATATGGTGATGTGGGCAAAGGCTCTGCTGCGTCCCTGGCGGGCGCAGGTGCGCGTGTCAAGGTAACCGAGGTTGACCCGATCTGTGCGCTGCAGGCGGCGATGGACGGATTCGAGGTCGTTCTGTTGGAAGATGTGGTCGGCTCCGCAGATGTCTTTATCACGACGACAGGCAACAAGGACGTGATCCGCATCGAGCACATGCGCGAGATGAAGGATATGGCGATCGTTGGCAACATTGGCCACTTCGACAACGAGATCCAGGTGGCTGCGCTCAAGAACCACAAATGGACCAACATCAAGGAACAGGTGGACATGATCGAAATGCCGAACGGCAATCGGATCATTCTGTTGTCCGAGGGTCGCTTGCTGAATCTCGGCAACGCGACGGGCCACCCGTCCTTTGTGATGTCCGCATCATTCACCAACCAGGTGCTTGCGCAGATCGAGCTTTGGACCAACACGGATGCCTATAAGAACGAGGTCTACATTCTGCCGAAGCATCTGGATGAGAAAGTTGCTCGGCTGCATCTGGATCGAATCGGTGTGAAGCTGACAAAGCTAGACAGCGAGCAGGCCTCTTACATCGGTGTGAAACCCGAAGGGCCCTTCAAGCCGGAACATTATCGTTATTGAATCCAGATTTGGCCAGACTTTGAAGCCGCTCCCATCCGGGGTCGGCTTTTTCGGTTGCCGCGAACGTGTCGAGTTCCATCAAGACCAACCAAGAAGAGCGGGCGATGCCCGCATGTGATGTTTGCGCCCCCATCCGGTGGCGCGGTTTGCGAGGGACGCTGTCCCTCCCCCTCCCTGGGATATTTGAGACCCAGAGAAGGGCAGGTTTTTCGCCATCTGGTTGACCTAGCGTCATTTCTACTTTGCCGAGTGCGCATTCCATGTCAAACTTCCCGGATGGGCGATGGCCCGCATGGGAGGAAAATATGAACAAATTGGTGTGGAGCGCTGCGGCGATGGCCGTGGC
Organism: uncultured Shimia sp.; assembly: GCA_937897325.1. Taxonomy (GTDB): domain Bacteria; phylum Pseudomonadota; class Alphaproteobacteria; order Rhodobacterales; family Rhodobacteraceae; genus CALCOY01. Next base: position 116,202 of record CALCOY010000015.1, read on the forward strand.
GGGAAGCGGGGCCTTTGCACAAGGCGCCAATGTTCCGGACAATCTGGAGAAGCTTTCGAATTTCCAGCAGACCGGCGTGACCGAGTTCACCTTTATCGAACAGGATGGCGACTACGCGGATGGCATTCGGGAGACGCTGAAAAAGATCACGCTGCCTTCAGGGTTCAAGATCGACCTTTATGCGGTGGTGCCGGATGCGCGCCATATGGCGGTCGGGCCGCAAGGTGTGGTGACCTTCGTCGGCACGCGCAAGGACAAGGTCTGGTCGGTCACGGACCGGAACAAGGACCGGGTTGCGGATGAAGTGAAGGATTTCGCACCATCCCTGCAGTTCAGCATTCCAAACGGGCCGTGTTTTTCGGCCGATGGGTTCCTTTACATTGCCGAACAGAACCGGGTGTTGCTGTTTCCAGCGGCGGAGTTCTTTTACGAAAGCCCGGATGTGGCCGCGTTCAACCTCGTGGCGCAGGGGGACCTGATCCCGCCGGAAGAAGAAAGCTTCAACCACACTGCGCGGGTCTGCGACATAGGGCCGGATGGGATGATCTACATCTCGCTCGGGCAGCCTTTCAACGTCGCGCCGCCCGATAAATTGGCGCTTTATGACAAGGTCGGGATCGGCGGGATCATACGGATGAACACCGATGGGACTGGGCGCGAGGTTTACACATACGGTGTGCGCAACTCCGTGGGGCACGATTTCCATCCGGAAACGGGTGAGTTGTGGTGGACCGACAACCAGGTGGACGGGATGGGTGACGATACGCCCCCTGGCGAGATTAACCGTCAGGTGGCTGCGGGCCAGCATTTCGGACATCCCTGGTATGGGGGCGGATCGGTGCGAACAGCCGATTACGAGGGCGAAGAGGTACCTGTCGAGGTCGTCATGCCGATTGTCGAAACCGTGGCGCACGCCGCCGATCTGGGCATGACATTTTACACTGGGTCGATGTTCCCGGAGCAGTACAAGAACGCCATCTTTTCGGCGCAGCACGGGTCCTGGAACCGAACGGAACCAATTGGCGCACGCGTCATGGTCACAATGATTGACGAAGAAGGGAACGCATCAATCGAACCATTCGCCGAAGGCTGGTTGGATGAGAACGGTGAGTATCTGGGCCGTCCGGTCGACGTCAAACAATTGCGAGACGGGTCCCTTCTGGTCTCTGACGATCTGGCGGGGGCCATCTACCGGATATGGTACGAAGGCTGATACCCTACCTGATGGTGTTGCTTCTCGGCGGGCTGATGCTCGCCGGGACGGCAGCCTATGCACAGGACCGGGATGCCGGGCGCAAGGTCGCCGGCATGTGTCGGACCTGCCACGGGCTGGACGGCTATGCGAAGATCCCGATTGCTCCGCATATCGGGGGAGAGCCCGCCTCTTATCTGGCGGCGCAATTGCAGGCGTTCCGATCCGGTGTGCGCAAGCATGAGATGATGAGTGTTGTGGCCGCCAGCCTTTCGGATGCGCAAATCGACAACGTGGCGGCCTGGTATGCGGGGCATGCCGTGGCGGCGACCGTGACGGAAGGTGAAGCGCCCGCCGCATGTACGGCGTGTCACGGGGCCGATGGGATGTCCCAGGCCGAAGATGTGCCGAACCTCGCTGGAGAAACGAACATTTACATCGACACGCAGCTCAAGGCGTTCAAGCGGGGCAAGCGGAGGCATGAGGTCATGAGCGACATCGCGGGAAGGCTCGACGATACCGAAATCCGTATGATTGCGGACTATTACGCGGCTATCGAGATCGAAATCACGCAGGTTGACTAGGGGCGCGGGGCCGCTCAGGGTGCGGCCATGTTGCCGATCCTTTTGAAGACCCTGCCTTTTTTCGCGCTGATCGGGCTGGGCTATGGGGCTGGGCGAACCAGATTCTTCACCCCCGAGGCGACAGCCTATCTGACAAGGTTCGTCTTTTACTTTGCGCTCTCGGCGATGCTGTTTCGGTTTTCCGCGAATCTGGATTTCGCGCAAGTTTGGGACCTGCAGTTGATCTGGGCCTATCTGCTGGGCACCGGTGCGACGTGGTGGATCGCGATCCTGGTGGGGCGCACGCGGCTGCAAAGCATGTCCGTCACTGCAATTGAGGCGCAATGCGCTGCCATCGGCAATGTGGGCTTTCTTGGTGTGCCAATGCTGACCTTGCTCCTCGGATCAGCGGCCATTGGGCCGATCATGCTGGCACTGGCTGTCGACCTGATCGTGTTTTCCAGCCTGATCGTCATTCTGATCACCGCAAGCCGAGAGGGCGGTCTGCGCCTGCGTCTGATGTGGGAGATACCCATTGGATTGGCTAAAAACCCAATGATAGTCTCTATATCTTCGGGTTTGATATGGTCTTCAGCTGGTCTGTCCATACCGCAGCCATTGGATGAATTTCTACTACTTTTGGGGGCCGCAGCTACACCCGGTGCGCTTTTTGCGATTGGGGCATCTTTGGCTGACAAATCTGCAGAGCGGCTGAGCCTCGCCTTGTGGCTGTCGACCTGCAAGCTTTTGATCCACCCGGCGCTTGTCGCTGTCGCGGTGCTCTACATCTTCGACGTTGATCCTTTCGCGGCTGGTGTGGTTATCGCGGCTGCCGCGATGCCGGTCGCCGGGAATGTCTACATTTTAGCGCAACATTATGGGATTGCACCGCAAAGGGCATCAGCCGCCATTCTCGTCTCGACCATGATCAGCGTTGTGACGTTGACCGCCGTGATTGCGTGGGTGCAGACATTCTGAGGCTTGCCGCACTTCCCGCCGCCCGATAGCGATAGACCCAATGAAGGAGATCAGCATGGACACCAATTCGGAAAACAGGGCCTTTGGCGGGGTGCAGGGCGTCTACACCCATGCCTCAGATGTCTGCGGTTGCGACATGACCTTCGGCCTTTACATGCCACCACGAGAAGGCCCGGTGCCGTTGCTTTGGTATCTCTCCGGGCTGACCTGCACGCATGAAAACGCCATGAACAAAGCCGGGGCACAGACCTGGTGCGCGGAACACGGGGTTGCCATCGTCTTTCCCGACACCTCCCCACGTGGAGAGGATGCGGCGGATGATGAAGCCTACGATCTGGGCAAGGGTGCCGGATTCTATGTCGACGCGACCGAAGATCCCTGGGCGCCGCATTTCAAGATGTGGTCCTACGTGACCGACGAATTGCCAAAGCTGCTTTTCCGCAACTTTGCGCTCGACGAGGAACGCCAGGGGATCACAGGGCACTCCATGGGCGGTCACGGCGCTTTGACAATCGCTATGGCTCATCCTGACCGGTTCGCAAGCGTGTCCGCTTTCGCCCCGATCGCCAACCCAACGGGCAGCGATTGGGGCAAGAAGCAGCTTTTGGCCTATTTAGGCTCTGATGAGACCGCTTGGCGGCGCCATGACAGCAGCGTCCGTATGCTTGAGGTCGGCTTTGACGGGCCAGTCCTGATCGATCAGGGGGCCAGCGACCAGTTCATCGATTTGCTACGGCCCGAGGCGCTGGCCGATGCTATTGCAACGCGCCGTCAGCCCGCGACGATGCGGCTGCAGAAGGGGTATGATCACAGCTACTTCTTTGTTTCCACTTTCATGGAGGATCACGTCGCATTTCATGCTGAGGCATTGCACGCGTGATCTATGTCGATGGGGATGCCTGTCCGGTGAAGGCAGAGGTAGAAAAGGTTGCGACACGGCACCGCGTTTCGGTCAAAGTTGTCTCTAACGGTGGGATCAGGCCGTCTCAAAACCCTTTGTTAGAGACTGTTGTGGTGTCGGATGGTCCTGACGAAGCAGACAAATGGATCGCTGATAGGGCGGGTGCCGGTGACGTGGTGATCACCGGTGACATCCCGTTGGCGGCGCGCTGCGTCGAAGCGGGCGCCCGGGTGCTCAAACACAATGGCGAGGCGCTTACAGTTGCCAATATCGGGAACGTGCTGGCCACGCGTGACCTGATGGCAGATCTACGCGCAGCGGACCCGTTTCGGCAGGGGGGCGGCAAGGGCTTCACCAAGGCGGACCGGTCGCGGTTTCTGGACGCGCTGGAACGGGAATTGAGGGCAGTGAAATGAGCATCAAGGCAGTGGTCTTCGACATCGGAAACGTTCTGATCGAATGGCAGCCGGAACGGTTCTACGATGGCGTGATCGGGCCTGACCGCCGGGCGGAGATGTTCGGTGCCGTCGACCTGCACGGGATGAACGATCTGGTAGACAAAGGCCATCACTTCACCGAAACAATCTATGCCCATGCCGACCAGTTCCCCGAATGGCGGGAAGAAATCCGCATGTGGCATGATCGCTGGATCGAGATGGCAACCCCCGCCATTGATCATTCCTGGCGTCTGATGCGGGCATTGAGGGCTCGGGGCGTACCGGTCTTCTCGCTCACCAATTTCGGGATCCAAAGCTATGATTTCGCAGCCACGCATTACCCGATCCTCTGGGAATTCGACCGGGATTTCATCTCGGGCCATATGGGTGTGATCAAACCGGATGAGACGATTTATACCCTGTTAGAGACTGATACTGGCCTTTCGGGTGCCAATCTGATCTTCACGGATGACCGACATGAGAACATCCAGGTGGCAGCGGCGCGAGGCTGGCAGACACACCTTTTCGAAGGACCAGTCGGCTGGGCGGACCGGCTCGTAGCCGAAGGGCTTTTGACCGAGGCAGAGGCGCAATGATCCGTATGATCCCCTTCGTAGAAGGTGAGGCAAACCTCGATTGGATCGCTTTGACCGATGCACTGGCTGCGGGCCACACGCTGCCCAAAGCCGAGATTGGGGACACCTTTCTATATCGTGGCGACGACACGCTTCTGTCTCGCGCGGCCTGGATCGACGGGCTGGGGATCGCCGTGAAATCCGCTACGATCTTCCCTGGCAATTTGGAGTTGCCCGCAATCAATGGCGGCGTGATGCTCTATTCCGACAAGGATGGAACGCCCGAGGCGGTGGTCGATTTTCATCTTGTCACGAAATGGAAAACCGTTGGTGACAGTCTTCTCGCTGCGCGGCACCTGGCGCGACCCGACAGTGAACAGATCTTGATTGTTGGTGCAGGCGCGGTTGGGCATTCGTTGTTCGAGGCATATTCCGTTTTGTTCCCAAAGGCCCAATTTAGGGTCTGGAATCGCACATCTGGGAAGGCGCGGAAGATGGCGGATGCGCTTGGGATCGGAGTGGCCGATGATCTGGAAGTGGCCGTGAAGGGTGCGGATATCGTGACGGCGGCAACGATGACCACCGAACCGCTTTTGCGCGGCGACTGGCTGCGCCCCGGTCAACATATCGACTTGATTGGTGCCTACCGTTCAGACATGCGCGAGGCCGATAACACGGCCCTGCAAATCGCGCGGGTTTTCGTGGACAGTTTTGACACGACAATTGGCCATATCGGCGAGATACAGATCCCGCTGGAAACCGGTGCAATCACCCGGGAACACCTGATCGCCGACTACTACGGACTTGCGACGTTTAAGCGGAGACCCAAAGACATCACCTTGTTTAAGAACGGTGGCGGCGCTCATCTGGATCTGATGACCGCGCGGTACATCCTTGATCGGTTTGGGGGGTGAAAGACGGTCAATTCTGTCTCTAACGTTATGCATTTCAATGTGTGGCTCGGGCAAGTTAACGAAAAGCAATCGTCGTGACCGGGTTACCTGCGAGCGGTAGATTGATGATCGCCCGGGATGTTTGCTGAGGCTGCGGCATGGGAACTCTTGAACAGGGACAAGTTTCTTGAAGATCTCACTGACCAACACGGTGTTGTTTTGTGAGAGTAGCGACGCCAGTTACACCTTGAAAGCGATATCCTATTTCAGCGGGCAGCAGAACGAGCACGATCTGTCGAGATCGCTTGTATCTTCAATCCCACGACAGCAGCCCATCGGGGTTTCTCGAAAGGCGGTGCCATTCGGGACACCTCAATGCTGATCGATATGTCGGCATCCTTGCCAGCAGAATGATGGCTCTACGTAAGGCTTTTCCGCGCAATGTAGATCAATTTGTTGACGTAAACACGGAGATAGCGATTGCGTTGACGACCATCATGGGAACCATTCACGTCTATCTCGACCGGACATAGACCGAATGGATCTGTTCTCGATCTACTTGAACTGGTCCAGGCAAGCGCCACTGTCCGGGTTCAGTTGGCAGGCCCGGCGCATGTTTGCTTCATAGTCGGCCTCGCTTTCTGCGCGGAAGCCGTCGCTGCGGCGATATTCCTGAGCGACCATGTAGCAACCCCACGCTGCGCCTTCCTCGCACATTCGGTTGTAAGTTTGGAACTGGCATTTCGCTGTGCCAGCCGCTTTGGGCGGCGGCGTAGACGCGGGCCAGACGCCATTCTTGACGGCAGCACCTGCGTTGACACAGGAATTGGCGCTGCCGAGCGCACAGGACGCCATGAAAAGTGGGAAAGTGCGGTGTGTGTCTTCGACGATGTCGCCCTTCTCGATCGTACGGGCGGCGTCGAAGCAGGCGTCGCGATTGCCGGTGGCACAGAGGGAGAGGCAGCCGCCGGGATTGACAGAGCATTCTGGCACCGGGCTGGGGATGTTGCTGCGCGTTTCGTAGACGGCTAGCGGACATTGCTGCGGGACTTTTGAGAAGCGATCAGATTCTGAGACAAGCTGCATCATTCGTTCTGCGGCCCCGAGCACATCGACCGATGTGTTGGTCTCTTCTTGGCAGCCGGACATAAGAAGGAAGGCGGCAATAGCACAAATCAGCTTCATGCGATGATCCTGATCGAGATGGCCATTTTGTTCAAGCTGCCTCCCCCAGGGAATACTCCAGGGGAGCAGCCTTAACTTAGTACTGGCATTCGCAGCCGTCAGGATTGTTCGGGCCGCCACACTGACCAGTTCCACCAATCTCTTCACAGGCGGCCGCCAGAATATCGCAGGCGGCGCCGTCATCTGCTGAACACTCAGCGACCGTGCCTGTCTCCTGTGGGGCGATAGTCAGCCGAACTGTGCCACGTTCGGCTGCTTCGCGCAGAAGGACCGCGGTGCTTGCTGTGTTGGCCGGTTCGCAGAAACCCAACGACAGGCAGTTCGCCACGAAGTCACAGGGCATCCTAAAGCCATCAAGGTAGCAGCCACATCCGAACTCTGCCGGAAGCATCGGGCAAACGACCTCACCAAAGTAGCTCGTGACCAACTTGTTGCGTTTGCGCATTTCCGCACCTGTGCTGGCCACGAAACGATCCACACCCGTCAGGGTGCCGGCGGGCCGTTCTTGCGCGGAAGCGATGGTTGTGATTGCAATGGCAATGATAACGGCGACACAAGCCGCCTTGGCAAAAAGCACTTTAAGCATCTTAATCTCCGATTTAAAAAGTCTTGTTAAGAAATCACGCCAGTACGCGACAAATCAAAAATGCGAACTGGCAGAACAGGGCAAAATAGACCCTATTCAAGCTTACTTTAGCAGTTTTTGCGGTTCAAGCCAATTGGGGTCGCGCTTCCAGCGGCTTTTCGCGGATCGGCAGATGGACGATCGCGCTGAAAGCCCCTACGCCGACGCCGATCCACCAAACCAGCGTATAATCGCCATATACGTCATACATCCGACCCCCGAGCCAGACACCCAGGAATGATCCAAGCTGGTGGCTGAAGAAGACGATGCCGTAAAGCGTGCCCATGTAGCGCAGACCGTAGATATGCGCGACGAGCCCGCTCGTAAGTGGGACCGTGGCAAGCCAAAGCGCCCCCATGGCGATCGAGAAGAGGATGACAGTCTCAGGTGTAATCGGGAACATGATGAAAGCGGCGGCGACCACGGTCCGGGCAGTGTAGATACCCGCCAAAAGGTACTTCTTAGAGTATCTTTTGCCTGCCCAGCCCGCGAGCAAGGTCCCCCCTATATTGGCCAGGCCGATGAGTGAGATCGCAACCGCGCCGAGTGCGCTTGTCGTGGTGATCCCAAGATTGTGCAAAACGCCGCCCGGCATGATGGGGCCGCACATCTCGGTTACAAAGGCGGGGAAATGGGCCGTGACAAAGGCCAGTTGATAGCCGCAGGAAAAGAAGCCGAGGAAAATGAGCGTATAGGATGGATCCTTGAAAGCCTTGACCAGGATCTGGCCCATGCTTTCTTCCAGTTCTGCCTTGGAAGCCAGAGCCGGGGCACGCATCAGTGGTAAGGTCAGAAGAACAGCCAGGACCGATACGGCGAAGATCAGAAAGACGGATTGCCAGCTCATCATCGTCAGCATCCATTCCGCCAGAGGTGCGCCAAAGACCTGCCCGGCAGAACCTGCGGCAGTCGCTATGGCCAGCGACATGGAACGGTTTTCATCAGAAGCCGCACGGCCAACCACCGCAAGGATTACGCCAAAGCCTGTGCCCGCAATACCGAAACCCACCAGCCAATTGTAGATCTGATGTTCGATCGGCAGAGTCGCGAAGGCCGACAGGACCAGACCCGCCGCATAGATCACAGCACCGAAGACAATCGCTTTGCGGTCCCCGATCTTTTCCGCAATTGCTCCGAAGATGGGTTGGCCGATCCCCCAAGCAAGGTTCTGGATTGCGATGGCCAGCGAAAACTCAGCCCGGAGCCAGCCGAATTCTTCTGCAATTGGGATCTGGAACACCCCGAACGACGCGCGGATCGCAAAGCTGACCAGAATGATCACGCAGCCCACAACAAGAACCGGTGTGAAAAGGGGGGTGCGCTGTTGCATAGGTAATCTCACTTTGGCTGCGCTCCATGCTACGCGTTGCGGCAGGCCCGTCAAATCAGGATTTCATCGAGGTGCCGCACGAATTTTGATCTAACGCGCGGCTTTCCTGTTTTCGCGCCGAAGGCTAAGCCTGTGCCATGATTGATTTGACGGCCCTCTATAAAGAAAAAGTCGCAGCAGGTGTGCTGACCTATGATCCCGTTCAAGAGGCTATATTGCCGGAATTTCAGCGCATCCTCGACGCGCTGGCTGTTCCGGTCAGAAAAGGGTTCTTTCGCAAGGTACCCGAAGCGCCCAAGGGTCTTTATCTTTGGGGTGGTGTGGGGCGCGGAAAATCCATGCTGATGGATCTGTTTGTCGATGCAGCGAACGTGCCCGCCCGTCGGGTGCATTTTCACGCTTTCATGCAGGAAATTCACGCCGCCATGCATGTCGCGCGCCAACGCGGTGTGGATGATGCGATTGCACCCGTCGCAGCAGATGTCTCGGCCAAAGTGCGCCTTTTGGCTTTTGACGAGATGCAGATCACTGACATAACGGATGCGATGATCGTCGGGCGTCTGTTTGAAGCGCTGTTTGCCACCGGTGTCGTGGTTGTCACAACGTCAAACCGGGTGCCGGATGATCTTTATAAGAACGGGCTGAACCGGCAGCTTTTCCTGCCGTTCATTGAGCTTATCAAAGAGCGTATGGTTGTGTGGGAGCTCGCCTCGCCCACGGATTACCGGCAAGACAGGCTGGAGGGCGCCCCGGTTTACTTCACGCCGTTGGGTCCGGCGGCGCGGGCTGGCATGGACGCGATCTGGCATGATCTGGCCGGCGCAGAGAAGGGACCGCTGCTGTTGCAGGTCAAGGGCCGAGCGGTTGAGATCCCGACCTTCAGCAATGGGGTTGGGCGCGCTTCGTTCTTTGACCTTTGCGCCAAGCCGCTGGGTCCGGCGGACTATCTGGCCTTGGCCGAAGCGGTCAAAGTGTTGATGATCGACGAGATCCCGACCTTGTCGCGGACCAACTTCAACGAGGCCAAGCGGTTTGTCACGTTGATCGATGCGCTGTATGAGGCGCGTGTGCGACTGATCTGCTCTGCCGCAGCGAAGCCGGAGATGCTCTATCTGGAAGGGGAGGGCACGTTCGAGTTTGAACGCACAGCATCCCGCCTGCGCGAGATGCAAAGTGTCGATTGGTCTGTTTAGAGACCGCTATGGCTGACTTTGAACAACGCCCATCAGGTGGTTGGCCATGTTCTGAGGATCGCTGACCTGAACGAAATAAACAGCCGCCGCGATCACCAGAGCTGCCGAAAAATAAGTCATCCACTGCAATTGCTTCGAAATCGACTGGTCTTCAGCCCGGACCGGACCGCTTGCCATATGTGTATTTCGGTACTGCATATTGCCCCCAATGCTGCATGCCGACTCAAAAAATGGATTGTTTCAATCCGTTACACGCTCTGTTTTAGCGGTTTAGACCCTGTTTGCCTAAAGCACAGAGTCTAAGAGCCGTGTTTGAGCAAGATTTTGCCTGCGAGGTAAAGAGAGCCGCAGATGAGGATCCTTGAGGTCTGATTTTGCTTGACTATTTCATTCACAGCCCTGTGGACATTTCCTGCTACTTCGGCCTCGAACCCAACGCTTTGTGCCGCTGCCGCGGTGTCTTCCGCTGGCAGGGTGTTTTTTTCGCCCGGAATGGAAACAGCATAGAGTTTCGTGATCTGCGCCAAGAGCGGTTCCAGATAGCCCGACACATCCTTCGTGTTGAGCATGCCGCAGATCATCATCGTTGGGCGTTGCGGCATCCTGCTTAGGGTCTTGGCGATGGCCTTTCCGGCGGCAGGGTTGTGGCCACCGTCCAGCAGGAATTCCGCTTTGGGGGCGAGATCAATCAACGGGCCACGCTTCAGGCTTTGCATCCGCGCGGGCCATTCAGCCTTAGCCACGGCGGCTTCGGCAGCGACCTCACCAAAGCCCAGGCGGCGCAAAGCGGCAAGCGCCATGCCTGCGTTCTGGATCTGGTGATCGCCCGACAGCACCGGTCGGGGTAGATCCAGAAGACCATGATCGTCCTGATAGACCATGCCGTCCCGTTCAGGCCCTGCATGCCAATGCTGCCCATAGGCAAGAATTGGCGCCCCCCTTGAATGTGCGGTGTTTTCGATGACATCCAGCGCGACATCTTCCTGTGGACCGACAATCATCGGCACTTGCCGTTTGATAATCCCGGCCTTTTCGAAGGCGATCTTGCCAAGCGTGTTGCCCAGAAAGGCCTCATGATCCATCGAAACGGGTGTGATTATCGTCAAGACAGGTTTTTCTATGACGTTCGTGGCGTCGAGCCGCCCGCCAAGCCCGACCTCCAGCAATGTGTAGTCGGCCTGAGCCCTCGCAAAGGCCAGCAAAGCTGCGCACGTCGTGATCTCGAAATACGTGATTGGACTGTCACCATTGGCCTGGTAGCACTCATCAAGAACTGCGGTTAGCGCATCTTCTTCGATCAGTTCCCCCGCCAGACGGATGCGTTCGTGAAAGCGTGTTAGATGGGGCGAGGTATAAGCATGGACCTTTCGCCCCGCCGCTTCCAGACCCGATCGGATCATGGCCTGGGTCGAGCCCTTGCCATTGGTGCCAGCGATGTGGATGACGGGCGGCAGATCGTTCTGCGGATTGCCCAACAGATCCAAAAGCCGCCAGACCCGGTCAAGCGTCAGGTCAATCAGTTTAGGGTGCAGCGCCATCATCCGTTCAAGGATGAGGTCGGAACCTTGGGTCATTCAGTAACAGCCTCGGGTGCTGTTTCGTCCTTGTTAGAGACTGTTTCGGGCTCGGGTTTTGGCAGATCGCCCTTCACAGGCGGTGTCAGTCCCAACAGCATTCGTGTAATCTGGATGAGTTCGTCGCGCATTTCCGTGCGTGGGGTTACGCGGTCAAGCATCCCGTGATCCAGTAGATATTCAGCTCGCTGGAAGCCTTCGGGCAATTTCTCGCGGATGGTCTGTTCTATCACGCGTGGACCTGCAAAGCAGATAAGGGCGTTAGGCTCTGCAATATGGACGTCACCCAACATCGCGTAGCTCGCCGTCACCCCGCCCGTTGTAGGGTGGGTCAGCACGACGATGTAGGGCAGTCCCGCCTCTTTCAGCATCTGTATGGCAACGGTGGTGCGCGGCATCTGCATGAGGCTCAGGATCCCCTCTTGCATTCGCGCGCCACCTGCGGCGGAAAACAGGATGAGCGGGCGCTTAAAGCGCACGGCCTCTTCCGCCGCAGCGATGATGGCGTTCCCCACATACATCCCCATCGACCCGGCCATGAAACTGAAATCCTGCGCCGCGGCAACGATGGGCGTGCGACCGATTTCGCCCTTGGCGATCAGCATCGCCTCGGCTTCGCCGGTTTCCTTCTGGGCCGCCTTCATCCGGTCGGGATAGCGTTTCTGGTCGCGGAATTGGAGCGGGTCCGGCTGCGGCAGAGGTACCTCGACCTCGTTGAAAACACCCCCGTCAAAGAGCGCGATAAACCTGTCGCGGGGTGTGATGCCCATATGATGGCCGCAATTGGTGCAGACATTTAGATTGTCCGACACCTCCCGGTGGAACAGCATCGTGCCGCAATTGTCGCATTTCGTCCAAAGATTGTCGGGCGTTTCGCGCCGCGAAAAGATGGAGTTGATGCGCGGCCGAACATAATTCGTGATCCAGTTCATATGGGCCTTCCTGCTTCGGACGTTGTTCTGAGTTAATGCGGGGCCGCTGGGAATGCAATCAGCGACGCAGCACCAGTCGGGCAGTCAGCCAACTGACCAACATGATCCCGAAATCAACCCAAAGCCAGGGCCGTACAGATTCGGTGTCGCTTAGGCTGAAGGGCGTGATGTAAAGGGCCAGGCCATTCATGTCGTCAGGTTGCGACATGAAAAGAAGGGCTGAAACGTTGTTGATGAAGTGCACCGCGATGGCTGGCCCAAGCGTGCCCGACCGAGCAGTCAGGTCAGCAGTGACAAGACCAAAGATCGCGGCCCAGACGGAAATCATCAGCGCGTTTTCCCCCGCCATCTCGGGCATGTAATGTCCGAAGCCGAAAAGGACCGAAGGCAGCACTATCCAGATCAAAGGTGATCTGAAGCGCGCGGCAAGCTGCTGCTGGAGATAACCGCGAAACAGGATTTCCTCGGTGCTTGCCTGCACAAAGATGGCCAGCAGGGACAGCGGCAGAAGCACCAGCCACAGACCGATCGAGATGCCGAATTCAAGCCGCTCGGCCCCGCCATATGGCGGTAGGGCCCAGATCACCGCATAAAGCAAGATCATTCCGGCAAGAACCAAAATACCCTGTCTGCGGGCCGCAGCACCGCCAAAAAGCGATGCCAGTCCGCGCTTGTGCAGGGAAAAGCAGGCAAAGACCGTCGCGGCACCAAGCAGCCCGAACTGGAACAGCAGCAGATACATGCCACGCGGTGTCGACCCGGTGTTGACTTCTTCAAAAAGCGCGTCGGCGTCAGACCCTGCAATCTGGAAGATCGTGCTGAAAACAGCCTGTGTTAGAGCCACATATATGGCCGCGATCAGCACCAGCCCGAAGAGAAGCCGCCAGATTTGCGGACGCTGTCGGGCGGGTGCCACGAAGCTATCGTGCGCGCGATAATCGAAGGCAAGAATGCGGTTCATTCAAGTGGTGGCGTCGGTGGGCCGACTTCTTGCGGAATGGGCACGCGTGCCTGCATCAAGAGTTCTGCCGCTCCGGCCAGGTGCCCGGCCACCGTTTGTAACAGACTCATAAGAACGGTTGGATCATTTTCGATGACGGCGCGGAATTCGTCGGCCCCGATGCGCAGGAATGTCACGTCGCTTGTCGCCGTCAGATTAAGCTGTCGCGTTTCGTCCATGATGACCGACAGATCGCCGATCAGGCGCCCTGGATCAACGATCGATATATCCTGTTCGTACCCGTCATCAGTCTGAATGGTCAGCATCGCCTGGCCAGAAACGCACAGATAGGCAGCATCGGCTTTGTCATCGATGGAAAAAATCCGTTCCCCTGGGCTGGCAGTGTACCATTGCGCTGCGAAGGCCAAAAGGCGTTGGGACCGCAGATCAAGTCGGCTGAACAGTTCAGTGCGGCCGATAACACGTTGCTTGCGCTGCAGATCGTCAGTGCCCACGCCTGCTGCGCCGTATTGCTCGATCACCTGCACATCATCCAGGCGGCCTTGCTTGATCTCGACAAAAAGGTCATAGGCCTGCGGGTTCTCAAACTTCTCTTCCATGAAGATCATGGTGGTTTCGGGCATCAACTCCCGCAAGGCGATCCTGGCGGCCCGCCGGGCCGTTGCATCGTGGCTGGCCAGGGCCTTGTCGAGAATAAGGATGTCGGGTCGCTTGATCCCCGCGCGCGAAAGGGCTGCGCGCTCATGGAAGCTGTTTTGCAGATTGGCCCCGCCAATGCCGGTGGGCAGATCGAAGATGACCTCGGCCACCAGACGCTTCAGGCCCGCTTCGCTGATAATGTTGGCCACGACTTCCTCTATTTCATCCGCTTTGGACCCCGCGACGCCCGAAATGCGCCCATAAAGCGCGTTTTCCAGGATTGTAAGACGCGGCAAGTAGGTGTCAGGCTTCACAGGCAGGAAGGTTTCGCTGAGCTGCTTGCGGATGTCATCAGCGGCATCCCTCCGGATGCGCAGAATCTCCTCTTTGAAGCTGTCATGGAAAGATGGCCCGATCTGTTCGGCGGTGAAAGTGAACGGTACCGTCAGCAGAAGCGAAAAGTCCTCTTGGCTGATGCTGGCATCGCCCTTTTCGCGGCGCCGTGTGGCGATATCGACAAGGCGCTCGTATTCCTCCTGTTCGATGTTCAAGGCCTGAAAAAGCGGGTGCGAGGTGCCGTCCTTGCCAAAAGTCTGGTTCAGCGTTTCGATCACACTTTGCGAAATGCCGATAACGGTTTCGGTCAGACCGGCTTGCGCGACAAAGCCCAAAAGCCCCCCGTCCGAGGCAAGCTCTTCCTGAGAAATCAATCGCTTGGGCACGGCGAATAGGAGATTACCGCCCAAAGGGATCGAGGGGTTGAAGGTTTCGGGATCGAATTGATTGACCCGATCGAGAAGTCCGCGTTCCTGCAGGGTCTTGGCCACTTTGGGGCGCAGATCCACGATCGCCGCGGACAATTCCGAATGCGCATTATACTCCATCCGGCTTTGCAACATCCGACGGAACATGAATTCGTCAAGGCCCATCGCGTGCACGATCTTGAACCACCAGTCGCGCACTTCGTCCAAATCGTCAAAGTTCGCCAGATCCGGGTCAAACCAGTCTGCGCCTATCGGATCCAGGCTATTTCCAGCCTTCTGGGCCTCAAGTTCAATCTTCCGGCTGTTTCCGGGGATCCAATCGACGGTTTTCGGGCTGGTCATGAGCGGCATAAGAAGGTTGCTGCCCAGCGTGCCGTCAAACAGGTAGGGTCGCGAATGAGCATAGCCGATCCGCGCCGAGATCACCGATTGGTGCAGGTCCTTCAGGGGCTCGCCAGCGATTGTCACGCCGCCTGATCTGGGCATGACTTCACGGGTCAAAAGCTCTGCCAGGGCGGTGCGTTCAGACTGGTTAGAGACTTGAACGGCCACCCGCGCCCCTTTGGGGATGGTCAGGCTGATGTCTTCCAGCACGGGTGCGCCATCCGCGTTTCGGACCGTGACCTTGTCCAGCACGATATCGCCGCGCAGATGCGGGATTTCAGCGGGCCCGCCTTGAAAAAGCTCTTCGTCGAACGTGCCGGGTGGCGCGAACCGTTCTGTTACGATCTCCCAGCGAAGCGACATGTCCTGCGTCTGGTTGTAATAGGTTAGAAGCTCCTTCCAAGGGCCCGACAGGTCTTTGTAGGCGGCAAGGGCGGCGACCAGCGCGCCGACCGTAATCTCGCCCCGGATCGCAAGATATCCGCCGATAAGATAGAAGAAGAAAGGCGTCAATTGCGTGATGAAGTTGTTTAAGAACTTCATAAAGAACTTCTTTTGATAGATTCGGAAACGCACATCGAAGAGACGGCCCAGCCGGTCCGTGAACATTGCCAGACGGTAGCGCAGGCCGCCATTGACGCGCAGGTCGCTCATGCCCGCCGCGGTTTCACCGATTTCTGCCGACAAGGCACGGATCTCACGGATCCGTTCCTTGTTCAGCAGGTTGATCTGGCGCTGAAGCATCGGGATGATCCAAGCCTGCAGTGGAATGAGCGCGATCCCCGCCAGGCCGAACCAGACCGATTGCAGGAACAGGAAGGTCACGATGATCAGCATCTGCCCGGCCTGGAATACCGGTTGCGCCAAGGCATCGCCCATCAGTCCGCCCATGGGTTCGGCTTCGGAGGTGACCATGCTGACCAGCTCACCCTGGCTGGTGTTGCGGAAATAGGATCGCGGAAAGAGCCGCATGCGCGACAAGAGCTTGAAGCGGAAACGCCGAAGCAGCCGTTCGGCTGTTATGCCCTTCATCGTGTTCAGGCGCATTTTCAACAAACCATGCACCAGAACTGACAGAAGGTAGCCCAAGCACAGTGCAACCAGGAATTGCTCCTGGTTGATCTGGTAGCCGAACACGTTGATGATCCCGCTTTCAGAGCCGATCGCGTCGTTGATAATCCGTTTGGGCAGTTCCAGCGTTGCATAAAGAAACGGGAAGGTGATCAGCGTCAGGCCAAGCAACATCAGCTGATCGCGCTTTGAATACGCCCAGATGAAGGAAAACAGACTTCTTTCCATAGAGACCCCGGAAGGCAATGATGTGCCGGAACAGGCACTGACGGACCCGATGCGTCAAAAAAGAAAGTGGGTCAAACCTTTGAGAGAAAGTAGGTCCAGGGTCGTGGCTTTACAACCAGCAGGTATTTTGCGGGCCGGACCTCTGATGACAGTAACTGTCCAGAGGGGATAGACAATCCTTAGACAGACAGATCAGACACCCTTGCAGGCTTGCAGGGAGGCCACCGTAGATGGGTCCTCTGCGAAGACGGCATCGCCCGTCGTTTCGTTGGAGGTGACGGATATGGCGGTGCCGGCGAATTCAGATCCAGACACGGTGATCTCGCGCGCATCAATTGTGTCATCCAGATCGGTGGTGAAGACCAATCGTCCACCACTTTCCATCGTACTGAGCCTGAGCGTCACCATTTTTTCGCCATCCAGCACGATCGGCATGTCGACCAGGTTCTCGCCGCCTGACACGATCTCGAAAGGTTGAAAGGCCTGAACGCCTTCGCCTTCTCCGGTCACGTCAAAGATCAGTTTGCCGACGCTGTTCGTCAGATCAATCGTGATGGCCAGATCGTTCAACGCACATGGCCCCACATTGGTCAGGATGAACTGGTCTTTCGGGGCACCTTCGCGGAAATCCACTTGGATGTTGGCGGCAACCGGCGATGAGATTATGCCAAGCATGGCAGCAAATACGGCGGATTTCATGGTGATGTCCCTCTTTTGTATCTCAGCAAAGATAGGCCGCTCGCTATGACAGTCGAGAAAGACGCGCGGACGGTAGAATACTTCGATTGCCAACGAAGCATTCATGTTCAGATCGTGCTATTGAGGCAGGACACGATTTTTGAAAGGCTCAAGATGAGATCCAAAGCCCTTCACGCGGGCGTCCGGCCATGAAGGAAGGCCCAGACATCGCGCGCATCGCTGCCCTGATCGGTGATCCGGCGCGCGCCAACATGCTGTCTGCACTGATGAGCGGGAAGGCCCTTACGGCAAGCGAACTCGCGGCAGAGGCGAACGTAACCCCCCAGACCGCCAGTGCGCATCTTTCCAAGCTGAGCGACAGCCAGCTTTTGTTACCCCGCAAGCAGGGGCGACACAGATACTATGCCATCGCTGATGAACGGGTGGCCGAGGTGATCACCGGCCTTATGGGTCTTGCCGAGACGGCAGGTCACACGCGCACCCGGACCGGTCCACGGGATGCCGCATTGCGCAAGGCGCGCAGTTGCTACAATCACCTCGCCGGTCACATGGGCACCCGGCTTTTCGATGGCCTCTGTAAGAAGGGTTACATCATCCGCGAACCCGATGGCGTAAGACTGTCCGAGGAAGGCCGCACGTTCGTAGCAGATTTCGGGATTGATCTGGGAACGCTGGCCAAGACCTCGTCACCTCTGTGCGGCGAGTGCCTGGATTGGAGCGAGCGTCGCTCGCATCTGTCGGGCAAATTGGGCCGCGCATTTCTGCGCCGGTTCGAGGATCTCGGCTGGGCCACCCGCGACCCTCAAAGCCGAGCCATACTATTCTCGGTCGAGGGGGAGCGTGCTTTCGAAGCACTTCTGGTCTGATCGCGTAACTCAGAAGTTGCGGCTGAACCCGATCTGGCATTCGCTTGCATCGTAGTCATAAAACGCGACGTTCGAGCTGTTGATCTGATGCGAGCAAAACAGAACCGGCGTGAACCCACGCCAGTTGATGGTGTTGTTTTGCAAGGTCAGATTGATGTTCAGAAACTCATCTTGGCGTTCCCTGGTGGTTTGCGGGAATAGATCCTTGTAGTCGCGCAATCCGACCTCAAGCCCCAGCCCCGTGGTCAGTCCGCCCGGCCATTCCCGGATCACGCGTCCAAAGACAGCCGCCCCGTCATAGCTCTGATAAAGCGCTTCGGGTGCGCTGTGGCTAAGCCGCAAGCCTGTGACAAACGTGAGATCCGCGCGGGCCGATGCGACAAGACCTACTTGTCCCGACATGAATGGCCCGTCCAGCGTCGATGATTTGTCATAGCGCCGTTCCTCATAGCGTGCCTCGACGAACAGACTGCTGGCTTGCGTTAGGCGACGGTCGGTTGAGAAACGCAGCCCGAAGGCCTGGTTGTGATCATTATCCTTCCGCCAGGTGCGTCGGGCATAGGGACCTATGGACCACTGATAGTCGGCCAAACGCCTTTCATAGGTCATACCAAAGCGCAGCGTGGCTGAATCGTGTATTTTGTTGTCGTATTTGGCGAGGTTTACGCCCCAGTCAAAGACAATCCGATCCCGCCCGGCAATAGGCCATCTGTAGTAGCCCGACAGGCCAAAAAGCAGACCGATCCCGGATTCTGCCTGGCTGGTGATATCGAATGGCCCCCTGTCAGGATCATCGGGCTGGAAGATCTCGTTGGACGAACCGCGGTTCACATTGCTCGACGGCAAAAGCGCCAACTGTGTCGAAAACCCAAAGGGCTGTTCCCGCTCGATCATGTCCAGGAACCGGCGATACCCTTTGCGAAGGTCGCGATCGCTATCGGTTTGCAAAAGACTTTCGAAATGATGCGCTGCTGCGTCAAATTCTCCGTTCAGAAGCAGGGTGTGCGCCAGTTCACGTCTTGCATTGATATAAGTCGGATCGCTGCGCAGTATGCTTCGAAAAACTGCGATGGCCTCGGCATATTGTCCATTGGCCTTAAGCACGCGGCCTCGGAAAAACGCGCGGTCCGCCTCACTTGGGTTCGTCGCATCCAAAAGCGCCTGGGCCTCGGCGATCCGACCGGCCGCAATTAGATCAACGATCGGGTCCGCGCCCACGGGCCCGGTGCTCAGCACAAGGATCGCCGCCAAAACGAGGCTGATCAAACGACGTGACATCTCACTATCTAGCCACGGCCCCTTCATTCGACAGGGGCCGGTCGCTATCAGGGGGTGGTTCTGGGTGTGCCGATAAGTCCGCCAACCAGAAGCGCATTCGCGTTTTCACCCGCAAAGGCCCCGACTACGCGTCTGTCGCCTATCACACCACGCATGTCGGCCTGCACACCGCGATAGCTGGCCGTTCCGCCAAGATCCGTGCCGGTGACCGTCCCGTTTACAGCAAATCCACCCGCATTGCCCGTTACGGTGCCTGCATTGAAGTCGGCATTCAGGGCGATGTTTCCGCTCTGCCGATCCACATCATTGCCCACATAGGTGAGATCGTACTGCGCATCATAAGTGGCGGTCGCGGTCGTTGGCACAGCGCCCGGATCGCTGGCTGGCAGAATGCCCGCAACGCCGCGAAAGCGCGTGCTATTGGCAACGCGTCCATACTGATAACGGAATCCGAAGCGATCGCCCGTTTCGTTCCGAAACACCTCAATATCGCCATTTGTACCAATCCCGGAAAAGCCCTGATCCGGAACCGAACCGTCGGGGTTCAGCGTCACGATTTCGGCCTCGGGCGTAAAACCGGGGTCAATACCCGGTCCGCTTTGGAACCCGTCCCCGCTGCTGCAGGCGGACAGAAAAACAATTGGGAAGATGGTTGAAACTGCCGTGATGGATTTGGTCATAATCGTCCCTTCGAAATAGAAAGTTCACAATTGGAGCATCTTCAGATGTATGCAGGCCCTTCCCGTTGCGGTAGTGGCTGGATCTGCAGCAAGCCGGTTTCACATAGATGACCTTGCGTCAACTGTACTATTTATACGTGTCGTCGGGTCTCAAGAAATCAAAGGGTTATAAGAAAATTCGGCATGGTTGTGCGGCGTAGATCCCAGGTCGCCTTTGACCTGTATCGCCTCTCCAATCGGGTTCCATTCATCGACCCTGCATCATGACGCGAAGTTGCCGCTTTGCGGTCTCGCCGATCTTGACTAACGTCGTTTGGAAAAGCCGAAGAGGGGGACGGCATGAGCGATTTTGAAACCGACTATCTGGTGGTAGGAGCCGGGGCAACCGGCATGGCCTTTGTCGACACGCTGCTTGATGAAACGGATGCTCATATCACGATGGTTGATCGGCGTGACCGGCCAGGTGGTCACTGGAACGACACCTATCCTTTTGTTCGACTACACCAACCAGCCTCCTATTACGGCGTCGCCTCGACCGATCTAGGTCAGGCCAGGATCGACCAAAACGGCACCAACAAGGGCTATGAAGAACTTGCCTCGGCCCCGGAGATCAATGGCTATTTCCAGTCCGTGATGAAGGATCGGTTTCTGGCCTCGGGCCGGGTGAATTTTCTGCCTATGACGGAACATCGGGGCGGAGGCGATCTGCGTCACGTGCTGTCGGACAAGGCGATGTCGGTGAATGTGCGCAAGCGCGTGATCGACGCGCGCGTTTGTGAAAATGGGATCCCTCTGACGCATCAGCGCAAATTCGACGTGGCAGAAGGGGTCACCTGCATTCCTCCGAACTTCCTGCCGCACCACGCAAAGGATCACCAGCATTTCATGATACTGGGCGCGGGCAAGACCGGCATGGATTCCGTTGTCTGGCTTTTGGAAAGTGGGGCGCAGCCGGATCAGATCGGCTGGGTCGTGCCGCGTGATCCCTGGACGATCAACCGTGGCTTCAGCCAACCCAGCGGGGCATTCTATCAGGAAAACATGGGCGGTATGGCCCGTCAGATGCAGGCCGTCGTCGATGCTGGCAGCGTCGACGAACTGGCCCTCGGCATGGAAGAGGCGGGGATCTGGATGCGTCTCGACCCGAACGTAACACCCCAGATCATGCATGGCCCCACCCTGTCCCGGGCCGAACTTCAGCGTCTGCAAGAGGTGCCCGACATCATCCGCATGGGCCATGTCCAAAGCATCGAATCCGACCGGATGACGCTGGCGCAGGGGACCCGGAGAGCCAAGCCGGGCACACTTTACATCGACTGCACGGCACGTGCGCTGGGACACAGCAATACATGGCCGATTTTCACGGACGAACGCGTTGGTCTACAGATGATCCGTCTCTATCAGCCCACTTTCAGCGCCGCGCTTCTTGCCCGGATCGAAGCAATGCCGATGAATGACAAGGCCAGGAACGCGCTCGCCCAGCCAGTGCCCATGACGGATGATGTCCAAAGCTGGATCCGCTCGCAGATCGTGACGCTTATGAACCAGAACGCCTGGTCACAGGTGCCGGAATTGCGCGACTGGATCAAATCCTGTCGGCTTGACGGGTTCGGCCGTCCGTCAAGAGAGGTGGATCGCGATGATCCAGCCAACAGGGCGCTCTTTGAACAGGTGCGCAACCTTTCCATGCCCGCTTTTGCAAACATGCAGAAACTTGCTGCTGCCTGAGCAGCGATTGTAAAAGGCATATGAATTCTGGCCTATGCCCCTTGGTTGCGGCCCGCGCCGATCATACGATTCACTGTGGAACAACCAGGGTGCCCGAATGAGTGTCGTTGAAGTCAACACGCCCTATGACGATCTGGTTGTCGGGATGGAGGCAGAGGCCACGCGCCTCTGCAGGGAAGAGGATCTGTTCGTTTTTGCGAACGCATCGGGCAATCTGAACGCGCTGCATCTGCCTGATCGTGACGGGGATGGCGACGGAAAGGCCGAAGGGATCGCCCCGGCGATGTGGCTGGCCTCTTTGATATCGGCCGTGCTGGGCAACAGCCTGCCAGGGCCGGGCACGACCTACAGGTCGCAAAGCCTCACTTTTGTTGGCACGGCACAGGCAGGCGACACTTTGGTCGCGCGTGTAAAGCTTGTCGAGAAGGGCCCGGACCTGACCGTTCGTTTTGAAACCGTGGTCGAACGATCCGATGGCCAGCGCCTGGTCGAAGGCGAGGCGGTCGTTGCTGCACCGGCCCAACGGATCGAGGCGAATGCCGCAGATATCCCCGGCCTGACCGTGCGCCGTCATGTACATTTCGACGCGCTTCTTACACGGGCTGAAAACCTGCCGCCCATCCCGACGGCGGTCGTGGCACCTGAGGAGCCAGAAGCGCTTGCAGGCGCGATCCTTGGGGCCAGACACACGTTGATTGATCCGATCCTGATCGGGGCCGTCGACAAGATCGCCAAAGCTGCCAAGATCGAAGGCGTCGATCTGGAAACCTACCAGATGGTTGACATCCCTGATCATTCAGGGGCTGCGGCCCATGCGGTTCGGATGGTGCACGAGGGTCGGGCCAAGGCCATCATGAAGGGACATCTGCACACGGATGTTCTCTTGCGCCAGATCATCAAGCGCGACGGTGGCCTGCGCACGGGTCGTCGGCTCAGCCATGTGTTCGTCATGGACGTTCCTAGTCTGGAACACCTTCTGATGATCACCGACGCGGCGATCAACATCGCGCCCGATCTGATGGCCAAGGCCGATATCGTGCAGAACGCCATCGATCTTGCGCATGCGCTTGGCGTGGAACAGCCCAAAGTGGGTGTGCTTTCGGCCGTTGAGACTGTGAACCCCGCCATTCCTTCCACGCTCGATGCGGCGATCCTGGCCAAGATGGCGGATCGTGGGCAGATCAGGGGCGGGTTG
Source organism: uncultured Shimia sp. (assembly GCA_937897325.1). GTDB lineage: Bacteria > Pseudomonadota > Alphaproteobacteria > Rhodobacterales > Rhodobacteraceae > CALCOY01. The sequence goes on from CALCOY010000015.1 coordinate 139,073, forward strand.
GTCGACGGGCCGCTGGCGATGGACAACGCGGTGAACCTGGGCGCTGCGCGGACCAAGGGGATAACCTCGCTTGTCGCAGGCCGGGCTGAAATCCTCGCCGTTCCGAACATGGAGGCGGGCAATATGCTTGCCAAGGAACTGACCTTCCTGGCCCATGCGGAAAGTGCCGGGATCGTAATGGGAGCCGCCTGCCCGATCATCCTGACAAGCCGGGCAGATGACGACAAGGCACGGTTGGCATCCTGCGCTGTCGCGGCCCTCTTTGCGGCGACCGAAGAATGAGTGTTCTTCTGACGCTGAATGCGGGCAGTTCGTCGGTCAAGTTTTCGATCTATGAAAACACAACGAACTTGCTAACAGGTCAGGTCGACAATCTTGGCCCGGCGGCGCGTCTGGTCATAGACGATACCAAAACCGAGATCGGCCCGGCAGATCACCCTGCCGCCCTATCGGCGATCCTGCGGGCCGCGGCACCTACGCTCACCGGGCGGGCCTTGGCAGGTGTCGGGCATCGGATCGTGCATGGCGGGGTCGAATTCCATCAGCCCACAATCCTGACGAGTGACGTGCTGCAACGGCTCGCGGCTCTCAACCCGCTCGCCCCGCTGCACCAACCTCATAACCTCTCAATGGTCGAAGCCGCCCGCAAAGTCTTCCCGGACGCCGTTCAGATCGGCTGCTTCGACACGGCTTTTCACCACGGACATCCATGGGTCAACGACACCTTCGCCCTGCCCAGGTCCTTCTATGATGAGGGGGTCCGGCGCTATGGCTTTCACGGCTTGTCCTACGACTACATCACCAGCGCTTTGGCGCGGGACTACCCCAATCTGCATGAGGGCCGCGTGGTGGTCGCGCATCTGGGCAACGGGGCGTCCATGTGTGCGATCAGGGCAGGACAAAGCGTTGGCTCCACCATGGGGTTCTCCGCGCTTGACGGTTTGCCGATGGGCACCCGCTGCGGTCAGCTGGATCCGGGTGCCGTGCTTTATCTTCTGGGCAAGGGGCTTGGGCATACCGAGATCGAGACGATCCTCTACCGCGAAAGCGGACTCAAGGGGCTCTCGGGGATCAGCAACGACATGCGCACGCTCCTGGCCAGCGATGCACCCGAGGCCGCGTAGGCCATCGACTACTACGTCTTCCGTATTCAGCGCGAATTGGGTGCCATGACCGCCGTTCTGGGCGGCCTCGACGGCCTCGTCTTTTGCGGTGGGATCGGAGAGAACGCGGCCCCGATCCGCGCCCGCGTGCTGCGTGGCATGGGATATCTGGGCCTTGTGATGGATGATGAAGCCAACGCTGACAACGGTCCACGCATCACGTCCGGTGCCATTCCCGCACTAGTCATTCCGACCGATGAGGAAAGCGTGATTGCAAAGGCTCTCTTGGCCGTCCTGGCCTAAAGATACCGCCCCAGCAAACCGCGCAGATCCACCTTCGCGCCCAGCTTTGACGCCAGCAGAAAGATCCCGCCGAACTTGCGCTGCAAGAACAGCACGTCGATGGGCAAAGGCGGTAGGACAAACCCGTCCTCGGCCAGTTGCATGCCCTGTTGCTGAAGGCGCCGCGACAATTCCGTCTGGGTGAAGTCGAAAGGCCTGTCAGTATCCAGCGCTTCAAAGACAAGGCGCATCATCTCAAGAATACTGTCCCGATGCCGTTGAGTTGTCTCGCCGTCGAAAAAGCCGATCTGGTGCGCGATCTCGCCCAGCGCATCCATATCCCTGCGCAACCCGGCTCGCATCAGATCGCGATACTGTCGGGCGATCATCTTGTCGATCCGCCGTGTGGCTCCGAAATCCAGAAGCACGATCTTCTGCGTTTCGGGATTGTAACGGTAGTTGGCAAAGTTGGGATCGGTCTGCATGAGGCCGAAGCTGAACAGCTCTTGCAACAGCAGGTCGATAAGATCGTAGGCGATGCGGTCCCGCTCATCCTGCGGCAGATTTCGGGTGTCTTCAATTGGCACGCCCGAAACGAAGGTCATGGCGAGGATGCCGTGCGTTGTCCAGTCTTCTTGCAGGCTGGGTAAAGCAAAACGGTCATCGCCCGCCAGCAGACCTTCGAACTCTGAAAGATATTGGCCCTCAAGCTGATAACGCGTCTCGTCATGAAGCTGTTGGCGCGCCTCTTCCAGATAGGGCGCCAGCTCGAATCCCTTCGACAGAAGGCCAGACATGCGGATCAGCGCGCCCACGTTCGCCACGTCGCTGTCGATGCTTTTGGCCACCCCGGGATATTGCACCTTTATGGCCAGATCGCGCCCGTCCTTGAGTTGGGCCCGATGGACCTGCCCGATGGAGGCCGCCGCAATCGGGCGGACATCGAACTTTTTGAAGGATCGCAGCCAATTCTCTTGCCAGTTGTCATTCAGCACTTTCTTGAGTTGGCCGGGCGGCATGAAATGCGCATCCGCCCGCAGCCGCGCCATGATCTCTGCAAGTTCTGGGGGCAGCACCTCGCCCGTATCCATAGACACAAGCTGGCCCACTTTCATCGCAGCGCCACGCATCTTGGCAAGTTGATCGGCCACGCGGGTCATATTGGCCGGGGTTATCAGCAGATTGCGGAAAGATGGCCGCCGCCCGCGTCCAAGCTCTGCCATCCCATTCAGCGCCATGTTCCCTGCCACACCCGCGGTCATTGACCCCAGGCGGCCCAGCCGCGCGACACGGCTCGAGGGCACTGGCAGCGCCCGACTTTGCGAACTGCCCTGCGTCATTTGCAATGTGCCCTGCGGCTTGCGAAAGTGCGAACCCGTTTGCGCCAAGTGCGACAGCCTGATCGTATGAGATGCCTCCGCATCAATTCCTTTGAGTCGCGTTCGGCCGGTCTAAATTTCTGCCGGATCGTGTCAAAGATCACGTGATCGCCCAACGCCATTTCTACGATGGCACTGATATCATGCCCGTTCAGATCGTTTCGGTGATGCATGCAGATGCTAGCTAGCTGCCTTCTCGGCCCTGGCAAGCGGTGCAGTGTCGACGGGCGTTGACAGTCTATTCCCCGCCTCCATATGATTTGGGTAAGCAACACGATTTCTGCGCAGACGGCGGGCCGCAAGGATGGTCCATCATCATGCCACCGGGTTGCGATAGGGAGGATCATCATGAACCATTTTGCTGCCGCTTTTGCGGCTATTGGCTTGTCGGCTTTTGCGGCGACAGCACAGGATATTGAACTGCCGCGTCAGCTCTCCTGGACGGCATACGGGACCGGATCTGCGGGCTACAACCAATCGGTCGCGATTGGCGCAGCTCTGCAGGATGCTGCGGGCGTGAACCTGCGTGTTCTGCCTGGCAAGAACGACATTTCGCGGACCGAACCACTGCGTCAGGGCCGTGTCCAATTTTCGGCCACGGGTGTTGGTGGTAGCTTCATGGCACAGGAAGGTGTGTTCGATTTCGGCGCGGAGAACTGGGGGCCGCAGCCAATCCGCGTGCTCATGGCCAACAATGGCGGCGCGATCAACCTGGCTGTTGGAGTTGCAGGTGATTTGGGGATCGAGACTTATGCAGATCTCAAAGGCAAGCGCGTGGCCTACATCGTTGGTGCACCCGCGCTCAATGTCAACACGGAGGCTTATCTTGCCTATGGCGGCCTGACCTGGGACGACGTAGAGCGTGTGGAATTCGGCGGTTTCGGCGCAAGCTGGACGGGTCTGATCGAAGGTCAGGTGGACGCGGCTTTTGCCTCGACCAATTCTGGCAAGGCTTATGAGGCCGAGGCAGGTCCGCGCGGTCTGTTCTGGCCGCCGATTGATCCTGGAAACGCCGAGGGGATCGCCGCCATGCAATCCATCGCGCCGTTCTTCCAGATAAACAAGGCCAAGGTGGGTGCCACGATTGACGGTACCGATGGCTATCAGGGCGCAGGCTACGCCTATCCGGTTCTGACGGCGATGGACAACACCGAGGAAGGCCTCGTCTACAACATGACGAAGGCGATGGTGGAGCTTTTCCCGCGATATGATGGCAAGGCGCCCGGCATCGGCGGCTGGTCCGTCGACCAGCAGAATATGCAGTGGGTCGTGCCGTATCATGCGGGTGCCATCCGATATTACACCGAGGCCGGTCTTTGGTCGGATGAGGCCCAAGCGCACAACGACAATCTCATTGCCCGGCAGGAGGCGCTGGTGGCCGCCTGGGAGGCACTTGAGGCTGAGAGCCCGGACAATTGGGAAGAGGCCTGGGGCGAAGCACGTCGCAAAGCCCTACAAGACGGCGGATTCCAGATCGTCTTCTGATCCGGCGTCAGACTTGCGTGACCGGCCAGTGATCCTGCTGGCCGGTGATCTTTTGCGCCACAGGGCTGAGCCATCCCATGATTGACCAAAGCCAGCAGACCCCCGCCGGGTTTGAAAAAACTGAAATCGACGGTGCCACCCCCTCCGAACGGCTTTCTGGCCCTGCCCGCTGGGTGGTCATCATCGGCACGCTCGCTTCTCTTATGCTGGTCATCAACCAGCTTTTCAACCTGCAACTGGCCGGGGTTGTCCTGATCGAAGGGCGATACCTTTACCTGCTGGGCGGGCTTTTCCTCGGCCTCAGCTTTCTTATCTTCCAGATCGGCGGAGGCAAGGGTGCCCGTCCTTCGATCCTTGATTGGGTGCTTTTCGCCCTGTCCCTCGGCACAACCGGCTACCTTGCGGCGACGGCCCAGACGAACCTGTCCCAAGGTTGGGAATATGCCGCGCCTGTCATTGCACAATGGGTCTCGGTTGGCTTCTTCTTGCTCGTACTTGAGGCAACGCGCCGGGCGGGCGGCTGGATCCTATTCACGATCGTCACCCTATTTGCATTTTACCCGACATTCGCAGGATACGTGCCCGATCCTTTCTCGGGCTTTCAAAGCACGTTCCTGCAAACCGTTCCTTACCACATTTACTCCGCCGAAAGCTCTTTCGGCATCCCCATGAAGGCCTTTGGGGGCGTCGTCATTGGTTTCATCGTCTTCGGAGCCGTCCTGCAACGCACGGGCGGGGGTCAGTTTTTCAATGACCTCGCTCTCGGCCTTGTCGGCCAGTATCGCGGTGGCGCCGCCAAAGTCTCTATCTTCGGATCAGGCTTCATGGGGTCTATGTCCGGCAGTGTGATCTCCAATGTTCTCACCACCGGTTCCGTCTCCATTCCCGCCATGCGCAAAACTGGCTTCTCTGCCCGAACCGCCGCTGCGACAGAAGCTTGCGCCTCGACCGGAGGCGTGCTTATGCCGCCGATCATGGGGGCTACGGCTTTTGTCATGGCCTCGTTCCTGTCGCGCCCATACGTCGAGATCGCGCTGGCCGCGGCCATCCCTTCGATCCTGTTCTACTGGGGCCTCTTTACCCAGATTGATGCCTATTCCGCCCGCCGAGGCCTTAAGGGCTTGCCAAAGCCCGACTTGCCGCGCATCCGCCAGGTCCTCCGCGATGGGTGGCCCTATGTGCTCGTCTTCGCGCTGCTGCTCTTCCTGATGATCGGTCTGCGTCGTGAGACATCTGCCCCGTTCTACGCCACGGCGCTTTTGCTGGTCGTCAACCAGATCCGCGGCCAGCATCGCCTGGATCTTGCAAAGCTTGGCAACCTCGTCGTCGGCGTCGGCATGGGTCTGGCCGAATTGACCGCCATCCTGCTGGGCGTGGGTCTGATCGTCGGATCATTTTCAGCGACGGGCCTCGCGGGCACCTTGGTCAACGAACTCGTTTTTATGGCGGGTGATAGCACGCTTGTTCTGCTGTTGATGGGCGCTGTGACGGCGTTCATCTTTGGCATGGGTATGACCGTGACGGCCTGCTACATCTTTCTTGCGGTCGTTCTGGCCCCTGCGCTTGAGGCGGGCGGGCTCAACCAACTCGCCGTGCATCTTTTCATCCTGTATTGGGGCATGGTCAGCTTTATCACGCCACCGGTCGCAATTGGGGCCTTCGCGGCCTCGACAATGGCAGGCTCCAACCCGATCTCAACAGGTTTCGAAGCGATGCGGCTGGGCGGTGTGATCTACATCGCACCCTTCTTCTTTGTCCTCAACCCTGCGCTTGTCGGTCAGGCCCCTGCATGGGAAGTGGCTGTGGCGCTCAGTTGCGCGCTTCTTGGCGTCGCGATGATTTCTTCTGCGCTGCAGGGATATATCAGTCTTGTTGGACCGCTGAATGGCGCGGTTGGCCTGCCTCTGCGGATCCTCTTGTTCATCGGCGGCTTGCTGATCGCCAAACCCCAGACCGACCTGATCAACATCGGTTACGCGACCTCACTGGTCCTGGGTTTGGCTTTCTGCGCGCTGCCCATGCTTGCTGCCTGGCGATCGTCGGCATCCGTGAAACAGACCGTATGATCCCGATCGACCCGCCCAGTGGCGATGCCCCGCCAAAACGAACAATCGTGGATATGCTGCGCGATAATACGTCTGCTTACGAAGACCGCCCGGCCCTTGTTTGCAACGATCAGACACTCACCTGGCAAGACTTCGGAACAGAAACAAACCGTGTTGCGAACCTGCTTATCTCTCTGGGCGTTAATAGGCGGGATTGTGTAGCCATTCTTGGCGCCAATTCGATAGCGTATGCTACCCTGTTCTGTGGCACCTTGCGGGCTGGAGCCTGTGTCACTCCGCTTTCAACCATGGCATCATCCGACGCGCTCAAGAAAATGCTGGAGGATTGCCGTGCCAAAGTGATCTTTGTCGATAGCCTCTATCGGCACCTGGTCGATTCATTCATGGATGACCTCCGGATTGTCCGCTTCGCCATGGATTTCGACGATCCCGCCTATCTTGCCTTGCGCCCGGCGCTTGATCTGGCCGATACGCAAGACCCGTTAGTCCCCATCGACCTTAGAGATCCCTTCAACCTGATCTATTCCTCGGGCACCACCGGCACGCCCAAGGGCATCTTGCACGATCACTGGATGCGCGCCGCGCAGATGGAGCGTGTGACGCCGAACGGCTATGACGACAACGCCCGAACGCTGCTGTCGACACCGCTTTATTCGAACACCACGATTGTATCCTTTCTGCCCACGCTGGTAGGTGGATCGACCGTGCATCTGATGCCGAAATTCAACGCACGCGGGTATCTGGAAATCGTCCAGAAGGAGCGTATCACGCACACGATGCTCGTCCCTGTCCAGTACAAGCGCATCATGGATGTGCCGGATTTCGACCGCTTCGATCTGACCTCCATGCGCATCAAATTTTCGACCTCTGCCCCTTTGCGCGCTGACGTCAAGTCGGACGTGCTCAAACGCTTTCCGGGCAAGTTGATTGAGTATTACGGTCTCACAGAAGGCGGGGGTGTCACAGTCCTCGTCGCCGACGAATACGTCGAGAAGCTGCATACAGTCGGCCGGCCCGCCCCCGGAAATGCAATCTGCTTGATCGGCCCGGACGACCGCGAAGTCGCGCAAGGCGAAGTGGGTGAGATCTGCGGCCGCGGCCCCACTATGATGGCAGGTTACTTCGGTCGCGATGACCTGACCGAGGATTACATCTGGCGCGATGAAAAGGGCCAGATCTATTTTCGCTCGGGTGATATGGGCCGGTTCGACGAAGACGGTTTTCTGATCCTGTCTGATCGGAAGAAAGACATGATCATTTCAGGCGGGCTCAACATCTATGCGGACGATCTGGAACAGGCCTTGCTCTCTGACCCGGATGTCGAGGATGCCGCTGTGATCGGTGTGCCTTCGGAAGATTGGGGCGAGACACCCTATGCCCTTGTCGTGCTGCGGCAGGGGTCGGTGCGCAGTACCGCGCAGATCCAAGAGGCCGCAAACAGGAAACTCGGCAAAAGCCAGCGTCTTTCAGGGGTCGAAATTCGACAAAACCTCCCGCGCAGTCCGATTGGAAAAATTCTGAAGCGCGAGTTGCGTGCGCCGTTCTGGTCGGTTGCAAACACCGATAAAATACCGACGTAATACCGACGCGATACAGACTGCATATTCGGGCCGTTCAAAGGGGATAGAACCGTGAAAGATACCACCGATATGAACGGGGCCGAAAGCCTTGTCCGCACCCTTCTGGCCTGCGATGTGAACGTCTGTTTCACCAATCCGGGCACATCGGAAATGCACTTTGTCGCCGCCCTTGATCATGTGCCGGGGATGCGCTGTGTTCTGGCTCTGCATGAAACGGTAGCGACGGGCGCCGCCGACGGATACTACCGGATGTCGCGTAAACCGGCCTGCACGCTGCTACATCTTGGGCCAGGTCTCGCGAACGGGCTGTCGAATCTGCACAACGCCAAGAAGGCAGGATCGGGTGTCGTGAACATTGTGGGCGAACACGCCCCAACCCATGTGGAACTTGACGCACCGCTGACCTCCGACATCGAAGGCATTGCGCGGCCAGTATCGCATTGGGTCCACACATCCCACGATGTGGGCGATCTGGGCACAGATGCCGCTCGCGCTGTTCAGGCATCTGTATCAGCGCCCGGTCAGATCGCAACGCTGATGCTGCCATCCGAAACAGCCTGGACCGAAGGGGGGCTGGTCGCAGGTGCGCTGCCCGCCCCTGATTTTGCTCCATTTGCTCAAGAAGTGCTGGACGAGGCCACTAGGGCGCTGGGTGGGCCAGACAGTCTTCTTTTGCTGGGCGGGCAAGCGCTGACGGAGGAAAACCTTCTGACAGCGGGTCGGATTGCGGCACAAACGGGATGCGTCTTGCTGTCGGAATGGTCCAATGCCCGGATGGAGCGGGGAGCGGGCCGGGTGAGTGTTGGCCGCGTGCCTTACCCAATTGATCAAGCACTGGACGTCCTGAAACCCTTCAAGCGGATCGTTCTGGTTGGTGCCCGCGCGCCTATCGGTTTTTTTGCCTATCCCGGCAAACCTGCCGTTCTTACGGCAGAAGGGGCCGAGATCACTAAACTGGCCGGAGCTGACGCAGATTTGACCGGAGCCCTTGATGCGTTGGCAAAGGCGGCAGGCGCCACCGAAACACCACCCGCCCATATCGCAGAACGCAAAGTTCCCGAACGGCCATCCGGACCGCTTTCTCCGGACAGTATTGCAGATCTGATTGGACGGGCCATCCCTGAAGATGCAATCGTCGTCGACGAGTCCATTACCACAGGCCGTGCATTTTCGCCTGCGACCAAGGGTGCCCCAAAGCATACGTGGTTGAACAATTGTGGCGGGTCCATCGGCTACGGAATGCCCACAGCGATCGGTGCAGCCATCGCGTGCCCGGAGCGCAAGGTGCTGGGTCTGCTTGGTGACGGAAGCGCGATGTACAGCCAGCAGGCGCTTTGGACCATGGCGCGCGAAGCGCTCGATATTACCGTGCTGATCTTTGCCAACCGCAGCTACAGCATATTGCGCGGGGAGTTGACGAATGTCGGGGTAAGTAACCCCGGTCCACGCGCCATCGACATGCTGTCGCTTGACCGACCGGACCTCGATTGGGTGCAAATGGCGGGGTCAATGGGGGTGGAGGCCTGCAAGGCCGCCGATTGCGACGCTTTGGAAGCAGCACTCGAAACGGGCCTTGGCAGCGATAAACCCTACCTGATCGAGGTGCTTTTCTAGGCCTGACGTCACTTGGCCTGCACCATCTGGTAGCGGCTCAGCAGCGTATGCGGTACTTCGTGGCCGTGTTTTTCAAGCGTGCGCATCGCGAAACGAAGATCCTCCATGGCCTGGCATCGCCAGGCCGCATGGGCCATTAGTGTCAATGCATCCGGATTGGTTTCATCAACCCATAAAGCTAGGTGCAAAATTCGAAGCGCTGTATCGTATCGGCCAAAATGAACTTGTCCCGCTGCGATCTTGCACAAAAGTGCGGTGTCTTCTTCGGAGAAAGAATTCTGTTCCATAGGTCTACGCTTCTGCTTCGCTTTGCAGAACGATCAGGTGTTCATACATCCGCGCCATCCGGGACAATGCCGCGAGGCCATCTTGTGCCGCAACGTTGCCCGATGCCTCCACGGGGGCCTCAAGCCGATAGGCCAGCTCCGAGACGGCGAATGCAAATTCCGCAGTCTCGGTTCCAGCAATTTGCGCAACGTCTTTGGCAATGATGCGTCTCAATTCGGAAGGGTTCGCTTCGGCTTCGGGGTTTAGACGCAATGCGGGGGGCCGCCGGGTAACGGTCGACCTCGCCTCCGCCTGTCCGGTCGATTTCGGCGCGGGGGCAAAAATGAAACTATCTGACATCTCCGGGAAGATGCCCGGCGTGACGGGGGGTGTCGGTCGTTCGGTGGTGCGCATCAGAATCGGCCTTGCTTAAAACGTGACATTGATCGTTTCTGTCCCGCGTCGCAGGCGCAGCATGTCGTGCGTGATCTCTTCCACGATCCAGTCCCCCGCGACACGGTCCCCGGTATGGGCAAAGGATTTGTTCGCGAAGACGACCTTGGGTGTGCTACCCAGCGTTACTGCGGCAATCGGGGGCAAATCGGTCAGTGCGGCCGTCTCGGACACATCTGCGAGGATGACGGCGCCACCCGCCGACTGATCCAGATCTTGTCGAAGCGCGCGCCAGGTTCGCATCTGTTCGGGCGGAACCTGGCCGCTGATCCGGATCATCCCGGCAGAGGGTGCCGAGACGGTCAGATAACTATCCAGGCCGGCCTGATTGATCATCGCTTGCGCGTTTTGCGGTATGTCCACATTTGCAGGCGCGGGGTCAGATGCAAGCGACACATTGGCCTGCGAGACGGGCATCACGATGTCAGGTGTTTCGGGTTGATGGCTCAGGTAGGTCTGACCGCCAAGCGCCGTCAAACCCATCGCAATCAGCACGCCAAGCGCAATTTGTTCCTTGATATCAGGGGTTTGAGAGCTTGGTGCCTCGACAGGAGCGAACCGAATGTAGATGCCGTTGATGCCAATCTCACACGGCAAACGTTCAGTGACCGTACTGCTATCGTCAGCAATCGGTTTTCCATTCAGCGTCACATCTTCTCGCGAAGTTCGCAGCGACAGAAGTGGCCCGAGAAGGGATCGTCTGCAGGTCACATGTAGGGTCGAGCCCAACACCTCGTCATCAACAAGCATGATGTCATTGCTCGAATCGGGCCCGATCACCAAAGCGTCAGCCTTGAGCTCTGCAGCTGATCCATGATGCAGGCCGTTCATCACCTCTACATGCACGACGATCTCATGCGCCGATCGGGGCAGCACAAGGTCTTTCAAATCACGCCACCGGGTTTCGGCGAAACTGCGATACGTTGCGATATCCAATTCCATGAGGATCGCCCCTTCTTGTTGATCACTGCGCTTTCAATAGCGTTTCGATGTCGCGCCCTGTGCGTTTTGCCATGTTCCAGGCGACCTGATAGACCGTTACTTCGTTGTAGAGAGAACTCATCTTGGTAATGAAATGGTCTGACAGCGCTTCTGGTTTATCGGGGGCCTGCGTGCCCGAGATGTAGGGATTTCCTCCTGCTTCCCGCAGGATTTCGCCCTTTAGCTGTGCGTCTTTCTCGGCTTTGCCGGGATAGGCCGTCACGCTGGCGAAGGCGGTTTCGGACATATCGGCCAGAAGGTTGGTGCGATGCAGGTCGGATGTCGTCTGAGATGAGACATCGTCAATCGCGGCCTGCTGTGGGGTCAGGTCGGCTGAGACTGCGCCGATTGAACCGGTCATGGTCTATCCTTTCCGAGATGTCTGGGGAAAACGGCGCGATATCACTCTTCGCCCTCACGGCTTTCTTCCATCATGTCCATGAATGGGCCGAAGATCATCATCATCATCATCGCCTGCTCCATCATCTCTTGTTCATTGGTTGGAGTGGGCGCTTGGTCGGTTGCGCTTTGGATTGACTCGCTCATTGGTTTGTCTCCTTTCGGACAAGTGTTCGAAGACATTGGTATCAGGGCAAAGGGCGCAGGGCGTATCGGTCCGCCTACGTAGCCGTCTGCGTAGGCACAGCGGTTTTTCTCCATAGTACCGGATTCATTGGGCGGACGTACCGGGTGTGACGGCAGGCTTTACCGATGTCAGTCGGTCGGGTTGTGCCCCTAGTTTGGCATCAACGGCACAAACTGCCGACCAAACTCGGAGACGCCAAGTGACACCGGACAAGATCAAGATCAGCGCAGTTGCCCTGGCCATCGGTGTTATTGGTTCTGGTGCGCTGCAGGCCGAAGCACCGAAGACCTGCCCGTCAGGCGTCTGTGAAAAGCCGCTTGCCACGGTTGAGCTGAGCCTGAAGGTCCTCGACATGCCGCTTCCCGACTTTTTTGCCCTGCTGCAGGTGGAAAGCGGTGAGCGGATTGTGCCAGCGCCCGAAGTGCGCGGTCGCGTTGCCGATCTTGATCTGACTGGCACGCCCGAAGACATGATCGCGGCTGTTGCGACGCAAAACGATCTGAGCTGGTTTCGCTATGATGGAGCCTACTATGTCTCGCGCAAGCGTGACGCGATCACACGGCTGGTTCCACTGCAAGATCTAAGTACCGAGGAAGCACACAAATCGCTGGCTGACAGTGGTCTGGCAACCGGCGATGGGCGCATCGTAGCGGTGGCGGGCGGCAATGCGTTGTCCGTGTCCGGCCCGCCCGATTATGTCGCCTTTGCCGAAGCCATTCTTGAACTGACAAAGACATCAGCCCCGTCGACCCCCGAGACATCCGTCATTCGGGTGCGCCGTGGAACAGCTACATCGCTGGAATACTATGGAAGGGCCGGGATGGTCGCATCGCATCAGGTCGAGCAACCACCGGCCGCCGCTGCTCAAGGCCAAAGCGGCGCCCAAACGGCCCCGACCGAAAACGCAGAAGATAAGGCGCAGAAAGATGGCTAGCTGTCTCACGCGTCCCCGAATTCCCCCGCCGCTTGATGGCTGGGGAATCTTGCGCACGGGTCATATCGGCCCTGGCGCAGAGCTTGGCCTGCAACCCGTTGGCTCCCCAAGGTTTCAACGCAAGCAGGCTGGTAACGACCCCGAGATCAGGTTTCAGAAAGGACACTGATATGTTTACCCCAATGATCAAGTTCGAAGACAAGATGGTGAAGAATGTTCAAGGCGCTGGCGGCGGTGGCGGCACCGATTACGGCGCGATGATGGCAGATCTTTTCAACCAGATGGCGCAGAAGCAATACGAGGCTGCCGAGAAGAAAGAGCCAGCGAAGGCCAACAAAACCATCACGCAAGGCTAATGCCTTTAATGCGCGGGGCGCGGTTATGCGCGCCCCGCCCCACATAGATTGGGATCCTCGTCATGCGTAAGGACATCGCCCTTGTTGCCGTGATCGTGGCGTCGCTGATGCTGATGGTGATCCCGCTTGATCCGATGATCATCGACATTCTGTTGGCTGTGAACATCACGCTGGCAGTGATGCTGCTGATGGTCTCGATCTATCTCAAACACCCGTCGGATTTTTCTACGTTTCCGTCCGTCATTTTGATTGGTACCGCGTTCCGCTTGGCACTTTCGATCGGAACGACCCGCCTGATCCTGTCAGAGGCAGAGGCGGGTGCGATCATCGAAACCTTTGGTGAGTTTGTTGTCAGTGGTTCGATCGCAATCGGCCTTGTGATCTTCTTAATCATTACTGTGGTCCAGTTCATAGTTGTCACCAAGGGGGCGGAACGCGTGGCCGAGGTCGGCGCGCGCTTTGCGCTTGATGCCCTGCCCGGAAAGCAGATGAGCATCGACGCAGAGGCGCGCGCCGGCAACATCACCGCTGATCAGGCTGCCGATCGCCGCCAGCGCCTTGACCGTGAAAGTCGGTTCTTCGGCGCGATGGACGGCGCGATGAAGTTCGTCAAAGGTGACGCGATCGCAGGCATCATCATCATCTGTATCAACCTGCTGGGCGGCATCGCTGTGGGGATGAGCACGCATGGCCTCGGTTTCAGCGAGGCCGTCGGCGTCTTCTCCCTGCTGACCATCGGGGATGGGCTTGTGGCCCAGATACCGGCCCTTCTGATGTCGCTTTGCGCTGGTATCATCGTGACACGGGCAGAAGGGAAAGATGGCAAAGACCTCGGGTCCGACATTTCCGCCGAACTGATCGCAGATCCTCGGGTTCCCGCGATCGGAGCGCCCATTGTGCTAGGCATTGGGTTGATCCCGGGTTTTCCCACGTTGATTTTCGCGGCGATGGCAGTGGCAATGCTGTTGATCTCTGCTGCCCTTCGCCGGGCAATCCGTTCCTCCGAACAGCAGGCCGCCGCTGCTTCTGCCGAGCCAGCTTTGCCGGAAGCTGCCTTGGAGGACCAGGTTGCCCTGCCGGTAGACGGACGTGTGCGGGTCTTCATCGGGGCGGAGCTTGCCGCAGATGCAGACCTGGATGTCATCGAAGCGCGGACGGTCATGCTGCTTTCCCGGCTTTATGAAGCGCGCGGGATACGCTTTGCCCGCCCGGAGGTCATTTCAGGCCAGATCGCCGATCCGCGTGGGGTCGTCATCGAAATTGACGAGGTGCCTGTGCTTCGTGACACGGCACCTCTTGGACACGCTCTTTTCGTGTTGCCGACTGAACGACACCTGAGCCTGGATGCCGCAGAAAACAACCGTAGTACCTGGCCATTGGTTAACGGCATCTGGGTTGGATCCGAGGAACAGGCCGATCTTGAATTCGCCGACAAAACGTCCGCAGATCTGGCTGAGATGATCGGTGAACTGGTTTTCCGCGTTTATGAACGCAATCTTGGTGCGCTCTTTTCTCATGGGATCTTTAACGGATTCATGGAAGAAGCGCGCGAAGCAGAACCACATCAAATGCAGAAGGTCGAGGAAGAGATTGATGATGGATCGCTTTACAAGATGTTCCGCTATCTGGTTGAGGACGGCGTACCCTTGCGGCCGATCTCTCTGGTCATTTCGTCCATTCGGTATTGGCTCGTCACCTTGGATGACACCAGCCCGATCACGCTGGCGGAATGCTTGCGGGGTTCGATGAAGCGACAGCTTTGCCACCGAATCGCCGGGGAGGCCGGCCTTCTTGGGCTCGCTTTGCTCGATCCAGCGCTGGAGGCACGCCTGCGTCGCTCGCTTGCCGATCAACCACATCCCAACGCCGATTTGGCCAATGCGGGGTTGTCGCTGGATCCTGAAACCAACGACCTTTTGCTCGATCACGTGCGCAAGGTCATTGCCAAGGGTGCTGGAGCAGACGGCGAGATTACATTGGTTGTTACGGCGGATTTGCGGCGGCGCCTGCGGAATCATCTGGCGATGCACAATCTCAATCCTCCGGTCCTCGCACCTCATGAGATCGCGGTTGAAACCCCAAGCTATCCTTTGGAATTGGTCGGAGATGCAGCGGGCGAACGACAGGCGATCCCTGCAAGTAGACCCAGACGCGCTTCTGCCGCAGCAGGTTGAGACCCCGGACCGGATTTCGGCGCTGTGATCTGTGGATAAACCGAGATTCCGCCCCAATACGTTTGAATCGTTGGAAATTTGATGGCTAGAGCGCCGTTAACGTCTCTCACCGTGCTGCAACTATGTTACAAAGTATAGCGAGAATTGGCTGGTGTTATTCCTGAAATCGGCCACGAACCGCATCAATCCGCCTTTCTTTGGATTTTATCTCTGATGATCAGAGCTGGTCTGTTTACCTATTATCAGCCGCCGCAGGAACTCTCTGTGGCATAATGAAAGTCGAATGGAAAAGGTGGAGTATTATGGACGATCTGCCAAAACTGGTAATCGCCGACGATCACGAGATCATTCGCGATAGTATTTCAAACATCATTTCGGATTCCCAAAGCGCTCAGGTTGTTGGGACGGCAAGTGATGGTTACACAACGATCAAGCTGTGCCGAAATCTGGACCCTGACATCGTGCTGATGGATCTGGCGATCACGCGACCAAGCGGGGCAGAGACATTCCGCAAGCTTCTCTCGATCAAGCCAGACCTGAAGATCGTTCTTTATTCGTCCGAAGCCGAAAAGGCTGAAGTTTTCTCTTTGATCGCAGATGGGGCCAAAGGTTTTGTGCCCAAACAGGCTAAAGCGTCAAACTTTGTGAACGCTATCCGGTCGGTCAGCCTCGGCTACGCTTGTATCCCTGAAGACTACATTGATGATTTCATGGTTCTGCGCCAGAATTCGATCAAGACCGGGAATATCTACGGTCTCTCACCGCGAGAGATTGAAATCCTTGAGGCCTGCGTTTCAGGCGCGCGCACGAAGGAAGTTGCAGCCCGTTTCAACATCAGCGTGCGCACGGTCGAAACGCACCGCAATGCGATCTACAAGAAAACATCATGTAACAGCGTCGATGCGCTTCACGAAATCGCAGAACAGCTGCAATTGCCCGTTGCCCGAGCCGAAGCTTGATCGGACCACGCGTCCGATTGCGTAGGCCTACATGTTAACTTTGCCGTTCACCTCTGCTAGACTTCTATCTTGCATGAAATGGTGTCATCAGCGACACATCCGCTGTGGATGTTTTTCCTGGCTCATGTGTCGTTTCGATGGCCCGATCTTCAGATGGGGCGGCAATGACTGTTTGGCAACAGGATCATACGACATCCGGGGACAGCTTCTGCTTTGTCCTTGATCTGCATGATCAGCAGCCTGATCCTGCGCGAAACGTTCCGGCAGGCAGACATGTCATCAACCTGGATGTCGTACCGGAATTGATCGAAGAGATGGATCTTGTCCGCGCGGCTGTTGAACGGCATGTCGAAAAGATATCTATGCGGACAGCAACGCGCCCTGATCGGTTCGATTTATCAAGAATTTCAGCGGTCTACTTGCCTGTCCGAGAGGGCCGCAGCCGCACTTTACCGCGTCCGCATGTGGTTCTGCCTTTTTCGACAATTGCCTTCAATGATCGGATCGGTGTGCCTTACATCCTTGTGTCCTCTCACTGTGGTTTCAAGGATTCGATCTTCTCGGCCTTTGCCAGCCTGCTCGACCTCGCCAATTTGATGGGCAAGCGCGAATCTGGCGGACGGACGTCGCATTCCTTTGAAGGATTGAACTCTCAGGCGACAGACTTGGTATTTGATGGCCAGATCGTGAACGCTTTCCGCCGCTAGGGCGTAGCTACGTAGTGTTCTTGCGCGAGGCGTAATCCCAGACAGGTCCTCCCGTAGTGAAGATGCAGGCCAAAGGGCGCAGTGTTGCGACAAATCCAATCGTCGCAAGGAGCGTCATCGTGAGAAATCTGGGACCAAAGCTCAAACGTAGCCTTGTCATTGGCGCATGCTGTTTGGCGCTTGCTGGCTGTAAAGAGGTGTTGTTTTCGGATCTCGACGAGGTCGAAGCAAACGAGATGGTAGCGATCCTTGCCGCGTCAGGGGTTGAGGCAAAGCGGGAGCGTGACAAGGACAATGCTTACTCGCTTTTCATTGCTGCGGACGATGTGGCGTCGGCCACGACGATTTTGCGCAATCAGGGATACCCCAAGCCCAAGTTTCAATCGCTTGGCGATGTTTTCAGCGCTGAAGGGATTGTGGGTACTCCTTTCGAACAGCATGCTCGGTACATCTACGCAATGAACGAGGAATTGTCCCGGACTGTCACATCGATCAGCGGTGTGCGCTCCGCGTATGTCCTCGTGACCGCCCCTCCCAAGGAGCGCTATCAGCGCGAGGCCCCCGCGGCGAGCGCATCGGTAACAATCAACCATGATCCCGGGTTTGATGCGGAGCGCCTCGTGCCCAAGATCAAGACGGTCATCGCCCACGCCCTGCCCAATCTTGATTATGACAATGTGGCGATTGCGCTGTTCCCTGCGGCAGGTCCTCAGATCAATGTGAAGAACGCGAACCAAAAGGCCCCTGAGGTGTTCGAGGCGCGGCTTTTGCCAAGCTCTGGCGGCAGCGGACACGCCGTTGGTCCCTTGGCGCTTCTGGGCAGCTTTTGTTTGATCCTGGCGGCAGGCCTTGCCTTCTGGCGCTTCGGGCCGGAGCTTGTCCAAATCCCGCGCGCGGGTCGTCAGAAGGATGGCGGTGTGTGATGCGGATTGAGATCCACGAAGGTCTTGCCAGTCGCGCGGTGCACGCGGGCTGGATCGCGCGGGCGTTGCCGGATGTTGGTGACCCTGAGCTGCGCTCAGCTCTTCTGGCGTCCGAGCGTTTCTCTCGCCGGATTGCCGACAGTATTCTGGGAGATCCGGTCTCCGTTGAACATGTCGAACCATCAGTCGATTTTTGTAGACTGGTTCGGCAACTTGATGATGACTTGCTTGTCCGCATCGGTCAGATCTGGCTGGCCCCGCAATTGGCGCCGCATCTAATCGATCCGAAGGGCCGTGCTGACCTTGGCATCGAAGACCGGATCGTTTTGCAGTCCATCCTGAAGTATCGCGGACACGCTTCAATGCCCGCCGTGGAGTTTACCGCGCCCCCTGACTATCCGGCCGAAGGCGCCCGGTGCATCGCGGCGTGGCTGGAGATGCAAGCATTTCCGGCCGCGTCCCGCCTCAGGCTTTGCTTCGAGCCGTCATTGTCGACCGACGAGGATGATGCAAACCGGGCGGCTTTGCTTGACGCGCTCCTCTCTGACGACGGGTTTATGGCGGGTTGATTGATGATGCGCACCAGCAGCCCCCTTGTCGCGCAGCGCGTACCGAAGTCTGACTTTGACCAAGCAGTCAGTTGTCTGGCGCAGGCGGAGGAACATGCGGCCCGCATCCGAGCCGAGGCTGCGGCCGATATAGCGCAGCAAAAAGCGGAACTTGCCGAAAAAGAAGCAGATCTTCAGGCTCGAATCGCAAATGCCGAAGCAACAGCATACCAGCAGGCATTGGAC
Organism: uncultured Shimia sp.; assembly: GCA_937897325.1. Taxonomy (GTDB): domain Bacteria; phylum Pseudomonadota; class Alphaproteobacteria; order Rhodobacterales; family Rhodobacteraceae; genus CALCOY01. Next base: position 157,716 of record CALCOY010000015.1, read on the forward strand.
CACGAAACGATCGCCGCAAAGGCCAAGGAAAGTGTTGCTGTTCTGGACGAGGCGGCGCGTCTTCGTGCGGCATCCAACGATCTGGCGCCCTGGCTGACCGATCTTGTCGATACCGCGCTTCGCAAGATGATTGGACAGATCCATGAAGCGGATCTTCTGGCCGCGCTTGTCAAAGAAGCAATCGCCGAACGGGCACAGAAAGAAGAATTGAACCTGCGCATTGCGGTCGCCGATCATGATCGGCTGAAGGCCATTGTCTTGGAAAACGAAGACCGCTTCACCGCAATTTCAGCGATCGTGCCAGATGCATCCTTGCCCGCCGACACGCTTTATCTGGAAGGGGATGGTGGCTTTGTCAGCATCGGAATTGAGGCGCAGCTTACCGCGCTTCGGGACCACCTGCATGCGGTGGTGGCAGGCGAAGAGGTTTCGGCATGAATGTGCTCCCATCCGCTTTTGAGCTGCTATCCTCGTCGCTGGATCAAGTCGCTCTGAGAAAGCGCTTTGGCCGTCTAACCGAGGTGCGCGGCCCCCTATTGAGGGCGTGTTTTCGCGGCCTCAATCAGGGGACCATCTGTGAAATCGCCCGCTCTGATGGGTCCCCCTTACTGGCCGAGGTCATCGGGATCGAAGGCGCGGACGTGCTCCTTAGTCCGTTTGGCGCAAGCGACGGACTGGCTGAGGGTGCGCAGATTTCGATCACGCGACAGGCGCTCACCATTCCGTCAGGCAAGGGCGTACTGGGGCGCGTGCTGGATGCCTTTGGTGCGCCGATGGATGGTCTTGGTCCCGTTGATGGCGATACCGTCCGCCGACGTATCAAAGCAGACCCGCCAAGTGCAATGGACCGGCCGCTGATTGAGGCGCCGCTTCCGACGGGGCTTCGCGCCATTGACGCCGCAATGACTTTGGGACGCGGTCAGCGTGTCGGGATCTTTGGTCCGCCGGGCACAGGCAAATCAACACTGCTTGCGGCCATTGCACGCCACACCGCCGCTGATGCGATTGTCATTGGGCTTGTGGGCGAGCGTGGGCGAGAGGTTCGCGAATTCGTAGAGCGTGATCTGCCGCCAGAGGTTCGTAAAAGTGTTGCCGTGATTGCAGCCACCTCCGACCGTCCTGCCGTCGAAAGGGCGCTTTGTGCACATAGCGCGACGGCCGTGGCGGAAGGTTTCAGGGATCAGGGTGCATCGGTTCTGTTGATGATCGACAGCTTGACCAGAACGGCTCGGGCGTTGCGCGAAATCGGTCTTGCCGCTGGCGAACCGCCCACACGTCGTGGCTTTCCCGCTTCGGTTTATCCCGCGCTTCCCGCGATCATCGAACGGGCGGGGCGCACCGATAAGGGCGACATTACCGCGCTCTATACTGTTCTGCTGGAAGGCGAAAAAGAAATTGATCCTATCGCAGAAGAGGTCAAGAGCCTCACTGATGGTCATTTCCTGCTCAGCCGCAAGCTGGCGGAGGCAGGCCATTATCCTGCGCTTGATGTAGTCGAAAGTCTCAGTCGAAGCATGAAGGCCATTGTCTCGCCAGACCATTCGGCGCGCGCTGCGCACCTGCGGGCAAGCCTTGCCAAGTATCGAGACCTCGAACTGTTGTTGCAGATCGGCGAGTACCAGAGCGGCGGCGACGCAGAGGCGGACGCAGTCGTTGCTGCCAAACCTCAGATCGACGCCTTCCTGCGTCAAGAATCCGATCAATCCAGTAGTTTTGATGAGACGATGACTGCTTTATCCCGTGTGGCGTTATGAACCGCGAGGACCAATTGCGGGCCATCTCCGCCCTGAGCGATCTGCGCGTCCGGCTGGCGAAGTCAAAGATGTTGGCATTGCAGTCAGTTGAAGACCAGCGGCAACGCCTTCTGGATCAGGAAAAGGCGGTGCACAAAGAATCCGACGAGGCGGCACGCCTCTATTTCAGCGCGCGGTTCCATGAATTGGACCGATCACGCGACGGTGCCGCGATTTTTCAAAGCATAGCGGCTGGCCATCGGGCTGCAGACCGCCTGGTGCATGAAACAGCCGCCCGTGTCGATCGTCTGGCAGAGCGGTGTCAGATGGCGACAGCCCATCGTAAAGACGCTGCCGCTGATGTCATCAGGGTTACGGCACGCCGGGATCTTTTTCAGCAGGTGGCAGAGGATGTCACGCGCGAAACCCGTGCGATGGATGAGACGGCGCTTGAGGAGGACACCCAAGACTGCCTGTGCGGAAGGAAGCAAAGATGAGCCTGTACGAGGTGCTAAAGCCGGAGTTGGAAGACAGGTGTCTTGTTGAATGGCCCAATCTGCCGCGATTGGATCGCTCCGTGAAAGCGCTGCAAGCGCAGCTTGATGCGAATATCTACCACGCTGATATCCGTATCGGGTCAACCGATTGTCGCCTGACCGCCCCAATCGATTGTCCTGATCTTAACGGTTGCATCAGCGCTGAAATCCGCTTTGGTGAGCAGCGCCTGACTGCATGCCTGCCTGAGGATGCGATTGACGCATTGCTTTCAGCACATGATGTTCGGGACGCTTGGAAGAGCTATGGCGCAAAGACGGCGGCGATGGTTCTGGAACACCTTCTTGCCCCGGTCATGACGACGCTTGAAAGCCATCTGGACGCGCCTTTCCGTGTGGCGCGCATTATCGACCAACCGCTAGATGCGCCCAGTTTAGCGCTGGCGGTTGCATCAACGGTCGCGACTTACCACGTGGGCCTATCGGGCGATGACGCGCTGATCGCCCCGCTTATCCGACTGATGACGCCAGCAGACCAGCAAGACGCCCGCCTGACATCTGAAACGCTGCGCTTTTCAATGTCTCTGACCGGGCCAAGCTTTCAGATGCCGCAATATGATCTGGACGCCCTCCGTCCCGGCGACGGTGTCTTTGTTGAGGGCGATTGGGCCCGTTTGCAACATCCACTGTTGATCATCAGCGGGCGCCTGTGCGCGTCAGCGAAGCAGCAGGAGGAGGGCTTTGTTCTGAAATCTGACCTTGACCGCATTCAAACACCGGAGATTCCGATGACCGAGATAACTGACGTGTTGCCCGTCACCATCACGATTGAATTGGCGCAAACGACATTGCCACTGACCGAGATACAGGATCTGCGCCAGGGCAGCGTCTTGCCATTTGCGGACGATCTGCCAACGAACGTTGCATTGACGGCCAATGGCCAACCCTTCGGGCGGGGCGATCTTGTGCGCATCGATGACAAGATCGCAATTCGCCTGACAGAGATTGCCTAAGATCATGGAAACGATGACCACACCACTCATTTTCAGTTTCCTTGCGGGCTTCATGGTGCTTGCGGTGCTGACCTTGACGTCGTTCGTCAAACTTTCAGTGGTGTTCATGATCATCCGGCAGGCGTTGGGCCTGCAGCAGGTTCCGTCAAATATCGTTCTGATGGCGCTTGCCGGATTTACGGCAATCTTCATCTCCATGCCGGTATTTTCAGCGTCCCTGACAGCCCTCGCAGATGCCGGAGGGGATACCTCCACGCCCGCCGACCTGATCCGCCTTTGGCAGATCGGTATCGCACCATTTCAGGGCTTCATCCTGGGCAATGTTGATGCAGAGCATCTCGAATTCTTTGTCATGATCTCGAATGATCTGTGGGAAGGGTCCGGGATGACGGGTTCGCGGGATGACTTCATCATTCAGGTCCCTGCCTTCATGATTTCAGAGCTGACAGAAGCCTTTCGGATCGGCTTTCTGATCTACCTGCCTTTCGTCGCGATCGATCTTGCGGTGACGGCCATTCTGATGGCCTTGGGCATGCAGATGGTGCAACCCAACATCATCGCGACCCCCTTCAAGCTTCTGACATTTGTCTTTGTCGATGGATGGGCGCGCTTGGTCGAGGGGCTTGTCATGACCTACGGGAGCCCATGATGGAGACGGCATTTTCCTCCCTGCTGGTCACTTTCATGATAGATGTCGCGATCCTGGCCGGTGTCCCACTGGCCATTGCGACGCTGTCGGGCTTCGTCATCTCTTTTTTTCAGGCGGTCACGCAAATACAGGACCAGACCCTTTCTCAGACGGTGAAGATCACTGCCGTCGTCCTTGTGCTGCTGATCTTTGGTGTGCGCCTGTCCGGCCCTTTGATGACCTCGACAACACAGGTTTTCGAAGAATTTCACGTGCTGGCCAATTGACATGGGTGAAGAGGTCATCCGATTGGTAACCGGCTTCGGGATGGCAAAGGTCTATCCTGTGATGATACTCATTGCCCTACGCCCATTCGGTCTTTTGTTCGGCTTCCTGGCGATCACGTGGGCATTGAGATCGGCGTTAATGCTGCGGCTTTCGATTGCCATCGCGCTTGCACTTCCCACCGCTTTCGTAAATCTGGACGAGGTGGAGGCTCTGATTGTTGCGCCCGACATATTTCAACTCGCACCTCTCAGCCTGAAAGAGTTCGGGCTCGGCTATGCTTTGGGTTTGCTTGCCTCACTGCCCTTTTTCGCGTTGCAATATGCAGGGGCGATCACCGATGCCTTTCGGGGTGAGAACGACACTGGCATTCAGGATCCGATGGGGGGATCTCTCCACACTTTTTCGGTCGCGTATCTGGTCATCGGCTTTTTTGCATTCTTCAGTCTTGGTGGTTTCGAGGACCTAATCGAAAACCTGTATGCCAGCTATCGTGTCTGGCCCGTAAATCTCATTTTTCCAACGCTAAGCGGTGCCGCTGCCCTGATAACTGTCGACATCCTGACACGCACGCTGACAACTGCGATTGTCGTTTCCCTACCACTTCTGGGCATGCTTGTCGTGATCGAAGGTGCCGTGTCGGTTGCTGCGCGGCTGGGCCGTCGTTTCAACTTCTACGATATGGCTTTTCCGCTCAAGAACCTTGCAACAGTTGTGACCCTGCCGCTAACAGCTTGGTTGATTTGGTCCCTATCAGAGGCGCGGATCAGCGAAAGTGGCGAGGCGCTGCAAATCCTTGAAAGGTTCTTCGAATGAGCGACGGAGGATCAGAAGCGAAAAAGCACGCGGCCTCGGACACTAAACTGCGCAAGCAGCGCGAAAAGGGGTCGGTTGCCAGCAGCGCGGAATCGTCGGGTTTTCTGGCATGCGCCTTGGGTCTTGCCTTGCTTGTCGGGACGGCTTCGTTGATCTGGACGCAGCTTCAGGACATGATCACGTCAAGCATCTATTTGATCGATATGCCTTTTGATGAGGCGCGAAATGTCAGCCTATTCGTGCTGGGACGGATGCTTCTATTTGCGATCCTGCCGATTCTGGCCCTCACCCTTCTTACGGCCTTTCTGACATCGCTGATCTACAACAAAGGCTTTGTTTTCGCCATGAAACCCGTAACACCTCAGCTAAAGCGCGTGTCCCCGCTTGGCGGTTTCAAGCGGATTTATGGCCGTCGTGGTCTGATGGAAACACCTGTCTCCGCGCTTCGCATATGTCTTTGGCTTGGTTTCGCGATCATTTTCGGTGTTTGGCCTTTCGTGGCCCTTTTGCAGCAATCGACCTGCACTGGTGTCTGCATGATGGCCCAGATCCTGCCCATCGTTTCGATTCTGTCGGTGGGTGCCGTCGTGATTTTCCTGCTGTCGGCTGTGGTGGATATGATCTTTCAGAAGAAGGTCTTTCTGCATGAGCAGCGCATGACCGATACCGAACAAAAGCGGGAACGCAAGGATCAGCATGGCTCTCCGGAGTTGCGTCAAGAGCGGCGGCGTCGGATGCGGGAAGCAAACACGCCGCAACGCGAGGCGAAAGCGAGCCGGGCGACGATGTGCTTTTTCTTCGACGATCAAGCCGTCGGAATTGAGTTTCGTCCACCGAAAGTGCCGCTGCCGTACGTCGTCAGCAAGGCCGAGACCCCTGCAGATGCCGATGCGATGCGAAAATCGCTCGAAGCTGCCGGTTGGCCAGTGAAAGAGGATCAGTTCCTGACCAAGGCCGGATTGGGCAGACCTTTGGGTGAACCTTTGGATGAAAGCGCCTACGCCGCCTTTATCGCGGCGGTTCAGGAAATGTTCGGCATGTGAGCGGCGCCGTCGTTTTTCGCGAGCGTCAATAGCAATGCCACCACTTCGTCCAAAGGGCAAAGCATCCCGTTTTCAGCGGCGATGATCGAGATTTCGTTTGCGAGAGCCTTGATCACCTCGTGCTTTACGGTTTCTTCAGGCAAATGGCTTGCAACGATGATCGCGCGGTTACGGCCCAACCCGCACCAAGTTGATCTTTGCGTATCATTTAGCGTGACGAAAACACTTTCGTTGCCGAGGATGATCTTAATCGGCTGGCCGCGTCCGGCGGCAAAAATGCGTGTTTCAAAAAGTCCCTCGGATCTGAGCTGTGAAAAGACTTGCCCCAGACGCTGCGCCTTGTCGGTGCGTTGGAGCATATGCGCAGCTGGCATTTCGAGGGCCTGGGCAAGGCGTGTTCGACCGTCCGGGCTTCGCAAGCTTTCCCGGATTGTTTCGATCACGGCGGTTGCGGGGTGCTCTGTCGCATCATCAGAGCCCGTTGAGGTGCCGCTCATTCCGTCGTCGGTGGCAGGTCCGGGCGGCTTCTTGGTCGATCGTCCGACACGCCGACTGGTCGTGGGCGCGATGCCCTTCAAAAAAGCACCTGCGAACGGTCCATATTCGTCATCTGCATCCTGATACTCTGGCAACTCTTTGCTTACTCCGGCGGCCATTCGGGCGCATTCCTTTAGAAAGTGAACATCGGATAGTCGAGCACAATTGGCAGACAGATTACATTGCGGGATCCACTTAAATCGCTACGTAGATGTCCCCGCAGGCTCGCGGCCCGTAGCATTTGCCATTTAGCGTTGCTGAGATTGGAGGGATGATCGAAACCGGTGCGGATACTCTATCGGTTACCCTGCCCCCACAATAAGAGACCTTACTCTCTACGGCCTGAAATTGACCGCCGCACCGGTTTCTCGGTTCATCAAGTGTGCGGTCACTTTGCGGGCTGCTGGCGTGGGGCGCAATCGCGCCAAAGCCGAATGCGCAAGATTTCACGGTATTATCACGCTGCTTAGACGATAGACGTCATTTCGGTGCGTTTTGTTGGCCCAGATATTGGGAAGGAGGTCACTTTAGAGATGTATAAAGCGTGATTGCCGCTTCTGATCCGTTGGCCCAAATCATCTTCAGCCAGTCGCTAAAGCCGTTCGCAAACACGTCGACATCTGCCAGATCCCCATAATACTGCCTTTGCGCCAGCCATTTTTCGGGATCGGTCCGTGATGCCAGTGCGGTCTCTTGAAGGTCCTGCCAATGGGGATCATTTGCATCTATGTGGCTGCCGTCCTCACGCGTTCCGGCACACATTCGAGCCCAGAGCGCTTCGGTCAGTGCGAGACCCCCAAGGGATCCGCCTGCCAGCAATGCGTCACGGATGATCGGCACGACAAAGCCGGTGTGACGGGCGGATCCGTCAAAAGCGACCCGCCGGGTTGTGTCCATGATCGCGGCATTCGCAAACCGAGTTTCGATCAGCCGGATGTATTGCTGTGGCGTCATGTCAGGGACGGGCGCCACATAGGGTGCGATCTCGGTCGTTTGCACTTTGCGGAAGAACCCGGCGATCACTGGGTGTCGCATACATTCGGCAATCGTCGGGATCGACAAAAGCTCACCCGCATTGGCGATCACCTGATGGCCTGCATTAAGGATCCGGATTTTCATCGCTTCAAAATCATCCACGGCATCGGTGAAGGTCGCGCCCACCAGATCCCAATCCGGCCGACCAGCGCAAAAATCATCTTCAATCACCCATTGGCGAAAATCCTCGTGGGTTACGGGAACTGGGTCGTCGATGCCCAAAGCCGCGGCGCGCGCCACTTCTCTTGGTCCGGTGGCAGGCACGATGCAGTCGACCATGGAGTTCGGGAATGCCGCGGTTGTGTCTATCCATCTGGCAAGATCGGGATCGGTCAGCCCAGCAAGCGACACAATGGTTTGTCGCAGTATTGCGCCGTTTCCCTGAAGGTTGTCACAGCTTTGGGCTGTGAAAGGTCTTTGACCGGCGGCCCGACGTGCTTTCAGGGCTGCGACCATCGCACCGAACGCGGTGCGTGGCGTTTCAGGATGTGCTACGTCATGCCGAATGTCGGGATGCCCGATATCAAGGCCCTTCGAGACCGGATCAATATAATAGCCGCCCTCTGTCACCGTCAGCGACACGATCCGAATAGCCGGATCCGACATGATCCGGATCAGGTTTCTGTTGTCTTCTTCGACTGGCAGGTAGTCGATCATGGACCCGATCACCTCGGCGGACATCCTTTCGGGATGAAGTTCGATCAGAAGACTGAGGCAGTCCTGTGCAATCAGATGGTCGCGCATCCCGGCATCGTAGCTTCGGACCCCGGCGCCGATAATCGCCCAATCCTGTGCCGCGCCTTGCTGCATCAAACGGTGCAGGTACCAGGCCTGGTGCGCGCGGTGAAAATTGCCCAGTCCGATATGCACGATGCCGGGCCGCAAATCCGACCTGTCATAATTCGGCCGGGAGATACCTGCTGGCAGGTCGCCAAGCGTCGCGGCTCCAAGTCTTACCCGCCCCCCTTTTTGCGCCAGATCATTCATCAACTCATCCAGTTGCCACCGTCGACATTGTAGGTCTGCGCGACAATGTAGTCTGCTTCGTCCGAGGCCAGAAAGACTGCCATGCCCGTTAGGTCCTCGGCGCGGCCCATGCGCCCGTAAGGCACGGCTGCGCCGACTTCGCGCTTTTTCTGGCCGGGGGCCTTGTTTTCGTACTTGGCGAAGAAGGCGTCGACGCTGTCCCAATGCTCTCCGTCTACTACGCCCGGTGCGATTGCATTGACGTTTATGCCATATTTGATCAGGTTCAGACCCGCCGATTGCGTCAGGCTGATGACCGCTGCTTTGGAGGCGCAGTAGACTGCCACCAGAGGCTCACCCCGTCGGCCTGCCTGACTGGCCATATTGATTATCTTTCCGCCCGCGCCCCTGTCGATCATGTGCTTGGCGACGGCCTGCATGGTGAACAAAGCGCCAGAGACATTGATGTCGAATACGCGCTGATAATCGTCTCGTGTGATTTCGGTGATCGGCGCCGCTGTGAAGATGGCTGCATTGTTGATCAGTATGTCGATCTGGCCAAGTGTTTGGGTCGTTTCAGCTACCCCCCGATCAATGCTGTCCTGCCGTGTGACATCCAATTCGACAGCCATGGCATTTTGCCCCAGATCTGTGGCGCATGCCTTGGCGCGCGCGATGTCTATGTCGGCGAGCGCCACCCGCGCACCCTGGGCAAGATAGGCTTTTGCAAAGGCAAGTCCGATCCCGCGCGCGGCTCCGGTGATCAAGGCTGTTTTTCCAGCAAGGCGCGTCATGCAATCCGCAATCCTTGCATATCAAATCGATGAAGCACGTCATCGCGCGGTGTCAGAAAGATCCTGTCGCCATGATGGAAATTCACCTCGCCACCAGCGCGAACGGTGATCGTGTCTGCAAGCCCTGTTTGATGCACGTGGAAAAAAGTGTCCGATCCAAGATGTTCGGATACACCGATAACCCCTTCCCAAAGTCCCCCTTCCTTTGAAACAGCAATATGTTCGGGCCGGATGCCTATGGTTTGTGCGTCGTGTTTTTTAGCTTCTGCGCCGGTGATGAAGTTCATTTTGGGTGATCCAATGAAACCGGCGACAAAAAGATTCCTTGGTGCCTTATATAGATCCAGCGGGCTGCCGACCTGCTCGATATTGCCCGCCTTCAGGACAACAATTTTGTCGGCCATCGTCATCGCCTCGACCTGATCGTGCGTGACGTAAATCATGGTGGTTTTGAGCCGCTCGTGCAGTTCGCTGATCTCCAGTCGCATACCAACCCGAAGGGCCGCATCAAGGTTGGACAAGGGCTCGTCAAACAGGAACGCCGCTGGTTCACGGACAATGGCCCGGCCGATGGCCACCCGCTGCCGCTGCCCGCCGGAAAGCTGGCCGGGCCGCCTGTCAAGATAGTCGGTCAGGTTCAACACGGCCGCAGCCTGTTCGACCCTTTTGTCCTGCTCTGCCTTTTCAAGCTTTGCCATGCGCAGAGGGAAAGCGATGTTTTTGCGTACCGACATATGCGGATAAAGCGCATAGGACTGGAACACCATGGCAAGGCCGCGCTTGGCCGGAGGGACCTCGGTCGCGTCCTGCCCGTCGATCTGGATCTGCCCGCTTGAGACGTCCTCTAGCCCGGCGATCAGGCGCAATAGGGTCGATTTTCCGCAACCCGATGGCCCGACGAATACGGTGAATTCGCCATCTTCGATGGTGAGATCCAGCGGCGGGATCACCTCGACATCGCCGAAGCGCTTGGTGATCTGGTTCAGTACGATGTGTCCCATATCTTTGATCCTTACTTCACCGCACCAAATGTCAGACCCCGGACAAGCTGCTTCTGGCTGAACCAGCCCAAGATCAGGATCGGCGCGATCGCCATTGTCGAGGCGGCGGACAGTTTTGCGTAGAAAAGGCCCTCGGGGCTGGAATAGCTGGCAATGAAGGCCGTCAGCGGCGCAGCCTTCGCTGCCGTCAGGTTCAGCGTCCAGAATGCCTCATTCCAGGCGAGGATGATGTTTAGAAGAACCGTTGACGCGATGCCGGGAATGGCCATCGGGGTCAGGACGAAAAGGATTTCTTCGCGCAAGCTTGCCCCATCCATCCGCGCGGCCTCAAGTATCTCAACCGGAATTTCGCGGAAATAGGTGTAAAGCATCCAGATGATGATCGGCAAATTGATCAGCATTAGAACGATGGTCAGGCCGATGCGTGTGTCGAGAAGTCCCATCTGGATGAAAAGTAGATAGATTGGATAAAGCACGCCAACAGCTGGAAGCATCTTGGTCGACAGCATCCAGAGTAGAATGTCCTTCGTGCGTTTGGACGGCACAAAGGCCATCGACCACGCGGCAGGCACAGCGATGACTATACCCAGAAGGGTTGAACCGCCTGCAATGATTACCGAATTCCAGAGAAAGCGCATATAGTCAGAGCGTTCCTGTACGATCGCGTAGTTTTCCAGCGTCCAGTCAAAGTTCAGAAAGATCGGTGGGCTTGCGATGGCCTGCGCTTCGGTCTTGAAACTGGTCAGAACGGTCCAGAGGATCGGGAAAAAGATCAGCAGACCGACAGCCCATGCGAGTGAGGTGTTGAGGGTCTTGCGACGTGGGGTGATGGAACGGGCCATGATCTGTCCTCAGGCGTCCAGGTTTTTGCCAACGATGCGCATCAGGAAAAGTGCAACGATATTGGCGAGGATGATGGCATAGACGCCTCCAGCGGATCCCAGACCAACATTCTGGCTTTCCAGAACACGCTGGAAAATCAGGTAAGACAGGGTACGGGTGCCGAAGGCGCCGCCGGTTGTAACGAAAATCTCGGCGAAGATCGACAAAAGGAAAATCGTCTGGATCAGGATCACGACGGTGATTGCTCGGCTTAGATGCGGCAGGATAATGAACCAGAAACGCTTGAGCGCCGGTGCGCCGTCCATCTCAGCCGCTTCAAGCTGTTCGCTGTCCAGCGATTGAATGGCCGTCAGCAGGATCAGCGTCGCAAATGGCAGCCATTGCCAAGACACGATCAGAATAATTGAGGGCATTGATGCCTCGCTGAGCCAGACGACGGGTTCGGCGCCGAAGGCCTTCCAGAGATGCGCAAACAAACCGTTCACTGGATCCATGAACATATTCTTCCAGACAAGCGCGGAGACGGTTGGCATGATGAAGAACGGCGCGATCACCAGGATGCGTACGATCCCCTGGCCCCACATCGGCTGATCGAGCAGAAGCGCGAGAAGAACGCCAAGGACAACCGTGATTATCAGGACGCCACCGACGATGATCAGTGTCGATTGAACGCTGGGCCAGAACGCGCTTGAGGTCAGAAAACGAGTGTAGTTTTCAAAGCCGACCCAGCCCAGATCGCCTCCGCGCAGGGGCAAGTATCTCTTGAAAGAGAAATAAAGCGTCATCGTCAGCGGGACGAGCATCCAGCCCAGAAGCAAGACGACAGCGGGGGTCATCATCAGACGGGCAGCGGATCTCGAATGATGCGTGGCCATGAATACACCTGTAAAGTGGACAGCCGTGTGGCGTTCCTGGTGAAAGGTTCAGAAGATAGTCGAGGCGTGTCGAAGGGCGATGTGGAGCCGCCCTTCGATCTTGCGGCTTAGTAGCCTGCCGCTTCCATTGCGTCTGCGGTCAGTGCCTGGGCTTTTGCCAATGCTTCTTCTGCAGTCTGCTGCCCGGCCAATGCTGCCGAAAACTCTTGCCCGACTTCGGTCGCGATGCCCGCAAACTCGGGGATCGCAACGAACTGGACCCCTACATAAGGCACTGGGTCGACGGTCGGGTTCAGCGGATCCGCCGACAAGATCGACTCTAACGTCATCTTGGCAAAAGGAACCTCTGCATAGTTCGGGTTCTCATAAAGTGAGGTTCGGGCACCGGGTGGCACATTGGCCCAACCTTCATTTGATGCGACGAGTTCGATGTATTCCTTGGATGTGGCCCAATTGATGAATTCTTTCGCAGCGGCCTCATTGTCTGTGCCTGCTGGAATGGCCAGTGCCCACGCCCACAACCAGTTGCCCCGCTTGCCCTTACCCGTATCAGGTGCCAGCGCGAAACCGACCTTGTCTGCCACGGTAGAATCGTCCGGGCTGGTCACGAAGGATGCGGCAACAGTTGCGTCGATCCACATCCCGCATTTGCCTTGCTGGAATAGCGACAAATTCTCGTTGAAGCCGTTGTTCGATGCACCAGGAGGACCCGCATCTGCCATCAGATCCAGATAGAAAGTCAATGTTTCTTTCCAGGCATCGCTGTCGAATTGTGGTGTCCAGTTTTCGTCGAACCAGCGGGCGCCGAAGGCATTTGATGTGGCCGTCAGAAAGGCCATATTTTCGCCCCAGCCCGCCTTGCCGCGCAGGCAGATGCCATAGATCTCGTTGTCCTTATCGGTCATCTTGCGAGCGGCATCCGCCACGAAGTCCCATGCCGGCGCATCGGGCATTTCAAGTCCTGCGGCCTCCATCAGATCTGTGCGGTACATGATCATGGAGCTTTCGCCATAAAACGGCGCCGCATAGAGCGTGCCATCGTAGGACAAGCCGCCGCGCATCGCGGGCAGGATGTCTTCGACGTCGTATTCAGCTGGCATGTCGTTCAGCGGGATCAGCCATCCGTTCTGACCCCATATCGGCGTTTCGTACATGCCGATTGTCATGATGTCGAACTGGCCACCTTTGGTGGTGATATCCGTGGTCACCCGCTGGCGCAGCACGTTTTCCTCTAACGTCACCCACTCGACCGTATGGCCCGTTTTTTCGGTGAAGTCTTCGGTTAGACCCTGCATACGGATCATATCGCCGTTATTAACCGTCGCGATTGTGATTGTGTCTGCCTGAGCGCTTCCGACTGCAATAAGCGACAGCGCGGCCGACGCACAAAGTGCGTGTCGTAGGTACATCCGACTCCTCCCTAATTCTGGATGCTATCCCAAAAAAGCTAGTCGCGATCTCAGCGCGGAGTCAATATAAATTTAACGCGCGATAAATTTTGGGCGAAGTTCAAGCTGAGTCCCGCATGACCAATTTACCCTCGAAATAGGTGGCTTCATGGGTGGTGACATCGCCTTGAATCGCCTTGAATAGGGTCTCCACCGCATGGCGCGAAACGGCCTCGTAATCCTGAGCAATGGTTGTCAGGGGCGGGCAAGTAAATCGCGAGAACGGGTGGTCATCCTGTCCAGCAACACGGATGTCGCAACCAGCTGTGCGCCCGACTTTGAGGCCGGTTTCAAAGCATGCCGTCAGAAAGCCGATCGCCAGCCTGTCGTTACTGCACAGCACGGTATCCGTCGTGAAACGACCCGCCTTGATCGCGTTAATCCCTTCACGTCGCCCGATTTCTTCGAAATGCCAACCCTCTCCGGGCACTTGAACAATGGTTGGTTTATGCCCGAGATGGGACATCGCTTGCAAATAGCCTTGCCGCCGCTTGTTGGCATTCGGATTGGTCGGGGTCTTCATTTCGAAGAAGCAGGGCGGCGTGCCCGTGCGGCAGAGATAGTCGACGATCAGCATCGAAAACTGGGGATTATCAGAGCCTACAAAGGCGATTCCCAGATCCTGGAGGCTGCTGTCAAACAGGACAGTAGGCACGTCGGCGCAGAATTTTTTGATGGCTGCCTTGTCCGAAATCCGCCCGAGGGGTGCCATTAGAACACCGGCTGGCTTGAGCGACCTCAGACTTCGAAGGATTTCGACCTCAAGCGATTGCTCTCCGTGAGAACTGTAGAGTGTCGGCGTATAACCGGCCGCGATGCAGCGTTCTTCGATGTTCCGTGCGATTTCGGCAAAGAACGGATCTGCAAGATAGGGCACTACGATACCGACATTTTTGGTCAGCTTGCGGTTCTGATTCATCGCGAAGATGTTGGGGCGGTAATCATGCTGCTCCAGCGCCCTCTCAATGCGTTCGCGCGTGGATTGCCGGACGCTTTGCGGATTGTGGAAGTACTTCGAAACTGTCGGGCGTGAAATGCCAGTGACCGCCGCAAATTGTTCCATATTCCTGATTTTTGAACCTGTCATGCCCTGCCGCCGTCGCGCTTGTTCCTGTCGGATGGCGCAACCCCTATTTTTACAACTTTAAAGTTTTTCTTACCGCGCGCTAAAAATCAATTGCCTTTCCCGAACCATCTTTCTTCTGGTCAAATGAGCTCATCGGGCTAAACATTGCATTATTGGTAAGAAAATTTTACCAAAATTCCAAGTTTGCACATCTTCATCACGAGGGTTTCCCGATGGGTCTGAATAACTGCCACAACTTCAAAGACTTCCGGAAGCTGGCCAAACGCCGCCTGCCCGGCCCGATCTTCCACTACATCGACGGCGCTGCAGATGACGAACAGACCTACCGGCGCAACACTGAGGCCTACGGCGATGTTGATCTGGTACCCAACGTGCTGGCCGGAGTTGATGAGGTTGACATGAGTGTCGAGGTCATGGGCCAAAAGCTTGATATGCCGATCTATTGTGCCCCGACCGCCTTGCAGCGACTCTTTCATCATGAAGGAGAGCGCGCAGTGGCCAAGGCCGCGACAAAATACGGGACGATGTTCGGGGTCTCTTCGCTGGCGACCGTCACTGTTGAAGAGATTGAAAAACTCGCCCCGGGTCCGAAAATGTTTCAGTTCTATTTTCACAAAGATCGTGGCTTGAACGATGCACTTCTGGAACGGGCGCGTGCTGCCAACTTCAACGTGATGGCGCTTACCGTGGACACCATCACTGGTGGCAATCGCGAACGCGACTTGCGTACGGGCTTCACCTCTCCGCCCAAGTTGACGCCATCTTCGCTGATCAGCTTTGCCACACATCCAATGTGGGCTTGGAACTTCCTGACGAAAGAGAAGTTCGACATGCCGCATCTGTCTGGCCATGTCGCTGCCGGGACCAACCTTGCCGTGTCCGTCGGTGAATACTTTTCGACGATGCTGGATCAGTCGATGAACTGGAAAGACGCCGAAAAGCTCTGTGCGCAGTGGAATGGTCAATTCGCATTGAAGGGCATCATGAGCGTCGAAGACGCCAAGCGCGCTGTCGATATCGGCTGCACTGGGATCATGGTGTCGAACCACGGCGGCCGGCAGCTTGACGGTTCGAGATCGCCCTTCGATCAACTGGCCGAGATTTGCGATGCCGTAGGCGACAAGATTGACGTGGTTTGTGAGGGCGGGATTCAACGCGGCACGCACGTGCTCAAGGCGCTGTCTGTGGGGGCTAGGGCATGTTCGGGCGGGCGTCTCTATCTATATGCTTTGGCTGCCGCCGGACAGGCAGGCGTGGAGAAGGCATTGGGCAATCTACGCACCGAGATTGAGCGCGACATGAAGCTGATGGGCGTTACCACGCTTGATCAACTGAGCCGTGACAACCTGTGCTTCAAAACCTCCGCTGCTTAGCTATCGGCGTGCGGTTTGGGCCCTAACTTGTGACTGTATGGAACAAATTTCGACGCGACATCTGCGATTTTTCCCGCTAAGATGTCACGTTTTGTGGCATTGCAGGCAGCCGTATATGTCAGCTGGTCCTGGCTGAGATACATGCAAAACCGCTTTGTGCTCAGTGCAATCTGCGTGTCTGGCATTTCTGCAAGCGTCACCAGCGGTCAACGATCCGGCCCGTGCAATGGCCGGTGGAAGCCCTCTTACTGCATCAATCGGCCTGTAATCATCAACGCCAGAGTCACAGGATGGCAGTAGAACAAGTTCTGTCTGGCTCAGTGGCCAATCCTTGATGCCCAGACTGCCTCTGATCGGGCCGCTGGTCGCTTCGGTTGCTGACAGCATTATGCCCGCATTGCTTTGTCAGTCGGGCGCGTCATGATTGCCGCGAAAGAACCCGCGCGTTGCCAGATGCCGTGAAAGCTTCATCTGACTCCCATTTTTGATAGGCTTCGGTATAGGCGGTCAGAAAACGATGATCTCGTCATCGTATGAGCCCATTGCACCTGTGCGCCCCAGTGACAAAGCGCAACAAATTCGGTGCGGGCTTCTTCCCATCTTTCTAGCTTCATCAAACCAGGCGCAGGGTTCAACCAAGATGCATGGGGTATGCGATGGCACTGATCCAAATCCTCGCGCCCCCAAGTGTAGGCATCATACTGCATGCGATGCTATTCCTTTAGTCGGCACAGTGTCTGCTTTGTTGAGGCCGTGTTTTGCACGATCCGCCAGTGGTTTGGTTGACTGTTGTTCTGTCCACGTCCCGTGCAAAACTTTATGGTCAGATTTTCCACGCCATTTGCCATCCCGAACTGACTGGTGGCCAGAAGCGTTTGGGAAGCTTCAAAAATCCCTAAGCATCGCGGTGAGATCTTGGTCCGGAACAACCCGAACGGGGCATCAAGTGAGAAGGAAAGCCGCGAACTGAGCAAATCGTCCAAAACCGTCACTTGGCATCGGCATGCCGTCCCCGAAGTTTCAGTGCTTTCAATGGTCGCATCTGGACGCTCGGATGCCCAGACAAAGGACCGTTCAACCGGCTTTCGAATGGGGCATCCATCATACGATGGCGCCTGTGCCGCCTAATCTACGCGTTAGGGTCGATTATTGGCCAGACCTCGCATTGCAGCTTTGTGTTCCTGCGATCAGATCTGTCAGGTTGAGTACCTGGTTGGCAGTATCTCGGGAGTCTGACAGCCCTGAGGTCGTCCACATTATGTACCGGGCGCCATCCAAACTACCAAATATTGTCATTTTGAGCGCAAACTTCCGCGTACACATACTGGCCGATGATCTAACGCTTCTCATGTCGTCGCCGGGTGATTCGCACATTTTCCACGCAGATCCCATGGCCGCCAACGCCATCTGCCGAGCCCGTTGGCAAAGATCCGCACACGCTAAGGTTGGTTTTGACGGAATAGAGTCTTGAGGATCGGTTAAGCAGATTTTGCGTTCAAAAATATGTTGCGACCAAGGGCTTCGAATTTACGGTCGCGTCAACTGAGGAACGATCTCACTCAATCGAGGTTCAAATGACGCCAGACGACGTCCGCATTGACTGCACGGCGACCACCTGTGCAATCCTGCGCTGCTTGGAAAGTCGCAAAAGCGCTGAGCGCGATATGGCCTGCCAGAACGGCTTCACCACCCGCTATATGCGGCGCGACGGCGGCAGGGCAGCTTTGCAACCTCATCGCATGGACAAGGCCGGATCCGTTGGTGACGGCGTCGAGTTTAAGGATGCTGAAGAAAATGGCGCCAACCTGGCGAAAGGTGTTTGGCAAGACATCGCTGAGTGCCTGCTTATCGACGACCATGATGAACGCGACGGCGCGATCAATGTCTGGAGGGATGGCGAACGGGTGGCCGACGTCGGTGGTTTGCGCTTTGTCGATAACGGAGCTGACATTGACCGTCCTTATTTCGGCGCGTTCTTCGGAGGCGACGATCTGACGTGGCTTTTCGACCGCGACTTGGCCGATCGTCTTCGCCACCTGAATGACCATTGCGTCTACTCATGCGAGGACAAAGGGGCGGCTCGTATCAATACAACGCCGCAGATAGAAACGAATGACGTTTTGGCCCGGCTTGAAGGATGGGCGTCAAATCGATGTTTCGCTAACATCGCTTGCCAGGCGGCAATAGGGCTTGAAAATCTTGTAGAGGCGGGCGGTCATTCAGTCCGACATCAGCTGCTGCGAGATTTCAGCACCGATCAACTTGACTACAAGATGGACAAAACTCCCGACGACCAAATTTGTGTGCTCGACTTCGGAGATGATCTTACGCTGAACCCGCATCATGATGCCGCCTCCGGTATCACGAATATCGGTGGCTCGAACCTAAATCCGCGTCGGTCGGAGGTCGCATGACCCTAGCACATTCGACTGACCGGATGACGGCCGCGCCCGTCGGTTCATTCATGGAATTTCATCAAGCGCCTGACGTGGCGAATGTTAGGGATCAGCGCGGTAACGCCCCGCCCGCGCTGCTATCTGCCTCTGGCGGATAGGGCCGCGCGCCCGGGTCGCGCTGGCATGTTGTCAGCCCGCCCGGGTGCGTGGAGCCCAATTGACCTATAGATCCACAGCTTTTCCAGACGTCACTTTCATTGAACTGCGTCGTGTCAGGATCTGGCGGCGGGTGAAGGCTACAATGAAAAGCGTCGTTAGGATCAAGATGATCGTGGGGGCAGGCGCGCTGTCCAGAAAGAAACTGGCGTAGGTGCCCAGCAGCATCGCCGCCATGCAGATCAGAACAGAAAGCCAAAGCATCGTTGAAAATGTTCGGACGATCAGAAAGGCGATGGCGCCTGGTGCAATCAGCAGCCCGATGGCCAAGATCAGACCAACCGCGGAAAGGGTGGCGACGATCGTCAGCGACAAAGCGGCCAGTAGCCCGTAATGCAGCCAATTGATCCACAAACCTGAGGCTTTTGCCTGTGCGGGATCGAAGCTGTGAAGCAGCCAGTCTCTCCATTTGAGGCCGAGAAGCAGGCTCACCCCAAGTGAGAGGACGCCTGCAGTCCAAAGCTCTTGCCCATCGATGCCCAGCATGTTTCCAAAGAGGATGTGATCAAGGTGCATGTTCGTGTCGACGGAGACATAAAGCACGATCCCGATGCCGAACATGCCGGAAAAGACAACGCCCATCACCGTGTCTTGCTTCACCCGGCTGTTGGTCGAAAGATATCCGGTGGCAATCGCACAGGTCATGCCGGCTAGGAATGCACCGATGATCAGTGGAATGCCCAGTATATAGGCCAGCACGATGCCGGGCAGAACCGCGTGGCTGACGGCATCACCCATCAACGCCCAGCCTTTCATGACAAGAAAACAGGACAAAAGCGCCGTAGGCACGGAGATGATGATGGAAATAAGAAAGGCATTCTGCATGAAGGCAAAGTTGAACGGCATCAGCAGCGTGTCGAGATCCATCAATGCGCTTCCTTCGTTTGCAGGGCCGGGTCGTTTTGCACGGCGGCGTCAGCTTTGCGCTTTGCCGCGAGTATCCCGTGCTTTGGCGCAAAGACAAAAGCCAGAAGAAAGACCAGCGTTTGAAGTGTCACGATTATCCCACCAGTGGCCCCATCAAGGAAATAGCTGAAATAGGCGCCGAAAAAGCTGGTCAGCGCGCCGATCGCGACGGAAGTCAGGATCAGGCGGGAGAAGCGATCGCACAAAAGATAGGCTGTTGCCCCCGGCGTCACGACCATGGCGATAACCAGAAAGGCTCCCACCGTCTGCATGGCCGCCACGACCGATGCCGATAGCAGCACAAAGAAAATGGCCTTCAGCAACGTGGGACGCAAGCCGATACTGCGGGCATGGCTTTCATCGAAGAACGTGACCATCAGATCTTTCCATTTGGCCAGCAGAATCGCGAGCGACAGAAACCCTATGATGGCAAGCTGCAATGTGTCTTCGGGCGTGATGGCGAGAATGTTGCCCATGGTGATCGTCTGCACAGAGACTGGCATCGGGTTGATCGACACGATGAACAGGCCGAGCCCAAAAAAGGAGGTGAAAATAAGGCCAATGATCACGTCCACCTTGAGGCCAGATCGTTCCGACAGGAACAGCATAGCCCCCGCCGCAAGCCCTCCGGCGATGAAGGCGCCGAGGGCGAAAGGCAGGCCAAGGATGTAGGCACCCGCGACACCTGGTACGACCGAATGCGCCAGCGCGTCCCCGATCAATGACCAACCCTTAAGCATGAGGTACGCCGACAGGAACGCGCAGACCGCCCCCACCAAGGCTGAAACCCACATCGCGTTGGTCATGTAGCTGTACGAGAAAGGTTCCAGCAGGTGGTCTATCAAGGCTTCTGCTCCGCCCGCTGGGTCTTTTCGCCGTATTGGACAAAGGGGCGTTCGTCGTCGGTGAAGATGGTGACCTCGCGCGTGTCTTCATCGTCGTGCAGCGCCGTGGCGCCCAGCGTGAAGTGTCGGAGGACGCCGCCAAAGGCCATTTCGAGGTTTTTGCGTGTAAAGGTCGTATCGGTCGGGCCGTGGCTAAGCACGGTGCCTTTGACCAAGATCGTCCGATCGCAGAATTCTGGGACCGAGCCAAGGTTGTGGGTCGAGACCAGCATGACCCTTCCTTCATCGCGCAGTTCACGCAAAAGACTGATGATCTGTTCCTCGGTTTTTACATCCACGCCGGTAAATGGCTCATCGAGGAGAATGACCTGCCCGTCCTGCGCCAAGGCACGAGCGAGAAAGACGCGCTTGCGCTGGCCACCGGACAGTTCACCGATCTGCCGATGGCGGAAATCCTGCATATTCACCCGTGTTAGAGCCTGATCGACGGCTGCATGATCGTCCGAACCAGGACGCCGCAGAAAGCCCATATGTCCGTAACGGCCCATCATGACAACATCTTCGACCAGAACGGGGAAGGCCCAGTCCACCTCTTCGGACTGCGGCACATAGGCGACCAGGTTCCTTGAAAGGGCGTCGCGCACATCAAGCCCGAGGATGCTGATGCTGCCTTTGGATGCCGGAACAAACCCCATAATTGCCTTGAACAGGGTCGATTTTCCGGCGCCGTTCACGCCGACCAAGGCCGTCACTGTACCGCGCGGGATCTCGAAACTGGCCTCCCACAAGGCAGTGTGACCATTGCGGTAAGTCACCGTCACATCCGAAGCCGTCAGGCCGGGGCCCTGGGCCATCTCGATTGGCGCCGTCAGTTCGTCACGCATTTACTTTTTCCACCGTGTTTCTCAAACGCACAAGCCCGCGGCATGATGGCCGCGGGTATGCATTCGCAAATGTTGCCGCGTTCAGTTGGTCGCGGATGTCAGTGCCTTTGCCACTGTGTCCGATGTAACCTTGAGCAAATCCAGATAGGTCGGCACCGGGCCATTGGCAGCGCTAAGCGAATCGACATAGAGAACCCCGCCATAGGTGGCGCCCGTTTCGCGCGCCACCTGCTCGGCCGGGGCGGTGTTCACTGTGCTTTCGCAGAAGACAACGGGAATGCCATTGGCTCTTACACCATCAATCACGACACGCACCTGCTGCGGAGTGCCCACCTGATCCGCGTTCATTGGCCAAAGATATAGTTCTTTCATGTCGAAATCCCGCGCAAGGTAACTGAAAGCACCCTCGCAGGTCACCAGCCATCGATCCGTTTCTGGAATCGCCGCGATGGCCGCCCGCAAGGGCTCAATGGTCGACCGCAGTTCCTCTTTGTAAGCTTTTGCGTTGGTCATATAGACGTCGGCATTGTCGGGATCCTGTTCGCTGAAGGCCTCCGCGATGTTGTCGATGTAGATCAGCGCATTGTCCAAACCCATCCAGGCATGGGGGTTTGGCTTGCCTTCATAACTGCCAGATGCGATCGAAATAGGGTCTATCCCTTCCGTCAATGTGGCCGATGGCACATCTCCGAGGTTCGACAGGAATTGTTCGAACCAAAGCTCAAGATTCATGCCATTCCAAAGGATCAGATCGGCGTCCGAGGCACGCACGATGTCCTGTGGTGTAGGTTCGTAGCCGTGGATTTCCGCCCCCGGTTTGGTGATCGAAACGACCTCGGCCGCGTCGCCCGCCACATTAGACGCCATATCGGCGAGAACGGTGAAGGTCGTCACCACCTTCATCTTGTCTTCTGCCAAAGCGCTTGAAGCAAATGCGGCGGTGGCTGCAGCCAGTAACGTCGCATTTAGGAATGTGCGTAGCATTCATGTCTCCGTCGTTATGAGGAAGTTGTGTTCAATAAATGCAAACGACTCGCAACTGTCAAGGATAATGAGAATTAGTCGCAATTAAATGTGGATTCGGGATTGCCATCCGCACGCCTTGTCCACATTGCTTCCGTTGGCCGCCTACATGCTTTGATCTTTTTGCTGTTGGGCATACGGCAACCCCGCCTATCTAATTAAAGGAACTAGCGCAGGAAAGGGCCGCATTGATGAGCTGGAACCCCACGCAAAATCCCGACTGTCCCAATGCGGGCAGCGAAATGCTTGAAACCCTGATAATCCCGCGGGCACGTGACCTTGGCGGGTTCGAAGTCCGGCGCGCGCTGCCTTCGCCCGACCGGCAGATGGTGGGGCCGTTCATCTTTTTTGACCAGATGGGTCCGGCTGAATTTATCACTGATGGGGGCATAGATGTCCGTCCGCATCCGCATATTGGTCTGGGGACGGTCACCTATCTCTATCAAGGGGAATTTGAGCATCGCGACAGTCTCGGCACCCACCAGATGATCTATCCCGGTGAGGTCAACTGGATGGTCGCAGGCCGGGGTGTTACGCATTCCGAACGAACCAGCGCAGAGACACGCGCCACGCGTCACGGGTTGTTCGGCATCCAGACCTGGATCGCCCTGCCCGAAGAGCGCGAGGACATGGCACCCGACTTTGAGCATCACAAGAAAGGCGCGCTGCCCGTCCTCGAAGATAGGGGCGTTGAGGCAAGGCTGATCCTCGGTGCAGCATACGGCAGATCAAGCCCGGTGACGATGCAATCCGAGGCCTTTTATGTGGATGTCACACTTGCCCCCGGCGCGTCTTTCCCGCTGCCCGACAACCACGAGGACCGCGGCATTTACATCACCGAAGGCAGCATAGATGTGGCGGGCGACACATTCGAAGCGGGCCGCATGATGATCTTTCGCCCCGGTGATGCGATATCAGTGAAAGCGGGGGATCGGGGGGCGCGGCTGATGGCGCTTGGCGGGGCTACGCTGAATGAAAAACGCTACATCTGGTGGAATTTCGTGTCGTCTTCGAAAGACAGGATCGAAGAGGCCAAAGAGGCATGGAAGGCCGCCGATTGGGAAGGCGGGCCCTTCAAACTTCCTCCCGGTGACGATGCAGAATTCATCCCAATCTCGCCCGAGCTGGACCGGACGAAGCCCAAAGGATAGGTCTGGATGGATCGCCGGGATGCGCTTTATCGGGATGTCGGGCTGGTCGCACTTTATGATGCGCTGAATGCCGGGCGACGGGATCATGAATTCTATTTGGCACAACTTGCCCATACCGGGCGCCGTATTCTCGACGTTGGTTGCGGCACAGGCGAATTTACGATCGCATTGGCGCGTCAGGGTCATGTAGTGGCTGCCGTTGATCCCAACGGCGCGATGATTGAGGCCGCCTGCCACAAACCGGGTGCGGAGCTTATCACATGGTACATCGGCACGAGCGCAGATGTCCCGAGTGACCAGAGCTTTGACGTTATTTTCATGACCGGACACGCTTTTCAATGTCTGTTGACGGACGCCGCGATCCTTGGCCTTTTCCAAGACATGAATCGGCTGCTCGCGCTCGGTGGATTGATCTGTTTCGAAAGCCGCAATCCTGGTGTCCGGCCGTGGGATCAGTGGACTCTCCAGAATGTGGGCGATCCTGTGCGACTGTCGGACGGGCGCGGCGTGCAGGTGTTTCAAGAGGTCTTGGAAAAGCAGGGCGAGATCATCACATACCAAGAAACTTATTGCATGAATTCCGAAGACACCCGGTATCGTTCCACCAGCCAGCTGCGTTTTGCGTCCTGCGAGGTGATCCTTGGACTCGCGGCCTCGGCCGGTTTGCAAAAGGTGGATGTTCTTGGGAACTGGGACGGCTCACCTTTCGACGTTTCAACCAGCCCTGAGATGATCTTTCACTTGAAACGAGACGCGGCTTAGCCGCCCTTGCAGGTGGGGCAGTCAGTGAGTATTCCGGTTCGGAACCGCCAGGGAGACACTCATGCTCAAGCGTGAATTCGACAAATCCAAGCTGCCCAGCCGCCATGTAACCGAAGGCCCTGCCAGGGCGCCGCATCGGTCTTACTACTACGCAATGGGGATGACCGAAGAGGAAATTCACCAGCCATTGGTTGGGGTTGCGACCTGTTGGAACGAGGCCGCGCCCTGTAACATCGCACTGAGCCGACAGGCGCAGTCGGTGAAGATGGGCGTTAAGTCGGCCTATGGGACGCCTCGCGAATTCACCACGATTACCGTGACGGACGGGATCGCCATGGGGCACGAAGGTATGAGGTCTTCGCTGGCCTCCCGCGAGGCGATTGCCGACACTGTGGAATTGACCATGCGCGGACATTGCTATGATGCGATTGTGGGGCTGGCGGGCTGTGACAAGTCGCTGCCTGGCATGATGATGGCGATGATCCGGCTGAACGTGCCTTCGGTCTTTCTCTATGGTGGATCAATCCTGCCGGGTCGGCTGGATGGCAAGGACGTCACCGTGCAGGACGTGTTCGAGGCTGTCGGTCAGAACCAGGCGGGTAACCTGAGCGAATGCGAGCTTGAGAAGCTGGAAAAGGTCGCCTGCCCCTCGGCGGGCGCCTGTGGTGGTCAGTTCACGGCCAACACGATGGCTTGTGTATCCGAGGCCATCGGTTTGGCCCTCCCGAATTCATCCGGCGCCCCGGCCCCGTATGAAAGCCGCGATGCTTATGCGGAAGCCTCCGGTGCAGCGGTGATGACGTTGATCGAAAGGAATATTCGGGCGCGGGACATCTGCACGCTCAAGGCGTTCGAGAATGCAGCGCGCGTCGTGGCATGCACGGGTGGTTCCACCAATGCAGGGCTGCACCTGCCCGCGATGGCCCATGAGGCGGGGATCGAGTTTTTCCTTGATGATGTCTGCGAGATCTTCCGCGATACCCCCTATTTCGTGGACCTTAAGCCCGGTGGGCAATTCGTGGCCAAAGACCTTTATGAAGTGGGTGGCGTGCCGGTTGTCATGAAGGAGTTGCGCAAGGCGGGCCTCCTGCACGAAGACTGCATCACGGCGACGGGCAATAGCATCGGCGAAGAACTGGACAAAATCGAACGCGAGGCCGATGGCCGCGTGATCTACCCGGTTGAAACACCAATCACCAAGACGGGTGGTGTCGTTGGTCTTAAAGGCAATGTTGCGCCGGAAGGTGCGATCGTGAAGGTGGCGGGTATTGAACCGCAGCACCAGATATTCACTGGCCCGGCACGTATCTTCGAATGCGAACAGGACGCTTTTGATGCGGTACAGAACCGCGCCTACGATGAAGGCGATGTGTTTGTTATCCGCAACGAGGGTCCGTCAGGCGGACCTGGTATGCGCGAGATGCTGGCCACCACAGCGGCGCTAAGCGGTCAGGGCATGGGCAAGAAAGTCGCACTGATCACCGATGGCCGCTTCTCTGGTGCAACGCGTGGGTTCTGCGTCGGCCATGTGGGGCCGGAGGCGGCGCATGGCGGGCCAATCGCGCTGCTCAAGGACGGGGATGTCATCACGATCAACGCCATTGAGGGATCTATCAATGTCGCTTTGACAGATGATGAGTTGGAAGCGCGCAAAGCGGTCTGGGAAGGCCCACGCAAGACGATCTATGCCTCGGGCGCGTTGTGGAAGTATGCGCAGCTTGTGGGGGAGACCTACAAGGGCGCTGTGACCCATCCCGGCGGAGCGGCAGAGCTGCATGAATACATGGATCTTTAGGCGATTTGGCCTGACCGCGCTGCTTTTGGGATTGGCGGCGTGTTCGGATGAGGGTGGATTCAGCTTGCTCTCACAGGGCGGGCTTTTTGAAAGTCAGCCGGCCGCCCCGCCACTTGCACGCGCAAATCTGGGCGGGGGCATCCTGACACTTGTGCCGCCAGAAGGCTTTTGTGTCGATCCGAGCACGCTGCAAGATCGGTTTGCCCTTATGGCGCGCTGCGATGCGCTAGGGGCCTCAGACGGATTTTCGGGGCAGCCGCGCGTCCTTATCACAGCCAGCCTGGCGCCGCCGACTGATGACACCATGATGAGTGCCGCAGATCTACGAACGGGCGACGAACGTATTATTTCCCAGCAGGAACGGGACGGCCTGACGCTGGTTCAGCTAGATGGCACCGCACCGATCCGGGACATGGCCAGGACGTACTGGCGCGCCGCTGCAAAAGCGGATGGCGTATTGCTGGGGTTGGCGCTTTACACACTGGAAGATGCAGAGCCGCCCGGTGCGCAGGCGGTCGATCTTCTTGTCGAAGTGGCCGAAAAGAGCCTGAATGCGGAGTTCAGAACCGCACGCGTGGATTTGCCGGACTGAAACCATTTCGTTAGACAAGTTACCCATGATCCCGCGACGGATACAGCTCTGATGGTCGGCGACAGGTTCAACGTGATTGACAAGGTCAAGGGCGGCGGCATGGTCCGTCGCTGGCAAAAACGATTGCGCAACGCCTCCCGCGTGGATCTGGCAAGTCTGAGACAATATCGGTCCGAGGCACGGGTTTTGCGATCACAATTGGCAGAGTTGATCCATGTCGCGGACGAACGCCTTTCAACTGCTTCAGGAGGCCTTCAAAAGCCTCCGACGGCAGATTGGGCCTGGCGTCCAGAGATCTGGCGGGGACGCCTGGCGCGTACGGGCCATGTCGCGCCCAAGTCGGGCCAGGCCGTCGGGAAGGAGCTGCGCCTGTTCCACGATTGCCCGCGTCAAGAGCTGGTGGTCCGGCAGTTGCGCAACGTTGGTTCCGATGATCTTGCACCCTATGGTTTGCGCTTGGATGTAATGGCGTTCGAAGGGTCATTCCTGTCCTATGCCGTTGATCTGCCGGACGAGGTTCTAGACGAATTGAAGAAAACGCATCTTATAGGGATGGCCGTCCGGGCAGAGCTTGAGCGGCCTATCAAGATCTTCTCTCGACTCAATATTCAGCATGGTCCCAACACCGAACAGATCGTTCGGGAACTGCCACTTCATGAGACCGAGGTGATGGTTGAGTTTGATCTGGCCTATACGCATCTGAACGAAAAGCGGGCGGAAGGCGTGTGGGTCGACATCATCTTTGATACCCCGGCGATGAACCAGATCAACTTGCGGGACTTGACCTTTGTGCGGCGTCCCCGCGCGGCATTGTGAGGAGGCGGCGATGGGCAAGCTGACACTCACACCGACGGAGCTGAGGGCGGGCATCTGGGAAGGTATCTTAACCGGTGCGGGCGAGGCGACGCCCGCGATCATCGTCACGCATCTGAATAGGGATTTACCGGATGTGACACTTGTCCCGCATGGGTCAGGGCAATGGCTGTTGCGTATTCCGATCCCGATAGAGACACTCGCGGATGGGGTGCAAACCTACGTCGTGACGGATGCGGCGAGCAGGGCGCGGCTGGGCCACTTCAGTGTTATATCGGGGGAAGCGCTCGGCGATGATCTGAGAGCAGAGGTTGACCTGTTGCGGGCGGAACTGGACCTCTTGAAGCGCGCCTTTCGCCGACACGTTTCGGAGGCCGAATAGCAACGTACGCGCAACGCTTTTGACCATTTGGAGATCTTACGTGACCAATGGACCTCTTGGCGTAGTAAAATGAGGCAAATCGGCTGTCGCTAGAACGTCGGTATTGCGTCGGTGCTGAAGTCGGCCCAGGCGTGGTTAACGCAGCGTAAGATCTGGTTCGTCCACAATTGATGAGCGCGCGCTATGTGGACGATCACCAAAGGATTTCCGATTTCCGCCCTTGGGCCTTGCAGACTCGGGTTGGCCTGCGTATATGCATATCAACAGCGGCGCGTAAGGGTCCAAACCTGACGCTCCACCGAAACATGTAACGGGCCGCGAGCCCGTTTTTTTGTGCTTGGACAACAAGACAGCCTGAATGACCAACGACCTGATTGCCAAAGCTGCCATCGACCGTCGCCTAGCCGAGATCATTACGCCTGTGATCGAGGATATGGGCTATGAGCTGGTGCGCGTGCGCTTGATGAGCGGCAAGGAAACGACGCTGCAGATCATGGCGGACAAACCTGAGGGCGGGATCGAGGTGGATGATTGCGCCGAGATCTCGACAGCGGTCAGCGCGACGCTGGATGTGGAGGACCCGATCCTTGATGCCTACACGCTGGAAGTGTCGAGCCCCGGGATCGACCGGCCGCTGACCCGTTTGAAGGATTTCGAGATGTTCGAGGGATACGAGGCCAAGCTGGAAACGGCTGAGCCCATCGACAGCCGCCGCCGGTTCAAGGGTGTTCTGGCGGGCGTCGAGGGCGATGAAGTTCTGATCAACGTGACCGAAGGCACGATAGGTCTGCATTTTGATTGGCTGAGCGATGCGAAGCTTGTCCTGACCGATGACCTGATCAAGGAGATGCTGCGTCAGCGCAAGGCGGCGGGCACGCTCAACGAAGACAATTTCGACGAGATTTCAGAAGAAACGGCCCTGAAGGGCGGAACAGAGACCGATACCTAAGAGGAGGACGGCTGATGGCCATCACATCCGCAAACCAGCTTGAGCTGTTGCAAACCGCTGAGGCCGTGGCCCGCGAAAAGATGATCGACCCCGGGCTGGTGGTCGAAGCGATGGAAGAAAGCCTCGCCCGGGCGGCAAAGTCGCGCTACGGGGCCGAAATGGACATCCGCGTCAGCATCGACCGGAAAACTGGCAAGGCGACGTTCACGCGGGTTCGGACCGTGGTCGAGGAAGAAGAGCTTGAGAATTATCAGGCTGAATTCACGATCGAGCAGGCCAAACAGTATCTGGACGACCCTGAAGTGGGCGACACGTTCGTCGAAGAAGTCCCCCCGGTTGAGATGGGCAGGATTGCTGCGCAATCGGCCAAGCAGGTGATTCTGCAAAAAGTGCGTGAAGCGGAACGCGACCGTCAGTACGAAGAATTCAAGGATCGCGCAGGCACCATCATCAACGCGTTGGTCAAGCGCGAAGAATATGGCAACGTTATCGTTGATGTGGGCGCGGGCGAGGCGATCCTGCGGCGCAACGAAAAGATCGGGCGCGAAAGCTACCGCCCCAATGACCGGATCCGCTGCTACATCAAAGATGTGCGGCGCGAACAGCGTGGGCCACAGATTTTCCTAAGCCGGACGGCGCCGGAATTTATGGCGGAACTCTTCAAGATGGAAGTTCCCGAGATTTATGACGGCATCATCGAGATCAAGGCCGTCGCCCGCGACCCCGGTTCGCGTGCGAAGATCGCTGTCATCTCCTATGACAATTCTATCGATCCTGTGGGCGCCTGTGTCGGTATGCGGGGCTCTCGCGTTCAGGCGGTGGTGAACGAACTTCAGGGCGAAAAGATCGACATCATTCCGTGGAACGAGGACCAGCCCACCTTCCTTGTAAACGCGTTGCAGCCCGCCGAGGTGAGCAAGGTGGTTCTTGATGAGGAAGCGGGCAAAATTGAAGTTGTCGTGCCTGAAGAACAACTTTCCCTGGCGATTGGACGTCGGGGTCAAAACGTGAGACTGGCATCGCAACTGACCGCGCTAGACATCGACATCATGACCGAGGCGGAAGAATCGGCGCGCCGTCAGGCGGAATTCGAGCAACGGACGAAGCTGTTTATGGACACGCTGGATCTGGACGAATTCTTTGCCCAGCTTCTGGTATCCGAAGGATTCACGAACCTTGAAGAGGTCGCTTATGTCGAGTTGGACGAGCTTCTGGTGATCGACGGCGTGGACGAGGACACGGCGAACGAATTGCAGGCACGGGCGCGTGATGTTCTGGAGGCCCAAGCCAAAGCGGCGCTGGAGGCGGCGCGGGCGCTTGGTGCAGAGGATAGCCTTATTGAATTCGAAGGCCTGACACCCCAGATGGTGGAGGCTCTGGCCAAGGACGACGTCAAAACGTTGGAAGACTTCGCGACCTGCGCGGATTGGGAGCTTGCCGGTGGGTGGACGACCGTGGACGGAGAGCGTGTGAAAGACGATGGCGTTCTGGAGCCGTTTGACGTATCGCTGGAAGAAGCCCAGCACATGGTCATGACAGCCCGCATCTTGTTGGGCTGGGTTGATCCGGCAGATCTGGAAGCCGAGGAAGAAGCAGTCGACGGCGAAGAGCCCCAAGAGGAGGTCGAGGCCTGATTTCAGGCCTCGGGTCGCTGAAATGGGGCGCGGTGGTGCGACCAAGGACCGGACAGACGGACCCGAGCGCAAATGCATTGCCACGGGGAAGTTGCATCCAAAGAACGGGTTGATCCGTTTCGTCATTGGTCCGGATGTGCAAATCGTGCCCGATATTGCGGGCAAGTTGCCGGGCCGCGGTGTTTACGTAACGGCAGACAAAAAGGCGCTGAAACGCGCGGTAGAGAAAAAATTGTTTGCCCGCGCCGTCCGCCAACCGGTGGAGGTGCAGGGGGATCTGGTCGGCGAGGTGGAGCGCCAATTGGCGCGGCGGGTGGTGGATCTGATCTCACTCGCGCGCAAGTCTGGTTCGGCGGTTGCTGGGTATGAACGGGTCAAGGACTGGCTTCTCAAAGAAGAAGCTCAAGTCCTGATTCAGGCGAGTGACGGGTCTGGTCGGGGCAAATCGAAGTTGAGCACGCCGCACTATGGCAGCTATATCGGATGGCTGACTGCGGATGAGTTAGGTCTGGCTTTCGGGCGTCAAACTGTGATTCATGGGGCGCTGGCCTCTGGTGGACTCACGAAACGTGTTGTAGAGGAGGCCCAGCGACTAAAGGGCCTGCGTGAAAACGACGATGGCAAGGGCCATCGGGAAGGATAGACGAGCCGAATGAGCGATACTGACGGGAAAAAGACATTGGGTTTGCGCGGGGGTGCGCGTCCGGGGAACGTGAAACAGAGTTTCAGCCACGGGCGTACCAAGAATGTCGTCGTCGAAACGAAACGCAAGCGTGTGGTTGTACCAAAGCCCGGTGCGGCAAAGTCGGGGTCCGGCTCGGTTGCGGCGGGTGGCTCTGGCCGCCGTCCTGACGGAATCTCAGATGCCGAGATGGAGCGCCGTCTGAAGGCAGTGCAAGCCGCGAAGGCCCGCGAGGTGGAAGAGGTTGCCAAGCGACAGGCCGAGGAAAAGGCGCGCGAGGATGAACGCGAGCGTCGCCGTGCGGAGGCCGAAGCGAAAGAGCAGGCCGAGCGGGAACGCGAAGAAGCCCTTAAGGCGCGTGAAGCTGAAGAAGCACGCAAGGCGGAAGAAGCCAAGGCAGCAGCAGCACGCGCAGCGGCCCCCGAGCCAGAGCAGGCGGCTGCCCCGCGCAAGCAGGCTGGCGGGCGAACGGACACGCCACAGCAGACCCCTCGCAAGCAGGAGCGGGACCGCGATGATCGGCCCCGCAACAAGGGGGATGACGGTCGGCGATCGGGCAAACTGACCCTGAACCAGGCGCTTTCGGGCGGCGAAGGCGGGCGGCAACGTTCGATGGCGGCGATGAAGCGCAAGCAGGAGCGTGCCCGTCAGAAAGCCATGGGCGGCACGCAAGAGCGTGAAAAGGTTGTTCGTGACGTCCAGTTGCCTGAAGCGATCGTGGTATCGGAACTTGCCAACCGGATGGCAGAACGAGTAGGCGACGTGGTCAAGGCGCTCATGAACAACGGTATGATGGTCACGCAGAATCAGACCATTGACGCGGACACGGCGGAACTGATCATCGAGGAATTTGGTCACAATGTGACCCGCGTTTCGGACGCGGATGTCGAGGACGTTATCAAAGAAGTCGAAGACGACGGCAAAGACCTCAAGGGGCGGCCTCCGGTTATCACGATCATGGGCCATGTCGATCACGGTAAGACGTCGCTTTTGGATGCTATCCGCGATGCCAACGTTACCAGTGGTGAGGCTGGCGGGATCACGCAGCATATCGGCGCCTATCAGGTAAAGACGAAGGACGGGGCGATCCTGTCGTTCCTCGACACGCCTGGCCACGCTGCGTTCACTTCCATGCGGTCGCGTGGTGCTCAGGTGACGGATATCGTGGTCTTGGTCGTTGCAGCCGATGACGCGGTGATGCCCCAGACCATAGAGGCGATCAATCACGCCAAAGCGGCGGAAGTGCCGATGATCGTGGCGATCAACAAAATCGACAAGCCCGAAGCGAACCCGGACAAGGTGCGCACGGATCTTCTCCAGCACGAGGTCATCGTCGAGAAGATGTCGGGTGAGGTGCAAGATGTCGAAGTGTCGGCCATTTCCGGTCAGGGTCTAGACGGACTGCTTGAGGCTATCGCGCTTCAGGCCGAGATCCTTGAACTGAAGGCCAACCCGGACCGTGCAGCGCAAGGTGCCGTGATCGAAGCGCAGCTTGATGTCGGCCGCGGACCAGTCGCGACAGTGCTTGTGCAGACGGGGACGCTGCGCCAGGGCGATATCTTTGTCGTGGGCGAACAGTACGGCAAGGTCCGTGCGCTGATTAATGACAAGGGCGACCGCGTCAAGGAGGCAGGGCCATCGGTGCCTGTTGAGGTTCTAGGCTTAAATGGCACGCCGGAGGCGGGTGACGTTTTGAACGTGACCGAGACAGAGGCACAGGCACGTGAAATTGCAGAGTACCGCGCGCAGGTTGCCAAGGACAAGCGTGCGGCTGCAGGTGCGGCCACGACGCTGGAACAGCTGATGGCCAATGCCAAGGCTGACGAGAATGTCAGCGAGCTGCCCATTTTGGTGAAGGCGGATGTTCAGGGCTCTGCCGAGGCGATCGTTCAGGCGATGGAGAAGATAGGCAACGACGAGGTTCGCGTGCGGGTTCTGCATTCGGGCGTTGGCGCGATCACGGAAACGGATGTGGGTCTGGCTGAA
Source organism: uncultured Shimia sp. (assembly GCA_937897325.1). Classification (GTDB taxonomy): domain Bacteria; phylum Pseudomonadota; class Alphaproteobacteria; order Rhodobacterales; family Rhodobacteraceae; genus CALCOY01. The sequence continues at coordinate 190,703 of CALCOY010000015.1, forward strand.
GCGTCTGCGGCACCTGTATTTGGCTTTAACGTACGGGCGAATGCATCGGCGCGGAATACGGCCAACCAGAAGGGCGTCGAGATCCGCTACTATTCGGTGATCTACGATCTTGTCGACGACGTAAAAGCGGCGGCCTCGGGTCTTCTGAGCGCAGAGATCCGCGAGAACTTCATCGGTTATGCCGAGATTAAGGAGGTCTTCAAAGTCTCTGGCGTCGGCAAGGTGGCCGGCTGTCTCGTCACTGAAGGTGTAGCGCGAAGATCTGCGGGTGTTCGCCTGCTGCGGGATAATGTAGTGATCCACGAAGGCACTCTGAAGACCCTGAAACGCTTCAAGGACGAAGTGCCCGAAGTGCAGTCGGGTCAGGAATGCGGGATGGCCTTCGAGAACTATGATGATATCCGCCCTGCCGATGTGATCGAGATCTTCGAACGCGAAGAGATCACGCGTACGTTGGCCTGATCCTTCTTGAAGAGAGACGAAAAGACGCCCTGGTCACGACCGGGGCGTTGTTTTTTCGTGCGAACATTGGGGTAGGGGCAGGGCCGGAACAAAGGTCAGCGGTATCAAGAGTTTATGCCGGGAATTGGTGCCGCTTCCCAGGCTCTGCCGCATGCTTGGCGGCAAAACAAAAGGGGCGGGTTGAGCCGCCCCTTTTCGTTCTTGTGAGTGGTTTTCAGGCGGCTGCCGTAACAGGCGCGCCAGAGTACTGGGTTCCCCCAACACGAACTATGAGCCGTCCGTCTGGCAGGGTTTTTACGTACGTTCCCTGAACCAGTACCGCACTGCCCAAAGTAATTGTACGAAGCATCAAAACTCTCCTCCACGAGCCGATGTCGCTATTCAGCCTTAGATTGATTAAAAAGTCATTAACTATTTTACAGATTTGATACAGATTATTTCAAATTTGTGTGCTGCGGCGCAGCATTATTATCAGAGCCAATCACGCAAAATAGAGACAAGTGGCACATCGGCGGCTGGCATCGGATAGTCCTTAAGCGCGTTGGGCCTGACCCATGCCAATTGCTGCCCCTCTTGAGATTTCGGGGTGCCCTCCCACTTCCGGCAGGCAAAAAGCGGCATCAGAAGGTGAAAATCGTCATAAGAGTGGCTCGCAAAGGTCAAAGGGGCGAGGCATGACGCCCATGTGTCGATGTCCAACTCTTCCTGCAATTCCCTTATTAGAGCTTGTTCCGGGGTTTCTGCAGGCTCGACCTTGCCGCCGGGAAACTCCCACAGACCGGCCATGGACTTGCCCTTGGGGCGTTGCGCCAAAAGCACACGGCCATCTTTGTCGATCAGGGCAACGGCGGAAACAAGAACGATCTTCAAGAGCGGTAGTCCGCATTGATTCGGATGTAGCCGTGGGTGAGATCGCAAGTCCATACGGTTGCGTCGGCCTGACCCAGGCCCAGATCAACATGAATATCGATCTCCGGAGCCTTCATAGCCTCCGCGCCCTGATCTTCCGTGTACGATGAGGCCACCCAGCCGTTTTCTGCCACGAGCACATCGCCGAAACGAATCGTAAGCCTATCCCTATCGGCGGCTGCGCCGGACTTTCCGATGGCCATCACGATGCGGCCCCAATTCGGATCCTCCCCTGCGATGGCGGTTTTGACGAGGGGTGAGTTGGCGATCGCACGGGCATGATTTTCGGCATCCGCTTCGCTTGCGGCACCGGTGACGTTGACGGTGATGAACTTCGTTGCCCCTTCGCCATCGCGGACGACCTGATGGGCCAGGTCCAGCATGATCTCGTACAGCGCGTCGCGGAAATCAGTGTTGCCAGCGACATCGACGCCCGAAGCTCCGGTCGCTGCGCAGATCAGCGTGTCCGAGGTTGATGTGTCGCTGTCCACAGTGATGCGGTTGAAGGTTTGCTTGGTAAGGTCGTCAATCATGCGCTGCAGATCGGGCTGGGCGATCTGCGCATCTGTGAAGATATAGACCAGCATGGTGGCCATGTCGGGTGCGATCATGCCTGATCCCTTCGCGATCCCCGCGATCTTCACGATCTTGCCGCCGATCTCCACAGCTTCTGTGGCGCCTTTTGCAAATGTATCGGTCGTCATTATGGCGCGGGCGGCCTTGTCAATCCCGTCCGGCGTAAGGCCTGCTTCAAGCGGGGTGAGCGCCCTTGTGACGATGGCATGGTCCAAAAGTTCGCCGATCACACCGGTGGAGGCAGTGAAGATGCGTTCGACGGAGACATCCAGTTTTTGTGCCACAGCAAATGTAATGGCATTGACCGCTTCAAATCCGGCCTTTCCGGTGAACGCGTTGGCGTTGCCTGAATTCACGAGGATCGCGGCAGGACCTTCCTGTGGTTGACCAATCTTGGCTTCGCAATCGAGAACGGCGGCCGACCGTGTGGACGACCGGGTGAAGACCCCCGCGATCGCGCTGCCCGTCGTCAGATAAGCCAGCATGAGATCGGTGCGGTTCTGGTACTTGATGCCAGCGGCGACGCTCGCAAAGCGAACGCCATCGATCACGGGCATATCTGGGAAGACCGCTGGTGCCAGCGGAGATACGGGCAGGTCGGTCGCCATGCGTCTACTCGACTATCGAAAGGTCTTTGATAATAGTGGGATCAATACCTTCGGATCCGCTGCGGTCGACTTCGGCCTTGGAAACGACGCCTTCGATGGCCGATTGGGCAGCTTGCTCGCGCAGATTGGCCTCAAGCTCTTCCCGGACGCTGTCCAGGGCAGGGACTTCGGACTTGCGGATCTCGTTCAGGGTGACGACATGCCAGCCGAACTGGGTCTGCACAGGTTCCGAGATTTCGCCGACGTCAAGTTCGACAACGGCTGCCTCAAAAGCGGGCACCATCATGCCAGGCCCAAACCAGCCCAACGATCCGCCATTGGGGCCGGAAGGTCCCGTCGATTTCTCTTTGGCAACCTCGGCGAAGTCTGCGCCACCACCAAGTTCTTCGACGATCGCTTTGGCCTCTTCCTCGGTTTCTACAAGGATGTGAGAGGCATTGTATTCGTCGGCAGGTTCCGCGCTGCCATATTGCGAGGCATAGGCCGCTTGCACGTCTTCCTCGCTCACGGATTCGGCGAGAATTGATTCAACGACTTCGCCTGCGCGAAGTGAGCGGGTTTCGTTTTCCAGAGAAAGGGTCACACGTGGGGGTAGATCGCCCTCGTAGGAATCCGACAGGGCGGCCTGCTGGATGAGCTGATCAAGGATGCCGGAGAACAGAACCTCGTCTGGCAATTGCTGGTATTGCTGTGGAAGTGTCGCGCGGGCCACGACCATGTGACCGATTGTGATGTCCACTCCGTTCACGGTGGCAACGACGGTCTCGGCATCCTGGGCTGCGACGGGCAGCGCAAGTGCGACCGAAAAGGCCAGCGCAGGAAGAGTGATTTTGGGTCTGAACATGAACAAATCCTTGGCTTACGCCGCGCTGAACGCGACATTGACACGGTTTCACTAGACCCTTACATCGCCCTGTGGGCGCGGCCCGGGTCGGCTTGTGGCTTGTATCTATGGGCTGCGCGCGTATCGGGCAAGCAGATGCTGCACAACAAGAACGATGATCGGCTGGAGATCGCATGCTAGGTTTGGGCACCCTTTCAAAAAAGGTCTTCGGCACGCCGAACGATCGCAAGATCAAGGCAGTGCGCCCTCTGGTTGAGAGTATCAACGCGCTAGAGCCTGAATTCGAGGCGTTGAGCGATGAGGATCTGAAGAACAGGACCGAAGCACTGGCCCAACGCGCAATGGGTGGCGAAAATCTGGATGACCTTTTGCCGGAAGCGTTTGCCAATTGCCGTGAAGGTGCCAAACGCGCCTTGGGATTGCGGGCTTTCGACACGCAGTTGATGGGCGGCATCTTCCTGCATCAGGGCAATATCGCCGAACAGAAGACCGGAGAGGGCAAAACCCTGACGGCGACCTTTGCTGCCTACCTGAATGCTTTGACGGGCAAGGGTGTCCACATCGTCACGGTCAATGAATACCTGGCGCAACGCGATGCGGAATGGATGGGTAAGGTTTTTGCCGCTTTGGGTATGACCACGGGTGTTGCGCATACGGGTCTGACGCAGGATGAAAAGCGCGGCGCCTATGCGTGCGATATTACCTATACCACCAACAACGAGCTGGGCTTCGACTATTTGCGTGACAACATGCAACCCGAAATCCGGCACATGGTTCAGCGGGGCCACAACTTTGCCATTGTCGACGAGGTCGACTCGATACTCATCGATGAGGCGCGTACGCCACTTGTGATCTCGGGTCCTTCGCAGGACAGGTCCGATATGTATCGGTCGATCAACGAGCTGATCCCGTTGATCGAAGATCAACATTTTGAACTGGATGAAAAGACACGCGGCGTCACCTTCACCGATGATGGGAATGACTTTCTGGAACAGCAATTGCGCGCCCGAGGCATGCTGGAAGAAGGAGCGTCGCTGTACGATCCCGAAAGCACGACGATTGTTCACCACGTCAATCAGGGTTTGCGGGCGCACAAGCTGTTCAACAAGGACACCCAGTACATCGTGCGCGATGAAAAGGTCATCCTGATCGACGAATTCACTGGACGGATGACACCAGGTCGACGCCTTGGCGAAGGCCTGCACCAGGCGATTGAGGCCAAGGAAGGTGTCGAGATTGAGCCTGAGAACGTGACATTGGCATCTGTGACCTTCCAGAATTACTTCCGACTTTATGACAAGCTGTCAGGGATGACCGGCACCGCGGCGACAGAAGCGGAAGAGTTTGGCGAAATCTACGGTCTGGGTGTTGTGGAAGTGCCCACAAATGTGCCGATTGCGCGGGTCGATGAAGATGACCGGGTCTATCGGACCGTGTCGGAAAAGCACAAGTCCATGATCGAAGAGATCAAGGAGGCCCATGAACGAGGCCAGCCTGTTCTCGTAGGCACCACATCCATCGACAAATCGGAAATGTTCAGCCAAGTCCTCAAGCAGGACAATATTCCGCACAATGTGCTGAACGCACGCCAGCACGAGCAAGAAGCCCAGATCATCGCCGAAGCCGGGAAGCTCGGTTCCGTGACGATCGCCACGAATATGGCAGGACGGGGTACTGACATTCAACTTGGCGGCAATGTCGAGATGAAGGTGCTTGAGGCAATCACAGCCGATCCAGAGGCCGACCCCGAAGCCGTGCGCGCGCGGATTGAGGAGGAGCACAATGACGAAAAGCAAAAGGTGCTGGATGTGGGCGGGCTCTTCGTTCTGGCCTCGGAACGGCATGAGAGCCGACGGATCGACAACCAGTTGCGCGGTCGTTCGGGGCGCCAGGGCGACCCAGGGCGGACGTCATTCTATCTGAGCCTTGAAGATGACCTTATGCGCATCTTCGGGTCAGAGCGGCTGGACAAGGTGCTCAAGACTCTGGGCATGGAAGAGGGCGAGGCGATCGTCCATCCTTGGGTCAATAAGTCGCTTGAACGGGCGCAGGCGAAGGTCGAGGGCCGCAACTTTGACATCCGCAAGCAGCTTCTGAAGTTCGATGATGTGATGAACGATCAGCGAAAGGTGATCTTTGGCCAGCGCCGCGAAATCATGGAATCGCAAGATCTTTCCGAGATCGCGACCGACATGCGCGTTGAGGTCGTTGAAGATCTGATCGATCAGTATCTGCCGCCGAACACCTATGCGGATCAGTGGAACGCTGAAGGGCTCTACGCCTCGGTCATCGAGACGCTGGATCTGGATCTGCCTATCCTCGAATGGGTCGAGGAAGAGGGCGTTGACGACGAACATATTCGCGACCGGATCGTGGAGGCCGCCGACAGGAATATGGCTGAGAAGGCCGAACTTTTTGGTGACGAAAACATGCGGACGATCGAGAAGCAGTTGCTTTTGCAGTCGATCGATCAGAAGTGGCGTGAACATCTTGTCACGCTAGAGCATCTGCGGTCGGTTGTGGGTTTCCGTGGCTATGCGCAGCGGGATCCGCTAAACGAATACAAGAATGAAGCGTTCCAATTGTTTGAGGGGATGCTTGAAAGCCTGCGCCTGGATGTAACGCAAAAACTGTCACGCATTCGCCCAGTCTCGGAAGAGGAACAGCGCCAGATGATGGAGCAAATGGCGGCCGATCAGGCCAAGCTTCAGAAGGCCGCTGAACATGCCGCCGAGAGCGCCTCGGGCACCACTCTAGAGAATGAATTTGACGAAGCGGATCCCGCGACATGGGGCAATCCGGGCCGCAACGAACCTTGTCCATGTGGGTCTGGCAAGAAGTTCAAACACTGCCATGGTCGGTTTGCCTGATAGCCGGAAAGGCTGACCTTGCGTCATCTTGAACGCAGCCACAATGCGCCGCCGTACTCTTGCCTCAATCCCATCATTGCGGGGTCATAACTCGGCCCCGTTCCTTTGCGACTTTGACATCAACCAATCCGGGGAAGGGTATGGGAAATGTCGAATAGGAAGGAGATCGTCACGGCCGCTGGTTCGTTGGCGATCGCAATTGGCATCGGGTATGTGATGCAAAGCAGCGAAGCTGCGCAAAAGATGTACGGTACCGAGGGTGCTGCTTCCGCACCCGCAGTAGCCAGTTCGTTTTTGCCTACATCCCAATCCGGATTGGCCCTCGGACTCGAGGCGACATTGGCATCCGCAACGACATTTTCGGAAGATTACAGCACTCCCCTGCTGGCTGGTTTCGAACCGCTTGCTGAAGGCCACACCCTGCGCCCCCGCGCCCGGCCATCTATTTCAAAAGCCGATTGCGAAGTCACCGCAACTGCGCAGCCCACCATTGGGGCAATGATCCACGTGAAGGTCCTGGCCCCGTGTCTTGATGGCCAGAATCTGACCTTGCATCATAGCGGCATGGCCTTCACCGAAACGACAGATGCACGGGGACAATTGTCCATGCTTGTCCCCGCCCTGGCCCGCCATGCGGTGATCGTTGTTGAATTCGAAAATGGAGATGGCACCGTTCTGGAAGCCGACGTAGACGATTTCCCCAGCTATGCGCGGACCGTTCTGCAATGGCGCGGTGACACTGGCTTGTCCTTGCGCGCACTTGAATTCAACGGGACCGATCCGGTCTGGTCGGGCGCTGCGCAGAACCTGACCGGGGTGACGAACGGCAAAAACGGCCTGATGGTGCGTCTTGGTTCGGTTAATGCGGACGCGGCCTGGACCGCGGATGTGTACACATTTCCGGTCGAATCGTCGGTCAAATACGGCAAGATTGATCTGAGCATCCAGGCCGAGGTGACCCAAGCCAATTGCGCCAACGACATCTCTGGCGAGACGCTGGAGATTGGACATGGCGGAACGATATTGTCGCGCGACGTCTCACTGACGATGCCAAGTTGCGATGAGGTTGGCGAAATTCTGGTGTTGAACAATCTGGTTTCAGACCTGAAAGTCGCCCGGAACTGATCGCAAACAGGGCGACCACATGATCATGTTACGTGCGGCGGCTTTCGCCGCACTTCTGCTTTTGGGTGCCGCCGCCGGGGCGGCTGCGCAAAGCGTCACGCTGACCTCTCCCGGAGGTGGCGTGACGGTGAGCGGTGATCTGTTGGAATTCGACGGGGAATTCTACCGCGTGGACACGATCTATGGCCCGATGACCGTCGATGCGGCGGGTGTGGGTTGTGAAGGCAACGGATGCCCAGACCTCAGCAGTTTCGTAAGCGAATTGTTTATTTCTGGATCGGCCCGGATGGGCACGGTTCTTGTCCCTGCATTGATCGAGGGTTTTGCCGCACGTGCTGGCCTCCGTGCAGAGCGACGCCTGCAAGAGGATGGCGGTACGACCTATCTGCTGACCGATCCCGCAGAGCGGCGCGTGACGGCGCGCTTTCATCTGAGGGCCACAAACACGGATGAGGGTTTTGCCGATCTTCTCGCGACCGAAGCGGACATCGTCATGGCCGCGCGAGTGGTGCGGCCCGAGGAACGCCAGCGCGCACGGGAGGTGGGCCTCGGGGATCTGAGCAGTGCAAGACAAAGCCGTGTGGTGGCTCTGGATGCGCTGATCCCGGTTGTTTCGACAAGCAGTATGGTTTCCCAAATCGCGCCCGAAGACATGGCTGGGGTGCTGTCGGGGCGGGTCATCAACTGGCAGGATCTGCGAGGGCCCGATGCGCCGGTCGTGGTCCACCTGCCGTCCCCAGCCCTTGGTCTTGGTCAGGCGGTTGAAGATCTGGTCCTGCGCCCGGTCGATCAAAGATTGACCGTCCCGGTCGAGTTTCACCTCGATCTGGACGACCTGGCGACAGCGGTTCAGGCCGATCCGTTCGCTTTGGGCCTGACCAGCTACTCCGACGCGGGCGGAACCCGAGCATTGACCCTGACAGGTGGCTGCGATTTCCGGCAGCAGGCCACGCGGCGGACGGTCAAGACCGAGGACTACCCGCTGACAATGCCGCTTCTATTCTACATGCCTGCAAAACGCCTTCCCAAAATCGGGCGCGACTTTCTGAATTTCTTGCGGACGCCCTCTGCGCAGCTTGTTGTGCGGCGATCGGGTTTCATTGATCAGACCCCTGAAGAAATCGCGCTGCAATCGCAGGGGGATCGCTTTACCAACGCCATTCTATCCGCAGGCCCGGAAATCACGCTTGAAGAGCTCCAGCGCATGACCCGGCGCTTGTGGGGTATGTCGCGTTTGACGACATCGTTCAGGTTTGAACCTGGATCCGTCCGATTGGATGCACAATCAAGGTCGAACGTGCAGCAACTAGCAGAAGTGTTCGAAACCGGGCGCTATGACGCGCGCACGGTTGTCTTTATCGGCTTCAGCGATGGCGAGGGGGCCGCGCGACCCAATCGCGATATCGCCTTGCAGCGCGCCGAAACTGTTCGGAAAGCGGTGCAAAGGGCCGCACGGGATGCGAATTTTGAACGCGTAACCGTACGCGTCGATGCCTTTGGCGAGGCTTTGCCGATGGCTTGCGACGACACACCCTGGGGCCGCGACGCCAACCGGCGGGTTGAGGTCTGGGTGCGCTAGATGTACCCTTCGGATTTGAAGCTGATTTCGCGCGACTTTCCGACGATCAGGTGATCGTGCAGGGTTAGTCCAAGAGCGTCACAGGCCCGTTCGACCTGGTGCGTCATCTCGATATCTGACTGACTGGGCGTGGGATCGCCCGACGGGTGGTTGTGCACCAAAATCAGCGCGCTTGCGTTCAGTTCAAGCGCGCGTTTGGCAACCTCTCGCGGATAGACTGGCACGTGATCGACCGTTCCCTTGGCTTGTTCCTCATCTGCGATAAGGATGTTCTTGCGGTCCAGATAGAGAACGCGGAACTGTTCGGTCTCGCGGTGTGCCATCGTCGTGTGGCAATAGTCGAGAAGCGCCTCCCAGCTGGTGATCGCGTGCTGGTGCATGACCTTGGACCGGGCAAGCCGTTGCGCTGCGGCCTCTACGATCTTGAGTTCCGTGACCACTGCATCACCGACACCTTTGACATCCCGCAACCGATCCGCAGAGGCCGAAACGACGCGGTTGAAATCGCCAAACTTGTTCAACAAAGTGTGAGCCAGCGGTTTGACGTCGCGCCGGGGAATGGCGCGGAACAGAACCAATTCCAGCAATTCGTAATCCGGCATCGCCTGTGGACCGCCTTCGACGAAACGCGTGCGCAGTCGCTGCCGGTGATCAGCGATGTAAGAGGGCGCCTTGCCCCGAGGCAGTACAACAGGCGGCGCTTCGTCGAAATCGAAGGGCAGCGGCATTTCGCTAAAAGAACGGTCATGTGACATGCCCGAACATTTCCGCAGTTTTGCTTACCGGAGCGTTAAGGCAGCTCAGAAGTCGAGATTCTCCACGCTCAGCGCATTCTTCTGGATGAATTCCCGACGCGGTTCGACCACATCGCCCATAAGCTTGGTGAACAGATCGTCTGCCTCCGCCATATCCTCGACCCGCACCTGTAAAAGTGTACGGGCATCAGGGTCCAGGGTGGTTTCCCAAAGCTGATCCGGGTTCATCTCGCCCAGGCCTTTGTATCGCTGCAGGCTGAGACCCTTTTCCCCTTCGTCCAGAATGGCTTTTAACAGGTCGAGCGGCCCGTGGATTACCTGACTGCGATCCTTGCGATGCAAGGCTGCGGGAAGACCGTAAACCTCTTGAAGGGACTGAGTGAGACTGCCGGTCTTGCGGGCTTCGCCCGACCGCAACATCGGACCGTCAAGAGTGCGGACTTCCTCAACGCCGCGCAAGATCCTGGCCAGCCGCACGCCCTTGTCCTGAGTGATCCGCCCCTGCCAGCCGCGTTCATATTCCAGCGCGATCAGATTCAACCGTTCGGCCAACTTGTTCGCTACGCCCTGCAGGTCCGCGTCGACCGCTCCGGGCACAAAAGCCCCGGCAATGGCGGCCTGTTCTAAGATATGGCGCGGGTAATGCGTTGGAAACGCCTGTAGGACCATACGCAGCCTGCGGGCCTCTTCTACGACCCGCCGCAAATCCTGACCGACGATTTCCTCGCCATTGCCTTGTCGCAGCATCGCACCGTCGACGCCTTGCTCTATCAGGTAGTCTTCAAGCGCTGGCTGATCCTTCAGATAAACCTCAGATTTCCCACGCGAGACTTTATAAAGCGGCGGTTGCGCGATGTAGAGATAGCCGCCCTCAATCAGTTCCGGCATCTGCCGGTAGAAGAAGGTCAACAGCAGTGTTCGGATATGCGCGCCGTCCACGTCGGCATCCGTCATGATAACGATCTTGTGGTAACGCAGCTTCGAGATGTCGAATTCATCCCGACCGATCCCGGTGCCAAGCGCCATGACAAGGTTGCCGATTTCCTGGCTGGAAAGCATCCTGTCGAACCGCGCCCGCTCCACATTCAGAATCTTGCCGCGTAGCGGGAGCACGGCTTGCGTGCGGCGATCCCGACCTGTCTGCGCAGAGCCGCCTGCGCTGTCGCCCTCGACCAGAAAAACCTCGGTTTTCGAGGGATCCTTCTCAGAACAATCCTTGAGCTTACCGGCGAGGTAGTTCACATCCATCGCCGTTTTGCGTCGCGTGAGTTCCCGCGCCTTGCGGGCGGCTTCACGGGCAAGCGCGGCCTCTATGATCTTGCCGACGATCACCTTGGCCTCGTTCGGGTTTTCCTCGAACCATTCGGCCAGTTTTTCGTTTACAAGGCTCTCGACCGCCGGACGGACTTCTGAACTGACCAGCTTGTCCTTGGTCTGGCTGGAGAACTTTGGATCGGGCACTTTGACCGACAGCACGCAGGTGAGGCCTTCGCGTGCGTCATCACCGGTGAAGCTGACCTTTTCCTTTTTTGCGATCCCGCTTGATTGCGCATAGGCGTTGATTGTACGTGTCAACGCGCCCCGGAAGCCCGCCAGATGCGTGCCACCGTCCCGCTGGGGGATATTATTCGTAAAAGGCAGGACGTTCTCGTGATAGCTGTCGTTCCACCACATCGCGATCTCGACACCGATCTCGTCGCGCTCGCCAGTGATAAAAATTGGCTCGGACATGACAGAAGATTTCGAGCGGTCGAGATACTTGACGAATTCCTTGACCCCGCCCTCATAATAAAGCTCGGCCCGCAGGTGCTCGATGGGTCGCTCGTCGACCAGAATGATCCGTACGCCAGAGTTCAGGAAGGCCAGTTCACGCAAGCGCTTTTCGAGGGTTTCGAAACTATACTCCAGGTTCGAGAATGTGTCGGTTGAGGCGAGGAAACGCACCTCGGTCCCGGTTTTGCCATGCGCGTCGCCGACGACCTCCAGATGGTTGGCGGTTTCGCCATGCTCAAAGCGGGCGACATGTTCCTTATCATCCCGCCAGATGCGCAGCTCCAGCCAGACCGACAGCGCGTTCACAACCGAAACACCGACGCCATGCAGGCCGCCTGACACCTTGTAGGAATTGCTGTCGAACTTTCCGCCAGCATGAAGCTGCGTCATGATGACTTCGGCTGCCGAAACGCCCTCGTCCTCATGTATCCCAACAGGAATTCCGCGTCCATTGTCGCTTACAGAGACACTGGAATCCTCGTGAATGGTAACGGTAACGGCGTCGGCGTGACCCGCCAAAGCCTCATCAATACCGTTGTCTACAACCTCATAGACCATATGGTGCAGACCCGACCCGTCATCGGTGTCACCAATGTACATCCCCGGACGCTTGCGTACTGCCTCCAAGCCCTTGAGAACTTTGATGGAATCGGCGCCGTAGTCTTCGGGGGTTTGCTCTTTGTCAGCCATGCCTGGGCCCCTTCGTATTTCTGTCATTTTATACGATTTTCGGGATGCATTGTCACGCGATGACCACAAGATTTTGTGGCTGATCAAGGATAAAGCGGATGTGCAGCGCGAGGGCGTTAATGTGTCGGATCCGTCGCTTGAACCGACGACATACCAGCGGCTTCAGTGACTTCGAGATACTGCGCCCGCCGACCCAGTGCATCGAACAGCTCGGGCCCCGTACCCGTCATCCAGGCTTGGGCACCAAGCGCACAGATCTCGTCATAAAGTGCCTCACGACGATCTGCGTCCAGATGCGCGCCGACCTCGTCCAAAAGCAGCAGTGGTGGTGATCCGAAATCCTGTATGAGTGCGCGTGCGTTTGATAGGATGAGCGACACCAGCAGGGCCTTTTGTTCACCGGTCGAACAATCCCGGGCGGGCACGTCCTTGGTTCGATAAACACCATAAAGATCTGCCCTGTGTGGTCCGATCAGCGTCCGACCAGCGACCACATCCTGCGATCTGCTGTTTTCCAAGGCAGCGCTAAGGCTGTCGGCATCGCCCGGCGCTTCGCATTGCGGATCCGATTGGGTCAAGGTGAGGTTCGCAGCAGGAAAGGCCGTTTGCGCACCCATTTGCGCCGCCGCGATCCGCGCCAGTGCATCGGTTCTATTGCGGTGGATCAAGGCGCCGCTCTCCGCCATCTGCGCCTCGACGGCGCGGTACCACAGCGGATCTCTGACTTGATCTTTTAGAAGACGGTTGCGCTCTCGCATCGCCTTTTCATAGCTCAATGCGGCCTCTGCGTGATTGGGTGTGAAGCTGAGCGTCATTCGGTCCAGAAATCGTCTGCGCCCTTCCGCGCCTTCGATCCACAAACGATCCATGGCCGGGATCAGCCAAAGCACCCGAGCGAAGCGCCCCAGAGCGGTTTGCGGGGCTGGCTTTCCATCGATACGGACCTGCCTTGCCGACCCATTTTCAGAGGTAAATTCGATCTCGTGGGGCTGCTCATGCGCTTGTAAAATGCCGGAGATCTTCCAGCCAATCGCCTCCGGCCTGCGGGTCATATCTTCCGCGCTTGCACGGCGCAGACCCCGACCAGGAGAGAAAAGCGAAACCGCTTCGAGAATATTGGTCTTGCCCGCACCATTCGGGCCGTAGATCGCAACCGGCCTTTGATCGACCGAAATACGGGCGAGCTTGTACGATCGGAAATGGGAAAGGGTCAGGTGGGAAAGCGCCAACGTCATTTCAAAGCGCCCATTTTCTCGCAAAGAAAATGTTCAGAAACTTTTCAGCAGTTCTTGGCGCTGTCACACGCGCATCGGCATCACGACATAGACCGCCGACTGGTCATTGCCTTCGCGCATCAGCGTCGGATCGCCCGATGAGTTGAACATAAAGACGGCGTTTTCCCGATCCACCTGGCTGGCGATTTCCAGCAAGTATTTGGCGTTAAAACCAATTTCCAACCGATCGTCGCCGTAAGCCACCGCAAGTTCTTCTTCAGCCGCTCCGCTGTCTGGCGCATTGACCGAGAGGACCAAACGGTCTTCATCTAGTTGCATCTTGACGGCGCGGCTGCGTTCGGAGCTGACGGTCGCGACACGGTCCACTGCGCGGGCAAAATCGCTTGCGTCAACCTCAAGCTTGCGAGTGTTCCCAGTTGGAATGACCCGCGTGTAGTCGGGAAAAGTGCCGTCAATGACCTTTGAGGTCAGCGTGATGTCTTTCGTCGCGAACCGCACCTTAGTTTCGGAGACAGATACGGCGATTTCCATATCGTCATCGTCCAGAAGCTTGCGCAACTCGCCCACGGTCTTGCGCGGTACGATCACACCCGGCATTTCAGTCGCACCTTCCGGCAAGTCTGCGTCAATCCGGGCGAGCCTGTGTCCGTCTGTTGCAACGCAACGGAGTGCCTTGCCGCTATCGCCGTCAGCTATGTGCATGTAAACGCCATTGAGATAGTAGCGTGTCTCTTCCGTCGAAATTGCGAATTTCGATTTGTCGAACAAACGCCGCAAAACGGGTGCAGATGCCGCGAAATTCGAGGCATATTCAGAAGACGCCATCACGGGAAAGTCTTCTTTCGGCAATGTGGCCAGCGAAAAGTTCGACCGTCCTGCCTCAACCGTCAGCCGACCAGTGGCGTTGTCTGCCGTGAGGTTCACGAGTGCGCCATCGGGCAACTTTCGGACGATTTCGTGCAGTGTGGTTGCGGATACTGTCGTCGCACCCGCGCGTTCCACCTGTGCCGGGGCCCGGTCGACAACTTCGATATCGAGGTCCGTGGCGCGGAAGGTCACATCGCTGCCATCGGCCTCTATCAGTACGTTGGCGAGGATCGGGATCGTGTTACGCCTTTCAACCACAGATTGGGCCTGCGCCACAGCCTTAAGCAGCACGCCACGTTCTACGGAAATTTTCATGATCATCCCCCTCGATCCACCGGGATGAGCAAATTAGCCCAAACGGCGCGTATCACAAGCCTTTTGTGGTTTGTGGGTCAGACGGGCAGGAGGGTCAAGAGCAGGTGCGGCCAAAGGGTTCCGGGGCGCTGCAACGCGCCCCGATTGCCACGTTTTGATCGGTTTCAGGCTTCCAGTGCCCGGCGCAGAAGTTCCAGGTCTTCGGCGATCTGCCCGTCTTGGGCTTTGAGCTCTTCAATGCGCCGCACACCGTGCATGACCGTTGTATGATCACGCCCACCAAAGCGACGCCCGATTTCCGGTAGGGACCGGCTCGTCATGTGCTTTGCAAGATACATTGCCACCTGGCGAGGCCGCGCATAGGACCGCAGGCGCTTGGGCCCGATCATATCGGACAGTCGAATGTTGTAGTGTTCGCTGACCTTGCGCTGGATCTCTTCGACCGTGATCTTGCGCTCGGAGGCCCGCAGAACATCCGCCAGGCAGTCTTGCGTTAATTCCATCGTGATCTCGCGCCCGACAAGTGAGGCAAAGGCGAAAAGCCGGACAAGCGCGCCTTCCAGAACCCGCACATTGGTCGAAATGCGCAGGGCAAGGAACTCCAGAACACCATCGGACAGCTTCACTTCAGGATAGTTGATGCGCTGCTGCTCAACTTTGGACTGAAGGATTCCAAGACGCAGTTCGTAGTCCGTGGGATGAAGGTCAACGACCAGGCCACATTGCAGGCGCGATTTTACACGTTCTTCCAGATCCTTGATCTCGCCAGGCGCACGGTCGGCGGATATGATGATCTGCTTGTTCTGGTCAACCAAAGCATTGAAAGTGTGAAAGAATTCTTCCTGTGTGCTGTCTTTGCCTGCGATGAACTGAACATCATCGACCATCAGCACGTCAACGCTGCGAAAGATGGATTTGAAATCCATCATCTTGCGGTCACGCAGAGCCTGAACAAAGCGATACATGAATTGTTCGGCCGACAGATAAAGAACATTCAGGTTGGGGCTGCGGGCCTGAAGTTCCCAGGCGATGGCATGCATAAGGTGGGTCTTGCCCAGTCCGACCCCCCCGTAGAGGAAAAGGGGATTGAAAGTGACCGGTCCACCTTCCGCGACGCGCTTCGCGGCAGCGTGTGCCAACTCATTTGGTTTACCGACAACAAAACTGTCGAAAGTAAATCGGTGGTCCAGCGGGGCCGCCGGTCCGTCAGAGTTGGATTGCGCAGGTGCTGTCTTCAACTTTGGCTTCCCTTGTGAATTGGCGGGCACCTTGAACGTGATGCGGCGGATACTGCCGTCTTCGGCTTTCAACTCATGCAGAATGAGATCCGAGAAGTTTTGACTGACATAATTCCCGAGGAAGTTGGTCGGTACGTCAAAGGTGGCGACGCCATCCTCTATCTCTCTGAACTCAAGCGGCTCGATCCATGTTTTGTAGTTGTTCTGGCCAATTGTTTTCAGCAGCCGTTGTCTCAGCTGTCCCCATTTTTCTTGAGTCATGTGCGCGTTACCGTCCTTTCTGCCATCTTTGCCCCCAGTGGCCCATTGCCCACCAGCATTGTCGTTTCGCGTCACAGCCATAGGGACGACCTCCTCCAACCCGTCCCCAAGCATGGGCAGGAGAGATCCTTCCGGATTTTCACAGAATGACGCTGATGCGGCCAGCATGATGCTGATACCTGCAAGACGCGTCGTCCGCGGACCAAATTTTTTGACAGGATGGTCGACCAGCAGAAGTCTACCATGCGCTAACCGGCTTGCCTTATGGCCCACCCGATCGACCCGTTTCAGACGCCGCTTTCAGCGAGCTGACTGATCTGGCCTGTCCCCCCAAGGCGATGTGAATCGCATCACAGGCCTAGCAATTTCGTCTCTGCGCCGTCCACTTATCTTACGTCTTGACTCAAAGAATCCGGAAAAGAATCTCTGATCCGCGCGGGCAAGGTTGCAAAAATGCAAAAAGGCGCCGTTGAGGAGCGGCGCCTTCAACCAAAGGTTAATATTTTAAGGCTCTAACCGAGAGCTTTGATGCGATTCGACAGACGTGAAACTTTCCGTGAAGCGGTGTTTTTATGGTAGACACCTTTGGTTACACCCCGCATCAGTTCTGGCTGCGCCATTTTGAGCGCGGCCTCTGCAGCGGCTTTGTCACCGGATGCGATGGCCTCTTCGACCTTGCGCAGGAAAGTCCGGATGCGCGAGCGACGCGCCTTGTTCACGACGAAGCGTTTTTCGTTCTGACGGGCCCGCTTCTTGGCCTGAGGCGAATTTGCCATGTTATCTCGTCCCAATTGTTTGGTGCGGTAGTATTTCGGAAGCTGCGTCTTTAGGCGCGCGCCCGAGATGAGTCAACTCTAATCCGCGCCGAGAAAATCGGCTCTTACCTTGGTCTGCATCTTGCGCCCGTCAGGATCCGCGCCCGTCTTAAGATTGCAAAGGTCTTCGGCCCAGTTCGACGTCCGCATGCGGATGGGGGGCGTTTCGCTTTTCAGACACTGCAGGACGACTTCGGTCACCTCTTCAGGGGTTTGATAGGCCACGTCGCCCCGCGCCTGAGAGCGCCCGATGTATTGTTGCAGGATGGGGAGATATTCGTCCTCAAGCATGCCCCCGGTGGCTTCGACATGCTTGAGGACGCGGGACGCAAACTCCGTCTTGATGCCCCCGGGTTCGACAACCGTGAAATCAATTCCGAAAGCAGGCCCTACATAGCAGGCGAGCGCCTCGGTGTAGCCTTCGACAGCGAATTTGGCGGCGCAATAGATCTCGTTGAAAGGTTGGCCAACCAGCCCGCCCACCGACGAGATGTTGATAATATGCCCCGCCCGCGCCTTGCGCATATGCGGCAGTACCGCTTTCGTGCAGCGCACAACGCCCATGAAGTTGACGTCCATCACCCAGTCAATGTCTTTTTCGTCGGCCTGTTCGGTCGATCGAACAAACCCGGCGCCCGCATTGTTGATCAGAACGTCGATCTGACCCGTTTCGGCGATGATTTGATCGACCGCTGACTGAATGCTGGCAGCGTCCTGAACATCGAGCGCAATCACATCGATCTGAACCCCCGCCCGCTGTGCAGCATGATCAAGTGCCGCCCGTTTCGATGTGTCGCGCATCGTTGCAAAGACCCGGTGACCCGCTGCAGCCGCCCCGACGCTAAGAGCTATTCCGAGACCGGCAGAACTTCCGGTGATGAGAACGGTCTTTGACATGGGCCGGCCTTTCGATTGAAGAAGTCTTCCAGCCCTTACCACCTTTGATCTTCCTGATGTAGGCAATTGGGTCGGCCCGAGGTGGAGCGGGCCGACCCACTGCTCAGGCAGCGTCGCCGAACACGTCGTTCGCTAGGGCTGCCGGAAGCATATCGAAAATCATGTGGATGCGGTCTTCGTCGCCATCGTTGGAAGCTTCGTGCATCTGGTCGTTGTCAAACCACCAAAGTTCACCTTCTCGCATGCGGACCTCTTCATCGCCCGCCTTCATCCAGGAACCGGCGGTCGAGCGCAGCACCAGATGGTAGCGATTGCGCACGCGATAATACATGCCGCGGTCGATGTGCGGATATACCCGCTTGCCCGCAGGCAGGCAGACGATCTTTGCACGACCCAGAAGGCTTTTTTGTTCGACGGCGAAGTTTTCCAGGAAGGTACTGGCGAGGGGGAACTTATTGCTGCTGGTCGTCCAGCGGCTTTCATGGACATCGCGCCGTTCTCGGCCCCGGATGGCTGATTTACGCAAACCGCGAAGAGGAATTGCCAAGGCTTCTCGTTGAACCTGCACCTTGTCCTGACGGCCCGTAACAAGGTTCCAGGCATTTTCGACGCCGTCGATTTCGTCGAGAAAGGGTTTTGGGTCCACGTCAGATTTGAGACACTTGAAGTATTTCATTTTACAATCCTCCGATAAATGGGCGTGGAGCCGTGTCGATCAGCGCGGCATGCTCATCAGGTGACGATAGAGGATCAGAAATCAATCAAGCTTTTGATATATAATTATTTTTTAATCAGCCATTCACCCGCGCGTTGGTGCTTGTTCATCTGGTATTCATTTGATGTTCATTTTTGGGGATCGACGTGAAGCCATGATAGCTTCTCGTCGAGATGGTAGTGCGTCTGAGGCGTGACAAGGGTCGGGTCAGTCAGGAGCGCCGCATAGAAATGCGTTTCGTCCGGCCAGCGGTCGCTATGGAAGAATAGCGGCGTGCCGCAGGTTGCGCAGAAACCTCGGGTCACGCCCGGGCTGCTGGAATAGATTGCAGGATCATCCCCCGTCCATCGCCACGTCCCGTTCTGTTGTCCGATCCATGTGGTCATAGGAGAAGCGGTTGCTCGCCTGCAGCTTTCGCAATGGCAATGACCTATCCAATTGTGGGGGCCTTCCAGGACAAAACGGCACGCACCGCAAAGGCAATGACCCTCAAGCATGTCAGCGGTCGCGGAATTGCGCCTCGCGCTTTTCGAGGAAGGCGGACATGCCCTCTGCCTGATCTTCGGTCGCGAAAAGCGAGTGGAACACGCGGCGTTCGAAAAGAAGTCCTTCGCGCAGTGGCACTTCGTAGGATCGGTTCACCGCTTCTTTTACCGCCATGACGGATATCATAGATTTCTCCGCGATTTTGTGGGCGGCTGCGGTTGCCTCTTCCATCAGTTTTTTGGCGGGCACGATGCGGCTGACAAGGCCCGCGCGTTCGGCCTCTTCGGCGTCCATAAAGCGGCCGGTCAGATTCATGTCCATCGCCTTGGATTTGCCGACAGCGCGGGTCAGCCGTTGCGTACCTCCAAGGCCCGCAATAACCCCCAGATTGATCTCGGGTTGGCCGAACTTCGCAGTGTCAGAGCAGATAATGAAGTCACATATCATTGCCAGTTCGCAGCCGCCGCCAAGCGCGTAGCCAGACACCGCTGCAATGATGGGTTTGCGCACCCGCGCGATGGCCTCGGTTTCGGGCGTGAAAAGATCACCCGCAAAGGCTTCGACAAAGGATTTATCCTTCATCATCGAGATATCGGCACCTGCGGCAAATGCCTTTTCCGAACCTGTTACAATGATGCAGCGCACCTTGTCGTTGGCCTGCGCCGCCATCATTGCATCTGCCAACTCGCTCAGAAGCTGGTCATTCAGGGCGTTCAGCGCGTCAGGTCGGTTGAGGGTGATTTGGGCGACGTGGTCTTCTATTTCGACGATGATCGTCTCGTAGGCCATGATCGGGCTTTCGATTGTTCACGTTCAAGCTCGAAGCATTAACACTGTCCGGGGGCGTTTCAAGCTAACTTTGACATTGCGGACAATAGAAGGACGACCGGCCTGATTGTACGATCCGACGAATAGTCCCGGCGCAATCGGGAGTGCGGCAGCGTTCGCCTTCGCGCCCATATGCGTCGAATCGATGCTGAAAATATCCAAGCTTTCCATCGGCTTGCCGGAAATCGCGCAGCGAAGATCCACCCGCCTTGATCGCATCTTGCAGAACCTCGCGTATGATTGGAACGAGTGTCGCTACCCGATGCGAGGCGATCCGTCCGGCCTTGCGTTTGGGCGAGATCCCCGCTCGAAAAAGTGCCTCGCAAACATAAATGTTGCCGAGCCCTGCAACGATTCTCTGATCCAGAAGGGCTGCTTTGACGGGCGTGTTGCGCCCCTTGAAAGCCGCGATCAGATGATCCTCGTGGAAGTCGTTGCCAAGCGGTTCGGGGCCCAGCACATCAAGCAGTTTGTGCGAGCCACCGGTGGGGAAAAGATCCATCGCGCCAAAGCGGCGGGCATCGTTGAAGGTGATGCGCGCGCCGTTTTTCATGTGAAAGACCACATGATCATGCTTTTCCGGGGCAGGGTGATTGTGGGCAAAAACGCCAAGAGGATCGCCCGAGATCAGCATGCGGCCCGACATACCCAGATGAACAAGCAATGTCTCGCGGCTCGCCAGATCGCAAAGGATGTATTTCGACCGCCGTTGAAGCCCAATGACCTTCTGGCCGGTCAGCCGCTCTGCCATGTGAGGCGGAAAGGGCCAGCGCAGATCGGGCCGGTTCACGTCGGCCTGCGCGATGATTTCGCCGGTCATCACAGGCTCTAGCCCGCGGCGGACAGTCTCAACTTCGGGGAGTTCAGGCATTTACTCGCCGTCTCCAGATGTTTTGGCTCGGTCTATTGCAGCTTTCATCGCATTGACCTGACTCGTCTCAAATGCCTCAGGTTTCGCAGCCTCAACTGCGAAGAAAAGATCCACGAACCCGGGTGAATAGATGTAAGTGTGCATTGGATCGCCAGTTCTGAACTGCAGCGACATGCGCCACACATTTCCGCCACCTAGAGGTGCAGAACCGCCTCCAACAAGTTGGACGGACTGCAGTTCAGAAATTCGTTTTGTCGCGTTGCGCAGGGCATACTGAGCAGTGAGCACGCCATCTTTTAGTGTGATTTCATATCTGATGGCATGAATTGCGGCTCTCAACCCAAGCAAAGCAAAAACAATCACACCTGTCGCCAACCAGGTGCCCAATATAAAAGGAATGGGCCACGCTAAGGGATCTAGCAGAAGCGGAGCAACAACCCATGTAAAGTAGACGGAGGCGGCTACGAGACCTAAGCCAGTGACAAAACTAAATATTCGTACAGGCATTGAATCCTTGAGGATCAGTTTGTCTTTATTGTTTCGATCAATGCCGGAAACCGCCCATGTCCCGCGCTGAACCAGCCATTTCGATGTTTGTTTTTCATTCAAAACCAATGGTTTTGCACCGTTTCGGCTTGACCGCGCCAAGCTCCAGCGGAAGATCACTGAGGCTATCAGTGTGGCCAGGCACAAGCCAAACAACACCGGTCCGATTTCTTGAAAGTTCATGCAAGTTTGCTTTCTGGCGAATCTTAAGGAACGGCGTGACCATGTGCGCATTGCTTCGGCAATCCAAGGTCCTATAACGCCGCTGACTGGTGAGGAAGAGCACGCATGACCGATGCCGCCGACAAAACGACCCACTTCGGGTTCGAAACCGTGGCCGAGGAAGAAAAGGCGGGGCGGGTGCAGGGCGTGTTCAGCTCCGTTGCGAGCCGCTACGACGTCATGAATGATGTCATGAGCGTCGGCATCCATCGGATCTGGAAAGACGCCATGATGGATTGGCTGGCACCGCGGCCTGGTCAGCGCTTGCTAGACGTAGCTGGTGGCACCGGGGACATTGCTTTTCGCTTCCTTAGGCGCGCGAAAGCAGGGCATGCCACAGTCCTCGATCTGACCGAACCAATGCTGGTCGAAGGACGCCAAAGGGCCGACGCTGAACATATGGCGGAAAACCTCGACTGGGTGGTGGGCGATGCGATGGCTCTGCCCTTTTCGGACAACACATTTGACGTTTACACGATCAGCTTCGGCATCCGGAATGTAACCCGCCCCCAGGATGCGCTGGCCGAGGCATACCGTGTGCTGAAACCCGGGGGACGTCTGATGGTTCTGGAATTCAGCCAACTGCCCAATGAAGGTATGCAGAAGCTCTATGATCTTTACAGCTTCAACGTGATCCCGCGCATGGGTCAGTTGATCGCGCGGGATCGTGACAGCTATCAGTATTTGGTTGAATCCATTCGCAAATTCCCTGACCAAGAGACCTTCCTAGGCGTGGTCAGGGCCGCAGGCTTTGGCAATGTGAAATACCGCAACCTGACAATGGGCGTTGCCTGCCTGCATTCCGGGTGGAAATTGTGATGCATTTGATTGCTGATGGCCTCGAGTTGCGTCTCTGAATGCGCGGACCACACAACATCATCCGTCTGATCCGTACAGGCGCAACGCTTGAACGAACGGGTGCGATGAATGTCGTTCTGGATGCCTACGACGCCCCCAAACCCTTGCGGTTTGTTGCGAAGGCACTGGGTAAGCCCTTCTTTTGGTTGGGTTATCAAGGTGATCCGGAAATGCCGCCAGCGACTCGCGCACTGACGGCGCTCGGCCCGGCCTATATCAAGTTCGGGCAGGTCCTGTCGACGCGGCCAGATGTGGTGGGCGATGAATTGGCGGTTCAATTGCGCGTCCTCCAAGATAAGCTGCCGCCCTTCTCGATCGAAGAAGCAAAGTCCGAGATCGGGCGGGAGCTTGGCGTACCAGCGGAAACGATTTTTTCGGAGTTCAGCGAACCCGTTGCCGCTGCTTCGATCGCGCAAGTTCACAAAGCACGTCTGGTCGGGTCGGACGAGGACGTGGCAGTCAAGGTTTTGCGACCGGATATCGAACGGGCCTTTCGACAGGATGTCGATGCCTTCTATCTTGCCGCGCGGATTGTAGAGCTTTTTGCGCCCGGCGCGCGACGCTTGCGCCCGATGGACGTGATCGAACATTTCGACGGTGTGGTTCGAGGCGAATTGGATCTGCGGCTCGAATCCTCCTCGGCCAGCGAATTTGCTGCGAACACCAAGGATGATCCGGGCTTCACCCTTCCATCCATCAAATGGGACTATTCGGCCCGGCGGGTGATGACCCTCGGTTGGGCGGATGGCATCAATATGGGGGACAATGACGCACTTGATGCGGCGGGTCATAATCGGCAGGAATTGTCGGAACGGGTGTTGAAGCTGTTTCTGCTGCACGCACTGCGTGACGGATTTTTTCACGCAGATATGCACCAGGGCAATATGAAGGTCGCGCCGAATGGCGACGTGATTGCCTATGATTTCGGGATCATGGGCCATATCGACGAGTACACGCGGCGGGTCTATGCCGAGATCCTATTCGGTTTCATTCGTCGCGACTTCAAACGCGTCGCCGAAGTCCATTTTGAGGCCGGATATGTGCCGCCGGACAAGGATGTGGACGAATTCGCGCGGGCGCTGCGTGCCGTGGGTGAGCCGATTTTTGGCATGGATGCCTCAAAGATTTCGATGGGACGTCTCCTAGCCTATCTCTTTGAAGTAACAGAGCGTTTTGGGATGGAAACCCGGACCGAGCTTATCCTTTTGCAACGTACGATGGTGGTGGTGGAGGGCGTGGCACGCAGCCTTAACCCGCACATCAATATTTGGCAGGTCGCGGCGCCTGTGGTCACGGATTATATTCAGAAATCCATCGGACCTCGGGCGGTATTGTCCGATTTGACAAAAACAGCGCGGGTACTGGGGCGGTTTGGGCCGCGCCTGCCGGTGCTGGTTGAACAGGCGCTGATCGCGCAAAGTAACCCTGCCCCGCCGCGGCGTCCGACCTTTTGGCGATGGATCTTTCTGGCGCTGTTTCTTGGGGCCTTGGCGAGCACATCCGTGATTGCGCTGATCGAAGCGATCCGATTGGCCCCTTAAAGGATAAGAACCGCCTCATGATGTTTGGCTGTTGGACGGGCGGACGCGAATGCCTTGCGTCCTTCCCGCCGCGCAATATCTGGAAACAACTCCAGCAGCTCTGCAAAGATCTCTTTCTCATCGTCGTTTTCGACCATGTCGCCCGGCTGGAAACTTTCTGTCCAGGTCTCGTCCACGCGTATAATCTCGTGCCGGTCAAAGAGCAGGTGAATATACGTGACGCCCTCTTTCGGCGTGATCGTGTCGATCCCCGGCCTGTGCGTCAGATGGCGGGCTTTGACGAGGATTTCGCGTTCACCTAACCAAAGTTCTGCCGCTTGGTTTTCGATCATTATGCGATGTTGCGGTGAAATGACCATATCGCGGTTCGGGACCGATGGGGCCAGGCCGTCCTGCCGGATCAGGATCGGTCTGAGCCTCGGGTTAGAGATAAGCGTCGCGACCGGGAGATGTTTGTGCCCAATCCAGCGGATGGGTTGCACGCCATTGTCGCGGGTCATCACCAGATCGCCGACTGCCAGCTTTTCCACGGCGACCGGTCCATGCATCGTTTCGGCGATACTGCCGGGTGTGAAACAGGGAATAACGACATTTTCGATGTTCTGGAACGTCGCCGTACTGCCATCGCCGAAGGTGACGGTGCCTGCCTCGGACTCCATCGGATCGAATGCGACGGTCGCGTCAAGGTCGCTGATAAAAAGCGTGTCATTGTCATCTCCGCCTTCTCCGCCATCAATCACGTCGCCTGACCCGACGAAGATCAGGTCGGCATCATCGCCCGTGTCGATCGTGTCGCTGCCCGCGCCACCGGTGACTTCGTCTTCGCCCGTTCCGCCAAGGATCCTGTCGTCACCGTCACCGCCAAAGAGGCTGTCATCACCGTCGTCGCCGGACAACTCATCCGAGCCAGCGCCGCCCAGTATCGAATCTTCGCCGATGCCGCCGGAAATCGTGTCGTCGCCAGCCGCGCCATCAAGGGTGTCGTCGCCGCCTTCGCCGAAGATCTGATCGGCATCCGTATCCGTGGCCGTGAAGTGGACATCGGTCAGGTAGGCGATCTGACCTTGGTTCCCCCCGTTTTGGTAGATCACTTCGAACCGTGTGATCGGACCTGGGATCTCTGCCAAGACGGAACTACCCTGATTGTCGGGGCTATCATTGCCATTTGCACCGGACACCGTGTTGCCAGACACGGTTTCATCTCCACTTGGGGTCAGGTTCACGAGCACCGCATTGCCATCGGCATCAAAGGCATTGATGGTGACGACATCCTGCCAGCCATCCGCGTCGATGTCATTCAGCCGGAAGCTCACATTGGTCAGTGGCGCGTCCGAGCTGAAATCGATTGTTGCCACGTCTGCAGCGCCTGTGCCGCTGATGGCGAGGGCAGAGTTGCTGACGAAAGGTTCGCCGCTTCCTACGAACTGGTCCTGGATGTTGACTTCGGCATCGTTCAGGCCGCCATTGTTTGTGAAGTTGACGGTGATTTCGGCCAGACCGGTGTCTTGTGTAAAGCCACCGCTGAGATCCGTGCCAGAACCGCCTTCAGCGACCCAGCTGAGTGCTTCATCCGACGTGGCAAGCGTGCCGGGGCCGCCGGTAACAGAATCGTTGTCGGCACCTGCGAAAATCGTGTCATCGCCCGTGCCACCTTCTATGACGTCTTCGTCACCCACGGTGCCGTTGATACCGTCATTGTTGTCGACTTTTTCGAGGTTGGGATCGAAGTAATCGCCGTCGATCAGATCGTCTTCAGCGGTCCCGTCAATGACTCCGTCAGGGCCGCCATTTACCGTCAGGATTTCAATCCCTGTGAATGTCGCTGTCGATCCGTCATTGAAAGTGACCGTGCCGTTTTCGCTGTCCAACGGGTCGAATGCCACCGATGCGACATTGTTCACGATCAGTTCGTCGGCGGTGTCCGGGCCTGTTTCACCACCGCTGACCACATCATCACCGCCAGCGATGATCGTGTCGTTGTTGCCGCCACCTTCGAGCGTGTCAGCACCCTCACCGCCGGTCAGAATGTCGGTGCCGTCGCCGCCCACCAGGCTGTCATCGCCCGTATCTCCGCTGAGCGTGTCCGCCCCACTGCCGCCAAGCAACGTATCGCGACCCGCGCCGCCTGACAGTGAATCATCATTGTCGCCACCGCTGATCTGATCGTCACCGGCGCCGCCGCCTATTGTATCACTGCCCGCATCGCCTTGCAGGTCGTCGTTGCCGCGTCCGCCGTCGATGACATCGTCGTCGTTGCCACCCGAGATTGTGTCATCACCGAAACCCCCGAAGATTGTATCGTTGCCATCCCCGCCCGTTATGGAGTCGTCGTCGATCGGGGTCGCTTCGAAATGGATATCCGTTACATAAAGAAGCTGACCGCTGGTCCCGCCGTTCTGATGAATGATGTCGATCCGGGCCACAGGGCCGGGGATGGACACCAGAACGGAGCCCTGAGGATCTGTCGCACCAGTCGCGCCTGGACCAGCGGTAATCGTGTTGTCGCTGACCGTGTCGTTGCCAGTTGGCGTCAGAACGACCTCGATTGCGTTGCCGTCTGCATCGAAGGCGTTGACCGTGACGATGTCCTGCCAGCCCCCGGCGTCGATATCCTGCAGGCGAAAGGTGATATTTTCGACAGTGTCGGCGAAACCGGACCCGCTGATTGCGGAGAAGTTCAGCGTGGTTGTCCAGGCATTTGCGCCGCCGTCGCCCCGTAACCCAACGCCCGAGAAGGGATCGAAAGGCTCTCCGGTTTCGATATAGGTCTGGTCTGTCTCAACAGTCGCAGAATCGCCTGCCCCACCATTGGCGAAACTCACCGCGACGTTCACACCGCCTGTATTTTGCGTGAACCCGGACGAGATATCGGTGCCGTCGCCGCCCTGGTCGGTCCAGTCGAGGAACAGGCTGCTGCTGGCCAGCGTAGAGCCACCCCCATCGATGACATCGTTGCCGCCGTTGCCCAATATGGTGTCATTTCCGGCGCCGCCGGTGATGTCATCCGGGTCTGCGGTTCCGTTCAGTGTATTGTCACCGCCATTGCCGTTGATCGTGGCCATTGTTCTGCTCTTTTGGTGTCAGTGGCGCGTTCGGCTTCGAACCGAGGCGATCGTGAATACTAAGTCGTCATGGTCTAAATCAGGCGTTCCTCGGACAATTGCTGGACGTTCCATGGTGTTTCGTGACCTTTTCGTTAATGGTTTCGCGCATGAATTGGATTTGCGGGCCTATCACACACTTTTTGGGCGATCATTGACAACGAGGCGCCTTTCCCACGAAATCTGCCTTCGCGTTTGCAGATGCTTTTTGGGTGATTGGTTCATCGGCCATCGAAGCGCCGCGCCCGATTGGACACGCAGGTCTGCAATCCGCCCGACGTAAGACTTGACTCCCCTCAAGCGCGGGCGCATCACAGTTGCGTTGGTGCCTAAGAAATTAGGTGAAAAGGGAATGCCGCGGCCCGATGGGCCAAACGCAGCCGCCCCCGCGACCGTGACCGGAAAGGATGCTTATCAGCCACTGGTGAAAACCGGGAAGGCAGAGCAGCCGAAAGAGCCAAGGCTCTGATATCCGCAAGCCGGGAGACCTGCCAACAGGACGAAATGACAAACCGGACGGGGTGTTTCGGGTGTTGGGATTTCGCGGCTCTGCCGTCCCTCCATCTGCGCTTTGTTCCCTGGCAGGACAGATCTGAGATGTTTGAGGTCGAACAAAACACAGAGCTTTTGGTATGCGTGAAATGTCGTCGGGGCACGGAGGCGCTAGAAGGTGAAACCCGGCCAGGGCAACTTTTGTTTGATCGGCTTTCGAATGTCGGCATCCCCGACGGGGTGACTGTGCGTGCTGTTGAATGCTTGTCGAATTGCTCGCAAGGCTGCTCTGTCGCGCTGCGCGGTGGGGCGGCCAAATGGACATACATCTACGGCAACCTGCACGAAGTCGATCACGTATTGACCCTGACGGAAGGTGCTTTGGCCTATCACGCAACTGCCGACGGTCTTGTGCCATGGCGCGAACGTCCCGAACACTTCCGCAAAAACTGCATCGCCCGCATCCCCCCAATGGAGAGCTGACCCATGCCCGACCTGAACAAAATTCCCGTTACCGTCATCACTGGTTTTCTCGGATCAGGAAAGACGACTTTGGTGCGGCACCTGATGCAGAACCCGCAAGGTAAAAGGCTGGCTGTCGTGGTTAATGAATTCGGCGATGTGGGCGTCGATGGTGAGATCCTGAAAAGTTGCGCGATCCCGGATTGCCCTGCGGAAAACATTATGGAACTGGCAAATGGCTGCATCTGCTGCACCGTGGCTGACGATTTTATTCCGACGATTGAAGCGCTTATGGCACTGGATCCTCAGCCAGAGCATATTCTGATTGAAACCAGTGGATTGGCCCTACCGAAGCCTCTGCTTAAGGCGTTCGACTGGCCCGATATCCGCAGCCGTATCACGGTGGACGGCGTGATTGCACTGGCCGACGCCGAGGCGGTCGCAGCGGGCCGTTTCGCCACGGACGTGGCAGCAGTGGATGCGCAGCGTGAAGCCGATGAGAGCCTCGACCATGAGACGCCTCTGTCTGAGGTGTTCGAGGACCAGATCTCTTGCGCCGACATCATACTTTTGACAAAGCCCGATCTTGCGGGCTCTGACGGTGTTGCGAAGGCCAAAGAGATCATCGCCGCAGAAGCGCCGCGCCCCCTGCCCGTGATCGAAGTTGCCGAAGGTGAAGTCGATCCGCGCATTGTGCTCGGCCTCGAAGCTGCGGCCGAAGACGACATGGATGCGCGACCCAGTCATCACGACGGGCATGATGACCATGAGCATGACGATTTTGAGAGCGTCATTGTCGCGATCCCCGAAATCGACGATCCAGCCGACTTGGTCGCAAGGATCGAGGCGATGGCGAAGTCCCAGAACATCCTGAGGGTCAAAGGCTATGCCGCTGTGCAGGGCAAACCAATGCGTCTGCTCCTACAGGCCGTGGGCGCGCGGGTGCGGCATCAATTCGACCGGCCATGGGCCCCGGATGAAGCACGCCAGGGACGTTTGGTCGTTATTGCGGAACATGACGACGTCAATGAGACGGCAATTCGAGAGGCTTTGACCCAGCCTGCACTGGCTGCGGAGTAACAGGAAAGCGCCGTCATGCATGTCGTCTTTCGCGAAAGCCACGGGCTGGAGGAGACCGAAACACCCACCGATCTGGGCCAAAGCCCGGCGGAATTGGTCGTGCTTTCGTTCTCTGACAGTGACCTCGGGGCTCTTGCGGCGGGATGGCGGCGGGGGGGTGATATGCCGACGCTTCGCTTGGCCAATCTTGCCGCGCTCAAACATCCCTTGTCGGTCGATACCTATGTGGAACAGACCCTTGTCGGGGCCAAGGGTATTCTGATCCGCTTGATCGGGGGCGTTCCGTATTGGTCCTATGGTCTGCAACAGGTGCGTGCCTTGGCTGACCAAAAGGGCATCGCCCTGGCCGTACTGCCAGGCGATGGGCGAGAGGATCACCGGTTGGATGAGATTTCGACCCTGCCAGTGTCAACATTGCGACGGCTGGCCCACCTCTGCGATGCGGGCGGCGCGGTTGCTGCACAGGCGGCACTGGCGCAGATGGCGTTGGCGTCGGGTCTCTATGCCGGGCCGGTTCTTGGTGCCAAATCGCTGCCGCTTGTAGGGGCCTGGACGCCTGAGGATGGTGTGTGTTGCCCTCTGGCCTCGCAAGGTGAAGCTTCGCTGGTGATCGTAACGTTCTACCGCGCCTACATCGCCGCAGCGGATACAGGGCCGGTTGAAGCACTTTTTGAAGCACTGCGCGCTCGGGGTTTTCGCGTCTTGGGACTTTTTGCGCCGTCCTTGAAGGCTCCGGAGGCGGCGGTTTGGCTGGCCCGCCAGATCGAATATCTCTCACCCGCAGCCATCGTCAATGCAACGGCATTTTCAGGCAAAGGCAGGGCCGGAACCTCCCCGCTTGATGTGGGTAACGTGCCGGTTTTTCAGATCGCACTCGCGACCTCCACGCAAGAGGCTTGGGCCGATGCGGAACGCGGCTTGTCCCCGGCGGATCTCGCGATGCATGTCGTATTGCCAGAGGTCGATGGCCGCATTTTTACTGGCGTTGCTTCCTTCAAGGAACCGCAAGACCACGATCCTGACCTGCAGTTTTCACGCTACATGCATCGCGCCGATATGGATCGCGTGAACGCCGTCGCGGAAAAGGTCAGACGCTGGGTCGATCTGGCCGAGATTGAGCAACAGGATCGTCGCACCGCACTCGTGCTCAGCACCTATCCAGGGCGGGATTGGAACATGGCTCATGCGGTAGGACTTGACGCAGTCGCGTCGACGCAGGCGATCCTTGAAGACCTCGGACAGCCCCCCATTGATGCGTTGTCGGATGCGCTTTCAACGCAAATCATCGACTGGCCTGTCCCGGCATATGAGGCAGCACTTTCGCGTCTGCCCGACGCCCTCGTGCGGGATTTGAAAGCGGTCTGGGGTGAGGCCGGTAGCGATGCTGCCGAGGGCATGTTTCGCTTCAAAGCGCTGCGTTCGGGCAACATGGTGATTGCCTTGCAGCCTGAACGCGGTACCCCTGACATCCGCTCGGATGAATATCATGACCTCAGCCGTGTTCCCCGTCACGCTTATGTGGCTTTCTACCTTTGGCTTCAGAGTGAGGTCGATGCGCTGGTCCATATAGGTGCGCATGGAACGCTCGAATGGTTGCCGGGCAAGTCGGTCGCCTTGTCTGGTGCCTGCTGGCCAGAGGTGCTGACCGGTCATCTGCCCGTAGTCTACCCTTTTATTGTCAACGATCCGGGAGAGGCCGCACAAGCCAAACGCCGGATCGGGGCCGTAACGCTTGGCCACCTGCCGCCACCAATGAAAGCGAGCGATACGCCAGATCGCCTTGTTCGGCTTGAAACTTTGCTGGACGAGTTTTCAAATGCCGACGGGCTCGATCCAAAAAGGCGGGATCGCTTGCAGGACGACATTCGGATGGAGGCGCAGGCACTTGGTGTCGAAGACGATCTGGGCCTCGACCGGGCCAGTTGCACGGCCGACGCGATCACCCGGATTGATCGGTTTGTCTGCGATGTGAAGGAAAGCCAGTTCGGCGACGGTTTGCATATCTGGGGGCGCCCGAGCCTGGGAGAGACTTTGCCCGACACGCAAGCCTCTGTGGCGACAGAACGCGACGCGCTTCTGGCCGCATTGGCCGGACGTCGGATCGAGGCCGGACCGTCCGGTTCCCCCTATCGTGGGCGCCG
Source organism: uncultured Shimia sp. (assembly GCA_937897325.1). Taxonomy (GTDB): domain Bacteria; phylum Pseudomonadota; class Alphaproteobacteria; order Rhodobacterales; family Rhodobacteraceae; genus CALCOY01. The sequence goes on from CALCOY010000015.1 coordinate 221,865, forward strand.
GGACGTGCTTCCGACAGGGCGCAACCTCTACACGACCGATCCACGCTCTGTGCCAAGCCGTGCGGCCTATGCGCAGGGCGTCAAACTGGCCGAGGAGCTGGTGCGGCGTCACTTGCAAGATCACGGTGATTGGCCGCGCGGTCTTGTCGTCGATCTTTGGGGATCTGCCACCATGCGGACAGCGGGCGAGGAATTCGCGATGGCTCTGCATCTTCTGGGTGTTAGGCCTCTCTGGGACGCGGATAGCGAACGCGTGTCGGGGATCGAGGTGCTGCCCATCACCGATCTCGACCGCCCGCGCATCGATGTGACCTTGCGCGTCTCAGGGCTTTTCCGCGATGTCTTCCCGACACTCTCGGCACTGTTCGGGCAGGCCGTGCGTGTCCTGGCTGCGCGTGACGAAGCGCTTGACTGGAACCCCTATGCGGGGGGTCAGTCCGGCGCGCGTGTTTACGGGCCGGCGCCGGGCAGCTACGGGCTCGGCATGGGTGCGGATCTTGAGACCTTCACCGAAGAAAGCCGCGTGGCAGCAGGCGAGGCCTGGCTGCGGGCCAGCGCCTATGCGCTTGATGCCGGAGAGGCGGTGCATGACGCCAGAGGGATCCGGGACCGGGTCGCGGCTGCTGACAGCTTCGTTCACCTTCAGGATTTGCCCGAAACGGACCTCTTGCTCGCTTCCGATTACGCCGCGCACGAAGCTGGATTTGCCGCGGCGCAAGCGATCACTGGAGGCTCCGCCGCGTTATACCATCTGGACGCGACACGGCCGGATGCGCCGCGCGCCCGCGCCCTTCCAGAAGAAATCGCGCGCGTCGTGCAGGGCCGTGCGACCCAACCTGGCTGGCTGCAGGGTATGATGCGCCACGGGTTTCGAGGCGCGGCTGAGATCGCCGTCACGCTTGACCACATGGCCGCTTTTGCGCACCTGGCGGGCGTTGTGAAGCCCCATTTATTCGATATTTATCACGAGGCGACACTGGGCGATCCAGAGGTTTCGGGGTTTCTGGAAGATGCCAATCCCGGCGCCTATGAGGCTATGCAAGCGCAATTTGCAGCCCTTGATGCAGCCGGGCTATGGCAGACGCGCCGCAACTCCATCCGGATGTCTCTGGAGGCAGCGCAGTGACGGTGGTCCCAGCCAAGGGTTGGTGCCCGGGTGCTTACCGCCCGATGATGTCAGGCGATGGTCTGATCGTGCGCGTGCGACCGCGTCTGGGCTGCCTGACCGCAATACAGGTGCTTGGCCTTTGTGAGGCGTCGCAGCACTTTGGCAACGGGATCATAGACCTGACCAGCCGGGCCAACCTGCAACTGCGCGGCGTGGATGAAAAGGATCACGCGGCCTTGATGCAAAGGTTGGACGCGCTCGAACTGCTGGATGCTGATCCCGAGATAGAAGTGCGGCGCAACATTATCGTTTCACCTTTCTGGGAGGCGGGCGATCTGACCGTCCGACTTCATGGTGCGATATCTGAGCGATTGGCGGATCTTCCCGCTTTGCCGGCCAAGATGGGGGTTTGCCTCGATACCGGTAAAGAGGCGATGCTGCGGGGTGTATCTGCCGACTTCCGCTTTGAGCTGTCGATGGAAGGGGTCCTGTTACTGCGGGCAGATGGCGCTTCAGAAGGGCACCCGGTTGCAGAGGCAGACGCTGGTGCAGCTCTGATCGAGATGGCCGAATGGTTCTGCAAGACAGGTGGAATCGCTGCTGGCCGGATGTCGCGGCATCTCAAGACGGCAAGCCTTCCAGATGAATGGCATTGGCTAAAGCCGCGCTGGGACGTGTCGACGCTGAGCCCGGGTGCATCGCATGCTGGTCTGATCTACGGAGCGCCTTTTGGAAGCCTTGATGCAAAGGCTCTGCGTGGGCTTTTCCAAAGCTCCAACGCGACGGCACTTCGGGTCACACCCTGGCGGCTCTTTCTTCTGGAAGACGCAGAGCCCTCACCGGATTTCGGTTTCGTAATCAATCCGGGTGATCCGCTTTTGCAGGTTCATGCCTGCCCGGGTGCGCCCGCATGCTCCTCTGCCACAGTTGCGACGCGCGATCTGGCTAGGAAGCTCGCCGCCCGGGCGCCACGGGGCCTGCACGTGTCCGGTTGCGCCAAGGGCTGCGCGCATCCGCGGGCCACAAAAACGACCTTGGTTGGTCGTGACGGCGGGTATGACCTTGTGAAAGAGGGTTGTCCGTGGGATGCACCTTTGCGCCGCGCCGTGTCCGCGGAGGAGATGTTGACCAGCTTGGACTAGCACATGCCTTACGAATATCAGACGGATGGTGCTGCGATCTATAAGCAGTCTTTCGCGACAATCCGGTCCGAGGCTGACCTGGCCCGTTTTGAACCCGATGAAGAGCAGATTGCCGTCCGTATGATCCATGCGGCAGGCATGGTTGGGCTGGAAGAGTTTGTACGCTTCTCACCTGACTTTGCCGATGCGGCGCGCTCTGCGCTGGAAGCAGGCGCGCCGATCCTTTGCGATGCGCGGATGGTCAGCGAAGGTGTGACCCGCGCGCGCCTGCCGGCAGAGAACGCGGTTATCTGCACGCTCCATGACGAGGGTGTGCGAGATCTTGCAGCGAGCATGAAGAACACACGGTCGGCTGCAGCACTCGAGCTTTGGCGCCCCCACCTTAAAGGCGCGCTGGTGGCAATCGGAAATGCGCCGACTGCGCTCTTTCATCTGCTGAATATGCTCGAAGATCCCGACTGCCCGCGCCCTGCGGCGATCATCGGCTGCCCAGTCGGATTTGTCGGCGCGGTCGAGAGCAAGGATGCGCTTTGGGGCGCGCAGCCTGTCCCATGCTGCATCGTCGAAGGACGTCTTGGGGGCAGCGCAATCACCGTTGCCACCATCAACGCCATCGCGAGCCGGGCAGAATGATCACCGGCACCCTTTACGGCGTGGGCCTCGGGCCGGGTGACCCGGACCTTCTTAGCGTGCGTTCGGACCGTCTGGTACGCACGGCGCGCAACGTCGCGTTCTTCCGCAAGGCCGGAAAACCAGGGCAGGCGCGTCGGATCGTGGAAGGCATGCTGGCTGATGGGGCAAATGAGATCCCCATGGAATATCCAGTCACGACAGAGATCCCCTTGAAAGATCCGCGCTATAATGAATGCCTGAGCGGGTTTTACGCAAATTGCACCACCCATCTGCGCAAGCTGACGGAGAGTGGCGAAGATGTTGTCGTGCTTTGTGAAGGAGACCCGTTTTTCTACGGCTCTTTCATGCACCTTTACGAACGGATGAAGGACCACACCCCGATTGAGATCGTGCCAGCTATCACGGGTATGTCCGGGGCCTGGACGGCCACAGGCCTGCCCGTCACTTGGGGCGACGACGTTCTGACCGTGCTTGTCGGCACCCTTCCTGAAGACAAGCTGATCGAGCATATGGGCCGCTCTGACGCGCTGGTGGTTATGAAGATCGGCCGCAATCTCGACAAGGTCAGCCGCGCTCTGAAGGCGACCGGTCGATACGATGCTGCTTGGCTGATCGAGTACGCGACGATGCCAGGCCAGACGGTGTCCAGGCTGGCCGAAGCCGAGGATTCCGTGACACCCTACTTTTCGATCATCGTTGTACATGGGCAGGGTCGGCGTCCATGAGCGGCTGGCTCGCCATCGCCGGTCTTGGGCCGGGTTCGGAGACGCTTGTTACGCCCGAAGTGAGCAGGGCACTTGCTGAAGCCACCGATGTCGTCGGCTACTTCCCCTATGTGGCACGTATCGCAAGGCGGCCGGGCCTTACTCTTCACGCAAGCGATAACCGGGTCGAAATCGACAGATCGCTACATGCGTTGAAGATGGCAGCTGAGGGGCATCGCGTTGTCGTGGTTTCCTCCGGCGATCCAGGTGTCTTCGCCATGGCCGCAGCGGTTTTTGAGGCCGTTGAGGCCGGGCCGATGGCCTGGCGTGATCTAGACATTCGCGTTTTGCCGGGCGTGACGTCCATGCTGGCGGCTGCGGCACGGGTCGGTGCGCCGTTGGGTCATGATTTTTGTGCGGTCAACCTATCGGACAACCTGAAACCATGGTCCCTGATCGAACGCCGCATCGCCTTGGCCGTCGAGGCGGATTTTGCGATAGCGTTCTACAACCCCCGCTCCAAGTCTCGGCCCGAGGGGTTTGTCCGCGTCTTGGAGATCCTAAAGCAGATATGCGGTACCGGCCGTGCCATCATCTTCGCCCGCGCAGTTTCGACGGAAGAGGAAGACATCCGCGTCGTCACCGTTCAAGATGCAACGCCAGAGATGGCGGATATGCGTACGATGGTCATCGTCGGGTCATCCCAGACCCGGGTGATCCCCCGAAATGGCCTGCCGATTGTCTACACGCCTCGGAGCGTGACCTCATGACCAGTCAGCCAGTCGATCACATCCTGTGCGCTGCGCGCTTCCCTCCGCGGCGGAATGTTGGGCCGGTCGATCATCAGAACCGGCAAACCGAGTTCTCGCGCCGCGCTGATTTTCGCATAGGCTGCAGTACCGCCTGCGTTTTTCGAGACAACAACCTCAATCTCATGCTTCTGCAAAAGGGCGAGATCGCCTTCATGGGTAAACGGCCCACGCCCAATGATGACGTGATGATTGGGCAATGGCGGAAGCACGCTTGGCGGGTCGATCAGGCGCAGCAGATAGAAATGCTGCGGGTTCGGCGCAAATTCCTGCAAATGCATACGTCCGACGGCCAGCATAACCTGGCGCTGCGGACCATCCAAGGCCTGCACCGCGGCAGCAATATCCGACAGATGGGTCCATCGGTCATCGGCCTGCGCCAGCCAAGGCGGGCGGGTCAGCGCAATCAGCGGCACATCCGCTCTTTGGCAGGCCTCAATCGCGTTGCAGCTCATCTGCGCGGCAAAGGGGTGTGTCGCATCGACGACATGCGTGATATTATTATCGCGCAAATACGTGACAAGGCCTTCAACGCCGCCAAACCCGCCAATCCGCTGGTCCAGTGGATGCGCCTTGGGCCGGGCCACACGCCCGGCGAAAGACATGGTGCCGGTCAAGCCGCGCGTATGCATAGCCTTGGCCAGCGTAGTCGCCTCGGTCGTACCTGCGAGGACAAGAAGGTTCGGCCGCATGTCTAAGCTTCCGTGGTTGACCATCATTGGCATTGGTGAGGATGGGGTTGAAGGCCTGTCCGCCTCAAGTCAAGCCGCACTCACCGCAGCAGAGATCATCATGGGCCCACCGCGCCATTTGTCGATGGTGACAGACGGAAGCGCACGACGGATCACTTGGCCTGTGCCCTTTTCCGCAGGCTTGCCGATACTTCAGGATTTGCGCGGCCAGCGCGTTGTTGTGCTGGCTTCGGGCGATCCGTTCTGGTTTGGGGCGGGCTCCGTGATCGCGCGTGCCTTTGATGCTCAGGAATGGCTTGCCTTGCCGGGGCCATCCTGTTTTTCGCTCGCGGCCGCGCGCATGGGCTGGCCGCTTGAGCAGACAGCCTGTCTTGGCCTGCACGCCGCCCCGATGGCGCGCCTAAAGCGGCATCTCGCGCCCGGAACGCGTATGATCGCGACCTTGCGCGATGGCGATGCCGTGGCCGAGCTTTTGGAATATCTGGCGGCGCAGGGCTTCGAAGACAGCTTGGTCACCATATGGGAACGTCTGGGTGGCCCTCTGGAACGGCGTGTGCAGGGCCGGGCCAACGCGCTGGAAGGTGACTTTGCCCATCCCGTCTGTGCTGCAGTTGAGGTTTCTGGCATCGGGACTGTCTTGTCCGTGGCGACGGGCCTGCCCGACAACACATTTGACAGCGACGGGCAAATGACGAAGCGGCCTGCGCGCGCGATCACGCTCTCAAGCCTTGGCCCCCTGCCCGGCCAGCATCTCTGGGATATCGGCGGCGGCTCCGGTTCTATCTCACTGGAATGGCTTTTGGCGCATCCAACAACCCGCGCCAGTGCCATTGAACCCCGCCCGGACCGCGCGGACCGCATCATCCGGAATGCTGAAGTGCTTGGCGTCGAAGACCGGATCAAAGTGATCGAGGGGATCGCGCCGGATTGCTTGCAAGGCCTTGCAGCGCCAGATGCGATCTTCGTGGGCGGCGGCATGTCGGGCGCGTTGATGGAGGCCGTGACCGCGATCGCGGGCATTCGTGTTGTGGCGAACGCCGTTACGCTCGAGGGGGAGATGTTGCTCAGTCAGTGGCATGACAGGCTTGGCGGAGACCTCCTCCGAATTGCGCTTTCGTCGCCTGTCCCGCTTGGATCGAAGCGGGGGTGGGGCGCAGCCTACCCGGTTGTGCAGTGGAGCATTGTCACATGATTGTCGCCGGTTTCGGATTTCGCCAAAGCGCGACGGAGGCCAGTTTTTCAGATGCTCTGTCGCAAGTCAGTGGTACATATCAGCCGACCGCATTCGCGACCTTGGAAGACAAGGTCGCCGACCTTGCCGGTTTTGCACAATCGCATGGCCTCGATCTGATCAAGATCAGCGCAGTATTTGCGGGCCAGCAGACCACACTAAGCCTTTCGGATCAGAGCACAGCGCACAAGGGTGTTGGCAGCGTGGCTGAGGCAACGGCCCTTGCCGCTGCCGGGCCAAATGCGCGCCTTCTTGGGCCACGATCAGTATCGCATGATCGGCTCGCCACCTGCGCGATCGCAATTGGAGACAACGAATGACTGTCCATTTCATCGGCGCGGGACCCGGTGCGCCCGACCTTCTGACCCTTCGCGGTCGCGATCTGATTGCTGCCTGTCCGGTTTGTCTTTTTGCCGGATCCCTCGTGCCAGAGGCCGTGCTGGATCACTGTCCGGAAGGCGCGCATATCGTGAATACGGCCTCTATGGATCTCGACGCCATCATGGTGGAGATCCGCGCCGCCCATGAGGGGGGGCATGATGTTGCGCGGCTGCATTCCGGTGACCTCTCCGTCTGGTCCGCAATGGGTGAGCAATTGCGCAGGCTCAAGGCCGAAGAAATCCCCTTTACCGTTACGCCAGGCGTGCCCTCCTTTGCTGCATCCGCCGCCGCCATCGGGGCCGAGTTGACGCTGCCCGGTATCGCCCAATCGGTTGTCTTGACGCGCACGCCGGGTCGGGCGTCGTCTATGCCGCACGGCGAAACGTTGAAGAGTTTTGCAGCAACGGGCGCGACGCTTGCAATCCATCTCTCGGTGCAAAACCTCGATCAGGTCGTAGCGGACCTGATGCCAGCCTATGGTGGCGATTGTCCTGTTGCCGTTGTCTATCGGGCCAGTTGGCCGGATCAGCAAATCGTTCAAGCCACGCTGGACACCCTGAAATCAGCCATGCACAATGGCATCAGCCGAACTGCCCTGATCCTGGTAGGCCGCGTTCTGGGGGCGGATCAGTTCGATGAATCCTGCCTTTACGCACCGGATTATGACCGTCGATACCGCCCCCAAACCGCCGACAGCCCGTGGGCGAGTTGGAGCCATGGCAATGACTAATTCGCCCGGCCTCATGATCTCGGCACCGGCGTCAGGAACCGGGAAAACCACAGTCATGCTGGGTCTTCTGCGCGCGTTGCGGGATGCGGGCGATGTGGTGCAACCTTTCAAAAGCGGGCCGGACTACATCGACCCCGCCTTTCACCTGGCGGCAGCGGGAAGGCCGTCTTTCAATTTTGACACCTGGGCCATGGATGCGCATCTGCTCGGTGCCATCGCGCACAAGGCGTCGGGCGCCGACCTTTGCATCGCAGAAGGGTCCATGGGTCTTTTTGACGGGGTCGCCACGCGGGGTCGCTTCGGTTTCGGATCAAGCGCGGAGACGGCAATGACGCTGGGCTGGCCGGTTGTGCTTGTCCTTGATGTCAGCGGTCAGGCGCAATCGGCTGCCGCTGCGGCGTTGGGATTTCGGACCTACAACCCGGATCTGCCTTTTGCTGGCGTGATCCTGAACCGCGTCGCCAGCCCGCGTCACGAAAGACTTACCCGTCTTGGGATGGAGCGGGCTGGGGTTAGGGTTCTGGGTGCGCTCCCACGACGCGGAGACCTCAAGCTCCCGGAACGCCATCTGGGTCTGATCCAGGCGATTGAGCATCCCGATCTGGAAGCGGCGATTGCGGGCTACGCAGATTTCCTGCGGGATCACGTTGATCTCGCGATCCTCAAAGCCGCGTCGACAGCCGCCGATGCGCCTGCCCCGGGCAACCTACCGAAACCGCCTGCCCAAAGGATCGCCATTGCCCGTGATGAGGCGTTTTCTTTCACATATCCACACCTTCTTGAGGGCTGGCGGGAGGCTGGCGCGGAAATCCTGCCGTTCTCTCCCCTAGCGGATGAGGCACCGGCCGCAGATGCCGATCTGGTCTGGCTGCCGGGTGGTTACCCCGAACTGCATGCTGGTCGGATTGCAACCGCCGGGACGTTCAAGGCCGGTTTGCAGCGTCACGCGGAAAACCGACCGGTCCATGGTGAATGCGGCGGGTATATGGCCCTTGGCGTTGGCTTGATTGACAAGGATGGGACGCGTCACGAAATGGCTGGACTGCTGGGGCTTGTCACAAGCTATGAGAAGCGAAAGTTCCACTTGGGATACCGCCGTGCCGTGCTGAAAACGCCCCTGCCCGGCTTTGACAGCGGTGCCGCATTGCGCGGGCATGAATTCCATTACTCGACAATCCTGGAGCAGCCCGATGCGCCGCTGGCCGACGTATTCGACGCTGATGGCGGGCCGGTGCCTGAAACCGGATCACGCCGCGGTCATGTAACCGGCACATTCTTCCACCTGATCGCGGGCGAGGCCGAATGAAAGGCTTTGTCAGCTTTGTCGGCTCTGGCCCCGGCGATCCAGAGCTTTTGACGCTGAAGGCCGTGGATCGTCTGAGGCGCGCCGATGCCGTTCTTTTTGATGATCTGTCCGCCGGCCCGATCCTGAACCACGCCCGCAGCGGTGCTGATCTGATCGGAGTCGGCAAACGGGCCGGGCGGCCTTCGCCGAAGCAGCATCATGTCAGTCGCCTTCTCGTGGATTATGCCCAAAAGGGTGGACGGATCGTGCGTCTGAAATCCGGGGACAGCGGCACTTTTGGGCGGCTCGAAGAGGAAACCAGCGCCCTGCGCGAAGCCGCGATCGACTTCGAGATCATTCCAGGCGTCCCGTCCGCATGTGCGGCCGCAGCCGCTGCGGGCATTCCTCTGACCCGTCGGCTCACGGCTCGGCGTGTACAGTTCATCACCGGGCATGACGTCAGAGGCGCTTTGCCGGAAGACATGAACATGGCGGCCCTCGCCGATCCGCTTGCCACGACCGTTGTCTTCATGGGGCAGCGCACATTCCCCGCCTTTGCCCACCTTCTGATCAATCACGGCCTGCCGCCCGAAACGCCCGCACTGCTGGCCGAGGGCATTTCGACTCCTGCGCAGGCGCTGCACCGGATGAGCGTTGTGCAACTGGCGGCGCGTCTTGCCGAAAGCATTAGCGATGCACCTGCGCTGATCCTGTACGGACCGCTTGCTGAGACGGATGACAACACGCAACGCTTGTCGGGTCCTGGGACTGATGTAAACGTAGATGGAGATCATGCTTTGTGGTCTGAGAATTGAACAGGGTGACATTGTCTGATTGCCCGCAAGTGTGAACGGTGGGAGACTTAAAGAGAAACTAAATCAAAGGCTTGAGAAACTTTAGGCTCGCATTGAACAGTAAGTCAGATGACCTGCTATCGCACGATGACACCGGCCATGCAGGCGGCTCCTATGTCGTCGGATGCACGGCAAAAAGACCTTGAAATGCATATCGAAGCGGGCGTCGTCGACGGCGCAAAGTGGTATTCGCCTATGCCATCGCTGCGGCGGGTTATTCCCTGGAAATGGCTGCACATTGTCTCAAGATACAGTCCGTGTCGCCGTTCGCCCTCCGCACCGCAATTGTGACGATTGGCATGTTCCTTTTTTGAGGTTTTGCCGTACTTTGCCGTCTGCGTGTCCGAAGTCTACTTCATCCTCGGCACAACCTTGTTTTTGCTGATGGGCACAGCCCCGACGGTGGAAGGGCTGAAGCTGGGCTTCCTTGTATAGGGGCATATTCTTCGGGCCGAACGATCTTCCGATGTTCTTTGTGAACATCACGACGTTTCTCTTCCCGCGCTTTGCGCTGATCAAACGGATCGTGCCAGCAAAAGCGGCATATGTGGATCTGGGGTACATGTAGGTTTTGAAAATGTCGGCGACGTATCAAAGTGGTGTCGTGGCTTGCGCGGCGTTGCGGAACTTCCATGGCCAGGATTTTAGGGCCGAGAATATGTTTGCCGCCCTTAAGTTCGGGGATGTCCATATGCTGGTAACGCTGATCGAAGCTATTGATGATCTGGCTTTTCTGGCTGGTGCGACAGCGACCCGTGGTTTGCGGGATGTTGACGCCTTAACACACCGTCTTTACAACCCGGTCTGGTCGCTGGGCCAGGCACAGTAGCAGCAGCGACGCTGCGGTGACCCTTCTAATATGAAACATCTTTTTCTGATTGGGATCGGCACGGGCAACCCCGACCATCTGACGCAAGAGGCGATCAGCGCGATTGCCGAGGCTGACCTGTTTCTGGTGCCGCGCAAGGGGTCTTCGAAGTCCGATCTGGTTGATTTGCGCGTCCGTATCATCGGCCAGGTCCGCGACAACCCCGCAGTTGCATATTTTGATATGCCCGTGCGTGATGAGATGCAGCCCTATGCAGACCGCGTCCATGCCTGGCATGATGAGATCGCCCGTCGGTGGGCAACCTCCCTCGCTGAACGCCCAGATGCTGACAAGGTTGCGCTGTTGGTCTGGGGGGATCCTTCGCTCTATGACAGCACCTTGCGCATCGCGGAGCGTTTGATGCCGCGACCAAAGATAAGTGTGGTCGCTGGTATCACGTCTCTGCAGGCTTTGACGGCGGCTCATGCGATGCCATTGAACGACTTGAATGCGCCGGTGACGATCACCACTGGACGTCGCTTGCGCGATGAGGGTTGGCCAGAGGGCGCAGAGACAGTGGTCGTCATGCTAGATGGTAAATGTACGTTTCAGCGTCTGAAAGGTACAGACTACGACATTTGGTGGGGTGCCTACCTTGGGATGCCGGAACAGGTGCTGGCAGCAGGGCGGTTGAGCGACGTCGGCCCGAAGATCGTTCATATGAGAGCCCGGGCGCGCGAAGCGCATGGCTGGATCATGGACACCTATCTGTTGCGTCGAAGGACATAGTTAGTGGCCAAGCAACATTTACGTTGCTTTAGTGCGCCTCAGCCCAGTTCTGGCCCTGCCCGGCGTCGACGGTAAGCTTGACGTCCAGTTTTACGACGGGATCCGAGGCGCTCTCCATGACCTCTCTGGCGGCGCCGATGAGATCTTCAACAGCACCGTCTTCAACCTCGAACAGCAATTCGTCATGGACTTGCAGCAGCATTGTCGCGGGCAGGTTTTCTACGGCGGCAGGCATGCGGATCATTGCGCGGCGGATCACGTCAGCGGCGGTGCCTTGGATAGGCGCGTTGATCGCTGCACGGGCGGCAAAACCCGCGCGTGGACCTTTCGATCCGATTTCAGGTGTGTGGATCCGCCGCCCAAACAGGGTCTGCACATAACCGTTCTTCTTCGCGAAGGCCTTCGTGTCGTCCATGTAGGTCCGGATGCCAGGGAAGCGTTCGAAATAGCGATCGATAAAGCCTTGCGCCTCGCCGCGAGGGATACGGAGATTGCGGGCAAGTCCAAAACCCGAGATCCCGTAGATCACCCCAAAATTGATCGCCTTCGCGCGGCGGCGGATCTCGGGTGTCATTTCATCGAGTGGTACATCGAACATTTCGGAGGCCGTCATCGCATGGATGTCGAGACCATCTTCGAAGGCCTGCTTCAGTGACGGGATGTCGGCGATATGTGCAAGGATACGAAGTTCGATCTGAGAGTAATCGAGCGCGACGAGCGTCTTGCCATCTTCGGCCACGAAAGCCTCGCGTATGCGCCGACCTTCCTCCGTACGAATAGGTATGTTCTGCAGGTTCGGATCGGTCGATGCAAGCCGACCGGTGGAAGCGCCAGCGATAGAGTAGGATGTGTGAACGCGCCCAGTGTCAGTATTGATGTGGTCTTGCAGGGCGTCGGTATAGGTTGATTTCAGCTTGGAGATCTGCCGCCAGTCCAGCACGCGAGCGGGCAGTTCATGTTCGGTCGCCAGGTCTTCGAGAACGTCTGCGCCTGTTGCGTAAGCCCCTGTTTTACCCTTCTTTCCGCCTTCGATCCCCATTTCATCAAATAGGATTTCGCCAAGCTGTTTGGGGCTGCCAACGTTGAATTTCCGACCAGCGAGTTCGTGGATCTCGTCCTCTAGCCCGGCCATTTTCTGCGCGAATGCATTCGACATTTTCGACAGCGTATCACGATCAACCTTGATGCCGGACCGCTCCATACGAGAAAGTACGGAAACCATCGGTCGTTCGAGCGTTTCGTAGACTTTGGTGACCTGTGCTTGATGCAATTGCATCTTGAAAATTTGCCAAAGTCGCAGCGTGATATCGGCATCTTCGGCCGCATAGCGCACCGCGTCCTCGATGGCGATCTGATCGAATGTCTTGGCCGATTTGCCACTGCCCAAAAGCGGTTTGATCGGGATCGGCGTGTGGTTCAGGTAGCGTTCGGACAGCGTATCCATACCGTGATTGTGTAGCCCACCATGCATCGCGTAGGACATCAGCATCGTGTCGTCGATCGGTGCGACGGTGATCCCGAGATTTGCGAAAATCTTGACGTCGTACTTCATGTTCTGGCCGATCTTTAGGATGCTGTCATCTTCCAGAACCGGGCCGAGCATACCAAGCGCGTCTTCTACACTTATCTGCCCCTCGGCCAGATCACTTGACCCAAAAAGATCGTCTGACGCGCCTGCCTTGTGGGTCAGCGGAACATAACATGCATGGCCTGCCTCAACACAAAGCGAGATGCCGACAAGCTCGGCGGTCATCTCGTTCAGGCTGGTCGTTTCGGTGTCGACTGCCACATAGCCGCGTTCGTAGATTTGGTTGATCCAGGCTTGTAAGGCCTCTGCATCGCTGACCTGCTCATAGGTCGCATCCTCAAACGAGGGCGCCTCGGGCAAGGCGGCATCGGCTGGTGCAGGTGCTTCGGCGATAGCGGGAGGTTCCACATCAAGCGCGTCGGCGATGCGTCTGGAGAGGGTACGAAACTCCATCTCTGCCAGAAAGCCCATAAGGGTGCCTGGATCCGGATCTCTCACCTCAAGATCATCAAGCGTGAACTCCAGCGGGGTTCTGGCATCAAGCGTGACCAGATCCCGAGACAACCGGATCTGGTCGGCATGGTCGATCAGGGTTTGGCGGCGTTTTGGTTGCTTGATCTCTTCGGCGCGTTCGAGAAGCTGGTCGAGATCGCCGTATTCGTTGATAAGCAGCGCGGCCGTTTTCACCCCAATACCAGGTGCACCGGGGATGTTGTCAACGCTGTCGCCGGCGAGTGCCTGCACATCGATGACCTTGTCGGGAAAAACGCCGAACTTCTCGAAAACACCATCGCGGTCAATGCGGGCGTTTTTCATCGCGTCAAGCATCTCGACCCCGTCGCCCACAAGCTGCATCAGATCTTTGTCGGAACTGATGATCGTCACGCGTCCCCCCGCCTCTCGCGCCTGAACCGAGAGGGTCGCGATGATGTCGTCGGCCTCATATCCCTCGAGTTCCTCGCAGGCGATGTTGAAGGCCTCGGTCGCCCGTCGGGTGAGTGGGATCTGAGGCCGCAATTCCTCTGGCATGGCATCCCTGTTGGCCTTGTACTGATCGTACATTTCGTTGCGGAAGGTGTGGCTGCCTTTGTCGAAAATCACGGCCAAATGGGTTGGGGCCTCGGGACCATGATTCCCTTCGACGTACTTCTGAAGCATGTTGCAAAAGCCTGACACGGCACCAATGGGCAAGCCGTCGGATTTTCGGGTCAGTGGGGGCAGCGCATGATAGGCGCGGAAAATGAAGGCCGACCCATCAATCAGGTGCAGGTGACAGCCTTTGCCGAATTTCAGATCTGACATAGTGCCCCCCGCATTGCATCGCACCTCTTATCACGCATAGTGACAAGGGCTGCAATGCGGGGCTGGAGCGCTCACCAACTCTTATAGGCCAGGTATTTGCCAGACATTTCGACTCTAACGCTGTCGCCATTGGGATGCTCAATCGGGGTGACGGACATGTCGAAGTCGATGGCGGACATAGTGCTATCCCCGAACTTCTCGCGGATCAGCGCCTTGAGCTTGGGCCTATAGACGCCAACGATTTCATAGAAACTATAGATGCACGGATCGATCTGCTCCCAGATTTTCGGTGCGCTTTCGGCTGAGAGGAACATGGCAGTGACGTCTTCGGGGGTCATGGTATCCATAGTTTGGTGCTTTGGTTTTTGTGTTAGGCGGGTTAGCCCTCAAGGCCGATTGCGAGGATCAGCAGAAAGACGAGAATGACCGAGACTGTTCGCCAGAACTGAACCGGGTCGCGTTCGGCAAGGGGGTGGTGATCTTCGGGCTTGTGCGTTTGACCGGCCGCCTGGAATTTGGAAAGCGAGTTGAACCGGCGGGCGGCGTCTGGATGGAGGGCGCGCGCAAGCGCTGTACCGACCCAACCCGGTAATCGGATCGAGTGGTGCTTGCAGACCTGTAACGCAGGCCAGTGAGCTGCCTGGGCAGGGTTAGTCGACAAATGTCGTTTCAAAAGGCAAGGCGACCTGTCAGCACCGGATAGACCACCACAGCGAGCGAGAATTGATCGGACCGCCATTAAGGCGTCAAGCCAACGAAGTGTTCGGACACGGTGTACTGCAGCATGCTCAGTATGCCCTCATGCGGGTTGGGCGAGGCGTCCTGCAACCCTGCCACCGAGGTTGAATCCAGATCGATGATCTTCACGGTGCCATCCGCATCGATCGTGGCGTTTTCCGGCTTCAAGTGCTGATGCAGCATCTGCTAGCGGTGGAGTGTTCTCAGCCCGCGCAGGGTTTGGCCGATGATGTCGTGCATCTGATCGAGCGCGGCCGCGTCGCGATCATGCATCGATTGCCGCAATGTTTGGCCTTCGGCGAATTCGGTGAAAACGAAAAGTGCGATGCGATCCTCGTCCGTGTGAGCGCCGTCAAATCATCCCTAGTTCCCGCAGCCTGAGCGGCATCTGTGGTCGCACTGGCCCCAGTATCCAGACTATCCAGATCCTTGGCTTGCCTCAAAAGCTTCGCCAGAACGCGGGGGAAAGCGCCTCATGTACGCCATCGGAGTCGAGGGCGATCTTGCGGTAGTCAAGCTCGACCCGTCGGTCATGCCAATGGCGTGTACCAGAACATCATCGCCGCCCGGCAACATAAGACGCCGGTATTTCGTCATCGGTCCGAAGTCGGCGTTCGGCAGGCGCCGGACGCGGCTGTCGCCCGCGTGAAAGATGCGGCCCGTGCGTGTTTTGAGCACCAATCCAGCCAAAGTACACATCATGCCGTGGTCCATATCGCGGCGCATTTTTTGGTGATGGTGAGCTAAAAGCTAGGAATTGATGGTGTATACAACCCCGGAGAAAAAGGTTTTGACGCTCCAGGCATCGGACGTGGCTTAGTATTATTCCATCAGCGATTTGACCGTGATCTGGGTGGCTTGGGCGCTGATTGGGCTGGCAGAGATTCCGTCGCAAAGCGCAGCGCTGGCGCCCTTCAGCGCAAGGGCCGGGTCTTCGGGGATCGTCACCCCGTGGAAATTCTGGTGCAGCGCTTTTGACCCGCGCTCCAACGCACCTCGACCCAGGCAGAAAGGGTCGTGTCATTTGGCATGTTGCCTACGGACGTCAGGCTACCTAAGAGGTTGCCGATCATAGTCGGGATCTTGTTTTATATCAGGTAATCGCCTGATGTTGAGTACTCCCCGAGCAGAAGGCCGATAGAGAAGACGAACATGTTCACGATCGAATGCTCGAACCCCATGTAGAAGAAAATCAGGATTGGCATCCACACGGCCTTGATCTTACCCGGAACAGAGGTTGACATCATCGTGGCAACGACACCGATGGACGCCATCCAGTTGCACGTTGCGGCGCGGATGAAGAGCTTAAGCATACCGCCTCCGCCCGCTTTGGCAGAGCCAACGGTCTGTGAATGACAGACATTCCATGAGCTTTTGTCCCAACGCATTGGGTTCCGGCTTGAAGCCCATGGTGAGCATCGTCGACATGAAGGCAGCCCTCGTCATCGCGCTCGCAAAATTACCGACGAAGACCAGGACCCAGTTGCGCCAAAGCGATTTCGTGTCCAAGCTCGAGCGTTTGTCGAGAAGGGCGAGCGTGAGTACACCTGTCAAAAAAGTCAAAGCCCAGCAGACAAAGCGCGGAGAACCCGACTGGGAATGAAAGCGCACCTACAATGAAGTGACCAGTATTCGGGGCAACGGTCACTGCGAATGTGGCGGCAAGGGCCAGAATTGCGCCAGCCATACAGGAGCGGACCAGTGTATCTTTCGCGGGCATCAGCGCCTTGACTTTACTTGCATCGGCCATTTTTGGCGGAGAACCCTGACAGTAGTACATAAGCCATCGAATGATCCTTTTTGGAATGGCAGGAGATTGCGCCAAACAAGCGTCCGAAACTCAGTGGTCACGGATAGACATTCGGCCGAGGAATAGTCTTCTGGCCCACTGTAAGGCCCGGTTCTACAGATTAGTTGTTCGGATGTGTCTAGCGGCATTTCGAACACATGATCTGCAAAGTTTAGTGATATTTTATAGTTTTTTAGCGGTTTTCGCAACGACCTGGCGGGTAAGCATCTTTGCTCGACATCCACGCTTTTGGTTTTGCCATGTGATGTCAAGGAAGGAGGGATAAAGAACTTTAGTGAGGGCGAGATTAACGCCCATCGGATCAAAGTATCAGCTTTGGATCGCAGCTTGAAAGGCCTCGTGATTTTCGGAATCGCCGGGTCGGTTCGCGCAGGCCAGCGCGTTCTCAGTGTGCCCGTTATTTGTTCAAAGTGATCTCAAGGTGTTCAAAAAACATTCGCGGATCATACGTTCGCGAGAGCTGAATAATGTGATCCCCACAGCGAAAGACATTCACCTTGACCGTTTGGCTATGGCCCGATCTACGTAGGTGATACAACTGCCTTTGGCGCTTTGCTTTCGAACACTGTTGTTCGGGCTCGTCATACGGTGAAATGATCCTTGCGGGCAATGGCGTCCTCCTCTCTGAAAATCTTCGGCCCATACATTCGGGGCCCAACCTCAGCGACCGACGCCAAACTCTAGGACACGAGATGCCCAACTCACCGGCAGGTTTCACGCAAGAACAGCAAGCTTATCTTGTTGAGGCCTTAAAGCGGCTGAATCTACACCAGGTTCTGCAAGGCGGGGGCGGCGCCACCGTCCAGGAAGATGAGACGATCTATGGCGTTCCGCTGGAAGACCTCTGCAGGGAAGAGGTTAAAAAGCATGAGCTTCATCCGCTTGACATGTGGCCACAACTTGAGGCGTGGACGGCCAGCGGTCATCTGGCCGAAGGGCTGGACCAGTTCCTGCTGCGCCATCTGGGGTTCTTCAATGTGGAGCCAAACAGCCCCGGTTACATGATGCGCTTGCGGACGCCAGCATGTGTTCTGCGCGGCGATCAGATGGAGGTGCTGGCGCATATCGCTGAAAACCTCGCCGGTGGTTATGCGCATGTCACCACCCGCGGCAGCCTTCAAATGCGAGAGATCCGCCCCGAAAACGTGATCGAGATTATCGACACGTTGCAGGAATGTGGTCTGACGGCGCAAGGCACCGGCGCCGACTCTGCGCGCAACCTAACGGCATCGCCAACGGCGGGTTTTGATCGGGCGGAACTTATCGATATCTCTTGGTGCGCGCGCAAGCTGGCCAAGCGGATCATACGACACCGCGCCCTTCAGGGGATTCCGCGCAAGTTCAACATATCTTACGACAATGCCGGTTCGATCTCTTGCCTGTCGGACACGAACGATATCGGGTTCTTGGCTGTCGATGTGCAGGACAATGATCAGGGCGTCGCACCTGGGATCTGGTGCCGTATCCATCTGGGTGGGATCACCGGGCATAAGGATTTCGCACGAGACACAGGCATCATTTGCCGCCCGGATCACGCCGTTGATGTGGGCGAGGCGATGCTGAGGGTGTTTGTGGATCATGGGGATCGGACGAACCGCAAAAAGGCCCGGCTCAAGTACCTGCTGGATGCGAAGGGTTTCGACTGGTTTGTCGAAAAGACGCGCGAGAAAATCAGCGAATTGGGAATGAGCGCCGAACTTCAGCCGCTGGATGTTCGCTTTGATGCGCCGCGCCCGCCGATCGACAGGCAGGGTCATATCGGCGTTCATGCACAAAGCACGCAAGGGCTGAATTATGTAGGCGCCGCGCTTGAGGTGGGGCGGATGTCGCCCGAGCAAAT
The DNA here is from genome assembly GCA_937897325.1 of uncultured Shimia sp. Lineage (GTDB taxonomy): Bacteria > Pseudomonadota > Alphaproteobacteria > Rhodobacterales > Rhodobacteraceae > CALCOY01. Next base: position 240,249 of record CALCOY010000015.1, read on the forward strand.
GCGGAGGCTGGCCGAGATTGCCCAAAAGTACGGACGGAACGAAATTCGCCTGACCGTGTGGCAAAACCCGCTGATACCGCATGTGCGCGATGAACATGTCGCGGCGGTGCAGGCAGATCTTGATGCGCTGAACATGCCGACACGGGCAACTGCCTTTGCGGCGGGAGCTGTAGCCTGCACGGGCCGATGGGGCTGCAAGCTGGCCGCTGCCTATACCAAACAGGATGCGACCAAACTGGTTCGCCATCTGGAAAGCTGCTTCATGCTGGATAAGCCCATCAACATCCATTTCACGGGTTGCGCCAATTCCTGCGCGCAGCACTACATCGGCGATATCGGTCTTGTCGGCGCTGCGGCTCCGGACGGGGGGGAAGGGTACAATATCGTTCTTGGCGGTGGTTCGGACCTGGATCAGGGCCTGGCTCGCCCACTTTGCGGTCCGGTGGCTGCCGATGACATCTATGCACTTCTTGAACATGTCGTGGCCACGTATCTGGACAACCGCGAAACCGATGAGAGTTTTCTTGCCTTTGTGCGGAGGCAGGATGACGACGCGCTGCGCCTTCTTCTTCCGCCGCAATTCGCCCAGGCGGCCTGACCCCCATTTTGACTGACGAGGTTTACCAATGACCGCGCAAGATCCTAATATTCTGAACAATCTCGCCCTGGCCATTGGGCAGACGCACACGGCGCGGGCGCCGGAATTCATCTCAGAAGAGGCGCCTTTCGATGACGCTCAGCGGCAATGGCTAAATGGTCTTTTATCCGGTCTGCACGCCATCGCATCAGCGGCGACGGCTGCGGCGGAACCGGAAGAGGCCGCAACGGCCCTGACGGTGCTTTATGGGTCGCAGTCAGGCAATTGCGAAGCGCTCAGCAAGGATCTTCGCAAATTTGCGAAGACACGCGGGTTTGACGCTTCGGTTGCAGCGCTCGACGATATCGAGCTGTCGGATCTGGGCGCGATCAACCACCTGTTGATCGTCGCAGCGACCTTTGGCGAAGGCGATCCAACCGACAACTCGGCCAAGTTCTACAAGACGATCATGGCTGATGATGCACCCGCCCTGCCCTCAAAGCTTAACTTCAGCGTCTGCGGATTGGGTGATTCCAGCTATGCGGATTTCAACAAGGCCGCGACGGATATCGACAGGCGTCTGGAGGAGCTTGGTGCCACCCGTGCGCATGATTTTGTCGGCTGCGATGTGGATTTCGAAGATGACTACGCAGCTTGGAAAACCGCAGCCTTCGATAGCGAACCCTTTGTGGCCGCTGCGGGGGCGGCCGGGGCACCTGAACCTGTCGAAGCCGTCGCCGCTTTCGACAAGAACCGACCGTTCATGGCGTCCCTTATGACGGCAGAGGCGCTGAGCGGTGAAGCATCTGCGAAATGCGTGAACCACATCGAATTGTCGCTGGCCGGCGGTGGTGAGGATCTTGACTATGAGGTCGGCGACGCCTTGGGTGTATGGCCTGTCAATTGCGGGCAGGAGGTGCAGGCGATCCTTGCCGCAACCGGCCTTTCGGGTCGGGAACCCGTGAAACTGAAATCGGGCCCGGCGCAACTGCGCTCTGCCCTGTTGACGCGCCTTGATCTGACGACGGTGACGCCCAAAACGGCAGAGGTTTGGGAGATCGAAACGGTCGGTGAAGATCGGCAAGTGATCGACCTCCTAACGGCCATGAACTTGGACATGTCGGCGCAGCAACTTGTTGACGGGTTGCGCCCCTTGCAACCGCGGCTCTATTCGATCTCGTCCAGCCCGAAGGCGCACCCGGGAGAAGTACATCTGACGGTCGGAGAAGTGCATTACGACCTGAACGAAACTGCCCGCAAAGGCTGCGCTTCGACCTTCCTGGGCAAACGGCTCGGGTCGGGGGGCATGGTGGGGGTTTATGTCCAACGCTCTGCCCACTTCCACTTACCCAATGATAACACTGTCCCGCTTATTATGATCGGGCCAGGCACCGGTATTGCGCCCTTTAGGGCCTTTCTAGAGGAACGCGAGGCACGGGAGGCGAAAGGCAAGAATTGGCTCTTTTTCGGAGACCAGCATGCGGCGTGTGACTACCTTTACCGCGACAGCATCGAAGCCTGGGGGGAGAACGGGCTATTGACCGAAACGTCCCTCGCCTGGTCGCGCGACGGGGTCGAGAAGGTCTATGTGCAGACACTTCTTGAAGAGCGTGGGCAGGAGGTGTTCGAATGGCTCGAAGAGGGCGCCGCGATTTACGTGTGTGGTGACGCGACGCGGATGGCCGCAGATGTGGAAAAGGCGTTGCTGCGGATCATCGAAACGCATGGCGGCCGCAGCCCGGAGGACGCGCAAACCTATCTGGATGCGCTCTCGGCAGGTCATCGGTACCAGCGGGACGTCTACTGACTGGCCGGATGCGCTCTGGCGCACAGATGGCGTTCGGACTGCGACCTTATCTCAGACACGGGGCGGCTTATCTGTGACGCAACACAGCGTCCTCAGATAGGAGAGCTTCGATGACACAGAGAACCATTCCCGGCCTTCATCATGTCACCGCGATTAGCGGGCCGCCGCAGCAAAATGTCGATTTCTTCACCAAGCTGATGGGGCAGCGCCTGGTCAAGAAAACTGTGAACTTTGACGATCCGGGTACCTACCACCTGTATTACGGTAACAAGACGGCGGATCCTGGAACGATCCTGACTTTCTTTCCTTTTGCCGATGCCGGACCGGGTCGCACCGGGCCGGGCATGGCCTCGGCCTACGCATATTCTGTCGGGCAGGGGGCCTTTGACGATTGGATCGACCGGTTGGCGGATCAGGCGGTTGACTTCGGCGGGCCGGAAGAACGCTTTGGCGAGCGGATGATCACAGTCGCCGATCCTGACGGGGCCAAGGTCGAGTTGATCGAGGTCGCGGGCGATCAGGCGCCGCATTTGGACGGGTTCCATTCGGCAACGCTTTGGCTTGATGATATCGGCCCGACCCACCGTCTGATGACGGATGTGATGGGATATGTAGAGCAAGGATACGAGGCAAAGAACGGCGAAGAACGCACACGTTTGCGGGCACCCGGTGATGCGCGGGGGGCGGTGATCGACCTGATGCGCAAGGATGCGTCTGCGCATTGCCGTTCGGGTACGGGAACAATCCACCATATCGCCTTCCGAGCTCGAGACGACGCGGATCAGTTGGAATGGCGCGACAGACTGCTGGCCGATGGTCAGCGGCTCACGCCCGTAATAGACCGGCAATACTTCAATGCGATCTACTTTCGAGAGCCAGGAGGTGTCCTGTTCGAAATCGCAACAGATCCACCGGGCTTCACGCGGGACGAGCCGCTGGAAACGCTTGGGCAATCCCTGATACTGCCAGAGCAATATGAAGGCCAACGCAGCCGGCTTGAAAAGATCCTACCTGAAATCGCGGCCTAGAAGTAAAGGCCCCAAGGCGAAAGTGTCTTGGGGCTAGTCCGCCGCTTTCACCTTTTCCAGCAGTCTTTGCGCGCTGACCTCATCCGTAATCAAGGTCTTCGGTTGCAGGGACTTCAGAACGGCGTGAATGATCCCGGTCTTCTCGGACCCGCCGGAAATCAATACTTTTTTTGGAATTCTACCCAGCCGATCAAGCGGGATTGAAATGGCGCGATCATTGACGGGATGGTCGACCCTGCGCCCATCCGCATCGAGAAAGTTGTAAAGGATGTCGCCGACGACGCCCGCATCGATCATGGATTGTCGTTCCGCTTCGGCAACGTGGCCCACGCGGTAGGATGTCGTTAACGATGTGATTCCGCCGCAGGACAAAAGGGCCAAATCACAGGTTTCGGCCATTTGGAAGATCTGGTCGAGCCCGCAATGTTCCAAAAGGGCTGTCTTCGTCAGGCTTGAGTCTACGATGGCCGGAGCTGGGACGAGGAAACCTTCGGCGTCGAAAAGCTCTGCAAATTGCCAGGCAAATTCCGCAGGGTTGAAGCGCCGTGCCTGGGATATGCCACCCAGAAGCGACACGACCCGCACGTCCTCAAGACTGCGCCCTTCGACAAATGGCAGCATGGTCTGCAATGTGCGGCCCCAGCCCACCCCTACAGTCATATTGCTGGTCATTGTCCGAGACACATAGGCGCCCGCGGCCGCGGCGATCGCGCGGGTTGGGTCGCTTTGCGGGTCAGATAGTGGGGCGATGATCGCGCGGTTTAGCCCATAAGCCTCTTCCAACTGACGTTCTGTCTCGATCAGTGGGGCGATGTCAGATTCGACCCGAACAAGCACCTCGCCCCGCGCACGGGCTTCGGACAAAAGACGCGTGATCATGATGCGGCTGACGCCCAGTCGTTTGGCTACATCGGATTGGGTCATGCCTTCTATATAGTATAGCCAGGCGGCCCGAACGCGCATGTCTTTATGTGTATCGCGCATCGGTGGGTAGTCCACATTGTCGGGGAGAGAAGCGTTTTTTAGTCGACATTGCGTCCCTTAGAAAGCCAGCAGGTAAGCTATCATAAGGGGGTCGCGATCAGCTTTCCAACCTCTTCGCTGATTTCGATCTGTGGCATGTGGCCCACGCGTTCAAAAAGGTGCAAGGCGACTTGCCCGCGTGCGCGCAAGGCATGTTTCCAGGGGATAATCCGGTCCTGTTTGCCCCATATGATCCGTGTCGGTACGTCCAGCCTGTCAAGCGGGCCGCTCATGTCAAAGGCCTGAACACCATCTGGAAAAAGCGTATCGGCCAGAGTGCGTTGCGCCGCGCGCAGATCCGCGTTCTCGCGCGTTTGCATGGCCGCGCGCACATATCCGTCGCTGACGATCTTGTCGTCGGCCACCAGCGTTTTCAGCCATGGGCCAAGGCTTTCGGCACGAGTGGCCCGGCAAATACCGTTCAGGGCGTCACCGTTGATATCCGGCCCAAGTCCGGCGGGAGCGATCAGCGTCAAGCCCGACACCTTGCGTGGCCGCGTATCCGCGATCGCCAGTGCCAGCGCGCCACCAAGACTGTGACCGACGATATGGGCGGTCTCTAGATCAAGCATATCAAATGCGGATCGAAGTCTTGACGCGAGATCCTTGAAAGAGGGCGGCGCATGGAGTTGAGACCGTCCGTGTGCGGGCAGATCAATGCGGATCACCGGGCGGTGTGACAGATGCGTTTCGACAGAAGCCCAAGATGCGGCATCGGCAGCAAAACCGTGCAGAAGGACAAAGGGTATGCCGTTACCGCCTTTGGATCGGGTGATGTGCAGCGCGCCAGTGTTTTTGGCCGGTGCCGCGGGTGTCGTGCTCTTTGCTTCGATGTGATCCTGCACGTCCATTGATTGAATGCGTCCCCTCGGACCAGAGCCCATAACGGTGTCGAGGGCGATGCCTTTCTGCTGTGCCATCTTGCGGGCGCGGGGGCTGGCGCGGAATTTGTCGTTTGTGGTGGGCTCAGCTCCGGCTTTTTCTGGTGCCGGAGGTCTCGGCGCCTTGGCCATTTTGGCTGCCGGTTCGGAATTGGTTCTTGGCGCGTCACCAACGATTTCGCCCGGCGCATAAAGCCAGGCGACGGGTTGGCCGATCGCGACCTCTGCGCCTTCGCCAACCGTGTGGTGAAGGATGCCCGAGGCGGGCGCTTCGACCTCCATGGCGGCTTTGTCGGTTTCGATGTCGAAAAGCGGATCGCCTTTTACAACGGCCTCACCCGGCGCGACATGCCACGCCATGATCTTGCCGACGATCATGTCCATGTCGACCTTGGGCATGATAACCTCGACCGGCATCAGACCTGTCCGTTTGCCATCCGGCGCGCTGCATCAAGGATGTCGGGGATTTGCGGTACAACAGCTTTTTCAAGCTCGGGATTGTAGGGGATAGGTGCCTCTGCCCCGCCAAGCCGGACGATGGGGGATTCGAGGAAATCAAATGCGTCGCTTTCGGCAACCATCGCGCTGATCTCTGCGCCGATGCCGAGGGTTTTGACGCCTTCATAAACACAGATCAGTCGGCCCGTCCTGCGGACTGACGCCAGAACGGTATTCCGGTCTATGGGGCGGATGCTTCGTAGGTCGATCACCTCAGCATCGATGCCTTCGGCCTCCAGCGTCTTGGCCACCTCAAGCGCTTTCAGCACCATGATCGAGGTGGCCACAATCGTCATGTCACGTCCTTCGCGTCTGATAGCAGCTTTGCCTATGGGCGTCGCGTAACGTCCGGCGGGCACCCGGCCCTTTGATTTGTAGAGCAGCTTGTGTTCAAAGATCATCACCGGATCCGGATCGTCCAAAGCGGCCAGCAACAGACCCTTTGCATCCTCGGGCGTTGAGGGCTGAACGACCTTCAGACCTGGCACATGCCCCAGCCAAGCCTCAAGACTTTGCGAATGCTGCGCAGCAGCCCCTGTTCCAGAGCCTGCCGGGAAGCGCATCACGACCGGGACGGAGACCGCACCGCCGAGCATAAAGCGCAGCTTGGCCGCCTGGTTGACGATCTGCTCCATAGCGAGTGTGGCGAAGTCGGAAAACTGAAATTCGAAGATTGGACGCAGGCCGGTCAGCGCGGCACCCACGGCCACACCGGCCCCGCCAAGCTCCGAAATGGGCGTGTCTATAACCCTTTCAGTGCCGTACTTTTCCACCAGATCGCCCGTCACCTGAAAGGCACCACCGTAAACACCGATATCCTCACCCATGAGAACGACGCGTTCATCCTCGGCCAGGGCGATGTCCATCGCTTCACGGATCGCCTGGGCATAAGAGAGTTCGCGGGTTTCGGGCACGCCTGGTGCGTTCATGCGGCAGCCCCGGACTGGCTGTAGACATCGCGTGTGGCCTGATCCACATGCGGGTCGGGACTGGCTTTCGCCTCGGCTATGGCTGCTTCGATGGTGGCTGCGGCTGCGGCTTCGATCTTTGAGATGCCGTTCTGGTCGAGGATCCCGTGTTCGATCAACATCTCGCCCATACGAACGATCGGGTCGCGCGCCTGCCAGGCGGCGATCTCTTCCTTGGTGCGGTAGCGGTTGCGATCTGATTTCGAATGACCGCGCCAGCGATAGGTCAGGTTTTCGATCAAACTCGGGCCATCTCCCTTGCGCGCGCGCGTGACGGCCCGGTCCACAGCCTGTGCCACGGCGGAGAAGTCATTGCCGTTGACGGTGACGCCCGGCATGTCATAGGCGGCCGCGCGGTCGGCGATGTTTTTGACTGCGGTGGAGCGTTCGATAGATGTGGACATACCGTACTTGTTGTTTTCGCAGACAAATACGACGGGCAGGCGCCAGATGGCCGCCATGTTGAGCGCTTCGTGAAAGGCGCCTTCATTGTTCGCCCCGTCCCCGAAAAAACAAACTGTCACATCGTCGAGGCCAAGCCTTTTGGCGGACAACGCTGCACCGACAGCAATGGGCAGACCGCCCCCGACGATGCCGTTGGCACCCAGATTGCCCTTGGACGGGTCGGCGATGTGCATGGATCCGCCGCGTCCTTTGCAATAGCCGGTTTCTTTGCCGAAAAACTCGGCAAACATCTTCGTCAGATCGGCTCCTTTGGCCACGCAGTGGCCATGACCGCGATGGGTCGATGTGATCTTGTCGTCGTCGGTAAGAGACATGCAAGCCCCCACGGCGGAAGCTTCCTGCCCAATGGACAGATGCATCGTGCCGTGGATCAGGCCACGAGTATAGCTATCCTCTGCTCCTTCCTCGAATTTGCGGATCAGATACATCTTTTGCAGCGCTTTGATCAGCACTTCGGGCGCGTAGGTGCGCACCGCGTAGGGTGTGTTTTCGTCAAACATGGGCAAGGGTCTTCCCATAAACCATTTCATCTTGCCTGCGGCGCAGCTCTGCGATTTTGGAGTTGGGCTGCAAGGCGGTGTTGTCTTCGGTGATAAGCGCGCCCTTGGGGATGGGTTGTGTCACTTTCGCCTCTGGCAAAAGCCCGGCCGGGCGGGCCTTTAGATCGTGCGCACGGTCTGCCTCCATCGCCCAGGCGCGGTAGGTGTATTCGCCCAGCAGATCCAAGGTCTCGCCCGGGGTCAGATCGCGCTTTGCGACCGCGCCGACCTCGGCCGCGGGTTTGGCAAGCGGGATCATATCTGCCTTGCCATAAAGCACAGCCCGCGCGCAGGTCAGGGGCACCTCAAGTGAGGTAAGGTGATAGGGCCGGATGAAAGAGAAGTAGGGGCCGTCCCCCATTTTCAGATCGCGCATGCGTTCCGCGACACGTGGGTGTTCTGACTCGACCACGACAAAGACACCTGGGGCCAAACCCTTTCCAACCGAGTAATCGACACGACCGACATCCGACAATACGCCGCCGTCCTTTTGGGGGATCAGCGTTGTCGCCAGATCCTTAGGTCCGGCAGCAGGGCCGTGCATCCCGTCGCAATCGGGGATCAAGCCCGTGGCATTGGCAATCGCGCACATCTCGACCATCGTCTTGGAACCATCGACGAATTCCACCAGCATCCGTGGGTTCATGTGCCGATTGGCAGCCTCTTCCATGTAATTGTCGGGAATTGCGTCAAAATTCAGCGGGTTGTTCTTCCCTTTGCCCGCGCAGACGATCTGGTGGCCCATGGACGAGGCAAACTCGACCAGCTCCATACAGGATGAGGGCTCATCCCCTGCGCCGAGGCTATAGACGACGCCCAACCTGTCAGCTTCCGCCCGCAGATAGGCGCCGACGGTCACATCCGCTTCCACGTTCATCATGACAAGGTGCTTGCCAAGCTCCATCGCAGCCAAGCCGATCTCAGCGCCCACGGCAGGAATGCCCGTCGCGTCTATGACGACATCGATCAAGCCGGATTTGAGGATCAGATCCGAGGAGGCAGCGATGGCGGTCTTGCCGCTTTCGATGGCGGTGTTGAGCGCGTCGGTGCTCGATGCATCCGCGCTGTGCCCTTCGGATTGACGCGCGATCTCTACCGCCTTGTGCGCGGAACAAGGATTGATGTCGGCAACCGCAGCCACGTCAACCCCATCCATCATCCCGGCGCGTGTAACGATATCGGTGCCCATCTCGCCCGAGCCGATCAGGCCGATACGCACCGGCTTGCCCGCATCTGCGCGTGCCTTGAGGTCTTTTGCCAACCCGGTGAGGGCGACGTTGGATGACATGGTGATCCTTTCGCACTCGCGTCTTCGGCAACATCTAGAACTTATGTATTTGTGTCAATTCATTTGTTCAAATGCTGCAAGTGCGAAGGGCCGATACGTCAATAAAAACCGTCGGCAAATGAACGCTTGACAGAAAATCAATCGTGAACAAACCTTATACCATGTGCGCAGATGTTCAAAGATCAGCTTGCCTCGGGGGGAGATGGGCCTAAGGATCAGCAAAAGAACAAAGCACTTAGGGAGGAACTCAAATGACGTTTTCTGGTAAGTTATCGCGGCGTTCGTTTATGAAAAGTACGGCGGCGACAGGCATGTCGACGCTGGGGGCAGGGTTTGCAAGTCAGGTTTGGGCGGATGGGCATTTGCCGGACCCGCAAAGCGTTCTCGATCAGATTTCAATCGCGGGATATGTGCGCGAAGACTATCGCAACCTTTATTCCATGTCCGACGACAAACCGTTCTGGGACAATTCGAAGGATTGGATTCGAACGGTCGATTGGGAGGCTGTACGGAGCGAGCTGGCCGGATCCACCGTGCGTTTCGCCATTGGGGCTGCTGACACGGAATCTGCGGCGGAAGGTCTTGAGCCGTTCAAGCAGCTTTCTGGTATTGAGGTCGAACTTGTCCCGATCCCGGATGACAGCTTTTATGACAAAGCTCTGGCCGAGTTCATTTCGGGCAATGCGTCTTTTGATGCGCTGCAATTCTTCTCGCCCTGGCTGGGGGATTTCGCGGCACCCGGTTTCCTTTATCCGCTGGATGAATATGCCGAGAAATGGGGCCTGCCGCTGGATGATTTCTACGACACCTATCGCCTGAACTACGGCTTCTTCAACGGCACGATGTACGGCATTCCGTTCGACTGCGACATCCAGATGGTGCATGTGCGCAAAGCCTATATGGAGCAGATCCTTGGCGGTGAGGTCGATCGGGTAAACTCGGTGCCCAGCTATGATGAACTGATCCGTGTCTCCAAAGAGCTGAACAAGGTCGAGCCGGGTGTTTCCGGTGTGGGGCTGATGGCAGCACCCGGTTTCTGGTCCACCTATACGTGGGAGCATATCTCTGCACAGGCCGGGATGATGCTTTTCGATGAAAGCTGGGAGCCGATCTTCAACGGTGATGCGGGCATGAAGGGTCTGGAGATCATTCTGGAACTCGCCAAGAACGCCAATGAAGGTCATGCGGGTGCCGGTTGGCCGGAGAACCGAGCGGCCTGGCTGGGTGGTCAGGTAGCCACGAACATCTCCTGGCAGGACAGCGGCACACAAGCGATGCGGCCGGATCAAAGCCAGATCGTGGATGACTTCGTCACGATTTACGAGCCACGCATCGAAGGCGGGCGATTTGCGCCGCCGAACATTGCCGGTTCGACGTCGTGCGTCAGCGCCTCGGCGCAGAATCCAGAAGGTGCTTTCCTCATGCTGGGCTTCCTCACGACGGCGTCGATTATGGCGATGAATGAGGCCAACGCGAATGGTGTGGCACCAGGCTATCGATCAGTGCTCGAGAATGAAAACCTGCAGGCCGTGTCGCAGCCCGCGAAGGTTTGGGGCGACAGTCTGGATCACGCTTGGTGTTCACCGCGTCTGCCTGGGGCCTTCCCGATTGAACAGGCCATCGGGAACGAGATCAATCGCGCCGTCGTGGGCCAGATCACGGCGAAAGAGGCATTGGACAACGCTGCTGCGGCGGTCAAGCGCATTATGACCGACAATGGCTTTTATGCGGGCAACGATCCGGTGGACTATGCCGCAGCAGCTCCGGGCCTCTATGTTGGTGAGGGTAAGGACCTGCCGTTCTGACAGGACCGTTCATGACCAAGAAGGTGACGCCTGAATGAGCGACACGACACCGTCCAGGGCCGGGGCAGCATCGGTTGCCTCGGCCCGGGTACGCCCGGTGCGGCTGAGACGGCGCAGCCGTCGGTTGAAGGTCTGGTTTCCCTATCTGCTGGTGGCGCCAGCGGTCATCTACCTGCTTTTGATCACGCTTTACCCGGGCATCTACGCAATCATCCAAAGCTTCTACGCGGTGAAATTCGGCCCATGGCGACCTGTGGGTTTTGACAACTACATCCAGCTTTGGGGCGATTATCAGTTCTGGGCTGCGATGCGGAACACCCTGATCATCGGGTCCATCTCACTGATCCTGCAGTGTTTCTTCGCCCTGCTTCTGGCGTTCTACGCCTACCGCGATCCATGGGTGCAGGGTTGGCGGATCATATTTCTGGTGCCGATGCTGTTCATGCCGTCAGCCGTTGCCTTCATCTACAAACTGGCCTTTCTTGACGGACGGGTCTTTTCGGACATTCTGATCCGGCTTGGGTTGATTGATTACAACCTCGCCATTCAATCCTCTACCTGGATGAGCCGGATGGTCCTGATTATCGCCGATGTCTGGCAATGGACGCCGTTCCTGTTCATCATTTTTGTCGCAGCCCTTCAGGGGCAAGATGAAGAGGTTGAAGAAGCCGCGCGTCTCGATGGTGCGTCTTGGTGGTCGATCTTCTGGAACATCTCGTTGCCGCTGATGAAGCCGGTCATCGCCGTCGCTCTGATTTTGCGGGCGATCGACATTACGACGATGTTCGCGAATGTCTTCATCATTACCAAAGGTGGACCCGCCTTCGGAACGGAAACGATCAGTTACTTCATCTACCGGACTGGCTTTAAGTCCTTCAACTTCGGATATGCCTCGGCAGCGTCCGTCATCATGCTGATCCTGACCATCATCATCGCGCAGGTCGTCGTGAAACGCGCCTTCGTATCGTCGAGGAGTTGAGGATGGCATCGGTGCGCAAATCCCGAAGTGAAAGCCTGTTCATTCGCTACCTGATCCTTGGGGCGTGGGCGTTGTTCTGTCTGGCGCCGGTGTTGTGGTTCCTGTCTGTCGGTCTGCGCCCGCGAGTCGAAATCATCACGCCGCGCCCGATCTACTGGCCCACCTTTTCGCTCGATGCCTGGCACATGATCTGGGAAGACTGGCCGATGGCGAAGTACCTGCGCAATTCTGTGTTGGCCATTCTGGGATCGGTCCTGATTGACTTGGTGCTGGCGATACCAGCGGCCTATTCGCTAAGCCGCTATACCTATCGGGGGCGGGACGATATCGGGTTCTATATCCTTTCGACGCGGATGATGGCCCCGGCCATCGTGGCGATCCCGATCTTCTTTCTGTTCCGCAACATGGGGTTGCTGGACACGATCTGGGCGCTGATGATCATTTACGCCGCTGTAAACCTGTCTATCGTGACGTGGATCATTCGATCCTACATGCTAGACATCCCAAAAGAACTTGAGGATGCGGCGCGCACCGACGGAGCCTCGGACATGCGGATCCTGTGGGAGATAATCATACCTGCCGTTCTGCCGGGCATTATCACGGCGGCGGTGATCGCCATGATCTTCGCGATCAACGAATTCCTGTTCACCTTGCTGATTGCTTCGACGCCGGATGCCTACACGATGTCGGTGGCGCTTGCGAACTTCACTGGCGGGTCCGATGGTGTGATCTACAACGCTATCGCCTTGGTTGCGTTTCTTGCCTTTGTACCGGTCTTCCTCGTCGTCGTGGCCATTCAAAAGCATCTGTCGCGCGGCCTGACGATGGGCGCGGTTAAAGGGTAAGCCATATGGCACGGATCGAGCTTTCAGGCATTCAGAAACGGTGGGGCAACGTCTGGGGTGTCCGTGACGTTGACATTGACATCGGCGATGAGGAATTTGTCGTCTTCCTTGGTCCCTCGGGCTGCGGGAAGACGACCACCATGCGGATGATCGCGGGGCTGGAGGAGCCCACGGAGGGCGAGATCCGTATGGACGGCGAGGTGATGAACGAAATCGACGCGCGCGACCGGGACGTGGCGATGGTGTTTCAGGGCTATGCACTTTATCCGAACATGACGATCTATGAGAACATCCGCTTTCCCCTGCGGATGCGAGATGTGCCTGCGGGCGATCACGACCGGCTTATCCGGCAGGCGGCCGATATGACGGAGTTGACGGAGTATCTGGATCGCAAGCCGTCCGCCCTGTCGGGTGGTCAGCGACAGAGGGCAGCCCTGGCCCGAGCGGTGGTGCGCCAGCCGCAGGCCTTTCTGATGGACGAACCGTTGTCAAACCTTGACGCCAAGTTGCGGCAGGCAATGCGGGTGCAGATCAAGCACATTCAGCGTGAACTCAAGATCACCACAGTCTACGTCACGCATGACCAGATCGAGGCGATGACGCTGGCCGACCGGATTGTGATCATGCAATCCGGCGCGATTCAGCAGATTGGGACGCCGGACGAGATTTATAATGACCCAGCGAATACTTTTGTGGCTGGTTTCATCGGGGCGCCGCCCATGAACCTGATCAAAGGCCAGGTCGACGGCGGGATATTTACTGCATCCGGCATCACTGTGGATGGTTTGCGCAGCGATATGTCCGGCGCTGTCACGCTTGGCGTGCGACCCGAGGATTGTGCCGTGACGCAAAGCGATGCGAATCTGACCGGAGAGGTCTTTGGGGTCGAACCGACGGGGGATCTGACGTACCTGACGCTGAAAACGGGTGATGCGATGATCGAAGTGAAAGCCGATCGGAGCTACCGCAGGGAATTGGGCGTGGACGAACAGATTGCGTTCGACCGCGAAAGACTGTTCCTCTTTGATGCCAAGACGGGCACGCGCCTACGCTGAAGAAGGGGGAATAATGCGCTTCGATTACACCTCGATGGGGTTTTACACCTTCGACGCGCTTTGCCGTCCCGTCACCGACATTCCGCCAGGCGGGAACACGTTCTTTGTCGATGACTTCGCGCTGGCCGTTTCGGGGGCCGCGGGCTCTGCTGCGATTGTGGCCGCCAAACACGGGCTGAAGGTGCAGGCTGTCGGCGGTGTGGGCGATGACCTGATGGGCGATTGGGTTCTGCGGCGCCTTGGCGATTTCGGCGTGGATTGCAAAAACATGCAGCGTTGTCATGACTTCATGACCTCATCCAGTATCGTGACAACCCGACCTGACGGGGCCCGCCCGGCCTTGCACAAACGCGGGGCAACGGCGGGATTTTTTGTGAATGATGCGGCACTTGACAGGGTGCTGGACACGAAGATCCTGCATATCGGTGGTGTCGGTTTGATGGATGCGATGGACAAGGGCCGGAATACCGAGGTGCTGGCCGAGGCCAAGGCGCGGGGGGCGATTACGACGCTTGATGTCTTCGCCTCGACACCCGAGGATCTTGCGCTGATCAAACCGCTCCTTGCCCATACGGATTACTTCATGCCCTCGGAGGAAGAGGCGATGGCCCTCTCGGGCCTTACCGACTTCGAGGACATCGCAAAGTTCCTGCTGGATCAGGGGGTGGGCGCCGTGATCCTGACATTGGGGGCGGACGGGGTAATGTATCGCGATCAGCATGATCACGCCTTTGACCTGCCAGCCTACGCGATTGACGTGGTATGCACCTGCGGTTGCGGTGATTGCTTCAACGCGGGCTTTGCGACGGGGCTGCATCTGGGCCGCTCAATCGAAGATTGTGTGCTTCTGGGTCAGGCAAGTTCGGCACAGAACGCTATGGGGCTTGGGTCGCAGGCTGTCTTGGATGATTTGGACAGCACGCTTGACTTCATGGCAAAGACTCCGACTCGGTGATATATGATCTTGTGACTGCTCAAGACCGGATCTGACAATGCGTTATCCGACACTGCCCTTTCCGCTATCGTCCCTTCGGGTGCCGGTGCGCGATGCTTTGCGAGGTCTGGCGACCTTCGCCGATGCGACGGAGGACACGTTGCAGCCTGCGATGGACCTCTTGCCAGAAGGTCTGCGTACGTCCCTAAATTCTGTCCTTGAAAGGCTTGAGGCATCAGGCCAGCGGTGGATGGATGCATCTATTGCACATATGGATATCTGCGTTGCGTCGGACGTTGTTGCAGGTCGTGTGTCGACGGGTGCGGATCAAGAAGCCTGCGCTCGCGTCATCGCCTTTGCCTGGGATCATCTGCGGCCCATTGGGCAGAGCCGTCTTATGATCAGTGAGACCTTGCTTGCCACGCGCCTGTCATCGGATAGCGCGGCGCATCTTTATATCCAGCTTCGCACATCATCGGTGATCGGCACCTTGCCCGGTGTGCCTGCCCCAAGAGGTGCCGAAGATCAGGAAGATGTCGATTTGCGTCTTTTTGCCTTGATGATATGGCTTCTGGCGGCGCGGGCCGACACGTTGGAAGACGAACAGAAACTCTTGCATCTGGCCGGGGCGATGAGCGTTGCGATGAAGACCGAGATTTTGGCGGCGGTTGACCAGCCCGACCAAATCGCAGAGCATCTACGGGCTCTCTCAGATCATCTGTAAAGGTTTGAACCATGTCCGCCCCGGGCCCGACTGTTGCCGAACAACCCCTTCGCAAAGCAGTGCAGCGCATGCGCTGGTTCGTGCAAGCGTTTGAACAGCAGGTCAATCAGACCAGTGCGGAAACGGGTATCGCGTATGACATCGACTTTGCCCTGTTGGCGGATGTCTTTGCCGATTGGTTGAAGGCGTTCAGCGCACAAAAACCGCAGGACGATAGCGACAAGCCCGCTTATGTGGGTTTTGCTGCCGGACTGATGTTGCGCACCCTGATCAAAAAAAATCCGGTCATCATAACGTCACTTCCAGAGGGTGCGGATACGTCCAATCCGGCCTACTTCTGGCCGGAAGGGTATCTCTATGTGGCCTTCTGCCTGAATGTACGGGGGCTGGTGCTTACCACGGATTACGATGGCCAGCAGCATATCAGCGCAGCACTTAAGGACAGCCGCACCTGGTGGAGCTTCAAGGAGAACGTTGCGGAAGATCCAGGGCTGGCGATTGCATTCCTGGACCTCTTTGCTGGGGATGAACCCGAATGGTCCATGCCTGATCTTTTTCGATCCGGACGCATGGTTGAACTGGCCGACAAGTTCTACGCCCGAAAGCGCCTGAAGCCTGTCGACTGAGAGGCGCGCCTAGCCGACGATCATCTGCTTGAGTTGCAACGCCTCATGCTCAAGCTCATTCAGACGGTAATTCACCACGTCCCCGATCGTGATCATGCCGTTGGGTGCGCCGTTCTCGACGACAGGCATGTGGCGAAAGCGCCCGTCGGTCATGCGTCGAAGCACGGAGACCAGCGTCTCTTTTGGTGCGCAGACCTCCACGTTGGTGGTCATCACCTCCTTGACCTGTTGGGGGAGGGTGCGGCCCGGTGTTTCAGCAAGTTTGCGCACGATGTCGCGTTCGGAAAGGATGCCCCGCAAACTGCCTGCACTGTCAGTTACGACAAGCGCACCGATCCGTTTGTCCCGAAGCAATTCGACCGCTGTTCCAAGTGTATCTTCCGGGCTGATCGCAAATACATCATTTCCTTTGCCGGAGATTAGATTGGCGACGGTAGCAGTGCCACTGGCAAGATTGGATTTGGTGGATTGGCTCACCGTTGTCTTTTGATTAACGTCGCCACGAGTTGGGCTTTGGTAGGATGCGGGCATTGGCGATCACTCCCTTCTTGAGTGTTAAACCACAGCAGTAAGCCTCAGCTTAGACGAGAATCGGCTTTTTGGGAAATTTACCTTGGATTTCGGCGGCCTTTATCTGACACCGGCTTCTGCGACGTTCATCTTCGTAGTGGCGGTCCTGGCTGGCTACCGTTATCGTCGTGTCTGGAAGGCGGAAGGGCCCGCATGGCAACTATGGCTGTCGGGGCTGACCGCAGCGCTTTGCCTTTTGGTCCTTGGATTTTTGCCTCTGAAGGCCGTCTAGGTCTGGTTTTCGACCCGTATGCGTTCCGCCATCTTGCGTGCACGCGGACATTGCAGGCGGTCCTTCAATGGGCTGTTGGGATCAATATCCTTGCTACATACAAGGCATTTGTCCGCGTCGGAGATCGCGTTGAGTCCGCCGCAACTGCCTTTGATCGTCTTGCCCATCAGGATCACGCCGAGCGCCATGCCAAGCATGATCAGCATCAGAAATCCGAAGGTTAAGAGGAAGGTGGTCATCACTCTGTCTCCTGGGCCTGCTCAGAGATTTCGACGAATCGCGGGCTGGCCGTGGTTGTGAACTGCGTCTCGTCCGATCGCGCGTCTCGGACAATAAAAAGTGCTGCGAGGTCAAGGTTTTTGGCAATTTCCATGCCGCGATCCTGCCCGAGCGCCAGCAAAGCCGTTGCCCATGCATCTGCCAACATAGCATCTTCTGCAAGGACCGTAACCGATGCTGTCATATGTGTGATCGGCCTGCCCGTATTCGCATCGATGATATGGGAGTAACGCACGCCGTTTTCTTCGAAATAGTTGCGATAGTCGCCGGACGTGGCCATGCCCAGTCCGCTGATGCGAACGGTTTGTTCCAGAGTCCGCCCGCCGCCCTCGGGGCGTTCGATCCCGATGCGCCAGGGAAAGCCGCTGGCGTTCTCCCCGGCTGCGAACAGGTCGCCACCAATCTCGACCATGTAGTCCGTGATGCCCATCTCGCCCAAAGTCGCGCCAACCTCGTCCACCCCATACCCCTTGGCGATCGCGGCCAAGTACACGCTGGTGTCGGGCCGCGCCTTTGACATCGTATCGGGGTTTGCTGCCAGCGACAGGACCTTGGATTGGCCGACGATGTCCAGCGCGGCGCTGATCGCAGCATCCGGTGGCACCGGGCTTTCGGAGTTGCGTGCGCCAAAGCCCCAAAGTTCAATCAAGGGGCCGAGGGTGACGTCGAATTGACCGTCGCTTTGGGTGTGAACATCATTGGCGACATTCATGACCTTTGACAGTTCGGGTGAGATCTCGACCGGGTCAGTGGTTTGAGCAGTGTTGAACTGCGAGATCTCGGAGTTCGGATCCCAGTTTGACATCTGGCTGTTCACCGTCGCCAGGGTAGCTTCAACGGCAATCTGAACATCGGTCAAGTCTAGCGCATTCGTCTTGTCGATGACGGTTATGTTGTATGTGGTACCCATGGTCTCGCCGCTGATTAGCAGCGTCTCGGGCTCTTCCTCGCAGGCGGTCAGCAGGACGGCCGCACCGAGACATATGCCCTTGGTCAAGGCTTGCATCAGACACCTCCTTCTTCCGCTTAGTGGGTGCGTTGATAGCCTTACACTTCCCGGCTCCGGAATGCGGCAATTTGTATAGGCCAAACAACAAAAAATTCGCCGGAAACTCTGGGTTCCTTCTCGCAAAGGGGATATAAACCTGCGCAAAGGAAGCCTAGCGATTGCCACACGCTTGTATACCTGCAACCAGAAAGGACCCTGCTTGCAGCATTTTCAGCTAAGTAGGGGGCTGAATCTGCCCGTCAAGGGTGCCCCCGTACAAGAAATTCATGCCGGCCCAGAGATTCGGACGGCAGCCGTTTTGGGGGCTGACTATGTCGGCCTCAAACCCCGCCTGTCGGTTGCCGAAGGTGATGTGGTCGGTGCGGGCAGCCCGATCTTCTACGACAAGGATATGCCCGATGCGATGGTCGTCTCACCGGTTGCGGGGCGGGTACGCGCGATCAACCGCGGGGCACGGCGGGTCTTGATCAGCGTTGAGGTCCAGGTGGAGGACGGCGCCGCGGCACCGGTCGACTTTTCGGATGTCGGCGACATCGGAACGCGAGAAGGTCTTGTCAGCAGATTGTGTGCGGCGGGCCTTTGGACATCTTTTCGAACGCGGCCCTATTCCAAGCTGCCAGATCCGGCGTCGCAGCCCAAGGCGATCTATGTGACAGCTATGGACACGGAGCCACTTTGCCCGGATGCGTCGCTGATCATTGCCGACGCGGCAGAGGCCTTTGTCAAAGGGCTGGAAGCGATTGCACGGCTCAGCGATGGCAACACGTATCTGTGCCACACGGCAGGCGCGGATATGCCCGGTGCCGACGTTGAAGGCGTGACAACCGCGACATTCTCGGGGCCGCATCCGGCCGGTTTGCCAGGCACCCATATGCATTTCCTGGAACCTCCAACCGCAGAGGAATTTGCCTGGACGATCTGGTATCAGGATGTGATCGCTATCGGACGATTGCTCATGACGGGCCATTACGATGCGGAACGCATCGTTGCGCTGTCCGGGCCTATGTGCCGACGTCCACGCTTGGTGCGGAGCGTGGCGGGCGCGTCGATGGTGGATCTGACGTACGACGATATTGATGAATCGGCGCCCGTGCGGCTGATTTCCGGTTCCATCCTGAGTGGTCGTGCCGGCGAAGGGGCGGATGCTTATCTGGGGCGCTATGCGCGACAGTTGACGATTATTGAAGAGGACAGGAAGCAGATCCCCATGGGCTGGGTGCGCCCAATGCCCGAGAAATACGCTTTTCAGCCGGTTTTGGGATCGGCCTTTTCGAGTAAGCTTTACGCGCTGACGTCGAACCTGAACGGCGGGCGCCGGGCGATGGTGCCTTTGGGCACGTTCGAGAAGCTGATGCCGCAGGATTTCCTGCCCACGCAGCTTTTGCGGGCGCTTCTTGTGATGGATACAGACACGGCGCAAGCTCTTGGCGCGCTAGAACTGGACGAAGAAGATCTGGGCCTTTGCGGGTTCGCCTGCCCGGCGAAGTATGAATACGGTATGGCGCTGCGCGATTGCCTGACAAAAATTGAGAAGGAGGGCTGAGGCAAATGGGTGTCCGGAACTTTTTCGACCGTATCGAGCCGAATTTCACACCTGGCGGCAAGTATGAACGTTTCTTCCCACTCTACGAGATGGTGGAGAGTTTTCTTTACACGCCCAAGACAGTGACGGCAGCAGCACCCCACGCGCGGTCCTATATCGATATGAAGCGGATCATGACCTACGTGGTCATTGCGACAATCCCCTGCATTTTCATGGGGCTTTACAACATCGGCCTGCAGGTCAACACGGCGATTGAGGCATTCGGCGCCTCGGGTTGGCGTGCAAGCATCATCGACTTCTTCGGGATCGGCTTCAACGCTGCCAATCCCTTGGCGAATATGATGCACGGGCTGCTCTACTTTATCCCTATCTACCTGACCACGCTAGTCGCAGGCGGGCTTTGGGAAGTGGTTTTCGCCACGATCCGTCGGCATGAGGTGAACGAGGGCTTCCTTGTCACCTCGATGCTTTATGCGCTGATCATGCCGCCGGATGTGCCGCTGTGGCAGGTGGCACTTGGCATCTCGTTCGGTGTTGTGATCGGCAAGGAAGTCTTTGGGGGCACTGGCAAAAACTTCCTCAATCCCGCTTTGACCGGGCGTGCATTTCTTTACTTTGCCTATCCTGCGCAAATGTCCGGCGACACGATCTGGACGCCAGTTGACGGGTTTTCGGGTGCGACGGCTTTGGCCGTTTCTGCTTCTGACGGATATCAGCAACTGGCTGCGAACGGCATGACCTGGATGGACTCATTCTTCGGGACGGTGCAGGGCAGTATTGGGGAAACCTCGACGCTCGCCTGTCTGATCGGTCTGGCCTTCCTGCTGCTGACCAAGATTGCGAATTGGCGACTGGTGGTCGGCTGTTTGGGCGGAATGATCGGGTTTTCGCTTCTGCTCAACCTGATCGGGTCGGACACCAACCCGATGTTTGCAATGCCCTGGTACTGGCATCTGGTTGTCGGCGGTTATGCTTTCGGTCTGTCATTCATGGTGACAGAGCCTGTCTCGGCCTCGCACACCAATATGGGGCGGTACATCTATGGGGCGCTCATAGGGGTGATGGTGGTCATGATCCGAGTGATCAACCCGGCCTTCCCGGAAGGAATGATGCTGGCGATCCTGTTCGGCAACGTGTTTGCCCCGCTCATTGATCACTTCGTCGTTCAAGCCAATATCAAACGCAGGGCGAAACGATATGCCTGACACCCAAGACCATAAACAGGGTTTCGTGGGCCGTTTTTTGGCACTCCCGACGGATTCGATTCCCAAGACCATCTTTGTTGCTGTGGCCCTGTGCCTGGTCGCCTCGATGATCGTCTCGGCAGCGGCGGTGTCGCTCCGCCCTGTTCAGGAGGTAAACCAAAAGCGCGACAAACAGGTCAACATCCTTGAGGTGGCTGGGCTTTATGAGGAAGGTGTGGACGTGTCCGAAGCCTTCGCGTCGTTTGAGCCGCATGTCCTGGAACTGGCGACAGGCCAATTCACGGATGCATTTGATCCAGCCACATTTGACGACCTTGCAGCGGCGGACGATCCCGCAACATCGATCGCGCTCGAGGATGATCCGGCCTCAATCGGGCGGCAGTCAAAATTCGTGACAATTTACCTGCTTCGCGATGAGAGCGGATCACTGGATAAGGTGATCATGCCGCTTCATGGCTACGGGCTTTGGTCAACGCTGTATGGCTTCATCGCCGTCGAAGAAAACGGCAACGACATCTTCGGGCTGCAATTCTACCAGCACGCTGAAACGCCAGGTCTTGGGGCCGAGGTCGACAATCCGCGCTGGAAATCGCAATGGCGTGGTAAGAAACTGACCGATGAAGGTGGTACGCTACAGATTACCGTGGCTAAAACGCCTCCTCCTGCGGGCGACGATTACCACATCGACGGGCTGGCGGGGGCTACGCTGACCTCGCGCGGGGTCGACAATCTGGTGCGCTTCTGGATGGGCGAAGCGGGCTACCAACCCTTCCTCGACAACGTCAAAGCAGGAGAGATCTGATGGCCCAGACCAAGAAGGATCTTCTTGTCGATCCCATGGTCGACAACAACCCGATTACCCTACAGGTGCTTGGGATCTGTTCGGCGCTGGCGGTTACGTCGTCGCTTCAGGTGTCGTTTGTTATGTCGCTCGCGGTGATCTTCGTGACTGGCTTTTCGTCCATGTTCATCTCGATGCTGCGAAATCACATCCCAAGCTCTATCCGGATCATCGTGCAGATGGTCATCATCGCTTCGCTTGTGATCCTGGTGGACCAGATCCTGAAGGCCTACGCTTACGAGATTTCCAAGACGCTTTCGGTATTTGTCGGCCTGATCATCACCAATTGCATCGTCATGGGCCGGGCCGAGGCCTTTGCGATGAAGAACCCGCCTGTCGCCTCTTTCCTCGACGGGATCGGCAATGGTTTGGGCTACGGCCTGATCCTAATGCTTGTTGGTTTTATCCGCGAACTTTTTGGATCCGGCACGCTGTTTGGTCTGACGGTCCTGCCGACGGTCAACAATGGCGGCTGGTATGTGCCAAATGGTCTGCTGCTTCTGCCGCCATCGGCTTTCTTCGTGATTGGCCTTCTGATCTGGGCGTTCCGGTCGTGGAAACCCGAGCAGGTGGAAGAGCGTGAGTACAAGATCCAGACGGTCGAGGCGCATTGATGGAAGAGCTTCTCTCACTCGCCGTCAAAGCGATCTTCGTCGAGAATATGGCTCTGGCCTTCTTTCTGGGCATGTGCACTTTCATCGCTGTTTCCAAGAAGATCGCCACAGCGATTGGCCTCGGGATTTCAGTGATGATCGTGCAGGCGATCACGGTTCCGGCGAATAACCTTATCCTGAACTATGTTCTGGCCCCCGGCGCTCTGAGCTGGGCAGGATTCTCCGAGGTGGATCTGACATTTTTGGGCTTGATTTCCTACATTGGGGTTATCGCAGCGCTGGTGCAGATCCTGGAGATGGTTCTCGATAAATACTTCCCCCCGCTCTACAACGCACTTGGTGTTTTCTTGCCCTTGATCACAGTGAATTGCGCGATTCTGGGCGGGTCGCTCTTTATGGTCGAGCGAGACTACAATTTCGCGGAGTCTGTCACTTATGGTATCTCGTCTGGTTTCGGCTGGGCATTGGCCATCACGGCGATGGCAGGCGTGCGCGAGAAATTGAAGTATTCCGACATCCCCGATGGCCTGCAGGGCCTAGGCATCACCTTCATCACGGCTGGCCTGATGGCCATGGCCTTCATGTCGTTTAGCGGCGTGAAATTGTAGCGGAGGCACTTTGAATGGCCACGTTTGGACTTGGCATTATTCTCTTCACAATGATCGTTCTGGCGCTTGTCGGGATCATCCTCGCGGCGCGGTCGCGGCTGGTGTCTACGGGTAACGTGAACATCACGATCAACGGGGAAAAAACGATCTCGGTTCCGGCGGGCGGCAAGTTGCTGCAAACGCTGGCGGATCAGAAACTGTTTGTCCCGTCGGCCTGCGGGGGCGGTGGCACCTGCGCCCAGTGCCGTGTGCGCATCCATGAGGGAGGTGGGTCTATCCTGCCGACCGAGGAAAGCCACATCACAAAGCGCGAAGCTTCCTGCGGCGACCGTTTGTCCTGTCAGGTTGCGGTTAAGCAGGACATGCAAATCGAAGTTCCCGAAGAGGTGTTTGGCGTCAAGAAATGGGAATGCGAGGTGATCTCGAACGAGAACGTCGCAACCTTCATCAAGGCGCTGGTTCTGAAGCTGCCGGAAGGGGAAGACGTGAACTTCCGCGCGGGGGGCTACATTCAGATCGAGGCGCCTGCGCATGCGGTTAGTTACGAACAATTCGATGTCGAGGAAGACTATCGGGAAGACTGGGACAAGTTCAATCTGTGGAAGTACAAATCCGTCGTGAATGAGCCGCTGGAGCGCGCCTATTCGATGGCCAACTACCCGGAAGAGAAGGGCATGATCATGCTGAACGTGCGGGTAGCGTCACCCCCGCCGGGAAGTGACGGGATCCCGCCTGGCAAAATGTCGTCCTACATTTTCAATCTGAAACCAGGCGACAAGGTCACAATCTCTGGTCCTTTCGGGGAATTCTTCGCGCGCGAAACCGAGAAAGAGATGGTATTTATTGGCGGCGGTGCTGGCATGGCGCCGATGCGCAGCCACATCTTCGACCAGCTCAAGCGCCTGAAGACAGATCGCAAGATCACTTTCTGGTATGGTGCGCGTTCCAAACGCGAGATGTTCTTTGTCGAAGACTTCGATGAGTTGGCGACAAAGTTCCCGAATTTCCAATGGCACGTGGCGCTGTCAGATGCACTGCCGGAAGACGACTGGGGCGGTTACACGGGTTTTATTCACAACGTTCTCTACGACGAATACCTCAAGGATCATCCGGCTCCGGAGGATTGTGAGTATTACATGTGCGGTCCGCCGATCATGAACCAATCGGTCATCAACATGCTGGTGGAGCTTGGGGTGGACCGTGAAGACATCATGCTGGATGATTTCGGCGGCTAGGTTGAGCGCAGTGACAGGCGGATGATCTCTCCGCCTGCCGCGGCGGCGTCTGCATCGTCATGCGTGACCATCAGCACCGGTACCGCTGCTGCTTTCGCGCCTCCAAAAACGAGCCGTCGCATCTGATCCCGAAGCCCGGTGTCGAGCTTGGAAAAGGGTTCATCCAGCAACAATGCTTCGGGTTTTGACAGAAGTACGCGCATAAGGGCGACGCGCGCAGCCTGCCCGCCGGAAAGTGTGGCGGGGTCACGCGGGCCATAATCGTCCAACTCGATCTCTCGCAAGGCCCCTGCAATCTTATGGCGTCGCTCAGCGTGGGTGCCCCCACGGGGCAGACCGAAGCCAAGATTGGCCGCGACGTCCAAATGCGGAAAGAGCAGTGGGTCCTGATAAAGGATTCCAACCCGTCGTGCTTCGGGGGCCAGTCCGTTCAGATCTTTGCCGTTCAAACGAACGGTGCCTTCTGCCGAAAAACCCTGCGGTAGATCTCCCATGATGAGCGAAAGGAGCGTCGATTTCCCGACACCGCTTGGCCCCATGAGCGTCAGGACCGCACCGGGCTCGACCTTCGTGTTGATCCTCAAAAGCTCCGATTGGCATTTGCGGATCACGACATTGCGGATTTCAAGACCATCAGGCATCCCGTAGACCCTGCCTGTTTCGATGCATGACGGCCGGGATGATCAGGGCCAGTGCAAACGGAAAGAGGGCTGCCAATGTCTGGCCCAGCCCCCAAATCCCTATGGCCCGACGATCTCCACCCGCCGACAGGGCAACGGCCTCGGTTGCCAGGGTGCTGACACGTCCGCCGCCAAGCAAAAGCGTCGGCAGGTATTGTCCAGCGCTGACGGCGATGCCAACGGCTGATGCTGTCAGAATGGGCGCCAACAGCATCGGCAGGCGCAGGTGCCAGAAGATCCGATTCTGCGATGCACCAAGGCCTGCTGCCACCCGTGCAATCCGTCCGTCCCACGCCCGGTAGGGACCTGACAGCGATAGAAAGACATATGGTAGAACGAAGATCAGATGCCCCAAAATCACAATCGACATTCCCGGAACCACACCTGCGCTGGCAGCAAGAACCTGTAGACCGGGCAGAAAAGCCACCTGCGGGATCAAAAGTGGCAGATATAGCAGCCAGAGCGCGCGCCGACTGACCGTCAGGCCAAAGCGGTGCTCAACCTCCAGACAGCCCAATACCAGACATATCGAGATCAGTGTTGCAACGCCCGCGATCAAGAGTGTGTCAGCCCCAACCATTGCCATCTCAGGCCCAAAACGGGACCAGCTGCGAAGGGTTAGCATGTCGGGTGCCAGATCCGGGAAACGCCAACCCGCCGCGATCGACCAGAGCATAAGTGCTGAAAGACCGGCAAGAATGGCAAAAGCCGAAAGACCAGAAAGAACCAATCCGGCACTACGAGCGGTTTTTTCGGGTAGACCAAGTCCGGACCAGATCCAGCGACACCCCAGATAAGCCATAAGGCGTTCCCCCAAGATCCAAAGCCCGAGCATGGCCAAAACCGCCGCGAACTGAAGAAGCGCCGCCGCGGCTGCCACGGATCGTAGGCCAAGGTCAGGGTTCATCATCCAGCGGGTGACCTGAACAGAAAGTGTCGGCGGTGTGTTCGGACCAAGGATGGTCGCCACATCGACATTCGTCATGCCGTAGACAAGCACAACGAGCACCGGTAGCCGGATTTGCCTGTAGAGGCCTGGAAAAACCGATTTGAACCAGCCCGCCATCCGGCCTTGACCCAGGCTGCGCGCGACGGCGAGGCGCTGCTTGTGCCTGATCTGTGTCATCGCGGCGAGGGCCATCAGAAGCAGGAAAGGTAGCTCTTTCGCGATTAGACCGGCCGTAAGGGACAATCCGAAAGGATCCTGCAGGATCAACAGATCGGGCGGCACGTCCCATCCCAAGATCGCGGCGGGCACACGAGCAATCCAACCCGACGGTGCAATGAGGAATGCCAGCCCAAGCGCCGCCGCTGCATGTGGCACCGCCAAGAGCGGAGACAGTAGCCTTTCAAGCCAGATGAAAGCCCGCGTTCTATACCATCCCGCAAGGATCAGTGCCGTTATCAAAAGCGCACCGAGGGTCGACAGACCCCCGGATGCAACCGACAGAATGATTGCGCGGGTCAAGCCGGGCCAATCAAAGACCGTTTGGAAGGCGCTCGACGACAAGCCGCCGCCCAAGGAGCCCAAGCCGATCGCAGGCATAACGATTCCTGCGAGGCCAAGAAGGACGGGGCCCGCAAGCACGATTGCCGTGATCAGCGGAAGAAGTCGTAGCAACTAGTCCGCGACCCCGTAGCGTGTGACCCAATCGGTCGCCAGGCGTTGCGCCCAGCTTGGATGTGGTTCTGGCTGTGCCGGGCCAAGCGCCTCCGGCGACAAGGTCGCTGGTCCGAGTTCCAGCGCATCAAAGGCCGCGCGATCCTCATCACTCAGCTTCTTCATGTCGAGAACGGTACCATACCCCAGAATATCCGGCGTCTGTGCGCGTAACTGCGCTTCGGGGGATAGGATGATGTTGGCAACCACCATGGCCCCTGCCTTCGAATTTGCGTTAAAGGGGATGGCCACAAAACTGGCATTACCCAGGGTGCCTTTTTCAAGCACATAGGTGCGGACAGTGTCAGGCAATTCATAGTTTGCAATCGCGGCAGAGGCTTCGCCGGGCGAGAAGCTGATCGCGATGTCAATCTCCCGGTCATTCATCAATTGCAACTGACGCGGTCCGGTCTGGGGATAGGCCCGTCCCTGCCGCCAGAGAAGCGGGGTCAGGTCATCCATGAAGGCCCAAAGCGGGGCAGTGACCGTGCCATAGTCCTCGCCGACAGGCTCATTTAGAACCG
Source organism: uncultured Shimia sp. (assembly GCA_937897325.1). Classification (GTDB taxonomy): domain Bacteria; phylum Pseudomonadota; class Alphaproteobacteria; order Rhodobacterales; family Rhodobacteraceae; genus CALCOY01. The sequence goes on from CALCOY010000015.1 coordinate 267,291, forward strand.
ATGGATCCGGCAGCAAATCGATCAACATCTGCTTGAGAAACGTGGTTCCGAGGAAATCCGGTGGCTGTGGGAACGTAAGGCGTCCGGGGTTGTCCTGCGCCCACTTCAACAAGGCAGCCGCCGAAGCTGGCGGCGTTTCCAGACGCGCACTGTCATAGATGAAGACCACTTGCGCCATGGCCCATGGGCTTTCGTAGCCATCCGTCGGGACCGTGAAATCGGTCGTGACGGTCTTGCCGGCCACATCAACATATTGCCAGTTCGGCAATTGTTCGGCGAAGGGACCGAAGAGCAGTTCCTGTTCCTTCATAGAGGCAAAGTTGGCGCCGTTTATCCAGATCAGATCAACTGCTCCGCCTTCGGTTTTGTCTGCCTGCTTTTCGGTGAGGACGACGCCAACCGCATCAGCCGTATCGGCCAGCTTGACGTGTTGAAGCGTAACGCCGCTTTTTGCCGCTTGCTTACCGATCCAAGCGATGAAGTCGTTGGTCGTCGTTGAGCCACCCCAGGCATGCCAATAGACGGTTTGCCCCTCAGCTTCTGACTGGACAGACGACCAGTCGGTTGGATCGGGTTCGCCCTTCAACGGGAACGCTGCCAGTGTCATCAGCCAGAGGGCGGTTGTAAGGAGTTTCAGGCGCATGTGGGTCCTCAGTCAGTCAGTATTTGGTGGGCATTCAGGATGCGCGCTGTTGCCGTCAGAAAACAAAGCGCGCCAAAGATGTAGGCCAGCGGAACGAAGAGTTGCGGCAGCAAGCAGAGAAGAACAAAAAACAGGATCGTTTCTGTCCCCTCAAGCAGCCCTGCGGAATAGTAGAGTGACTTTGACCCTTGGGCCGAAGTCGACAGCCCGCGCTTTTCCGCCATCGTCGCGAAGCCCAGGAATGACGTGCCGTTCACGTAGAAAGACAAAAGCAGAAAGGCGGCCGCCGTGGCGTTGTGCGGGTCCATGAGAGCAAATGCGAAAGGAACAGCCCCGTAGAACAGGAAGTCGGCGCAGATGTCGAGATATCCGCCAAAGTCTGTTTTGCGGGTGGCCCGGGCGACAGCGCCGTCAAGGCCATCGGCCAGTCGGGATGCCAGCAAAGGCAGCAGCGCCCAAAGGGGCGATCCAAAGGCGATTGTCACGGCGGCGATCAACCCAAGCGCCAGACCGGCAAGTGTTACGCCATTTGCGGTCACTCCGACAGCGGCCAACCTCTGACCCATCCTGTTTAGGGGTGGGTCAATCAGGCGGCGGGCTGCAGTGTCGAGCATGAGTGGGCTCCGGTCAAACTATAGCCTTCTCTGCCTCGGAACGAGGTGCGGTGGCAAGGTGAAGCACAGGAACGTGAAACCCTGCCCAAACACATTTTATTCCAGCAAAGAACCAGCTTTGTTGATCGAAAACCGCTCAGATGATAACATTTGCGCATTATTTTATTTTTTGCTTTTTGATTGGAGTTATTATGCCATCTCGGTTGGTAAACTTGCGTCGTACCGTCTCGTGGAATGATTTTACTGGACAAGTTCCGGCGAATTCATCCCACGCAGCACATATCGAAACCAACATGAACCTACAGTATGGCCATGCGTCTTCGGGCGGGCAGACCCATCTATCTGACAATGTTGTGGTGACAGTCCAGTTGCACCGCAATCAAAGTTGGGCCAAGCCCGGTGCCGTGAGGACAGCGGCGCTTTTGAACCATGAACAGCGGCACTACGACATCACCGCATTGATGGCGCGCGATTTCTTTCTGGATCTTATGCAGCTAAAGGATCGGACTTTCGCCTCGGTGGCGGCTCTGAGACAGGAGATCACCCGCCTTGCTGGCGTCTATGCGTCTCAGCCCGTTCATGACCAGTATGATCCGGAAACCAACCACGGTTTGCGACCGAATGATCAACGCCGCTGGAATTGCATGATAGACCGCGCCTTTACCCAGCCGCGCACTCCACTGACCCGCGCACCGGACGGAGCGGTCTACAAGATCCGCCTGTTGGAAGTGATCGGCGGCAATACTGGGGCCTGCGTGCCAGCGACGCCTTAGAATTCCCAACGCGGGCGGCGTGGGACACGCACGGCCAGCATCGGTTTGAGTAGGGGTGAACGGAAGCGACGCAGATCGAGCGCTTCATGCACACCGGTTGTTTCCTGACCATCAAGCTGCGTACGCACCGCCGCGCGGGTATAAAATGGCGCATCCAGCATCGCTTTGACTTGACGGGGTTTGTACCCCTGATCGGCGCGTGTTTCCCGGCGGACGGCCCAAAGGCTGCGGGCCATCCGTGCCTTGTCGGGCAGAGGGATTGTCTCTGCCGAGCCGTTTGCGCCAAAGCGGAAGGCAGCAGCAAGTTCTGAACCGTCAAGCCGGGTCGCATCGTAAAAGCACGTCGCACCATCACCTGTAGGGAACCGACCCCAGGTCCAATAGCTGAAATCCTGCTCCAAGGCCCGCGTGCCGAAATTGGCGTCGAAGTAGCCCTCGCCTTGCCATTGCCAACCAGGCCGGTCTATGTCGACTTCGATCCGCGCGCGTGGCGCGAAGGGTCGCCAGATGTGGCTGCTGTCCTTGGTCAGCGGCAGCTCTACCCCGGTGATAGCACCGTGATAGACGCGGATCCGGCCCTTGATGTGGTTGATCCAAGGCCAAGACGACCATTCATCGATGTCGATGCACAGGTGGTCGCCGCACCAGACCATCTTGGAAGGTCCCACTTCAAACCGCGAGGCCGTCTGGCGTAAGGCTGACGTGCCGCGATCCGTCATCGTGAAGCGGCCGCCCGGCCCATATGTCGCGACGTTGATGCAAACGTGGTTCTGGGGGTTCTTGCGGCCCGACCAGCGATACCACGGAGAGAAGACCGATCCGATGAAACCGATAACCGAAACGGCGCGGCGTCCGCAATCGCTCAGGCCGTCGACATACCACCATGCATAGCCGTTCGAGGCGACGTGGATGTTGAAGTTAGGTCGCTCAAGATCGCCTCGGCCGCGTGCCGCGCGGAGAGCGTCGCCATCGACACGCCCGCGCCGGGGTGGGTTCCCCCGCCTGCAAGGTAGAGGTTCGGGATCGCGGTTCGGGCTGTCGGGCGCTTCAATCCGGCCGTCATCCCGTGGGGCGTCTGGCCGTAAAGGGCGCCCTGACTTTCGGGAAACATCTGCGCGAAATGTCGGGGCGTCGTCACAGTTTGCGGGCTCGGCATCGGGCTGAACGTCAAGCCGAACTGCGCTATCTTCTGCATGATCTGAGGATGCCATGTCTCGATGTCCTCTCTGATAGGAATGTCGTCGGTGGGCGGTGCATTTGTGATGATCTCGAACCGTTCGAGCGCAGGCGGATCCACACCCTGCCCGCGGTCGAGCGCGCAGATATAGATACTCGGCTTGTCCGGGACGCGGTTCGCCATAAGGTCGTGGAACTCCGAAAGCGGCTCTGAGTCGAAAAACACGTTGTGATGGACCAGTTGCGAGCCGTGTGGCGTGGCCGCGAAACTGTGGACCCGCGCTGAGAAGCTGCGCTTTTCGGTCAATGTCTGACGGGCTATCTGCGTCAAATCCGGGCCAAGCGCGCCTGTGGCCAAGGCACGGGGATCACCCGCATAAACGGCGCCATCACAAGGAATGATGTCACCGCCCTGAAGGTGGACCTTACTGGCCAGGCCATTTTGTATCTCTATCCGGTCGACATGAGCATCCGTGATGATCCGCACCCCATGCACAGCCAACAACCTGCCAATGGCCTCGGTCAGCTTGTGCATGCCACCCTTCACCACCCAGACGCCTGCGGCCTCGGCATGCCATATCAGCTGCAGGATCGCTGGCGCATGGCTTGGGCTGCCGCCGACATAAGTGGCGTACCGGCCAAAAAGTTGGACGAGCCGTGGATCATCGAAACTGCGCCGCAGCATGTTGTGCAATGTGGACAGTGGCCCCATCAGCGGGATCAGGCCGGGCTGTCGCAAGACATGTCCAGCCAGCTGGGCGAAACGCGGTGTCATTGCCTGCATCATTGGGGCATCGAATGCCTCAAAGAGCCGCCGGGACCTTGAAGAGAACCGAAGGAATTGGTCTGCCGCCTTGGCCCCTGCAAATGCGCGAACGGCATCGAAGCTTTGCGCCTCGTCCTCAAAAAGATCGAGCCTGGACCCGTCTGGCCAGAAGTGCCGTGCCAGTAGGTCTTGACGGATCAGCGTGACATGATCCTCCAGCTTCTCACCGGCGCTCTCAAAAAGACCGTCGAAGACATGCCTCATCGTCAGAACTGTAGGGCCAGCATCGATAGGCCCCGCGCTACTGGGGTGGGTTCGTATCTTTCCACCAAGCGTCGCATGTCGCTCAAGCAGGGTCACTTCGAGTCCTGCCGCCGACAGCCGCAATGCGGTCGCCAAACCGGCGATGCCGGCTCCGATCACGACGATCCTCGAACGCTGGATAGGGTGTGGCCGCACGCAAGGCCCCTCTTTGATCCGGATGCCTGATTGTTGACTCAAGCATCCGATGTGTCCAGTATGATTTACACTTAAGTGTCGTACAAAGATGACACTCGCTGGAATAGGGGGCGCTTTATGCCACTCATGACCCGGATCGAAACTGCGATTTCCAATGCGATCGCTATTGGTCAGGGCCGGGGGGCAGTGCCCGGCCAACTTGCCTCGGCTCTCGACTACGCGACTTCACCTGGTGGTGCGCGCATTCGCCCGACGATTCTGATGTCGGTCGCCATGGCCTGTGGGGACGACAGGCCTAAGGTTTCTGACGCTGCCGCCGCCTCGCTAGAGCTGATCCATTGCGCGTCCCTTGTGCATGACGATCTGCCCTGTTTCGACGATGCGGACATCCGGCGGGGCAAACCATCGGTGCATAAGGCCTACTCCGAACCGCTCGCTGTTCTGACGGGGGACAGCCTGATCATTTTGGCCTTCGAGATCCTGGCCCGGCAATCGGCCCTGGCGCCCGATCGCGCGGCGCAGCTGATCCTGACCTTGTCGCAACGCTCTGGCATGCCCGGCGGCATCTGTGCGGGGCAGGCCTGGGAATCAGAGGCCGAGGTCGATCTGAGCGCCTATCACCAGGCCAAGACCGGCGCCCTGTTCATCGCTGCGACACAAATGGGGGCCGTCGCAGCAGGACAAGAGCCCGAGCCATGGTTCGAGCTGGGCGCCCGGATCGGAGAGGCGTTCCAGGTCGCAGACGATCTGCGGGATGCGCTTTACGATTCGGAAACGCTTGGCAAACCGGTTGGGCAGGACGATCTGCATGGTCGACCTAACGCGGTTTCGGAACTGGGCGTTCAGGGCGCGATATCTCGGCTGAAAGACATCCTGAGCGGTGCGATTGCCTCGATCCCATCTTGTCCGGGCGAGGCGGCGCTGGCCGAAATGGTGCGCCGCTATGCGGAACGGCTTACCCCGGTCGCGCCGACCCATCACAATGTCTGACACGGCGACCGCCTGGCGGGGGGGCTGGCTGAACCGGCTGGTCGCGAAGCCGGGCTTTCAAAGCTGGGCATCGCGATTCCTGCTCACCCGCGGTCAGGCGCGAAGGGACGGTGCGGCGCTGTTCGATATCGTCCAGGGATTCGTGCAATCGCAGGTCTTGATGGCGCTTGTCGAACTTGATGTCTTCCGCAGGTTGCGGTCAGGCCCGCAAACCGCTGCGATCCTCGGGAAGGCCTGTGATGTGCCCGCAGCCCGGATGGAGGTCCTTTTGCAAGCTGGCGCGGCCCTGTCGCTGCTCAAGCGTAAGGGCGAAAGATACGCCATGGCCCGTAAGGGCGCGGCCCTTTTGGGTGTGCCGGGGCTGGAGGCGATGATTCGCCATCATCGCGCCTTTTACGACGACCTTCGCGATCCGGTTGCTTTGTTGCGTGGACCTGAAACGACACATCTCAGCCAATTCTGGCCTTATGTCTTTGGTGTGCAAGGCACAGTGGCACCAGATGTGGCGCGGACCTATTCGGATCTTATGGCGCAATCGCAGCTGCTTGTCGCGGAAGACACTTTGCGCACCGTCTCCCTCGCGGGCATCTCCAATCTTCTGGATGTAGGTGGCGGCACCGGAGCATTTCTTGAAGCCGCAGGACAGGCTAACGCGGCAATGCAGATGATGCTTTTCGACCTGCCACCGGTTGTACCTGACGCACAAGCGCGCTTCGAATCGGCAGGTATGGCGCACCGCGTCGCCATCACACCCGGATCCTTTCTTGAGGATCCGCTGCCCGGTGGCGCCGATGCAATTTCGCTGGTCCGCGTGCTCTACGACCATTCGGACGAGACCGTGCGCGCGTTGCTGGCCAAGGTGTATAATGCCTTGCCGGAAGGCGGGCGACTGATCATTTCCGAGCCGATGGGCGGCGGCAAGCGTCCGGAAAAGGCGGGGGATGTGTACTTCGCCTTTTATACGATGGCGATGCAGACTGGCCGCGCGCGTTCTGCCGCCGAGATCGGCGCGCTGTGCGAAGAAGCCGGCTTTCGGGGCATTCAGAGCAAGTCCCCATCGCGCGCCTATGTGACGCGTGTTCTTACTGCGGTGAAGTGAAAGCCACCACTAAGAGTGTCTAAACTAGTTGACACATTAAGATGTCCATTTAGAATGACATTCAGGAATCCGGGGGTCGATGCGTCTAACAGGACGCGACCCGTTCGAAACATCCGGAGATATGGAGGTTCCCTTGGACACGACGGCGGTCCTGCTTAACGGTCCCAAAGATCTGGATCTCGCGCCCTTGACGCTTACCGTGCCGGGTCCCGCCGACCTTGTTGTCGATATCGCCTATTCGGGCGTTTCGACTGGTACCGAAAAGCTGTTCTGGACAGGTGAGATGCCACCCTTTCCGGGCATGGGTTATCCGCTGGTGCCGGGCTACGAGGCCGCCGGAGAAGTTGTCGAGGCAGGGCCGCTGACGGGGTTTAAGCCGGGTGACTACGTCTTTGTGCCGGGGGCAAGCTGCTTTGAGGGAGCTTTTGGCCTGTTCGGCGGGGCGGCCAGCCGGGTCGTCACTGACAGCGAGAGGGTCTCAAGGATTGATCCCGCGCTGAAGTCCGAGGGCGCGCTCCTGGCTTTGGCGGCCACCGCGCGTCATGCAATGGCTGGTCTCAACAACACCATGCCGGATTTGATCGTTGGGCATGGCGTGCTGGGCCGACTTCTGGCACGCCTGACAATCGCGGCGGGTGCGCCTGCGCCCACCGTTTGGGAGATTGATCCACAACGCATGGACGGCGCGAAGGGCTATGAGGTGACGGCGCCTGACAAGGACAGCCGTCACGACTACCGCTCGATCTACGATGCCTCTGGCAACGGTGATTTGCTCAATGATCTTGTCAGCCGCATCGTTAAGGGCGGGGAGATCGTTCTGGCGGGGTTTTATTCCGCGCCCCTAAGCTTTGCGTTTCCGCCCGCCTTTATGAAAGAGGCCCGCTTCCGTGTCGCCGCCGAATGGACGCGCGGCGATCTACTGGCGACTAAGGCCTTGGTCGAAAGCGGGGCATTAAGTTTGGACGGTCTGATCACACATCACGCCAAACCTGAAGATGTCCAGACCGCCTATCGTCAGGCCTTCGAGGATCCAGCCTGCCTGAAGATGATTTTGGATTGGGAGAACTGAGCCTGTGAAAGACGAAGTGCCAAATCTGAAAGATTTCGACAAGCGTTTGCGTGACGAGGCGCATGAGGACCTGGCCGATATCATTGCCGAGGAACCGACGAGTAAAACGCAGATCATCGCGATCTACGGCAAAGGGGGTATCGGCAAGTCTTTCACGCTGGCCAACCTTAGCCACATGATGGCCGAGCAGGGCAAACGCGTTCTTCTCATCGGGTGCGACCCTAAATCCGACACCACATCGCTTCTGTTCGGCGGGAAGGCTTGCCCGACAATCATTGAAACCTCGACGCGCAAAAAGCTCGCGGGGGAGGAAGTAAAGATCGGCGATGTCTGTTTCAAGCGCGGCGGTGTCTTTGCGATGGAGCTGGGCGGGCCCGAGGTTGGGCGCGGCTGTGGCGGACGCGGGATTATCCACGGGTTCGAACTGCTCGAAAAGCTGGGCTTTCACGATTGGGATTTTGACTACGTCCTGCTCGATTTTCTGGGCGATGTGGTCTGCGGCGGCTTCGGTTTGCCGATTGCGCGGGACATGGCCCAAAAGGTGATCCTGGTCGGATCCAATGATCTTCAATCTTTGTATGTTGCCAACAACGTCTGTTCGGCTGTCGAGTATTTCCGCAAGCTGGGCGGCAATGTCGGCGTGGCGGGACTGGTCATCAACAAGGATGACGGGTCGGGCGAGGCGCAGGCTTTTGCCAAGGCCGTCGATATCCCGGTGCTCGCCTCCATTCCGCAGGACGATGATCTGCGCAAGAAATCCGCGAATTATCAGATTGTCGGTACGTCCGAAAGCCAATGGGGCAATTTGTTCGCTGAGCTTGGTCTGAACGTCGCCGAAGCGCCGCCCGTTCGTCCAACTCCGCTGTCTCAGGACGATTTGCTCGGGCTTTTTGACGGATCTGACACAGGTGCCGGTGTGGTTCTTGAGCCCGCAACAGATATGGATATGCGCGGCAAGAATGCGGCACCAAAGGCATCGCTGGAGGTGATCTATGACGACGCCTAACGATCCTGCAATGCGCGAAGCGTCTCTGCAAGACCTTCACGAACGGACGGAAGAACTGGTGAGGAGATCGCAGCGCCTGAAGCAGCAGACCGAGAATAATGGACTTCGCTTGGCACGTCAGACTAAGAAGAACGAAAGCAAAGCGTGAGTGACGAAGTCACATATGACACCGCCGCCAAGGCTGATGTGATCCAGGGTCATCCGCGCGAGGCTGAGATACCAGCCGGTGACGGGTCCGGGCTTGGCTGTCACTCGGGTTCTGAAATGGAGAAAGCGGCGCGGATGGCGGGGCAGTCCGAGATGTTGGACCAGTTCGCCAAGGATTATCCGCAAGGTCCGCACGACAAACCGCAAAGCATGTGCCCGGCCTTTGGATCCTTGCGCGTGGGGCTGAGGATGCGCCGTGTTGCGACAGTGCTAAGCGGGTCGGCCTGCTGCGTTTACGGGTTGACCTTTGTGTCCCATTTCTACGGGGCGCGCCGGTCCGTTGGCTACGTGCCGTTCAATTCAGAAACGCTGGTGACGGGCAAGCTGTTCGAAGACATCCGCGAGAGCGTTCATGATCTGGCGGACCCGGACCGCTACGACGCGATTGTGGTCACGAACCTGTGCGTACCCACGGCGAGCGGTGTGCCGCTTCGGCTTTTACCCAGTGAAATCAACGGGGTAAGAATAGTGGGGATTGACGTGCCGGGCTTTGGTATCCCGACACATGCCGAGGCGAAGGATGTCCTCGCTGGCGCGATGCTGAACTATGCGCGCACCGAGATCGAAGCGGGGCCAGTCGCAGCGCCCGTGGGCGGCAAGTCAGATCGTCCGACGGTGGCCATGTTGGGCGAGATGTTCCCGGCGGACCCGATGATGATCGCGCAGATGCTCGCTCCGATGGGGCTGGCGGCGGGTCCGGTTGTGCCGTGCAGAGAATGGCGTGAGCTTTACGCCGCGCTCGATAGCGCGGTCGTTGCCGCCATCCATCCTTTCTACACATCTGCCGTCCGCGAATTTGAGGCAGCCGGGCGGCCCGTTGTCGGATCCGCGCCTGTTGGCCGCGACGGCACAGTCGATTGGCTTAGCGCGGTTGGTTCGGCCTATGGTGTGGCGCGTGCAAAGGTGGCCGAAGCTGAAAACGCGATATTGCCCGCGATCCAAGGTGCGCTGTCTGGCGCCCGGATTGATGGCACGATTACCTTGAGCGGCTATGAAGGCTCCGAACTGCTGGTCGCGCGTCTGCTGATCGACAGCGGTGCACAGGTGCCTTATGTCGGCACAGCCTGCCCGAAAACACCCTGGAACGCAGCCGATCTGGAATGGCTGGAAGCCAAGGGCACCAAGGTCACATTCCGCGCCTCGCTTGAGGATGACTGCGCAGCAATGGAAGGCGTGAAGCCGGACCTTGCCATCGGGACGACTCCGGTTGTGCAGAAGGCGAAAGAGTTCGGTATTCCGGCACTTTACTTCACCAACCTGATAAGTGCCCGGCCTCTGATGGGGCCTGCCGGTGCAGGGTCTTTGGCGCAGGTTATCAATGCGGCCATCGCCAACAAGGATCGCATGGACAACATGCGCGATTTCTTCGAGGGCGTGGGCGAAGGCGACACGGCGGGCGTCTGGGAAGGCAGCCCCAACGTGCGTGAGGATTTCCGGGCGCAGAACCTCAAAAAGCTTGAGCGGCAGGCCAAGGCCGCCAAGGCGGCGGAGATGATCTGATGCGCCGTTTCCGCTCAAAAATCCACGTTGGTATTGCGTCGGTAAAACGTCGGTATTCTGTCGGTGCGGGGTCGGTTTCATGCTGATTCAGGATCACGACCGGGCTGGTGGATATTGGGGGGCGGTCTATGCCTTCTGCGCGGTCAAGGGACTGCAATGCGTCATCGACGGACCAGTTGGGTGCGAGAACCTGCCCGTGACTTCCGTTCTGCATTACACGGATGCTTTGCCACCGCATGAGCTGCCAATCGTTGTCACCGGCCTTGGTGAAGAGGAGCTCGGGCGCGACGGGACCGAAGGCGCGATGAAACGCGCCTGGGGAACGCTGGATCCCGCGCTCCCTGCGGTGGTGGTCACTGGGTCGATCGCCGAGATGATCGGCGGCGGGGTAACACCCCAGGGCACCAATATTCAGCGGTTCCTGCCACGCACCATTGATGAGGATCAGTGGGAAGCGGCGGATCGCGCCATGACTTGGATCTTTACCGAGTTTGGCATGACAAAAGGGCGGATGCCGCCCGAAAAGAAACGCGAGGAAGGTGCGCGTCCTCGCGTCAACATTCTTGGCCCCATGTATGGCACGTTCAACATGCCATCCGATCTGGCCGAGATCCGCAGACTGGTCGAAGGGATCGGCTGCGAGGTCAACATGGTGATGCCTCTGGGCGCCCATGTGGCCGAAATGCGTAATCTGGTGAATGCGGATGTGAACATCTGCATGTACCGCGAGTTCGGGCGCGGGTTGAGCGAGCTTCTTGCCAAGCCCTATCTACAAGCCCCGATAGGGGTCGAGAGTACGACCAAATTCCTGCGCGCACTGGGGGATTTGGTCGGCCTCGACCCCGAACCTTTTATCCAGCGTGAAAAGCATTCGACGCTGAAACCGGTCTGGGATCTCTGGCGGTCGGTCACCCAGGACTTCTTCGCCACAGCCAGCTTTGCCATCGTCGCGAATGAGACCTACGCGCGGGGGATCCGGCTGTTTCTTGAGGAAGATATGGGACTGCCCTGCGCCTTTGCTGTCGCACGTTGTGCCGGGGCCAAGACGAACAATGAAGAAGTGCGCGCCCTGATGGGCCAGAAGCGCCCGCTTGTGGTGTTCGGCAGCATCAATGAAAAGATGTACCTGGCCGAGCTGAAAGGCGGGCACGGGCCCAGCCCCGCATTCATTCCCTGCTCGTTTCCCGGGGCGGCAATCCGGCGGCACACGGGCACGCCCATGATGGGCTACGCGGGCGCCACCTATCTGATCCAGGAAGTCTGCAACGGACTTTTTGATGCATTGTTCCACATCCTGCCGCTGGGCAGTGAGATGGACGCCGCCGAAGCCACACCAACCAATCTGCGCCGCGATTTCCCATGGGACGCGGACGCGCAAGAGATGCTCGACAATCTTGTCGCGCAACACCCCATTCTGACCCGTATTTCTGCGGCCAAAACCCTACGCGATGCCGCCGAACAGGCGGCACTTGATGCAGGTGCCGAACGGGTCGTCGTCGAAACGGTGCGCGCCATTGACCCGGCGCTGACCGGCACGCTTTCCAAGGGAGGATCCACATGACGGACATGAGCTCGAACACACCGACTGAAGTGGTGCAGGCCCACGCCCAGAAGAGGCGGGCGGAGAAGACCGAGTTCATCGTATACTTCGCGATCATCTTCCTCGCGACGCTGCCTTTGGCCACCCTGACCTGGGCCTTGGCGGCGATCAAGTCGCGGTCTTTGACCGAAAAAGGCCCCATCGCCCGCGCCTGGACACAGGCCCGGATCATCACGCCGATGATCTTCTCCGCTTGATCGGCGGGCAAGATCATAACCGAGTTTCCTGGCTGTTGTGCGCCTGCCGGGATCCAAGGCTGCCCGTTCGGAAACGAACGGACAGAGCCCGAGGGGGAGACCCCAAAGGACCCGGCCGCGGGGTGCGCGGCGTCAGCATAACGTTCCGGAGGAATATTTATGGCTGATAACACAAACCTGTCTTTCACAGGTCTCACTGACGAGCAGGCGCAGGAATTGCACGCCGTCTACATGAGCGGGCTCTGGCTATTCTCAGCCGTGGCTGCCGTTGCTCATCTAGCGACGTATATCTGGCGTCCGTGGTTCACGGGAGGGTTTTGATCTATGGCCAAGTTTTACAAGATCTGGCTGATCTTCGACCCACGCCGCGTGTTTGTAGCACAAGGCGTTTTCCTGTTCTTGCTGGCGGCGATGATTCACCTCGTCCTGCTGAGCACGGAGCACTTCAACTGGTTCGAGCTGGCGGCGCAAGCGGCTGCGCAGTGACCCGACTGAAGTGAACGAAAAAAGCTGCGGGCGGGGCAACAGTGCGCCCCCGCCTGCCCGCAGCAAACTTAACCGAAACACGACGGCTGACGCCTGCGAACGGGCGCGCCGCCAAACGCGGAGCACGAGACGATGGCTTTGCTATCCTTCGAACGAAAGTATCGCGTCCGGGGAGGGACGCTGATCGGCGGCGACTTGTTCGACTTTTGGGTCGGGCCCTTTTACGTGGGCTTCTTCGGGGTCACGACGGTCTTTTTCACGTTGCTGGGAACGATCCTGATCTTCTACGGGGCATCTCTGGGTGACACCTGGAACCCTTGGCTGATCTCGATCGAGCCGCCAGAGCTTGAGGTCGGGTTGGGCATGGCCCCGCTGGCCGAAGGCGGGCTATGGCAGATCATCACGATGTGCGCGCATGGTGCCTTCATAAGTTGGGCCCTGCGCGAGGTCGAAATCTGCCGGAAGCTGGGCATGGGATACCATGTGCCGGTGGCTTTCAGCTTTGCCATCCTGGCCTACACGACGCTGGTTGTCATCCGGCCCGTCCTGATGGGCGCATGGGGGCATGGCTTCCCTTATGGCATCTTCAGCCATCTCGATTGGGTGAACAACGTGGGCTATGCCTACGGCAACTTCCACTACAATCCGGCGCATATGATCGCCATCACATTCTTCTTCACGACGACGCTGGCGTTGGCCCTGCACGGATCGCTTATCCTGTCGGCTGCCAACCCGGAAAAAGGGGAGGAGATGCGCTCGCCCGAGCATGAGGACACATTCTTCCGTGACTTCATCGGCTACTCGATCGGGCCACTCGGTATTCACCGTCTTGGACTTCTTCTGGCGCTGAATGCGGGCTTCTGGTCGGCGGTGTGCATCGTGATTTCGGGCACAGTCTGGTTCGATGCATGGGCGGACTGGTGGTACTGGTATGTCGACTTGCCATTCTGGGTCGATCTCGAAGGAGGCATCAATGGCTGAGTATCAGAACATATTCACGCAAGTCCAGATTCAGGGTCCTCCCGAGATGGGGATGGTCGAAGAAGCGGACCTTCTGGAACGCACCAAGGGCGCGCGCTTTTCCAAGCTGCTTGGCTGGTTTGGCAACGCCCAGCTTGGACCCATATACCTAGGTAGCTTCGGGGTGATCTCACTGGCGACGGGTCTGATCTGGTTCGTCATGGTGGGGGCGCATTACTGGGGTCAGGCGGGCTACAATCCTGGCGTCTTCATGCGCGATCTCTTCTATTTCTCGCTTGAGCCACCGGGCCCCGAATATGGTCTCTCCATGCCGCCACTGCGCGAAGGGGGCATGTGGCTGATTGCTAGCTTCTTCCTGCTGATTTCGGTCATGACCTGGTGGGCGCGATCCTATGATCTCGCACGGCAGATGAAGATGGGCAAACACGTCTTCTATGCGTTTGGTGCAGCCATCTGGCTGTTCCTCGTGTTGGGTCTGTTCCGTCCGATCCTTATGGGGTCGTGGTCTGAAGCGGTGCCCTACGGTATCTTCTCGCATCTGGACTGGACGATGGGCTTCTCGATTACGTATGGGAACCTCTTCTACAATCCCTTCCACGCGCTTTCGATTGCCTTCCTTTACGGCTCTACCCTGCTTTTTGCCATGCATGGTGCGACCATTCTGGCGGTGTCCCGCTTCGGCGGGGATCGTGAGTTGGAGCAGATCGCGGACCGGGGCACCGCCTCGGAGCGGGCTGCCCTTTTCTGGCGCTGGACGATGGGCTTCAACGCCACGATGGAAGGCATTCACCGCTGGGCCTGGTGGTTTGCGGTTCTGACACCGATCACCGGTGGTATCGGGATCCTGCTGACCGGCACGGTTGTGGACAACTGGTACGTTTGGGCGCAGGACCACGGTTTTGCACCGCTTGACTAAGGAGGGCGCGTTCGATGTCTGAAGACAAAGAAGTATTCGGCGGCGACTTTTCGCGAACCAATCTGCGGGCTCAGGTCAGAAACCAGATGCTGATTGGTGCGGGTGTAGCCTTTGGTTTGGTCGGCGGCGTGGTGGCGTTCATCTATGCCCTGATCTTCATCGGGACATTGCTGCCGCCTGAATCAAAAGAGGCCGTTGATCCGACACCGGATTCCTTCTCGGCCTACGAGATCACGCAGTTGGTCGACCGGGCCTGAGGAGGATCCGGCCAAGCGAGATTGGCGCTGCGGCCCCGTCGTTGCCGCGCCAGCCAGGCACGGACCTTCGGCTTCCTAGGTCCGGGCACGGGGTCGCAGACCTCGGTTCCCTTCCTGTTGGCTACAGGAACCTGGCGCTGCATTTGGTCCTTCAAGTGCGGCGCCTTTTTGCCCCTGGGAAAGACCCTGGACGGAGGAGAGTGCGCCATGTCCCGAACCCCATTGCTTGATAAACTGTCCGGTCCCGCCGATCTGCGCGGGCTCAGCGATCTTCAACTTACGAAGCTTGCCAAGGAACTCAGGACCGATGTGATCGAAGCGGTGAGTCAAACCGGCGGTCATCTGGGTTCGTCGCTTGGTGTCGTCGAGTTGACGGTGGCCATCCACGCCGTTTTCGACACGCCGCTGGACAAGCTGATCTGGGATGTGGGACATCAGTGCTACCCCCACAAGATCCTGACCGGACGGCGTGAGCGCATGGGCACCCTGCGCCAAAAAGGCGGGCTCAGCGGTTTTACCAAACGTGCGGAATCGGAATTTGATCCGTTTGGGGCCGCGCATTCCTCGACATCGATTTCAGCAGCTTTAGGTTTTACCGTGGGCCGCGATATGGGAATGCCCACGGGCGATGCGATCGCGGTGATTGGTGACGGATCGATCAGCGCTGGCATGGCCTATGAGGCGCTGAACAATGCAGCCGCCGAAGGGCGGCGGATGTTCGTCATCCTCAATGACAACGAGATGAGCATTGCGCCACCGGTCGGTGCGATGAGCACGTATCTGTCGAACCTGTCCTCCATGCCGCCCTTTGCGCCTTTGCGGGCCATGGCCGAGGGGATGGAAGCGGCGATGCCCAAACCCATGCGCGAGGGCGCGCGGCGGGCGCGCGAGATGGTCACAGGGCTTGAAAACCGGGGGACGTTCTTCGAAGAGCTGGGTTTTGATTACATCGGTCCCATCGATGGGCACGATATGAACCAGCTTCTCGCTGTGCTGCGGGCGGCACGCGCGCGGGCAACGGGGCCGGTGCTGATTCACGCCTGCACCGTGAAGGGCAAGGGATATGCACCCGCGGAAGGATCCGCCGACAAGTATCACGGTGTTTCGAAATTCAACGTCGAAACAGGCGAGCAGAACAAATCGAAATCAAACGCACCTTCCTACACATCGGTCTTTGGCAACACACTCACGGAACTGGCCGCCGAGGACCCCAAGATCGTCGCGGTCACGGCGGCGATGCCATCAGGCACGGGGGTCAACATCCTTGAAAGGCGCTTTCCGGGGCGGGTCTTTGACGTTGGAATCGCTGAGCAACACGCTGTGACCTTCGCCGCAGGCATGGCGGCGAGTGGGCTGAAACCCTTCTGTGCGATCTATTCAACCTTCCTGCAGCGCGGCTATGATCAGGTGGTGCATGACGTGGCTTTGCAGGGCCTGCCCGTGCGTTTCGCCTTGGACCGCGCTGGCCTTGTCGGGGCAGATGGTCCGACCCATGCAGGCGCTTTCGACGTGGGATATCTAAGCGCGCTTCCGGGCATGGTGGTGATGGCTGCGGCGGATGAGGCCGAGCTTGTTCATATGGTGGCGACGGCTGCGGACCATGACAGTGGACCGATTGCCTTCCGTTATCCGCGTGGCAACGGGCGGGGCATAGAGATACCCGAGCGCGGTGAGGTGCTTGAGATAGGCAAGGGTCGGATCGTGCAGCGTGGATCCGATGTGGCGCTGTTGTCACTTGGCACGTCCTTGCAGGATTGCGAGATCGCCGCCGCGCAATTGGAGGCCGAGGGGCTGTCTGTAACAATTGCGGATGCGCGCTTTGTCAAACCGCTCGACATGGACCTTGTCCGGGATCTTGCCGCAAACCATGCCGTGCTGCTGACCGTCGAACAGGGTGCGCGGGGCGGATTTGGTGCGCATGTCCTACAGTCCATGGCTGTCGAAGGTCTGCTGGATCAAGGATTGCGCGTGCGCACGATGTGTCTGCCCGACCGCTACATCGATCAGGCAAGCCCTGATGAGATGTATGCGGCGGCGGGTCTGACGGCCGATGATATCGCGCAAACTGCACGCACGGCTTTTTCGCCCGGCGCCAATGTTGTGCGGCTTGGCGCCTAGGCCTGTTCCAGCGTGCGTTTGGCGCGGTTGCGCGCCTCTTCCGCCAGATCCGGCAGGCCGGTTTCATCGTAGATCTGAGCCAGCGTCTGGTTGAGCGGTACGCCATCGGGATCGTAAGTCCTGCGCATTTCAAGCACTTGTTGCGCCTTTGACGCGTGGCCGCCCTTGATCAGCGCATCAAGATAGATCTGCTCGAAGAGATCGCGCTGCGCGTGACTGCCGCCGCATTCCGCCATCCGGGGCAGCGCCTTGCCCAGAAAGCGGATCGTGTCATCCCAATCCTCGGCCCCATGCGCCAGGATGCCGTGAGCCGCCCACAGCGCTACGTCGCGCCAGACGGCGTGATCATGTTGGCTGTCGTCCTCGGCGCGTTTCTCGATAGCTGCCAGCAAAGTTTCGGATTCGGCGTGCACCGTGCGACCCAGAGCATAAAGATATTGCAGTGTCAGGAAAGGGTTGACCGTGTCGGCGCCACGGGCCGCAACGTGGGTTGCGACATCTTCCCAACGGTGGCCTACATCGACGCCTGCAAACTCCATGCGCGCCAACAGCGACACCGCTCCGACTTGATCCTGGCTGTAGCCCTTTTCAAGGCCCCAGACATGGGTGTCATAAGCCTGGCGCACGTCGTCATGCCGCCCGGCCGATAGATAGAACAACGCCAGATGCCACCAATTGTGGCTGTGCATGAAGGAATTGAGATCTGCCCATGTGTCTGCCACGCTTTCAAGAAACGCGATCCCCTCGGCGACATCGCCACGTGTCAGATGGATATGGGCCAGAGCATGATGCGCCCAGGGTTCGTCCTGGCGCAGGGCCATGGCGTCACGTGCCGCGGCCTCCGCCTGATCGAGCAGATGGCACTCTTCATATCCGAAGGCGAGCATGCCGTGGGCATAGGCGATATCCTCTGCCTCTGGCATGACAGAGACTGCGAGGCGCAGCATTGTCGGAAAATCACCGACGTTGAAGGCGTGGTACTGGCCCAGTTTCAGCATGGCCATGTCGCGGGGATGGGCTTTTAAGTGGTCTTCACACTGCTGGATTAGGACAGGGATCTTGCCCGATGACCAAAGCCGCACCGCTTCGACCACATGCGCCTCGCGCTGGGTCACGCTGTTGGCCAGCGCCTCGGCCCGGGCCAGGAACGGTTCGGCCAGATCAGGGGCTGCGGGTGCTTCGAGGAACATGTAAAGCATGGCGGCATATGCGTTCACAACGCAGCAATCCGGAGACGCCTTTGCCGCTGCGATAACGCCTGCGGCTTTGGGCTGGAATGAGATGAAGCCGTGCACGAAATCGTCGATCCCCTGCAGAGCTGCGGGCGTGGCATTGGTGACGGGTAGGCCATAGAGATCGTGCATCAGCTGCCTCCGATGTGGTGCGTTGAGATGAAATCCCGCAGCTTTTGCGCCACGGCCTTCGGAGCGTCCCAATGGATGGAATGGCCTGCGTCAGGTAAAGTGATCTGCGTCACGCCGGGGATCCGGGCAAAAACGGCACGGCCCTCATGTTCGGTGATCATGAGGTCGTGTTCGGCATAGATCACCTGAGTTGGACAGGTCAGATCAACAGGCTTCGTTCGGGGGTGGAAACTGCGCAAGGCCTCGATCTGATGGGCCATGGCCGCGCGACTTTGGGCGTAGGGATAAGCCAGTGCGGCCTTTAGCGCGATTTGGATGTTATCGGGATTTTCGAAAAAGGCAGGGCGGAAGGCCCACGGATAAAGTGCCTTGAGCCAGAGCGTTTCGCCCTCTGGCGCTGCGCGAATATCAAGGAGCGTGTCGAACATCGCCATCGTCCGTGGCACTCGCACCGGGGCCGAACAGAGGATGCTGAGGGAGTTGATCCGGTCCCGGACCAACCCGGCCAGTTCCATTGCCATGAGCCCGCCCATTGAATGGCCCGCGATGTGCAAATCGTGGATGTTCAGATGATCCAGCAGGTGAAGGGCATCCTCGGCCATCTGACCGATGCTGACCGGGGCGTTCCAGGGCGTTGTGCGACCAGTGGTGCGATTGTCCGGTCGGATGATGGTGAAATGCGGCTCAAGCAGGGGCACGAGCGGACCCCAGGACGCGCTGTCGCTTAGCATGCCCGCGAGCAGGAGAAGCGGTGGGCCGTCTCCGCTGATCTCATAATGCAAAGTGATGTCGTCGCAGGCGAGGTCAGGCATTCACATTCCTCCAGCAGGGCAGAATATCGTTCGGGGCCGGGCTTGCCTCGTAGATCGCGCGGGCAATCGCACGGCTGAGGCAAAGCGCCGCTGCGTGACCGACAATGCCAAGCGTGCGGTCGTCCGCCCCGGTGACCGGGCCGGTTGCTGCAGCGAAGACCAGATCGCCATCGCCCGGGGAATGGGCAGGTACGCAGGCGCGTCCGATCCCGTCATGGGCAGCCCAGGCCATGCGTTGGCATTGGGCCTTGGTCAGCGGTGCGTCAGTGGCAACAATGGCGATTGTCGTATTGGCGCGTTCCATAATGGCGGCGATCTTACGGCTTTCGAGGCTGCGCCCAAGGCCCGATTTCGGATCAGGGCCTAGCCCGCCAAATTCGCCGTCGATCTCGAAAGGGGCCGCCCAGAAATGACGCTCTCCCGGGGTGGTGACACTGCCCATCGGATTGGCAGCGACGAGGGCGCCGACGGTGATATCGCCCAGGCTGAGCGAGGCCGAGCCCAGCCCGCCTTTCAACATTGCAGACATGGCCCCCGTGCCTGCGCCTTGGGTGCCGATGAGGAAATCAGCATCGGCGGCGTTGTAAGCGGCGCGACCCAGTGTGCGATACGGGTTCTGGATCCAATCCTGCGCCCCGCCCGAGAGCAGATCGAAGATGATGGCCCCAGGAACAAGCGGGATTACGACAGGCCCAACCTTGTAGCCACGGCCAGCGGCGCGGAGCGCATCGGACACGCCCGAACATGCATCGAGCCCGTAGGCCGAACCGCCTGATAGAACCAGCGCGTCGATCTGTGCGACGGATTTGTCGGGTTGCAGAAGATCGGTTTCCCGGCTGCCCGGCGCGCCGCCCATCGTGGCGACAGAAGCGGTGAAAGGGGCATCGCCTGTCAGCACCGTCACGCCGGATTTGAGGCCTGCATCCTGGGCATTGCCAACGCGGAGCCCCGGGACATCTGTGATGAGGTTTTTCGGACCTGGCTGCATGAGATTTTATGCCTCCGGCGGGGATATTTGAGACCCAGAGAAGGATCAGATGCGCGGTTTGGGTGCGGCGGTCGTGGGGTCGCCGGTATTGGGTACGCCTTTTGGTTCGATCAACAGGACGTGACATTCGGCCTCCGCGCGGGGGCGGTGGGTTACGCCTTTGGGAACGATGAAGACCTCGCCGGCTCTCACTGGGTGGCTTTCGCTTTGGAGTTCCATGACCATTTCGCCTGCAAGGACGAGGAAGAAATCATCGGTGTCTTCATGGATATGGAAGGGGAAGTCGCCCTGGAATTTGACGACCATCACCTCGTTCTCGTTGTAATCGGCGATGACATGCGGATCCCAGTGGCTGTTAAACTGGTTGAGCTTCCGGGCAAGATTGATCGGTTTCATATGCAGCGGCCTCCGTCGACTTCCATGGTGACGCCTGTGATCATGCTAGCCTCGTCCGAACAAAGGTAGAGTGCGGCATTGGCCAGATCCTCTGGCGTGGAAAAGCGCCCCAAGGGGATGGTCGACAGGAACTTTGCTCGGATTTCGGGGGTGTCCTCGCCCATGAAGGATTTGAGCAGGGGCGTTTCGCCCGCCACGGGGTTCAGAGCGTTGACGCGGATGCCATCGGGTGCAAGCTCGACGGCCATGGCCCTGGTCGCGGTGATCATCCAGCCCTTAGAGGCGTTGTACCAGTTGAGACGCGGGCGGGGCGAGACGCCAGCGGTCGAGGCGATGTTCAGGATGACGCCGGATTTCTGGGCCTTGAGATGCGGTACAAGGCTGCGCGCGGTCAGGTAGACGGACTTGGCATTGACGGCGAGCACGCGGTCGAATTCTTCCTCGGTCACCTCCTCCATGGGCTGGGGTAGATGGGTAATGCCCGCGTTGTTCACGAGGATGTCGATCTGCCCAAAGGCGGCGAGTGCGGTGTCGACCATGGCCTGAACGCTGGATCCATCCGCGACGTCGACCTCTTGCGCTGCACCGCCGATGGCCTGGGCCACCTTGCCCGCCGCTTCTGCGTTGATGTCTGCGACCATGACCTTTGCACCCTCGGCGGCGAAGCGTTTTGCGATCCCCTCACCAAATCCGGAGGCCGCACCTGTTACGATTGCCTTTTTGCCATCAAGCCGCATCGCTGACCTCTTTGATGAATGTTTCAAGCCTGGAAAAGAACACCGTGGGCTGATCTTGGGGGAGCATATGCGCGGCGTTCTCAATGATATGGTGTTGTGCGTTGGGCAGGGACGCGGCCAGTGTCTCGCTGAAGACCATAGGCATGATCGGATCGTCGGTCCCGTTGATCACCAGGGTTGGGCAGGTCACCTTGGCCAGCGCCTCCCGAAAATCAAAACGGCCTTGCTCGTTGCTGGGTCCATTGTAGTGCAGGGCGACGTCGTTCTTTATGATAACGCGTCGCATCACGTTGGGTTCGGGCGGTGTGGAGCCATAAAGCGGCAAGCAGGTTTCAAAATAGGCTGCGCGCCCTTCGGGTGTCGGGTTCGACCAATAGGCCCGGGCGACCGCGCCGGCCTCAGCTCCGCCCAGCTGCTCGAAAGCTTCATATATTGTCCCGAAATCCGTCTGTGCGGTGGTTGAGGCCAGGACCAGCGCGCGTGGGTGATCGGGATAGCGTGTGGCATAGGCTTGGGCGACGACCCCGCCGAAGGAGGCACCAAAGACGACGGGACGTTCGATTCCGAGGATGTCGCAAAGCTCTTTCAGATCATCCGCCCAAGTGTCGAGGCACCAATCCGCGGGATCGCCATCATCGCTGCGTCCGTTGCCCCGTTGGTCGTAGTAGACGATCTGGCAAAGATCGCTAAGCCGTCCGAAGCCCGGTTTATAGATCGCGTGATCGGCGCCCGGACCACCGTGAACAAGAATGAGTGTTGGCTTTTCGTGCATCTGCGGACCGTCGGCCACAAGGCCAGACCCTTCAATGTCTACGTAAAGGCGGATGCCGCCGACCTTGATCCTCAATAGGTCGCCCTCCCGCCGGAATTGTCGAAGACGGCCCCTGTGGAAAAGCTCGCCTCGTCCGATACGAGATAGCAGACGATGCCCGCGATTTCTTCGACGGTGCCGAAGCGGTCCATGGGCACTTTGGAGCGCATGAAGGCGATGTGTTCCGGCGTCATCTGATCGAAGATTGCGGTTTTCACAGCGGCCGGGGCGATGGCATTGGCAACGACACCGGTTTGCGCGAGCTCCTTGCCCAGCGATTTCGTCAGTCCGATGACGGCCGCCTTTGACGAGGAATAGGCGGGCGCGTTTGGGTTGCCTTCCTTGCCTGCGATCGAGGCGATGTTGACGATGCGACCGTAGCCTTTCTCGACCATGATCGGCGCGGCGGCCTTGCAGCAATAGAAGATTGCGTTGAGGTTCAGATCGTGAACCTTATGCCAATCGTCAATGCCGTAGTCCCAGGTCGGCATGTTAGGACCAGTGATGCCCGCGCTGCAGACCAGAATGTCTGGCTCGGCCTCGGCCATGGCAATTGCCACGGCGTCTGCGTTGGTCACATCGATCCGCCGTCCGGTGATGCTGTCACCCGCCATCGCCTCGATCGCGGCCTGGTCGATGTCCCAGATCTCGACCAGGCCGCCCTCTGCTGCAATGCGCTGGGCGACACCCGCGCCAAGGCCTGCTGCGCCGCCGGTGATGATCGCTTTGCGCCCTTTGAACCGGTTCTCGAAGATCATGTTTGTCCCTCCCTTAGCCGTGATAGGCGGCGACTGTTTTTAAGGTCGAAAATCCATAAAGCGCTTCGAACCCCTTTTCGCGGCCATGGCCCGATTTGCCGATCCCTCCAAACGGCAATTCGACCCCGCCGCCCGCGCCGTAATTGTTGATGAAAACCTGCCCTGATTTGAGCTGCTTTGCCAGCCGCATTTGTCGCGCGCCGTCCGATGTCCAGATGCTGGCGACAAGGCCGTAATCTGTGCCGTTTGCGATTTCCGCGGCCTCTTCTTCCGTGCCGAAGGGTATGATCACCTGAACAGGGCCGAAGATTTCATTGCGGGCCAGTACGTGGTCTGGCGATACCTCGTCAAAGAGCGTCGGCAGAACATATGCACCTGTATCTGGAGCACCTTCCAAAACGCCTTGCGCTGCGATCTTCAGATCACTGCCCTGTTTCAAGAAACCACTGACGATGTCCTTCTGACGATGGCTGATCAAGGGCCCGACCCGCAGATCATTCATCGCCGGGCCGACTGTCAAAGCAGCATAGGCCTCTGACATACGTTCTCGTACGTTGATATAGATTTCACGTTGGACGAGGATGCGCGAAGAGGCCGAACACGTCTGACCGGCATTCTGGATACCTGCGTTGACGAGAAATGGCAGCGCTGCGTCGAGATCGGCGTCGTTGAAGACCAGTTGGGGGGACTTCCCGCCAAGTTCCAGCGTCACAGGCACAACATTGGCCCCCGCCGCCTGCTGGACCAGCGCGCCCGTGCGGACCGATCCAGTGAAGCTGATATGCTGAACACCAGCATGACCCGCCAAGGCCGCGCCCGCTTCGGACCCAAGGCCAGGTACCACGTTGAGCGCACCGGCTGGCAGCCCCGCTTCCGCAGCGATGCGGGCAAAAGCCAGAGCAGTAAGGCAGGCCTCCTCCGCAGGCTTCAAGACGCAGGCATTGCCCATGGCAAGTGCTGCACCTACCGAACGACCGATGATCTGCATCGGGTAATTCCAAGGTACGATATGGCCTGTCACCCCGTGCGGTTCGCGCAAAGTGTAGACGGTGTATCCGTCAAGATAGGGAATCGTTTCGCCATGCAGCTTGTCCGCAGCGCCGCCATAGAACTCCATATAGCGTCCCAGGGCCACTGCATCGGCGCGGGCTTGGGTAAGGGGTTTGCCGACATCATGCGCCTCCATAACGGCGAGGTCTTCGACCCTTTCCAGCACCTTGCGCCCGATCTCGGTCAGGATGCGCCCGCGGTCCAAGGCGGTCATGCGTCCCCACGCACCATCCCGTGCCGCATGGGCGGCGGCGATGGCTTGGTCGATCTCATCCGCCCTGCCGCGCGCGATCCGGGCCAAGGCGCTGCCATCCGATGGATTTATCAAAGGCAGTGTCTCTTCCGTGCTGCGCCATGCGCCGCCCATCAATGCCTCTGACGGGTCGAACCAAAGAAAGTCAGTCATCTGATGTGCCTTGATATGTGAAAGTGTAGCGATGGCTTTGATAGGGTGTCAGACTTGGCCCTTCTTGCAAGCCGTGGACGAAGGGATTTCGCTTTAGGATCTTTGCCCAGAATGGCGCAGCCGAACCACTGCGCGATGCAACACCAATGACCCAGGGCCCGGGAAATCTCTGGAGCGCCAGATCAACCGCCTCTGCCCCTAGCCCATGACGGCGCATCGGGGGCAGAATGGCAAATTCTGCAAGTTCGAACCGGGCACGGTCCTTATGGACCAGCGCAAAACCGGCGCGCGCCCTGCCCTGCAATATCAGCAGAGGATGCCCGTCGGGGTCGTCCCAGTAGCGATCGTTCCGTTCAGGTGTTGGGATCGGCAGATCCGGCACCAATTCGCGAAAGTAAGGCGCGAAGTGTTGGTGGAGCCATGCGCGATCTTCGCGCGGCATATCGACAAGCGTGCAGGTCATGAAGATACCATAGCGGGCAGGACAGGTGCCGCTTTGATCAGCGACCGGGTATAGGTATGATTGGGGTTGGTAAAGACCGCTTCCGTGTCGCCCTGTTCGACGATGCGTCCGGCCTGCATGACAAGCACACGGTCGGTGACGCTGCGCACAACACTCAGATCGTGGCTGATGAAGAGATAGGTCAGCGCATATTGACGGCACAGATCAGCGATCAGGTCGAGGATTTGCGCGCGGACCGAAACATCGAGCGCGCTGACGGCCTCGTCAAAGATCACCAGCTCTGGCCGGATGATCAGCGCGCGGGCAATGGCGATGCGCTGGCGCTGCCCGCCCGAGAACTGGTGTGGGTATTTGCGTGCATCATCTGGACTTAGACCCACCGCCATCAGACTTTCTGCAATACGTGCCTGCCATTCTTGCGCAGAGGGTTGGCGTTCGAGAAGATGAAAGGGTTCGGTGATCAGTCGGTCGACGCGGTGGCGCGGGTTGAAACTGCCGAAGGGGTCCTGGAAGACCACCTGCATCTTGCGTCGCACGTTCAGATTGGGCCGCCCGCCCGAAAAGACCGGCGCGCCATCCAGCGTGATCCGCCCGGCCTCAACATTCTCCAGCCCCAAAATGGCGCGGGTGAGGGTGGATTTGCCGCAACCGGATTCTCCGACCAGTCCGACGCGTTCACCTTTCGCGATGTCAAAACTGACATCGTCAACCGCGCGGAAGTGGCCGGGCCGCCCAAAGAGCGTCTTGCGCGGTAGGCGGTAGTCCCGGCAGACGTCCTGCACTTGCAAGAGGGGCGTTTCGGCCCGCGTCTCCGGCAGATCAACCTGGTGCGATGACGCCTCGAAGAGGGCCTTCGTGTACGGGTGCTGCATTTGACTTAGCAGCGTTCGCGTGTCGTTCTGTTCAACCACCTGGCCCTTGCGCATGACGACGATGTGCCTGGCCATATTGGCGACCACGGCCAGGTCATGGGTGATCATCAGAAGGCCCATCTGATCTTCCTCGGTCAGTTCTTTCAGCAGGTCGAGGATCTGGGCTTGCGTGGTGACATCAAGCGCGGTGGTGGGTTCATCTGCAATCAGAAGGCGCGGCCCGCAGGCGATGGCCATCGCGATGACAACACGCTGACGCTGGCCGCCCGACAGCTCGTGCGGGTAACGGCTGAGCGGAAAGCGGCTTTCGGGCAAACCCACGCGGGCCAGTGTTTGCGCAGCCTGCTCGCGTGCCTCAGCTTTGGAGCTGTCGCGGTGCAGGCGGATGGTTTCGGCGACCTGGGCACCGATGGTTTGCACGGGGTTGAGCGCCGTCATCGGTTCTTGAAAAACCATCCCGATCTCGTTGCCGCGCAGGTCGCAGAGTTGGGTTTCGGACATCTGCAAGATGTCCGTTTTGGCTGACTGTCCCGCCGGGCTGTCGCGACCCGGATGTCGCCTGCGGCCAGTTGCAGCCTTTGTTCCATTGCCCAGCAGGATCTCTCCAGTTGTCTCGGCCCCTTTCGGCAAGAGACCCATCACCGAAAACGCCGTCATCGACTTGCCCGAGCCACTTTCGCCGGTGACCGCGATGATCTGGCCACGGGCTATCTCAAGGCTGACCCCCGCAAGGATCGGTGTGCCATGGATGGACAGGTTCAGATTGCGGATCGACAGGAGGCTCATGTCCGCGCGAGCCTTAGTCTTGGGTCAAGCCAGTCGCGCAACCCGTCGCCCATCAGGTTCAGGCCCAGCACCGTGATGATGATCGCGCAGCCCGGCACAAGCGCCATATGCGGCGCTATGCTGACGAGTGTCTGCGCATCCGCCAGCATCCGTCCCCAGCTTGGCGTGGGCGGTTGGGCTCCTAGACCGACATAGGACAGCGCTGCCTCGGCCAGGATACCCAGGCTGAACTGAATGGTGACTTGCACGATCAGCAGGTTGGCGATGTTGGGCAAGATGTGTTCGATCGAAATGCGCGCCCGCCCCTTGCCCGCGACACGGGCGGCAAGGATGAATTCACGTTCCCAAAGGCTGAGCGCACCGCCACGCGTAACACGCGCGAAGACGGGAATGTTAAAGATACCGATTGCGATTATGGCATTCACTGCACCGGCCCCGAAGATTGCGGTGATCAGGATCGCAATGACCAGAGAGGGAAAGGCAAAGATCAGGTCGTTGCCCCGCATGATGATCTCGTCCGTCCAACCGCCTTTGTTTGCCGCCGCCCAAAGGCCCAGTGGAATCCCAAAGCCAATCCCGATGCCAACCGCCACGAAAGCCACGGCGATCGATGTCCGCGCACCCACCATGATCATCGAAAAGATGTCGCGCCCAATTTGATCGGTGCCCAACCAGTTGGTCCCGTTGGGCGATTGCAGCTTCGCGGGTACGTTAATCGCCGTGTGGTCGTAGGGCGTCCAGAAAAATGACACCAAAGCGGCCAGCACTACAAGCGATGACAGAAGCGCCCCTAGGATCAGGTTGCGGCTCATGACCTTTGCCTCAACCGTGGATCGACGGCAGCATATGCCAGATCAACCGCAAAGTTCACGACGATGACGGCAAAAACCAGCAGCATCGTGACGGATTCCACCACGATCAGATCCCGCGCGCTGATCGACTGAAAAATCAGCCGGCCCAGCCCAGGTAAAAAGAAGACCTGTTCTATGATGATCCCGCCCGCCAGCAAGAACGAGAATTGCAGGCCAAGTATCGTCAGTACGGGTATCATTGCATTGCGCAGCCCGTGCCGCCATAACGCGCGCCGGGCGCTTAACCCCTTGGCGCGGGCCGTGCGCATGTAGTCTTCGCTCAGCACATCCAGCAGGGCAGAGCGCATGACGCGCGCGAGGATCGCCGCCTGCGGCATGGCGAGCGCAATGGCAGGCAGGGTGAGCGACTTCATCGCGGCGAAAAATCCGTTGTCCCAGCCTGCAAAACCGCCAGCAGAGAACCACCGCAGATTGATCGCAAAAATCAGGACCAGCATCATCGCGAACCAGAAATTCGGGATCGCGACGCCAAGCTGCGTTGCGCTCATGATTGCCACGTCGCCGGGGCCGCCGCGGCGCGCTGCGGCGAAAATCCCGGCGGGAAAGGCAATGAGCGTGGAGAGCGCTAGTGCATAAAGGGCGAGGGGAAGCGATACCCACAGCCGGTTCCCGATCATCTCCGCCACAGGCGTGCGGTATTGATAGGACGTGCCAAAATCGCCAACCAGCATACCCCCGACCCAATTAAGATATCGCTGCCATTTCGGCACGTCGAGGCCAAGTTCTGCGCGTAAGGCCGCCAGCGTGTCAGGTTGGGCGTTGACGCCCAGCATCAGGCTGGCGGGGTCTCCCGGCGCGATTTCGATCACGAAGAAGATGACAAGCGATGTGACAGCCAGGCTGATGATCAGCGATATCAGGCGTTTGAGGGTATAGCGCAGCATCGCGTCCACGTTAGGGGGGCGGCGGACCGGAATCCAGCAGGGTTTCGACGATCTCGTTCGTTCCGCCCAGTGTCGCTGCGCGGGCCAGGGCCTGCATCGTTTTCAAATACTGATCGTGTGGCCAATTGTATTGCTGGGTCAGCATCTCCCACGTGCGGAACGATAGAAGCGCGCAAAGCAGTTCGGTCATGCGTTTGGTGTCCACCCCGCTTGGCAGATCTCCGTCCCGAGCCAGTGCCAGCACGGCGGCTTCGAATCCCTCAGCGATGTCCGACATGCGCTGGTTGATTGCGTCGGCGGCCTCTGGTTCGGTCTCGGCAAGGACCAGAAGGGCACGTCCCACATTCCAGATCTGTGGGACGTAGTTGCACCAGGCGGTCACGAAAGCATCCAGCCTTGCGCGTCCGGTCGGGGCGGACCGGCTTTCGGCGAGCCGCTCGTCCACGTTGTATGTCTGATCCTGATAACGTGTTGTTTCAATAAGAAGTTCTGTCCGCGACGGAAAGTGCAGGTAAAGCGCCTGACGGCTTACGCCAGCCGCTTTTGCAATGTCCGACATGCGCGGCAGCTTTGCCACGTTGTCTTCAAGCAGCGACCATGTCGCTTTCAGGATGCGGGTGCGGGTGTCGATTTTTTCACTTGACATAGTGTCAATTGCCATGTGATTGACAGCGTGTCAATTGACACAGTGTCAAGTTGATAGATTTGAACGAAGAGGATCAAGACATGACGAAGAATGTATTCATCTGGGTTGCTCATCCGCGTGCTGGGTCTTTGTGCTCTGGACTGGCCGATGCTTATCAGGCCGGAGCGGTCGCAAAGGGGGCGCAGGTGCGTCGCATGGACCTGGGCGACATGCGTTTCGAAGCCGAGTTTGAGGGCTACGGCAAGGATACCAAGCCCCTCACGGCGGATCTCCAGGAATGGCAAGAGAACATCCGCTGGGCCGATCATATCCTGATCGTGCATCCTTACTGGTGGGGCTCTATGCCGACCAAGGCCAAGGCCGTACTGGACATCGCACTGGCGCCAGGCTTTGCTTACAAATACCACAAGCGCGGCGTGGCCTGGGACAAGCTGCTCGCTGGTAAGACCGGAGATGCGATCATCACTTCGGACACACCGCCCCTATTGGACACGCTGCTTTACCGCAAACCGGGCCGCCGGGTGATCCGCAATCAGGTCATGAAGTTTTGCGGAATCAAACCGCGCCACATCCGGCAGTTGGGATCGGTCAAGCTGGCCAGCCCCGCCAAGATCGCCCGGTGGCTGACGCAGGCCGAGACAATGGGCGCCAGGGCGGCGGCGTGACTTCAAAGGGGGCGATGCTAGGTTTGGCGCATGCTGGATCGCCCCCTGTTTATCGGATCGGAAATCTACCGCGGCTCGTCTTATGGACACATGCATCCTTTGCGCATCCCGCGTGTCTCAACGGTCATGGATCTGTCCCGTGCTCTGGGTTGGTTGGGCCCCCGGAACTTCCGCACCGCCCCGCGCGCCAAAGCAAAGGCGCTGACGATCTGGCACACGCCGGAATACCTTAGGGCCCTCGAACAGGCCGAGGTGAATGGCGAGGTAACCTCTGAAACCAAGAACCGTCATCAGATCGGCACGCACACGAACCCGGTCTTTCCCGAAATCTGGCGCAGGCCGACCACATCCGCAGGTGGTTCGCTTTTGGCCGGTGAGCTTTTGCGCGACGGCGGCATCGTCTATCATCCGGCCGGTGGCACCCATCACGCCTTTCCAGATCGGGCGGGCGGCTTCTGCTATCTGAATGATCCGGTGCTGGCGATGCTGTCGCTGCGTCGCAATGGGGCAGGGCGCATCGCGTATGTCGACTTGGACGCGCATCATCCCGATGGGGTCGAAGTCGAGTTCGGGGCAGATCCTGACGCGCTCATGATCTCGGTTCATGAAGAACGCCGCTGGCCGCATACGGGTGCGCTTGAAGATGATGCGGGCGGCAGCGCCTTCAACTTGCCCGTGCCGCGGGGCCTCAATGACGATGAAATGGCGCTGATCCGTGATGAGCTGATCCTGCCCCGCGTGGCCGATTTCAAGCCGACAGCCATCGTCGTTCAGTGCGGGGCCGATGCCGTCGAAGAAGATCCGCTGTCGCGCCTCGCCCTGTCGAACAATGCACATTGGGCCGTCATCCGCGCCCTGATGGGCGTAAGCCCGCGCCTTCTTGTACTGGGCGGCGGGGGCTACAATCCCTGGTCTGTCGGTCGTCTTTGGACCGGGGTATGGGCGACGCTGAACGGTTTTGAGATTCCGGACCATTTGCCCGATCCAGCTGAGGCGGTCCTGCGCGCGCTGGAATTCAGGGGCAACAGCCGGGGCCGCAATCCGCCGGATCACTGGTTCACAACATTGCAGGACGTAGCTCGAAATGGCCCCATCCGGGACGAGATCCGGCAGCGTGTTGCGAAACTGTCCGCGCGGATCTAGCGTTGCAACCTGTCCAGCAAGGCGGACTTCAAAGCGTCATATTCGCGTTCCGGGATGCCCCGCATGGCTGCGCCGCGATGTGTGATCTCATCCGCGTAAGGGTCCGGTGCCGCAAACCGCGCCCCCGGTCTTGTGAACTGGCTGTCTGTCAGATCCACACGCCGCCCATCGATCAAATTATAGTAGTGCCAGACGTCGTCCAGTTGCGTGCGCAGGATTTCACCACCCCACAGATCGTGCGCCACCGCCGCCGTGATGTTGCATTGCCCGGATGCCGGGTTCTCCGCCGTCCACTGCACAGCGGTTTCCAGCGACCAGGCGTTTTCCAAAGCAGCCCGCACCTGCGGTTCGTCAAAGCTTTGCGGCATCAATCACCTTCCCTCACGCGCTGCCCGACGTAGGCTTCCGGATCCGGATCAAGCGTCATCATTGCCTTGCGCCAAAACGCTGTTTCGGCGTTGATAATGTCAAGTTCCCAGACACAGCCGATCACCGGTCGTGTGGTCGTGTCCAAGGGGGTCGCAGCATCATATGGCTGCCGTAAGAAGCGCTGGCAAAGCACTGATCCCTGGCTCCACCAATGCCCCGAGATCGACAGGCCCAGATCGCCCGGATGGACGATCGCAAAGCCCAGCCCGTTGGAATTGCCTTCAATCTCCACAGCTGGAAGAACGGTATTTTCGACAAAGCCGCGCCCTGCCTCCAGCATCTCGTCCGAAAGCGTCTTGCCGCGCGCCAGCAACCCGTAGACCTTCAGCGTGATCCCCTCGAACCGCCAGGGCGCAAGGGCTTCGACCTGCCGTTCGTGGTAGATCTCGACCGGTCCCATCCTAGCGCCCCGCAATTGAACAGCAGCCCGCATTGGGCATCAGATCATCGACATAGTGCAGCGCATAGGCCGCGTCGCTCATCCCGTCACTGCACATGCCCGGCAGGATGCGGGCCGTCACTGTCCGGCCTTCGACTATCCAGGACAAAAGCGCTCCGGTTTCGCGAAGGTCCACATGCGTGAGGGCGGGCGAGACGTCCAGCATCTCATATTGGGCTTCTGTTTCTGGTGTCCGGAAGCTCAGCGTGTCCTCCCTGAAACGGATCGACCAGAAGGGTTCAGTGCCAAAGCAGCGCAGTTTCACCGGCAGACCTGTCGCACCGGTTCGAAGCGGCATCGCCTGCAGAAAACGCAGCGACACCCATCCCGCAAAGTCTCCCCGGCTAACCATCGCCCAACGCCCTTCCGCACTGGAATCCACCACCTCCACGCCGGTGGCGTCATGAGGAAGCGTTCCGATGATTTCGCTTTCCGCATCCGGCCCGGCGCGGATATTCAGGACATCGTCGTCCGCGACATCTTTTGCGTTGTAGAGTGCTGGAAGGAGGGGCGGCAGCGTATCAGCGAACAGGCCAAGTGGCAGCAAGCTGATCAGAGCTGCAACCAATTTAGACGTAATCTGCATCCGCCACATGCTCCAACCAGGCAACCATTTCACCGTCCTCGGCCTCTTGCATCGCGACATGGGCCATCGCGTGATCAGGTGCCGCACCGTGCCAGTGCTCTTCACCGGGCTCGAAGAAAACCGTGTCACCCGCGCGCACAGTTTCGGGCGCCTCACCCCGTCGGCCCACCCGTCCGATGCCTGACAGAATGTGGATCGTCTGCCCCCGTGGATGCGTGTGCCATGCCGTCCGTGCACCCGGCGCGAAGG
Source organism: uncultured Shimia sp. (assembly GCA_937897325.1). GTDB lineage: Bacteria > Pseudomonadota > Alphaproteobacteria > Rhodobacterales > Rhodobacteraceae > CALCOY01. Next base: position 299,504 of record CALCOY010000015.1, read on the forward strand.
TGACGATCAGCGCATGAAGGTCACTTTTGGGATCGGCCGCGGCGATGATCGGGTTCTGCAGGACGTCACCCGTGAACCAGTCCGGGTTGGGACGAATCGTGGGTCGTGCCTGAGCTGGGAGGATCTTCATACTTCACTGTCCTCAGCCCGTAAGGTGGAGTCAACTCCACCTTGCCATGGCCCACATCAGTAAGGCGGGCGTGTCGCCCGCCCCCCTTGCCAACCGGACCCCCATCCCGAACAGTGCCACCATGACATTGACCGATCGCATTGCCGACAAACGCCAGGATCTCGTCGCTCTCACGCAGGATCTCATCCGCATTCCGACACTGAATCCGCCGGGTGAAGACTACCGCACCATCTGCGATCTCATCAAAAAACGCCTCAAATCCAGCGGCTTTGAAACACAGCTCATCCGTGCATATGGCACCCCCGGCGACAGCGAACGCTACCCCCGCTGGAATGTCATCGCCCGCCGCGAAGGCACGGACCAAGGCGACTGTGTTCACTTCAACTCGCACCATGACGTGGTCGAGGTTGGCGCGGGCTGGACGCGCGACCCCTTCGGTGCCGATGTTGAAGAGGATCGCATCTATGGCCGTGGGGCCTGCGACATGAAAGGCGGGCTGGCCGCTTCCATCATAGCCACCGAAGCCTTCATCGAGGAATATGCCCACTTTGCGGGGTCCATCGAACTCAGCGCCACGGCGGATGAAGAATCCGGCGGCTATGGCGGTGTCGCCTACCTCGCTGAACATGGGTTTTGCGATCTCGACCGCGTGCAGCATGTCATTATCCCCGAACCCTTGAACAAGGACCGCATCTGCCTCGGCCATCGTGGCGGCTGGTGGGCCGAGATCGAAACCAAGGGCGAGATCGCCCATGGCTCCATGCCCTTCCTCGGCGATTGCGCCGTCCGGCATATGGGCGCGGTGCTGTCGGCCTTTGAAGACAAGCTCTTCCCTGCCATGGCCACCCGGCATACCGACATGCCCGTCGTACCTGATGGCGCACGCCAATCCACTATGAACATCAATTCCATACATGGGGGCCAACCCGAGCAAGGCAAAGATTACACAGGACTTCCAGCCCATTGTGTGCCTGATTCCTGCCGCATCGTGATCGACCGCCGCTTTTTGATCGAGGAATCTCTCGACGGCGTCCGCGCCGAGATCATCGAACTTCTCGAACATCTCAAGGCGAACCGCCCCGATTTCGATTACGAACTGACCGAGATCAACTCCGTCACGCCTTCTATGACCGACCGTGATGCCCCTGTCGTTCAGACCGTGGCACAAGCCACTGAGGACGTGATTGGCAAACCGCCCAGCTACGTCGCCTCGCCTGGATCCTACGATCAGAAACACATCGACCGGATTGGCAAACTGAAAAACTGCATCGCCTACGGGCCCGGCGTTCTGGAACTCGCCCACAAACCCGACGAGCGGATCGGCATCACCGATATGCTCGACAGTGCCAACGTGATGGGCAAAAGCCTTGAAACCCTGCTTCTGCCCCGCGACTGACCCGCCCACCCTTAGCCTTCGGAGCACGGCATGACCTCACGCCTGGACTACGTTACCACCAATCCGGACGCCATCACGGCCATGATTCAGGCCAAGACCCAAATGCCCTCGATCGACGCCAGATTGCGGGCGCTGGTTGAGTTGCGCGTGTCACAGGTCAACGGATGTGGCTATTGCGTGGACCTCCATACGGTCGAGGCCAGGGAGGCTGGCGAGGCACAACAACGGCTGGACTGTCTGACAGTCTGGCGCGAGGTTCCATTCTTCGACCCGGCCGAGAAGGCAGCGCTCGCCTGGGCAGAGGCCGTCACCAAGATCGCCGAAACCGGCGCGCCTGCTCCGCTTTTCGCGGCCCTCTCCGATCATTTCTCCGAAAAGCAGATCGTCGATCTGACATGGATCATCGCCCAGATGAATGCCTGGAATCGCGTGGCCATTAGCTTTGGTCACGAACCGAAGATCAGATCGGTTTAGCAAGTACGACACCCGGTGCGCAGCGCCCGATCACCGGGATTTGCACGATGGAAGTTTGCCAAATGCGCTATTTTTGGGCACGGTCGCATCATGCAATTCCTAGACTTCAGCCACAATCCGATGCTGGTCGTGTTTGCCTGCGCCGTCGCCTTTGTCGCAGGCTTTACTGGCCTGACCCTGACGCGAAACCTTTCGGAAAAGACCGAAAGCCAGCGTAAGGTCGCGATCGCGCTCGCCGCCGTTTCGCTGGGAGGTGGCATATGGTCGATGCATTTCGTCGCCATGCTGGGCCTTCAGCTTCCGATCCTGTTCTATTACGACGCGGCCATAACGCTTGCCTCTGCGCTTCTGGCGATCCTGATTGTGGGTATGGCGCTGATTGTTTTGCATTTTCTCGAACGCACGCCTTTTGCCATTCTTGCCTCTGGCGCTCTGGTCGGTGTCGGCGTGCTTGCCATGCATTATGTCGGAATGGCAGGATTGCGGCTTTGTCGCGCGGTCTATTCGCTGCCGGGTGTTGCCTTGTCCTCTATCGTGGCCACTGCGTTGTGTATGCTGGCCGTCTGGGTCGCCTACCAGCACCGCAACAACCGCAACATTCTCCTGGCGACCCTGTGCTTCGGCGTTGCTGTGTCCTCAGTTCATTTCCTGGCCATGGCCGGAACGGGGTTTGTCGAAATCCCCACCACCACGGATTTCGGACCTGCAATGAACAACGAGGTCCTCGCGATTGGTGTGATCTTGTCGAGCTTTGTGATCTTTGGGGCCTGCATCTGGGTCAGCACGACCTATCTCGTCAAATCGGGTCCGATCGGGGTGGCACAGACAATTGCAGGATCCGATCCACGCACCGATCCACAGATTGCAGAACTGTCAGCGCTCCAGATCCCCTGTGAGAGAGACAGCCGCAAAGTCTTCGTCGCACCCAGCGAGGTCGCCTTCGTACGGGCGGATGGTCACTACACCCAAATCTATACGGCGGCGGATCGGCTCTTTTGCGCATGGCCAATTACGGAGGCCACCAAAAGGTTGCTGCCGGCAGGCTTTCTTCAGACGCACCGGTCTTACCTCGTCAATCCACGGCAAGTGTCGCGGTTCGAACGGACAAAAGACAAGGGCCGCTGTACCTTCAAGGTCGCGGATCTGCCGCCGGTTCCGGTCAGCCGGTCCAAGTTGAAAGACATCCAGCACGTTCTGTCATCAGAGCCCGGCGCAACTGGTGCAGCCTAGGGCGCATTTCGTGCAAAACCGACGGCAATCAATGGTTTCCTGACGCCATAGCATGCGACCGCATGCCAGCGTCGCCCTCAGCCAGACATTTGCTTTGAGGGAGGAAAGCCGATGATTCCAGCGTCATTCGAGTATTACAGACCCAAGGATATGGGCGCCGTGATCGCCCTTCTTGAGGAACACGGCGACGATGCACGCGTCATGGCAGGCGGCCACAGCCTGATCCCCATGATGAAGTTGCGCATGGCGGACATTCCCCATCTGATTGATCTTCAGGATGTGGCCGGTCTTGGCGGGATCGAGGTGACAGATGACACGATCCGCATCGGCGCCATGATCACGCAGGCAGAACTGATTGACCATGCGGGCCTCGCACAGGCTGCCCCGATCCTGCGTGAGGCTGCCCTGCAGATTGCCGATCCGCAGGTCCGCTACATGGGCACTGTGGGCGGCAACGTCGCGAACGGAGATCCCGGCAATGACATGCCCGGCCTGATGCAGTGCCTTGACGCGACATTCTCGCTGATTGGGTCAGAGGGCGAACGCGATGTGGCAGCCCGGGACTTCTACGAAGCGGCCTATATGACCGCGCGCGAGGATGAGGAGGTGCTGACAGCTGTTACCTTTCCTCGGCCAAATGGAGGTCACGCCTACGAAAAGCAAAAGCGCAAGATCGGCGATTACGCCACCGCAGCCGCTGCTGTTCAGATCACGAAAGAAGGTGGCACCTGCGCCTCGGCAGCCATTGCAATGACAAATCTGAGCGATACGCCGATTTTCTCCGAAGCGGCCTCTGGCGCGTTGGTCGGCACCTCGGTCGATGCAGCAGCGGTCAAATCTGCTGTCGCGGCAATGCTGGACGATATCGATCCCGCCGAAGACAACCGCGGCCCCATCGCCTTCAAGACGCATGTCGCTGGCATCATTCTCACCCGCGCGATCGAACGCGCCTGGTCACGCGCCTGAGGGAACCATCATGTCCAAGAAACAGCACTACAAACTCACCGTGAACGGTACGGAAACGAAATTGCTTGCCGAACCGCGCGAACTTCTCATCTACACTCTGCGGGAAAGGCTGAACATCACAGGGCCACATATCGGGTGTGAAACCTCCCATTGCGGGGCCTGCACGGTGACGATTGACGGCAAGTCCGTGAAGGCCTGCACGATGTTTGTCGCGCAGGCAGACGGTAAGGACGTCACCACCATCGAAGGGCTTGGCTCTCCCGATGCGTTGCATCCGCTGCAAGAGGCCTTTCGGGAACATCATGGGCTGCAATGCGGTTATTGCACGCCGGGCATGATCACCCGCGCCGCCAAGCTTCTGGAGGAAAACCCCAACCCGACCGAGGAAGAGATCCGCTTTGGAATGGCGGGCAATCTTTGCCGCTGCACCGGCTATCAGAACATCGTGAAATCCATTCAGGCCGCTGCGGTTGAGATGAACGCGGCCAAGGAGGCAGCCCAATGAAGGACGAAGTGGAAAACCGCGAAGACCGCGTCGCCAACCTCAAGGGCATGGGCTGCTCGCGCAAGCGGGTCGAGGATGCGCGCTTTACCCAAGGCAAGG
>CALCOY010000016.1 GCA_937897325.1 uncultured Shimia sp.
GTCATGCCACAAGGGTCAGACGTCGCGCACCACCCCAACATCGGCCCTGGCCCTGCCAGTGACGGGGCCCGTTTACCAGAATGCAGATACAGATGGCTCAGGACCGCCGCGCTGTTGCGCTGCCCCTCACCGATCAAGGTCATGCCGTTCGCGACAAACTCCTTGATGGACACCTATCCGCCATGGACGCGCTTCTGGCATCCTTGTCCGAAAGGGAACGCGCTTTGCTCGACGGCATTTTGGGCAAAGTCCTTACCGCTATGGACACCACGGTATCCGAACGACGCACGCTATGCCGACTTTGCGACGTTCAAGTTTGTTCGAAATGTCCAATACCGGCCAGCGAGGGGAAAGTGGTTTGATTCTGCAGAGGTCGAAGCGATAGGGCCAACTGTGCTAACCAGCAAAAGCCCCCATTCGCAGATTGCGCAGCATTCCTGAGTTTGGGCTCATTCGAGACCTTCACGGCGCCTTGCGCGAACGACCGCAACGGTGGGGCAAGGGTGGCACAAGTCGGTCTCACTCCGTCAGCGAACCGAAACCCAGCTTCCGTTTGCCCAGATAAGGCACGCCCTACATCGGCCCCGCCGCCAACATCCTGACTCCAGGCAGTAACTAAACCAAGCTCTAAATCCAGTTGCCGTTACACCGGAGTAGGGCAGGTGGGCGAAAGTCATTAGTTCGCTTACTCGAACCCGTAGTTCCCTTCGTAATCACGCCAGTCGACAAAACCGATCGATGCCAGATGCTAGGGCAGTTTTCGCCCCATCGTTCGAGGCTAACATGCGCGGACCCAAGGCCGGATTGAAGTGATGTCGATGAACCCGAGGTGGCTTTCAGTGGTTTTGTCGTATCGTGTGGCGACGCGGCGGGCGTTCTTCAGCTTGTTGAAGCATCGTTCACCATGTTTCTGAGCCGATACAGCCCATGGTCCACCCTGACGCGCATCTTGCGCATGGGGATTGGCGGCAGGATGTCGCGCTCAGGCATCGTTTTCCGAATGCAATCCGCATCATATCCGCGATCTGCCAGCAGCACCTTGGGTTCTGGCAGGTTGTCCGCCATCATCAGGTCAAACCCCAGACAATCCGACGTTTGACCTATAGTGATCTCCGTTCTCATAGGCAAACCGTGCGCGTTGACGCGGAGGTGGATCTTGGTCGTGAAGTGGGAGATGGCCCAGAAAACAGTCCATTGGACTGTTTTCCCATCGGACGCTCTTAAACGGCCAAAACTCTGTTGCGGAGTCTCCCTTTTGCGCCCGCTGCTTAGTGATGGGCGCGGAGGGCGGTGCTGTCCGCGGCCCGGCAGGCGGCTTTGCCGCCGAGAGGGATCATTTGCAGTGCATCCGGCACGGCTCCGCTTTGGTTCAGCACCTCGAGAATATCTTCCCACAGCCCCGCCAATGTCCAACGCCGAAACTGCTTGTAGACGCCTGATCATTTGCCGAAGTCTTCAGGCAAGTCTCACCACGCCGATCCCGTGCGGGCTATCCAGAATATCCCATCCAGAACAAGGCGATGGTTGGTAGGTTTGCGGCCATTGGGGGCGCGGATGGCAAGAATAAAGTGTTCAAACAGCGACCATTCCTCGCCGCTCATAAGGTCTCGGGCAAGATGGCCTCCATAGCAGATACCAGCTCGAAGCACGCCTGAGCCACCGTGTGAATCCCTTTTGTCAACACAGCATAGTTTGATGAGAGTGTATGAGGCCATGGGCGACGCAGCAGAGATGGCCAGCCAACATCGGAAGCCCTGAGAATGATGAACTGTCGGTTCGTGCTGGGCTGGACATCGGGTTCAAGCCGGATCAGCAGCGGCTTGCCAGTTCGAACGTTTTAAAAGCGCAGCGCATCTTTTGGGTCATTGCGCGAAGTCGGCTGGTAGACCAGGAGGCGGATTTGCCGTTCGAGCCGTTGAAGTTGCTACGCATTCACTGGCAGGATGAGTGCACGTGCCGCACTGGCGTTTCTGCGGGCGGTAAGCCGAAAATCGATCAGCTGGCCGCGCTGATCGACAACCTGCCGCAGATAGCACCACCGCCCGTTGACCCGCACATAGGTTTCGTCTCTTATCCGACAGGCGATCAAAAAGTGATCTGCCGAGAGTGCACGTGCCACTGCAAGCCGCGCCAGGAACGATGCTAACCGTATGATTGCTTGCGTATCGCCGGTCCAAATTTCTGGACACACCGGTAGATCGTCGCCGAATAAACCGTGATCCCGCGCTCGGCCAAAAGGTCCCTTACATCACGATAAGATAGTGGGTATCGGCAGTATCAACGGACCGCCAGCGGATCACATCTCTGGGAAGGCGGTGTTGTTTGAACGGATCGCGGCGTGACATGTGTAATCCTCCTATATGAGTGCGGAACAGCACTCGCCCTTCGTAGAAACTAATGCAACAGAGCCCCTAAATCCGACTGGCCAGCGCAGCTAACGCAACAGAGCCCGTTTCTACGCTATGAATCCCGTGCTTTGGCCAACGCCACTACGTAGATCAAAGGATGAAGGCCTGCCTGACGATTTGGTATGATCTACTCCGAAACGACCCCTCCAACAAACCCGTTGTATCGGAGTTCGAAATGACACAGATCGCCAGTCCAGTCGGCACCGAAAACACACAAGGGCCCAGAGCGCCCGATTCAGAGCAGGTCGCGCCGAAAGTTGGCGGGCGTGTGCAAGCGGCGCAAACGAAGTCGCAGCAGAAATACAAGCAGATTGCAAACAACGATGAGGCCTGGGACAACTTCGCCTTCGCGCTGACAGGCAAGACAGCCGCCGAACGTTCGCCAGAACAGAACCGCAAACTGAACCAGCTGCGTAAAGAGATGCAGGAGGGCAGCATCGCGCCGGAATTTATCGAAGCGGACCCCGCGAATTCCTCTGGACCAAATCGCTTGCCACGCGGAGCTCGTGGCGCATTTGTGGACGATGGCGCGGGAGGAAGGGTGTTGATCGCGCCGCATCTGCGGGGTCAGCAGTTGCAACAGACGTCTGACGAAGAACAGGGCGAGGCCATCGCCGCCCGCGCCAGTGATCTTGGCCTTGACCTAGCAGATGGCGATGCTGGCGCAAGGGCCAGACGCGCAGCGAACGGCGAGACGGTCAGCCGGGACGCGCACGCCGCACTTTTTAGGGACAGCGCCAGCGACACGGTCATGGTTATCTCAGAGGGCGAGGTCGTCTTTGCCGAAGCCGACGCCGGTCCCACACCGCCCAGCATTTTAACGCCAGAAACGCAGTTGGCTTTCTTAAAAAGTTTCGACTCAGATGGCGACGGCTATCTCGATCACTCGGAATTGCAGGCTGCGCTAGAGGCGGCCGGTGCCGGCGGAGACAACATCCGCCCGGAACAACTCAATTATCTTTTGACGAACTACGGCCAAAACGTCGGAGGAACGTTCCAAATTCCACTGACGGCCGAAAAGACCACAGAGGAAAGTGGGAATGTCGGCGCGAAAGAAATGCTAGAGCACGGGGCGGTCCGCCTTTCGGACGACGGAATGACCCTTCAAGCCGATCTGACGCGAATTCCGACATCCGTTTGGGCTTTCTCGATCATCAAGTTCACCGCCCAGCAACGCAGCGCCACCGACGGCCGCCCCGTGACTGTCCAAGAGGTGCAACAGACAGGGATCACAGCCGCCGAACTGGATGATGCAACGGATCATTTTTTCGGTGATTGGATGCCCCTACGTGAAGACAGCCGCGACCTGCTTGCACGACGGTTTGGGTCGGTCAGGGGCGGCACCGTGACGCTCGACAAGGCAGAGCTGACGCATATGTTCGACCGAGGCGCCATCACGCTTTCTACTGGCGGGCAAGACGATTTCATCCCGATCTCGGTCAATACCGATGCCACACCGAACCTGTCCAACGGCGCAGAGGCGTCGCGATACATGATGAATTTCGCGGGCGATGACGGCGTGCTGAGCGAAGCCGAGATGGCGAACGCTTTGGAAGACCTGCCTGGCGATCCCCCCTTGTCCCAAGAACAGATCCATACCCTTATGATGTTCTACGGCAGTCAAAGCGACGGATCTTACTGGGTCTCGAACCACGGAACGCGCGAATATACTGGCGTTCTCGACGCCGATGCGATTGAACTGGCCGTCCAAGAAGGAGTTCTGGGCGTCAATGCAGAAACCGGATCTGTCCAGGTCGATTTCGGACAGATCAGCAGCAACCGCGCAACCACGGCGGCCTTTCAATACATTGCGGATCAACGTGGCGTTCCGATCGAAGAGGTCCAGTCAATTTCCGGCGCGGAACTGGATGACGTAACGGATCACGTGTTTGGCGACTGGATGCCGCTGCGCGGAGACAGTCGCGCGCAGATTGCAACCGCATTCGGCAGTCCCGATCCGCAGACCGGCGCGCCGATGCTTTCGCGCGACCAGCTCAAAGACGTATTCGACAGCGGCGCAATCCGCATCCATGGCGACACCGAAAAAGGCTTTGTGCCCATCACAGTCGACACAACCAAAGGTCCGTCCGATGCACCGAGTGGTTATGTGCCTGCCTCTTCGCCAAACATGCCCCCACTGCCCTATTCCGGCGAAGACCTGAGCGAGGTGCAGGATGAAAGCAGCCGCATCTTCATGAAAAATCTCAAAGCAGCCGCCGACGCTGGCGATCCGGATGCGAAGGCGCTACTTGATCTTTATAAGGCCTATTCACTGGGCGCGCGCGATCCGGACTTCAAAGGCAAGGTCGATCTTGACAAGGTCCACAAGGACATCCAAGCCTATCAGAAAAAAGACGGCATTCGCGCGATCCAAACTGCCTCTCTTGGCGAGGCGACGATGAAGATCTTCGGCAAGACGCCCAAACAGATGGCAGCCGAAACGCAAGCGGCGTTTCTGCAAAACCTTGAAACCCCGCAATTCAAAGCGCTGAGCCGCGACGAACGGATGGCTTACGTCAATGACAGCCTAACCATGATCGGGGCGCTGGACAGCACCGCCGGACGGCAAGCAGCAGATGCCTATATGAGCCACTACGCGGACGAAGTGCAAACAGGCGCCTATCTGCAGACCGCAAGCCACGAGGCGATCGATTTGGCTGTCTCCGACATGTTGACGATAGGGATCACAGGAGCGCGCACGGGTCTAACGCCCATCGACAAGATCTTTGGCAGCGTTGCGGCGCTGACCGACCCACAAAAGAAGGAGGCCGCCAAACTGTTGGCGCAGGCGGTTGGAACGCTCGCCAAAGGGAACAAACCACTCACTCTTGAGAACATGAACGCAGCCATCAACGCCATTCCGGCAAGCACCGAAGCCCGCAACGGCGTACTGGGCTTCGTGACCGGCGCACATGAGGCTGGCGCGCTGGGTACGCTCGGAGCAGCCTTGTCGGTGACCGCCTTTGCCCTCGATATGACCGGGAAAGGCGCCGACACGTCGAATGCCTGGGGTCGAGCCAATGCTGCGGCTGACTTCATGTCGATCATCGGTGAGGCCGGGAGCATCTATAACACGGGCAAAGCGCTGCGGAATTTCGGTATGAGCCGTCAGTCGATGCAGGACACTGCGGCGATTGCCAATGTCACGGAAGAGATGCGTGGTCGGCCGGGTTCAGCGACCGTCGAACAGGCCATTGAGATGACGGTGCAAGGCGATCGAGACGGGGCTGAGGCGTTGATCGCGCGGGATCCATCGGTCGCCAGTCAATTGTCACAGGATGAGATTGACGCCGCCTTGGATGCCGTCGAACGCGCCGCGCTGGCTGAGGATGGCGGGGCCTCGGTCGTTGCGGCTTTCTCGGAAAACGTGGCGTCAGAGGATACCGTGTTCTACACGGCTGAGTCTGAAATCTTCTACACTGCATCTTCCGGGAGTATTCTGTCTGACGAAACAGCCGAGGCGCTAGGGTCTCCTGTTGTTACGGATGGGGCGGGTCTGGTCAGGGCGCAGAGTGCACCAGCCGCGTTGGGTGAAGAGCCAGCGCCGTTAGATCCGCTTCTACCCGAGATTCTGCCAGACCCGCTACCCGTTGGACCGCCCGAAGTGCCAGAACCGGTAGCCGCCGCCCCGACGACCCAAGAGACAATTGCTGCGGGCGCCGTGGTCGAAGCGGAAGGAGCCGAAGTCGCGGCCAGTTCGGCCTCGTGGCTTACGTTCGGCTTGCAGGGGCTGGGCCTCGTCGGCAGCTCCGCCAATTTCATCTATGGTGCAGAACTGATCCACACGGGCCAGCAGCTCCAACGGAACGGAGACCCCGAAGGCGCTGTATTCGCCGAGATATGGGGATCCTCGCTGATCGTGGGTGGTGCCGCAGGCCTGGCCGCAACTGGGGGAAGCATGGCCGCAGGCTTACTGGGCTTTGAAGGTGCGGCGGCCGTTTTCGGACCCGTTGGATGGGTTGTCGGTGGCCTCGCTGCCGTCGTTGGCGGTGTTATGGCGCTCGGTTTTTATCTTCATGAACAGCAGCGACATAAAGAGGACAAACACGAAAAGAAGGCGTTCTTAGAAGGCCAGAACGCGACAGGCAAGAATTATCTCAATCCATAAGACAGTGCCGAAGCATCTGGCCCGTCGCATTATTCTGGACGGCGGGCCTGAAGCCAATTATCCAACCACAAACCGGCCACCGTTTCTGGCTCCGGCAATATCGACCGCATTTGCACCGCAACCAAAAGCCGGTGACCGCACACATTTCATATCTACGCATCATTCAAAAAGCAGCGTAAAGCGCAGCCGCGCAACGGAAATTTTGAGGCGGCTCAAAGAATGCGGGGCAAGTGAGAACCTTGACAAATCGCCGAGAACTTCCACCGAGGTTTTGCTTCGCTTCTGATGGTCAATTTCCCATTGGATGAAAAGGGAACGCAGTGAGATTACGATCAACTTTGCGGCCGCCCCCGCAACTGTAAGCGGTGAGCGAAGTCGGAAATGCCACTGAAACATCAATAGATGTTCTGGGAAGGCCCGACGAAGCTGCGACCCGCAAGCCAGGAGACCTGCCGAGGTGATCATCCTGTCTGGGCGCGGGGCGCGCCATAGGCAACGGGACACCCGTAGCGATGACATTTTTTCATCGTCTGCGGGGGAGCATCCCACCAAAGACAGCAACTGACTAATCGGTCAAACGGCCGACTTCTGGGGACTGAAGAGTGAAGCTTACCTATGCAATCTATTGGCGACAACCACCGTCCTGACAGCAGGTACCGCGCTTGAGAGAAGGCACATAGACGGTCTTGGCATGTTTGTCGTTCCAGTGACCAATCACGCCCTTGAAGCGGCTCGAAGCTGACCACGCCGCCTTGAAACAGCTCCTTCGTCCAAAACGGGACTTCCAAAAGATAACCTCAGCCAAGAACACTTTGAAAGGCATCGAAACCCACCGGGGAATCAGGAAAGGCCATTTCGCAGATAACGAGCCCGGCATCTTGAACGAAGTGGCATTCATTGCAAACTTGTTGGAGGCAGCTGCCTAGTCCTGATGCCAGAAGGGGCACTCGGCAAACTCCACACTAACGCAACAGAACCGACCGGCCTGGTGCCGACTTCGTTCAGACTGCTGGCTTAAGCTTCAATTGCGGTTTTTTGATCACATATCCGGCAGATTGATCATCATAGACTCGTAGCTACAGGTCAGGATGTAGGCTGAAAATCAAACCGATATCTTCGATTCTCGCAGTTTCACCTGCCTCACAAGCCACAATTAGCCTACCCGCATAGCGAGAATTGACATGATCAATATTGCCGTTACCAGCGCTGCTAGGAAACTCGCTAGACGTCAGGAGATTTTACCTTTGTACCCTATGGGTTAAGGCAGTGTTCGTCAAAGCTTTGACCGAGTCGCATTCTGTGGCGACATGCTAATTCGCACAGGTATCTGCTCACTTTTCAGGTGGCGCCTGCTCAAAAAATGGTCAAACTTTATGAGCCACTTCCCGCCTAACGGGAATGGCTGTGTGGACAGAACAGCATGTCACTCATGATACTGTGATCACTATCCAAAATCGTTAAGCAACACCCAACCGAGTGGAGGGACTACCAGTGCGTAGAATGAAGTCTTGTCTCCAAAACGGTACGATTGCCGCATTTTTCGCAACAACTGCTTTAATTGTTCCTGGGACTGTCATCTCAGGTCCCAATGAAGCGCCAACCAATCTGGTTCTGACTACCAATTGGGCCGAGCACACCGTTTCGCTTGTCAATCTCGCCTTAAGCGAAGAAAAGGGCCGCATTGATGTCGGCTCGAAGCCATACGACATCAAAGTCGAAAGAACGGGAAGATATGCTTTTACCACTTTGTCTGGTGGAAGCGAAATCTCCGTAATCGACATCCAAGCGAATCTGGAATCGCATCGGATACAAGTCGGAGAAGGTCCACGCGACCTTATGCTATCGAAGGATAGCACGCGCGCATATGTCGCGAATGCTGGCAGTGGGACCCTTTCTGTTGTCGACCTGGAAAAACAGGAGGAATTGACACAGATACCGGTTGGCACCATCCCTTACGGCATTGATCTCACAGAAGACGAAGAGATGGCGGTCGTGACCAATTGGGGTGCTGGCACAGTGTCGTTTGTGGATCTCGAGAAGAACGAAGAGATCAAGCAAATTGACATTGGGACACTGCCTTACACGGTCGGCATTTCTGAGCAGCTCGATCTCGCCTTTGTGACTAACTTCGGTGACAATCAGATCGGGGTGATTGACCTCAATACTCTTGAGGTCGTTCGGAAGATCGACACTGACCGTTCGCCCTGGGGACTTGCGGTCTCTCCCGATGGGATGAAGGTCGCTGTGGCGAACTTCTATACGGGCGGCATCACTGTCGTTCGGATGGAGGGCTCAACCTCTGCGGAAGCTCTAGAAAGCCTCGAGGTTAGCACTTACTACCCGAATCCGTCGCAAGCGGATCGTGCCAAGGTTCTGCAGTCGAAATCCAATACGGACAGCTCTGATACCACGACGATTGATCCTCTATCGCCGTCGGATGGACCTGCACCAAGCAGCATTCGCAGCAAGAACGTTGCAATGTCTGATGAGGGCAAGGTGGTGTTTACCGACCTGGCAAACAATACTGTTGGCGTTCTCGACACAAACACCAATGCCTTCAGCCGGTTCATTGCGGTCGGCAAGGCACCTTATGGTCTCGCGTTCATTGATCACGAAGAGCGTGCCGAGCTGCGCTAAATCCTAGTCAGTCAAGAATTTGCATACTGACCTAGCCTCGGCGTCCCCGCGCCGAGGCCACCGGATAAGGGGGTCAATCATGACGCTGCCTTTTCACACTTTTGCGCTGGTTACGGCGATGTGTATTGTGCCATTTGCTGGGGTTCATGCCGAGCCAAAAACCAGCGCGCCATATTTTAGCGAGCCTTTGCCAGACTTGGCGCCGAACCAACTTCGTGACTTTTACGTTGGGATGGAAAGGTTTTCGCATTTCTACGGACCCGATGACGGTCTGGGGCCGCTGTTCAATGAACACAGCTGTGCAACCTGCCACGCTATTCCTCTTGCAGGAGGTGCTGGCCTGTCCCGCAGCACATTTGTCCAACAGAAATCCGGGCACAAAAACGCTGCTGGCGGCCCAAACTTCGCCAAATTCCTATTGGCCAACGGTACACAAACAACTTCACGTTTTGACCCGTCACTGGAACTCCGGCGCCCACCTTCCTTGCATGGTTTAGGTCTGCTCGAAGCGATACCAACCAAAGATATATTAGCAGGTGCCGATCCACTCGATGTCAATGGCGATGGGATATCTGGCCGCGTCGGTGGAACCGATGGAAGTTTCGGCAGGTTTGGCTGGAAAGCGAGTGTCTCCAGCATATCCGTTTTCAATGCGCAGGCGTTGATCAACGAGCATGGGGTCACCTCTGATCTTTACCCAGAGGACGGGACAGACAACGAGACAATCGAGATCTCAACGGAAAACAGACGCGTTCTCGACGCTTTCGTGACTTTTCTTGCTGCACCACCTGCGCTTCCCCGCACCAACCACGACGTAATTGATGGCGAGCAGGTGTTTAGTGAAATTGGTTGCGCGGCTTGCCACACACCATCTCATAAGCTTGCGGAATTTGAAGTGCCTCATCTGAACGGAGTGCAGATTTATCCTTACACAGACCTTCTATTGCATGACATGGGAGTTGATCTGGCCGACGGTATCGCCGAGGGTGAAGCAACAGCTCAGGAGTTTCGCACACCACCTCTCTGGGGGCTGAAATACCTAGGGCCACCTTACTTGCACGACGGCCGGGCTGCGGATGTCGACTCGGCAATCCGTCTACATGGAGGTGAGGCTGATCAGAGCGTGCAGCGATACCTACAACTTGAGCAGCCTGAACTGGATCTGCTTATTCGTTTTCTTCATTCCATATAGTCGAGAGGAAACCCTATGATCTACAGCATCAAACCAATCTGCGATGTTGTTGTGTTCAGAAATGATAAAATCGCAATGGTCGATTTTGTGGCGGGTCCAGACGCACAATCAGGCTGGTATCTTCCAAATGATTTGCTATCAGAATTAGAGAATCCGGATGCAGCAGCAGCCCGCATTGTTCTGGAGACATTCGCGCAAAATTGCCGCGATCTGCGACTGGTCGAAGTCGAGTCCTTCAGCGGCAGAGACAAATCCTGGCATCTGGCGTTTCACTACGCATGCAGGATAGAAGACGACGTTGTCGCCTTACCCGAAGGTATTGCAGCGATTGAATGGTTCGATCCGGCAGATATGCCCGAACCGCAAAGGGTGGCGCATCACGGGTGGTATCTATCGGTCGCTAAATCAGTCTCAACCAAGTATGCGGCATGATCCAAAGAACCTCCTTTCAATTGGGCGCCCTCTTTGCATACCTGGCTGGAGGTGCCCTGGCCTGCCCAAACCAGATCTACCAAACGACCTTGGATACAGGTTTACGTGTTTACGTAGCGCAAAGTCACAACCCAACGCCTGGTCTATTGCATATGTTTTGGTTGGGATCCGGTGGAACAGACGATCCACCAGGTCGATCAGGCACAGCACACATGCTAGAACATCTCGTGGCTCGGCGTGATGTTGAGGGCTCTCTCGAACGGTTCGGAGCCTATGGCAACGCTGCCACATCCTTTGATTACACTGTCTATTGGGAACACTTCCCTGCCCAGTATGCTGAGGAGGTAATGCGCACGAGAGCCCGATCACTGCGGCCACCTGATTTTGATCAAGCGATGGTCGAACGCGAGCGGGGGGTTGTCTTCTCAGAGAAGTACGGCGAATTGGAACGCAATCCGCTGTCCAATGTCTATGACGATTTGCGTGGGCAACTTTATGGCACCAAGAGCTATGGCACGCAGGTGATCGGCGATCATGACGACTTGCTCAAAATTACACCAGAGGAAGTTAATGCTTATTTCGAGAAACACTACGATCCACTGAATGCATTCGTACTCCTTGTTGGCAATATTGATCGGGATCGTGCATTTGCCCTAGCGGAAAAAGCTTATTCAGGTTTTGGCGCAGCAAAAGCACCTCTGGATGTCCGGTCAACAAAGTACGAAGCAAAGCGCTACATCAGGGTCTGGAAGACAAACGTGCATGATGCGCGACGCAACTTGCCTGAGATTCGCGCGCGCGAATTGCTGGCCCTTGTTCTTGGTGGAGATGGTCGAAGTGGGCGGCTGTACAGAAAATTGGTGATTGATGAGGAAATCGCCACAAGTGTGGGTGTTTCCTACAGACCAAATGAACCTGGTTTCTACATCTTTGGTCGCCCACTTGCCCCAGCTGATGATAAGACGTTCGATGAAGCGGTGTTCGCTGCAATTGAGTCAATCGCTCAGACTGGACCGACACAAACCGAGATGGATTGGGGTCGCAAACAAATGCGGGCTGAGTGGTTGTTTGGTTGTGACGCTTTGATGGGTGCTGGCTTTACAATTGGTGAAGAGCTGCTGCTTGGAGTGCCACCGGCCGATATTCGTAGTCGAGACCGTACAATTCAAGCCTTGATGAAAGCAGATGTTCAAGACGCCGCTCGCGAACTCATTGGTGAGATGATGAGTGTGTCGGCATCTGTTGGGCCTCTGCGCAATGGGGAAAACCAGTGAGTCGTCCTATTTTGAGATGGTTTTTTGTATTCTGTGCAGCTGTCGTAGTTCTTCCAGTTTACGCTGACGAGAGACGCGCACAGGAATTGGCCGACTTTCCAAGCGTTTGGTTGATGAACACACCTGGAAGCGGCCTGATCACAATGCGATTGGAGTTCGAGGGCGGGAGTGCCTTGGACCCCGAGGAAGAAGAGGGTTTGACTGCTTTGTCGATTTTGGCGCTTAGCAGCGAGATGAAACCTCTTCCCGGATCCGGAGTACGACTTCGCGCTGGTTCAGCATATTCGGTACTCACCATACAAGTTCTGGCAGAAGATCTTTCTTCGGTTCTAGATCAAGTCGGGTCCCTTGTTCTGGAACCGGGCTTTTCAGAGCGAACCTTTGGGCGAGTTCAGCAGCAGATACTATCTTTTTTGGCCTCTCGTAGCGAGGATCACTACACTTATTCGAAAGAGGAATGGCTGCGCGTTTTTCATGGCAGAGAACCGACCTATGGCACGCCAGATAGCATAGGCTCTTTAACTTATAAGAACTCATTGTCTGCGGCAAAAAAGCAACTTCAGGAACAGGTTCTCACAGCATCGATTGTTGGTGACCTGTCGGGGCCGGAAACACTGCCACACCTGCATGACTTTTTCGAGTCGCTCAATACATCAAATCGAAGCTCGACCAATACTGCGAATGGTGAACCTCGAGTGGTCGAAGACATCACTAACTTACTAGGTGATAGCAAAGAGACATCCATCGTATTTGGCGCAGCACCGGAGAAGACAGAGCAAGACTATTTCGTCGGAACTATTGTGGCTCAGTTGCTTGGCGGCTCGATATCGAGCTCGCGGATTGGTCGCCGAGTACGTTTCGAGGGCGGGCTCGCATACATTGTTGAGGCCAATTACATCGAAAGAGAATTAAACCCAGCGATGATGGGCTATGTGGGAACGTCCCCCAAAAACGTTTCTCAGGTCGTTGGTATTGTGAAAGAAGAATGGCTTCGACTTGGTGAGCAAGGCGTGACTGCGGATGAGTTGCATGCAGTCGTTAGCTACTTGAGCGGTAGTGCATCTCTTCTCGGTGATGATTCTATGCGGCTCGCCGAGCAGATGCAGAGAGCCCGACGGCTAGGTCTTGGGACCGGTTTTGCAACGGCATGGCCCAGTCGATTTGAAGCAGTCAGTCTCGAAGAAGTGAACAATGCGGTGCGACGGTTTGTTGAACCAGGGTCGCTTAAGCTTTTAGTTCTCGGCTCCATAAACTCACGCTGAAGCGCAATCTCCGGTATGCTGTGTTATTCTAATCAGTTTTGGATTCCATCAGCCTGATGTAAACCGCGCGCTGGAAACACGGGTTTAGCGTATGCGTCAAGCCAGTGAGACAGTTCGATGCTATCAGCCGATGACAATCGTTACGGACAAAGCACAAAGTTATGCTAAGGTCATCGAAGAGATGAATTTCGATATCGGTCCGGATGATCGCATCCGACATGTCGACCGCAAATATCTTAACAATCGGATCGAAGCTGACCACGCCGCCCTGAAACAGCTCCTTCGTCCAAAACGGGACTTCCGAAAGATGGGCGAACAACATCTCGACCTTCTTTCTTCGTCGTCGGGCGCTTTGATAAGCTTCCGTCTCGGCAATTGCGCGGACCTTCTCGCGGAGCGTTTCGTCCGTTGAAACAGCCAAACTGCGGGATGGCGCGTCGGTGCAGGTGGCCTTGATCGGGCACGCGCCACAAATCTTTTTGTTGCCCTGATACCGTTTCAATCGGCGCTCCGGGATGTCGGCGCGTAGCTTCAGATCGTGCCCTTGCCGCCGACGATCCCGGCCATCCAAGCCCAACTTGCAAAACCACCGATACGCAAGATTGAGATGCACCTCCTGGCAAAGCCGCGTCTCCGACCGGATGCCATAGAGATATCCGAAAAGCAGCATACGGATCATCAGCTCGGGATCGACCGAAGGCCGTCCGGGGTGGGTGTAGAGGTCCTGAAGCCCGGCGCGCAGCTCGGATAAGTCCAGAAGTCGGTCGATCTTACGGAGCGGATGGTCGTTTGGGACGCGATCCTCAAGCCGGAACTCGTAGAAAAGCGCCTCGCCTCGCTCCAGCCGTCCCATCATCGCCCGTCACTCCATACTGTTAGTCAAAAAGAATCAGAGGCTTGGGCACAAAACAACGTCGAAAACACAACATCTGGTGGTAGGAGTTTTTCACCGATATCGGCCTTTGCGCAACAGACCTTACGGCTATTTTCGATCAGGCTACTGAGCTTAATCGACCAGCGTAAAAGGGCCAGAAACAGTTGTAGGCTCTCATCAGTTTTTGGGCGAAGTGTGCTTTGCTTTATCGCGCGCGTTAAACTAAAGCTGACATTGCTGACCTCAGCGCCAAAGCCCGGTTGGATGGAATGGCCCTCACTTCCATTCCGTCTTGTAGCCTTGCATCCCACATCGATCCTGAAAGGTCGCGCCATTCGACGTCGAGATGGATGGTTGTATGTGCATAAAGATAGCGCAAGGCACGCGGCGGAAGGGTTGAACCAAGGGCAGCAGCATCAGGCGTGGGGACGCTATCGACGTCTCGTATGCCGCGAAGTTCCGCTATGTCACAGGCAAGCCTGCGGGCATCATAGGCCAATTCGGCGACGATCAACGCTCGCGATACGCCCGTTCGGTTGGACTCCGCAAACAAGGCGTCATCGCGAAGCATACCAAGGACTCGAGCAAAGGACGCGGCAGCGCGCCGCGCCTCAAGCAAGTCGGCGGTTGGTGCCTCGGGCGCATCAAATCGCGCCCCAATACCTATGCGACCGAACCCCCGGTTCACGTCAGCCCAGTTTCGGTACGCATAAAGTGCAACCGTTCCATCACTGGCGCATCCGAAAAGTGGAAGAGGTCAAGCTGACCCTCGGCCTCAAGGGCCCAAGTGATCCAGGATGGAACGACAAAAACATCGCCGCGTGCGAGCTTATGCCTCGTGCCGTTCAGGACAAGCACGCCATCGCCTTCAAAACACTGCCACACGCTCGACCCAACATCCCGACGTTCGGGAGTGGCCACGCCTTCGCGCAGACGATGGAATTCACAGCGGATTGTCGGCATCACATCCCCACCGGTGGTCGGGTTCGAAAACCGGATGGCGGCATGGCCCGGAGCCCACGTGGCTGGCACGCCCTCATCTTCCAGAAGAAGCTGCTCGGCCAAGGCCCGGTCTGTGAGCTCCCACCTATAAGCGGGCAGTGGCGAGGCAACTGTTTCGGCAAGGCCAGACAATGGTCTCAAACCGGGATAGGCCCAAAGACGCTCGGCTCTGCTGTAATCAGGTGTGGCATAGTCTGTCACCCGGTCTGATCCAAATTCGAAAAACCCAACATCCATCTGTTGCGAGAACGGGATATCCAGGCCGTCAAGCCATGCCATCGGCGCATCGCGATCATTGTGGTGTCCATGGAATTGCCAACCCGGCGTGAGAAGCAAATCGCCCCGCGACATGCGCACCGGATCACCGTTGACCACAGTCCAAACCCCTTCGCCCTCGACAACGAAGCGGAAGGCGTTTTGTGCATGGCGGTGCTCTGGTGCGGTTTCGCGCGGACCCAAATATTGGATCGCGGCCCAGAGTGTCGGCGTGCAATAAGCGTGTGGCGCAAGCCCTGGGTTGGCGAGGCCAATGGCCCGACGTTCTCCCCCACGACCTACCGGAACCAGATCGCCAGACGCCTCCGCCAGAGGCAAAAGGTCAGACCAGCGCCACAGATACGGAACAGCTTGCGGCTTGGGGTGCATCGGCATCAGATCGCCAAGCTGGGTCCACAGAGGTTTCATGGAGTACTTTTCGAAACCGGCGTAAAGCGCGCGCAGCTCTGGGCTGTCCTCGGGCTGCATCCCGTGGGCAACGCTGTCGTGGTCTTCTGGCATCTCAGCTTCCTTTCGGGTTAGGCGGCATCAGGTTGCTGTTCGGGCGCGGCTGCCGCGATTTCAGGCACGTCTAGGCAGGCCGCGTGAATGCGTGCCAGCGTTGGCCAATGATCAGGCTTCAAATCAAAACGTCGGTTGTTCCAGACCTGAGCAACGAGGCAGATGTCTGCCATACTTGGGCTGTCACCGTGGCAAAAGCGTCCGGTATCTGAGTTATCCGCCAGCGCGGCTTCCATGGCATCAAATGTCGTTTTGACCCAGTGCACGAACCACGTGGCTTGTGCAGCATCATCTGCACCATAGGTATCCCGCAGGTGAAGGAGCACGCGGAGGTTGTTCAGCGGATGGACTTCGCAAGCAAGCATCTGTGCCAATCCCCGAACCCGCGCACGGGCAATCGGGTTTCGCGGCAAAAGCGGCGGAGTTGGGTGCATCTCTTCCAGCCACTCCATGATGGGCAGTGATTGGCTCAGATGCGTGCCATCGGGCAATTCCAGCGTCGGGATAAGACCCTGCGCATTGCGCTCTAGATACTCCTTGGTGCGCGTCTCGCCCGCACGCAGTACGTAGGGTACATACTCATAGGTGAGGCCCTTGATGTTTAGCGCCGCACGCACGCGCGCAGAAGTCGAAGAGCGGAAGAAATTGTGCAGCCGCAGCGTCATACGCGCGCCCCAATGGTGGTGGTCAGATCGCCTAGGCCCTCGATAGAGACGGTGCAGATGTCTCCTGGCACCAGCGGTCCGACACCGGCGGGCGTTCCAGTCATGATAAGATCGCCAGGCGCCAGAGTAATAGAATGCGACAGGATCGATACGATCTCTGGTACTGACCAAATCAGTTCTGACAGGTCCGCCTCTTGCCGCGTCTCTCCGTTGACGGTCAAGGCGATCTTGCCCGTATAGGGGTGGCTGACCGAAGCTGCAGAATGAGCCGGTGCAATGGGAGCGGATCTGTCAAAGCCCTTGCCCATGTCCCAGGGCCGCCCTTTGTCGCGGGCGGCCAATTGCAGGTCGCGGCGCGTCAAATCATTGCCAACCGCATAGCCCCAGATGTGAGAAAGCGCGTTGGCTTCGGCAATCTTCGCACCGCCAGTGCCGATCACGATCACCAGCTCAGCCTCATGATGCAGGTTCTCTGTTTCTGGTGGATAGGCCACCGTCTCTCCATCGCCAACCAGAGCATCAGCGGGTTTGGCAAAGAAGAACGGTGGGTCACGGTCTGGGTCTTTGCCCATCTCGCGCGCGTGCGCAGCATAATTGCGCCCGACGCAAAGGATTCGGCGCACCGGGATCGTGTCCTCACTGCCTGAGATCTGGAGGGCTGGAATGGGAGCGGCGTCGAAGATATGGGGCATAAGACCTCTATTCACTTGGATTGAGAACGGGATTGACCAGACGGGGACGCAAGCCGACTGCTGCAAGAAGAACGGCTCCCAAGACGGCAGGCGCAATCCCCGCAACGTGGGGCGGTAGCAGGAGGGCGACACCGCCGATCCCGGCCAAACACCGCCCCACAGGACCAAGTGGACCGCGCAGCCATCCTGCGAAGCAGGCAGACACAGCCCAGACCCCCAGGATCGCGGCGATAGCTGCGCGCGCGATGTCAATCGGGGTTCCGATCAAAAGCAGTGCCGGTGTTGCAACAAAGAGGAAAGGCACGATGTAGGCCGTCCAGCCAAGGCGCATGGCCTCAAACGCTGTCGCCATCGGTGACGCATTGGCAATTGAGGCCGCAAAGAACGCACCGATCGCTATCGGCGGTGTGACCATCGACATCATGCCCAGATAAAAGATGAAGAGATGGGCCGCGATGGGTTCCACCCCGGTTTCAACCAAGGACGGGGCCACCAGCACCGCGAGCAACAGATAGACGCCAACCGTTGGCATCCCCATCCCAAGAACGATGCAGACGAGTGCCGCGATCGCCAGCAGTGCAAAGAGGCTGCCGCCGCCAAGGTCTACCAGCGCAAAGGTTGCTGCAAAGCCAAGGCCGGTGACATTGAGCACACCAATGATGAAACCGGCGGCGGCCGATATCATCACAATCTCTGTGACCGATTGACCGGCCTCGACCAGCGCATCCCAGATGCCCGCCAGCGACATCCGGGTCGAACCATAGCCAAGAACCAAGCCAATCACGATTGCCGCCACGCCGCCCGCGAGGGCTGCGGTTTCTGCCCTTTGGTTGAGAAAGAACAGCGCCCCGATGATCATCGCAAACGGGATTGTAAAAACCCAGCCACTCCGAAGGACCGGGCCTGCCTGTGGGATTTCGTCTTCGGGCACGGGTGCGATGTTCTCACGCGCCGCCATCAGATCGGCTTGGGCAAACAACGCGACATAGTAGAGCAAAGCGGGGATGGCCGCAGCCACAACAATCTCGGCGTAAGGTCGCTGTAGAATATCGGCCATAAGAAAAGCCACCGCCCCCATCACCGGCGGCGCGATTTGTCCCCCTGTCGAAGCCGTCGCTTCAACCGCCGCTGCCGTTGTTCGGCGAAAGCCGGACCGGGTCATCAGCCGGATCGTCACCACGCCAGTGGCCACGATGTTGGATACGACTACGCCAGATATTGACCCAAAAAGTCCTGACGCGACGATACTGATCTTGGCTGCCCCCCCTCGGCGTCGACCCATGGTGGCTGACGCAATATCGTTGAAGAAATCCGCCCCGCCAGACCGCAACAAAAGCTGACCAAACAGAACAAAGGCCACAACAACCGTCGCCGCGACATTCAGGGTTATGCCCAATACCCCATTAGGATCGAAGGCAAGGTAGACGGCCATTCGCTCGGGTGCGACCTGGCGTGTCTGCAAAGGACCATCCACCAGATGCCCGATCAGCCCATAGCCTGCGATCGACAGGACAACAATCACCAGCGTCCAGCCAACAGCCCGGCGCAACCCTTCAAGCACGAGCACAAAGACCAGCGCACCGACCGCCAGCACGTCCAAGGGTGCAAACATCATCCGCGACAGCAAATCAGGGTAGCGCCATGCAACAAAGACGCCAAGGACTAGGCCCAACGCAGCAAGCACATTGTCCAAAACGAGCCAGCGCGACGCTCGGGTCAGAAAGACCATCGCAAGTGCCAAACCCAGAACGAGGGCAAGGAACTGTTCGGTGTAGAAGGACAGACCGAGCCGCGAAGGAATATCCATCGCTTGCACAACAGCGCTGAGTGTCAGCGTACCTGCAAGGGCTGCGGTAATGCGTGCGCGCCCGGAAGAGGCATCTGTTTGCGGCTCGATCTGCATGATCTGGTCTTATTCGGCGTCGCTCAGCGCCACGCCCCGCGCCTCGAAAAACGCGACCGCTCCGGGGTGATAATCGACGCCTGGATAAGCACGGTAAGCGGTCTCGAGTGTCAAAGCACGCAGAGGGGGATACGCCGCCCCGATGGCTTCACTTTCGTCGAAGATCACCGCAAGGAAATCGGCCACTGCTTCGCCACTCACATGCGCGCCAGCCACCAGAACATTGTCCCAGGTTACGAATGTTGTCGGCTCGACCACGCCGACCCGCGGCGGAGCGGGTGTGACTTCGGAGAAGTAGAATGCCGGGCGCACCGCTTGAATGGCTGCAAGTGTGTTATCATTGGCTTCGACCCCCAAAAAGCGCACGCCGCCAATCGAGGCATCCACCTCAGCGACCTTTGGGCCGCCCACGGCGAAGAACGCGCTGTCCACCCGTCCGGACGCCATGTCATCGGAGCCCCGGATCAGCTCTGGCACCGGGACTTGGTCCACATCGTCCCACTTCAGACCACCCGCTGCCAAAATGGCTGTGATATGGCTGCGCGCCAATGGAAAGGCGTCCCATCCAGACGGCACAGAGCGTCCGCCAAGGTCGGACACTTGCGTCATCCCGCTGTCGGCGCGCACATAGAGACCCACCGGGAAGGGGTTGATCCGCGCCACGACACGCAGGTTTTCATGGGTGCGGTCATATTCTCCCTTCCCTGTTACAGCCGTGATGACGTCATTCACGTCGTTCAGTGAAAATTCAGCGAGCGCGCCGTCGAGGGCCTGCATCATCTGAGCGTTGCCACCGTAGGGTTGGACGACAAAACGCTGGCCCGCGCTTTCGCGCGCTTGCCCGGCCATGACCGAGGCCATGGTGTTCCAGACGGACCCCTGCGGCGGTGTGGCGATGGACTGCACTTGCGCCATAGCCCCTCCGGCGAAGCCCACCGCGATGGCGGCCACGCTTAGTACTTTTGTTAATCTCATGGTTCTTCCTCCCAGTTTTATTGATCATTGCATCGCGTCAGTCAGCCGTGACGAGCAGCGCTTGCCGGTCAATCTTGCCGGTGCCCGTATGAGGAAGGGCGTCAACAATCTCGAACAAACGCGGTGCTTTGTATGGGGCAAGTTGGCCTTTCACGTAGTCGCGCAGGGCAACGTCCGAACCCTCCTGCTGGGCCGAGGCGCGCAAATGCACAATCGCCCGCAGCACTGTGCGACGATCCGGGAGCGTATGTGGCAAAACCGCAGCCTCGTGCACGTCTGGGTGTTCGTTCAGGCAATGTTCGACCTCCAGCGGCCAAACCCATTGGCCAGATACCTTCACAAGGTCGTCTTCGCGCCCGAGGAAATAGTAATGTCCGTCCTCGCACCGAAAGCGGTCACCTGTATGCACCCAGTCATCGCGTACAGTCGCTGCCGTCTTGTCCGGCCTGCACCAGTAACTTGGCAGCGAGGAATGACCTCGCACTTGCATGACACCTTCCGCTGTTCCGGTCGGAATGCCGTGCGCATCAACGAGGCGCACGTCGTAACCCGGCACCACCGCACCCGCAGCACCCAGCCGATGATCATCGGGACGGTTGGACAGGTAAATGTGCAGCATCTCGGTCGACCCCAGCCCTTCAGTCGGCCCGTGATCAACAAGGGCTTTCCAAGCGTTGTAGACCTCCGCCGACAGCACCTCAGCCGCAGACAAGGAAAGGCGCAAACTGCTGAGATCCCGCCGATCGACTCCCTCCGACTTGGCAAGTGCCGTGTAGAGTGTCGGCAGACCGAACAATGCAGTCGGTTGGTAATTTTCGATAGCGTCCAGAACCCTGTCTGAGCGGGGTTGCCCGGGCAGCAGAACCGAAGACGCTCCAACGGAGAAAGGGAACGTGACCGAATTTCCGAAACCATAAGCGAAGTACATCTTGGGCACAGAAAAACAGCGATCTTCTTCCGTCAGTCCCAGGATATGGCGTGCATAGGAAGCTTGCGTAAAAGCCATATCGTGTTGAAGGTGAACGATCCCCTTTGGCCTGCCGGTCGATCCAGAAGAATACATCCAGAAGGCCATGTCGTTTGGGCCTGTCGAAGCAACATCCAGTGCAGTAGGCATGCCTTGAAGGAATTGTTTCTCACCCTCGTGCCCCGGCGCGCCGACGGCCACGACCTGCTCCAGCCCGGTGGCTGAGAGCATCTCCCCTGAAAAGAGCGGCAGCAGATCGGCATCTGTCACGGCCAGCCGCGCGTCACTGTCCTCAACAAAAAAACGCACCGTCTCGGCGGGGGTCTGAATGTTCAGCAGCACCGGAACATAGCCCGCCCGAACCGCACCGAAGAAGGCCGCAGGAAGTGCGGGGGTGTCGTCGAGCAGAAACGCAATGCGCTCGCCTGGGCGGCACCCAAAGCGGCCGAAAGCATGACCCCAACGGGACGCCTCTGCGATCAATTCGCCATAGGTGAACGTACCGGCAGGGCCGGTCACAGCCACGGCTTGCGGGTTGCGCGTCAGGTTGTCCCACAGGATCGAAGAACAATTGGGGTGATCCGCTGGGTCAAATCCGATCTCTTGCCCAGCGTCGTGTGGCAAGGGGTCGACAATCTCCTGCGCTGCGTTATGTGCCTCGAGCTGTGCTGCAAGTTTCGGAGCGGTCTTGCGCATTCGCTCCGCATCCATCCGGCCCGAGCGGGACAGATAACTGCGCGCAAAGTCCAATGGATGCGCGTCCAAGTGGTCTTCAAAGCTGTCATACCAAAGCGCAGAGGTATTGGCCGCATCGACGATCTTTCGGGCCATCGGTTTGCGTTCGGTTTCCCAAGTCGCCAACGCGGAATCGACGTCTTCGTGATCACGTAGGCTGCGCGCCAATGACACGACATCTTCAAGCGCAAGCCGTGTCCCGGATCCAATAGAGAAATGCGCCGTATGTGCTGCATCCCCAAGGATTACGCGACGGCCCGCCACCCACCTGTCACACCACAGCTTGGGAAACCGCCGCCAAACAGAGCGATTGGTGATCAGTTTGGCGCCATCTAGGGTCTCTGCAAAAATGCCCTCACAGACTCGCGCGCTCTCTTCCTCAGACATCGCGGCAAAACCATGAAGGTCAAATGCCTTGGCGTCGCACTCGACGATAAAGGTCGAGCGATTGGGCTCAAAGCGGTAGTGATGCGCGTTTAAGGCACCTTTGGGATGACCCACAAAGGTCTGGGTAAGCGCGTCAAAGGGCCGATCCGCGCCAAACCAAGCAAAGCGATTGTCGAAATGATCGAGCGTTTCGCCAAAGATGTCGGGTGCCGAGGTGCGGACGCTTGAATTGAGGCCATCTGCACCGATGACAAGATCGCCCTCATCGCCATCCCAAGGCACACCAAAACATAACTCGGCCCCTTCGGATTCCGCTCGAGAAGCAAGGATGTTGATCAGGTCCAGCCGCCCAATGGCTGCGAAACCGACACCGTCCAAGGTCACCCGACCCTCGGGGTGGCGCAAAACCATGTCCTGCCAACGCTCCATGCGCGGCACAATCAGATCATGTGTTTCCGGATCGTCCTTCGCGAGAAAGTCCAACGCTCTGTCCGAAAAGACAACACCAAAGCCAAATGTTGCACCTCGGGGGTTTTGCTCGCTCACACGCACGCGCGCTTGTGGGGCAAGGCGCTTCAGCAAGGTTGCCGCATAAAGGCCTGCCGGGCCGCCACCAACAATTTCGATCCTGCGAAGATCACGCATGTCCATCCTCCCAGTGGCTTGCGGTTGCCTTCGCAGAATATTGATGATTTCATATTGTGCAACAAGTTTTATAATATGGAAAAAACATGTCTCATGAAATTCAAGTCAGCTTTGGCGATTGCGATCCAGCGGGGATCGTTTGGTACCCTCGGTTGCTGGGGTGGATGGACCACACCTTTCACGCAGAGCTGCGCCAGCACGGTGGCCATGCAGCGATCTGTTCGGCTGTTGGTGCAGTCGGTTTGGGTGTAGTCGATGTTAATGCATCGTTCCGTAGACCTGTCAGGGACGGCGACTTACTCCTTATGGACATTCAATGGGAAGAATGGTCGCCCCGCAGTTTCCGACTCTGCTATGTTGCCTGCATGGGCGAACAACCGGCATTCGAGGGTCAAGAGACCCGAGCTGTGTTCGATATAGACAAGGACGGAAAGATACGTGCAGGACATACAGACAAGCTCAAATCCATCATTGGCGGATAGCAGCGCACCGACCGAGCGCATATCATCCGGCGGCCTTCAATCATTGGATCTTGCGTTGGGCGTGCTGGCAAAACTCGCGCGGGGGGCTGGACCGATGAGCCTGAAAGACATCGCGCACGCGTGTGATATGCCCCCCAGCAAAGTGCACCGCTACCTAGCATCATTCCTGGCTGCGGGTCTGGTGTCGCAAGCCGGACGATCAGGGAAGTACGACCTTGGCCTCAATGCTTTACAACTTGGGCTTGCAGCAATGGCACGGCACGATTTCATTGCGGCGGCGACGGACCGTATGCCTGATCTGCGGGATAGTACGGGAATGACGGTGCTGCTGTCCGTATGGGGCAACGATGGCTCCACTGTCATTCGGTGGGAACGTGCGGCTTCACCTATGGTCACATCGATGGGCTTAGGAACGGTCTTGCCGCTTTTAACCTCTGCCACGGGCCGCGCGTTCTTTGCTTACGCACCACAAGCGCCACTCAAACCCACGCTCGCTGTCGAGGCGGCTCGCTTGTGCGCCGCACCGGAGCTTGCACCGGAAATCGATCCTTCGCCTGAAGGACTGGTTGATTTGCACAAATCGCTTCGCGCAGCTGGGTTCGCTTCGGTCAGCGGGCGCTTCATTCCGGGACTTGTTGCGGCTGCCGCGCCGGTGCTCGATTGGCAAGGTGAAGCCCTTGCTGTCATTACGCTTATCGGAACAGACGAAGCTGATATCGAAGCAAACGCGAAACCAGTCAAAGAGCTGCGCGCTACCTGCGCAGAAATCTCAGCAGATTTTTCGGTCACCGTTGGTTCATCACCGTCGCAAAGATGAAACGCTGTAGCATTCGAAGGGTCTGACGGCATACAAACGTCATACCATCCGACATAGTGAATTTTGCAAAAGACCATGAGTTGTACCACTTGATCCATAATTGAACTTAGCTGTTGGAGTGATCACTTCGCCCTCCAAATCGGTTGGAAAGCTTAAAAAGATTCGGAAGCGCAAGTATGCGCAACAGGTTTTACGCACCTGGTTTCTGCAACCGCAAATGTCGGTAATGAGTGAGCGTCCGTTGAACCCGACCTAATGGGCCATGCGGCGTGCGTTAAGTGTCCACTAAGATAAGTGGACACTAAGAGGCGGGTTTATGGGCAAACGACGGAAGCGTCAAAGCTGGTCGGATGACGCGAAGCGACAGATTTGCCAGCAGACGACTGTACCAGGAGTTTCGGTTGCACAGGTTGCTCGCAGATATGCGATGAATGCAAACATGATCCATACTTGGCTGAAGGACCCGCGCTTTGCGCCAGTTGCTTAAGAGCCGGTTAGTGATGCTGTGTTCCTACTTGGCGGGACTGATGGCAGCACCGTCCACGAGCCGGTTTGTCAGGAGTTGCCTCGATCGGCAACATCGGCGCCTGTTTCCGCCAGTCGTATCGATATCATCTTGTCTGATTGGCGGCGCGTCTTGGTTCAAGGGCCAACCGCTTTGGCTGCTGTGGTCAACCTTGTGCAGGGGCTGGCGGTTTGATCCCAGTTCCTCCCAACACGCGTGTCTGGCTTGCGACAGGCGTGACCCACATGCGGCGCGGGTTCAACACGCAGGCAGCACAGGCCGAGAAGGTGCTGGAACTGGACCCATATTCCGGGCACCTGTTCGTGTTCCGAGGGCGGCGCGGCGATTTGTTGAAGACTATCTGGTCGGATACCCAGGGCGCGTGCCTGTTCAGTAAGCGGCTGGAGAAGGGTCGATTTGTTTGGACAACGGCGAAGGACGGTAAGGTCAACGTGACGCCAGCACGGTTGTCGATGCTGTTAGAAGGGATCGACTGGCGGATGCCACAGAAGATATGGCGGTCCCTGCAGGTCGGATAGGGCAATAAATACAGCATCTTGAGCGCTTTCGGGATTCACCTCGTGGTCTTGATCCGCTATAGGATCGGCAATGCTGAAGGACGTCGACGTCACGCCGGATGACCCGGAAGAACTGCGGGCTGTGAACCGGCTTTTGGCGGATGAAGTTGAATCGCAGGCGCCCTTGATCGAGAAGCCAAAGCATCAGCTTGCGGATCAGGACCGGCATCGTTTTGGTGTGCGTTCCCAGAGCCTGGATCAGCATAATCTGACCTTCAAGGAAGATGAGGAGATTGCCGAGCCGGCGACCGAACAGGCAAAACCCGGGCGGCCACCCGCTGAAGACCGGACACCCCGCCGGCACAGCCGCAAGTCACAGCCCGATCATTTGGACTGGCACGATGAAGTGTTGTCTCAAGGCGAGGACTGCACCCGCTGTGGCGGCAAGCTGAAGACGCTTGGCGAGGATGTCACCGAAGAACTGGAATACATCCCCAGCCGCTTTGCCGTGAACTGTATTGTCCGGCCGTGCAAAGCAATTACCGTTGCCCTCGCACCCCATCGAGCGTGGGCGACCCGGCCCCGGCCTTTTGGCATATGTGCTCGTCGGCAAATACGCAGATCACCTGTCTCTCTATCGCCAAATCTATGCCAGCGAAGGGATTGATCTGGATCGCTCGATCATGGGCGACTGGTTTGGCCGATCAATGGCGCTGCTGGAACCATTGGCTGACGAGATCGGACAGATCGTCCGCTGCGGCAATTCACTTTTCGCCGACGACACACAGATCAAGATGCAGGCGCCGGGACAAAAGAAGACCAAAACGGCGCGGGTCTGGACCTATGTCTGCGATGAGCGGCCTTGGTCCGGATCGTCCCCGCCATGCGCATGGTATCAGTTCACGGTGGACCACAAAGGCGAACATCCCGCCAGCCACCTCCAGGCTACAAGGGCTGGGTCATGCCGATGGCTATTCTGGATTCAACGACCTGTTCGGGCATGATATGGTAGACGAGATGGCCTGTATGGCGCATGTCTGGCGCAAGTTTGTCGATGTCTTCGCATCCCGGGACAACGCCATCGCCGAAGAAGCGATCCGCCGGATCGCGGCACTCTACGCCGTCGAGAAAGAGGCGCGGGGCAAATCGGCCAGCGACCGCGTCGCATTGCGGCGAGCGCGCGGTTAAACCGGTGGCCACAGGGAGGAAAAACTGGATGTTTGCAGGATCGGAAGGCGGCGGAAAGGCCGTGACAATCGCCTTCACTTTCATCGAAACCGCCAAGCTCAACGACGTCGATCCGCAAGCCTGGCTAACTTGGGTTCTCGACCAAATCGTCGACCACAAGATAGCACGCCTTAACGAACTCCTCACCTGGACTTACGCTGCTCAAGCAGGGTAACAGCCTCCGCACCAGCTCAACAGGGCGGGTTCAACTGACGGGCACAATTGAGGTGATCCCTCTGGTGTTCGATTGGCATTGCCGATAGTCGGTGCCCTCGCCGCTGAGGGAGAGCTTGGGCATGATCTTCAGCGCTTACAGCTGAGCCTATGTCCCACACGGCTACATCCGCAACGGCGGCGGCCATTGCACACCATTGCCAAACGCCTGAAAAGCCGTATGCGTAAACTGGTTAGAAAGAACGACTGACGGTTAGGGCGATCTCGCGACCGGCGCCATATACGCATGATCCCGCAAAACTATCCAGCGCAGGTGAACCAAGCGGCAAGAAAGATGAGCCGCAAAAGCCGATATACTCCTTGTCGGCAAGGTTGCGTCCGGCAAGTCGAATGTTCCAGTCCTTGTACTGATAGCTGACCGATGCATCCAAAAGGGTGACGGACTCCATCTCGAGCGTGTTGCTGACATCAGAGAACCTTGCGCCGGTATGTCTTGCGCCAACACCGAAAGCCAAGCCTTCGACCTGCGGCACCACATATTGCGCGAAGATCGCTGCAGAAAAACGCGGCGCTCTGGCTGGGCGATTGCCGCCAAAAATCGCGTCTTTGGTGATCTCGGCATCGACATAAGTCAGGCTGCCAAATAGGCTCAGACCGTTTTGAAAGTCATGCGTGATCTCGAACTCTACCCCGCGAGAGCTGACTTGACCAACTTGTGTGAACAGGAGGGGATCACCGGATGTCGGATCGTCGAACGCCACATCATTCTTTGTGATGTCAAAAATTGCCGCGTTAAACGCAGTATGACCATCCGCTGACGTGTGCTTGAAGCCAAATTCGTAAGAGCGCGCTGTTTCAAGGTCGAGTGCGCCACCTGTGGCCGTTGTGCCACTTGGCGGCAGGTTGAAGGACCGCGCAATGGAACCATAGGCCATGAATGTATCAGTGACCTTGTAGCCCACGCCCAGATTTGCCGAGGTGAAGTTCTCTTCAACGTCGTTGTCGAAGGCAATGATACCCGTTAGCCCAGTGGTGAAACCGCGCTGCTCATAATCGATCCTGTCGTGGCGCAATCCGCCGGACAAAAGAAAACGGCTGTCGATTTCTGCGTGTCCCGAGATGTAGAGGCCCGCCTGCCTTAGATCAGTCTCGCGGCGTGCTGGAAGTTCGGTTGGCACTGTTCCGGCCAGAAAGTTGGTGACAGCACCGTTGATCAGGTTGCGTTCGCCGCGGTAGCCGTAGCCGAAATCTGTCTCACTGCTGAGATCGAAGTAATCAACGCCGAATGCCAGTTCCCCGCTGATCCGATCTGTGTCGAATTCATAGATCAACGCATTGTCAAAGCTGTTCTGCCGAAGCGTCTGGTCGACATCGAATTTTGTCATTATCGCCGTGTCGATGTCGTTTGGCAGACCGACCGGAGCGCCCAGAACATAACTAAGATTGACAAAAGCCGCGGGAAACTCCGTCCGGTTCACCCAATCGTTTTCCGAGATCCGCGCCCGGGACATCAGGCTAAGCGATGGAGACAGCCGCTGATCAAGCTCATAGCCGATATAGCTTTGGGTCGTGTCGATATCGTTGTTATCTGGATTGCCGGTGTAGGTCCCCGGTCCATACCGCGCCACACCGTTTGGAAACAGAGACCCGAATTGAGGCACAAGCACATAAGTGTCGCCAACCTCATCTTCCTGGTACTGACCATAAAAAGTCAAGGTCGTGTCATCCGAAGGTGCGTAGGTGATCGAAGGCGCAAGGTAGATCCGCCCTGTATCGACCTCATCGTAGATCGTACCGGATTCATTGACCAAACCCACAAAGCGATAGGCCACCATGTCCGAAATCGGACCGGTCACATCCAGCCCGACCTCGGCACCGCCCTCATCCGTGACGGCCGTTCGGAACTCTCCGCTGAAACTGAAGCGGGGCCTCTTGGTGACGCCATTGATCAGACCACCGGGCTGATTGGTGCCATAAAGATCGCCCGTTGGGCCACGCAGGATGTTGACACTTTCAAGGCCGAAAGATTCCGTCCGCCAGGATGCCCAATCCAGTGTTCGGAGGGGCAGACCATCGCGATATGTCCCGCCGATCTGCGCTTCAAACCCGCGCAGGATGTATTCGTCATAGCGATTGTCCTGACCGAAGGTTTCTGTCACGATACCTGCTGAATAAGCAACGGTTTCCTCCATGGTGCGGGCGCCCTGCGCCTCAAACAATTCCTGCGGCAGAATGGTTACGGACCGTGGCAATGCATCGGGATCGACAGGCACCCGCGCACCCGCAGAATTTGCCGCTTCGGTGTTTGAAACACCTTCGCCACCGTCATTGATGCTCCGTATGACCAAAGTGCCAAGGAATTCCGGCTCTTCACCATCTTGAGCCTGCGCCATGCCCGCAATCAAGGAAGCACATGCAGCAACAGCGAAAGGCGAAACGGTAGAGAGGTTATACGTCAAAATGGGTCTCCAGCAACAAAGCGACCAGCGCGCCAAAAGCGCGACTGCTAAAGTCATGGGATTGCTGGGATTGCGACGTCGAAGGTCGGCCTAGCCAAGAGCCAAAGGCTCGTCACGCCTCTATAGAAGCCAGATGCGGTGTCAAGTGGGCAGGGCTTCACTGAGTGATTGGTCGTTAGTCGCCATTGGCTGTTTTAAACGCAACGTCGCTGATTTAAACGCAACGTCGCTGACACTAACCAGCTAGCATTCGAAGATCGTTCGGCCGTCTGGAACTTCAATTGGCCTGTTGCGCATGGAGAAATGCAGAGCCAAAATCCAACTTAAGCATTAATCTCGAACCTTCTTGACGTCGCTCCGGTGATAGAAGCCGGCCATTCGATCATCGAGCAGGATGCGCGACGTGCTATCGGCGGCGATGGTCACCACCGTCTCGGCTGATGTGCGGAATAGAAGGCCGTAGAGCGCCCGCTTGTTCCGATAGGCGATCCTCGCGATCTGGGCGGGCAGCGTAAAGACCATTTGGATGTATTCGATGGGACTGCTGCTGTAACCGCCTCCCGACGGCATTGATGCGCCATTGTGGGTTTGTATGGGCCCACAAAGGAGAGCGGTCATGTGGGCGATTATCGCAGTTGGGCTCGATCTGGCGAAGAATGTGTTTCAGGTTCATGGAGCGGACGGCGCAGGTCAGGCAGTTTTACGCAAGAAGCTACGGCGCACTCAGGTGCTCGCGTTCTTCGAGGAGTTATCGCCTTGCGTGGTTGCGATGGAAGCCAGCGGCGGGGCGCATTACTGGGGCCGCGAGATCGACAAGCTGGGCCATGAGGTGCGGTTGATCCCGCCAGCCTATGTGAGCCATTTGTCAAACGTCAGAAGAATGATGCGGCGGATGCAGAGGCGATCTGCGAGGCGGCGATGCGTCCAACTATGCGCTTTGTTCCTGTGAAAAGCGAAGAAACGCAAAGAGCTGATATGGTGTTCCAGGTCCGCGAGCTTCTGATCCGGCAGCGGACGCAGGCGATCAACCCCCTTCGCGGACATCTGGCCGAGTTCGGACAGACCGTGCCGCAAGGGGTGGCCATACCGCGAAACTGATTGCACTCACCAAAGACCCGAACATCGGCTTGCCTGCCGCCGCAATTCCCATTCTCAGGGTATTGACCACGACATTGGGCCAATTAGAGGCCGAGATCAAAGTGCTTGATACCGAGATCACCCGTCGGTCGAAGGAAGACGATATGGCACGGCGCTTGATGACAATTCCCGGCATCGGTCCACTGATCGCCATGGCTTTGGCTACGCTTGCCCCGCCACCAGAGCACTTTCGCAAGGGTCGCGACTTTGCGGCTTGGTTAGGACGGGTGCCGCGCCAACATTCGACTGGCGGAAAGCAGCGGCTTGGAGCCACGACAAAAATGGGGGAGCGATCCCTGAGACGGCTGCTGGTTATTGGTGCGAACAGCGTCATTATTAAACGACGTACCCATTCAGATGCTCAACCGGGAACATGGCTGGGCAATCTGCTGTCCCGCGAGCCACCCATGTTGGCGCGGGTAGCGCTGGCCAACAAGATGGCACGGATCGTCTGGGCCTTGATGGCTAGGGGCGGCGTCTACCAGTCTCCGACCGCAGCGGCATAGGCCCACTGTCGGTCGCGAGAACGTCGGAGCGTAAGAGGGCAAGGAGCAGTTTGGCGCAACAGTCGTGAGACAGGATCAGACATCCAGTATGCAACATGTGCCAACGCGCATGCGGGACTGATTTGGATCTGATCTTCGAACACCATACGGGCCCGCAGCATGTAGATAGCTGCATCAGAGGCCGGATACATGTCGGCACCCGATGACGCGCCTAAATCAGCTCAGAAATTACCTCTTGCGCATGGGACGGTTGTACATGCTGCATTGAGTGATGGCGACATGCGGTGCCGAGGTCAGAAGGGTTGTTTTATGCCAGTTAAGCAGCCATTCGAGCGCCGTAGTTTTCCAACAGCGATATCCTATGTGCGGTACGGATGTATCTGCGGTATCCGCGTTCTATCAGGACACAGCGGACTTGTTAGCGGAGCGCGGTGTCTACGCTGATCGGTCAACAGTCTTCCGCTGGGTGCAGGGGTTTGGGCCGGATCTTTCCAAACGCACTGAAAAGCACCTGTACCGCGCCAACCTCAGTTGGCGTGTTGATAAGACCTACATCCGTGTCGGCGGCAAGTGGCGGCACCTCTGGCGGCCGATTGATGCCAACGGACAGCCAGTTGATTTCAGGCTAACCGCACGGCGGGATACTAGGGTTGCAAAAGCCTTTTTTAACAAAGCGATAAAGCGATAAAGCGATAAAGCGATAAAGCGATAAAGCGATAAAGCGATAAAGCGATAAAGCGTGTGTACTAAATCGACCTATGTCAATTTGTAAGGCTCTGCTGCGCTGGCTAGCCGGACATAGGTCAAAGCGTTCAGGAGGCTCCTATGTCGCGTCGGAATCCTTTCAGGCAGCGTCAATTCCCGAGATATGTGATCCTCATGGCGGTCCGCTGGTATTGCCGATACCCGTTGTCGTATCTTGATGTGCGCGATCTATTGGCCGAACGGGGGATCACAGTCGATGCCGCGACGATCTACAGGTGGGTCCAGAAGTTTGGACCAGAGATCCGCAAGCGCGCTTACGGCCAACATCGTTCATGGCGTGAGCTCCAATGGCATGTGCCCTCTCGGCAGATCACTTTGTGATCGCCTCTCGGGTAAGAGATGAAACCCACGTCCGAGTGAATGGGCGGCGGTATTACCTTTGGCAAGCGGTGGACCAGCGTGGACAGCTCATTGATTTCCGACTGACGGCGCGTCGAAACGCCAATGCTGCAAGGGTATTTATGCGCCAGGCCAGTGAGAGCGTTCGATGCTATCAGCCGATGACAATCGTTACGAACAAAACACACAGTTATGCCAAAGTCATCGAAGAGCTGAATTTCGGTAACGGTCCGGATGATCGCATCCGACATGTCGACCGCAAATATCTTAACAATCGGATCGAAGCTAGGTCATGTTGACAAATTGCGGACCCAAGGCCGGATTGAAGTGATGTCGATGAACCCGAGGTGGCTTTCAGTGGTTTTGTCGTATCGTGTGGCGACGCGGCGGGCGTTCTTCAGCTTGTTGAAGCATCGTTCACCATGTTTCTGAGCCGATACAGCCCATGGTCCACCCTGACGCGCATCTTGCGCATGGGGATTGGCGGCAGGATGTCGCGCTCAGGCATCGTTTTCCGAATGCAATCCGCATCATATCCGCGATCTGCCAGCAGCACCTTGGGTTCTGGCAGGTTGTCCGCCATCATCAGGTCAAACCCCAGACAATCCGACGTTTGACCTATAGTGATCTCCGTTCTCATAGGCAAACCGTGCGCGTTGACGCGGAGGTGGATCTTGGTCGTGAAGTGGGAGATGGCCCAGAAAACAGTCCATTGGACTGTTTTCCCATCGGACGCTCTTAAACGGCCAAAACTCTGTTGCGGAGTCTCCCTTTTGCGCCCGCTGCTTAGTGATGGGCGCGGAGGGCGGTGCTGTCCGCGGCCCGGCAGGCGGCTTTGCCGCCGAGAGGGATCATTTGCAGTGCATCCGGCACGGCTCCGCTTTGGTTCAGCACCTCGAGAATATCTTCCCACAGCCCCGCCAATGTCCAACGCCGAAACTGCTTGTAGACGCCTGATCATTTGCCGAAGTCTTCAGGCAAGTCTCACCACGCCGATCCCGTGCGGGCTATCCAGAATATCCCATCCAGAACAAGGCGATGGTTGGTAGGTTTGCGGCCATTGGGGGCGCGGATGGCAAGAATAAAGTGTTCAAACAGCGACCATTCCTCGCCGCTCATAAGGTCTCGGGCAAGATGGCCTCCATAGCAGATACCAGCTCGAAGCACGCCTGAGCCACCGTGTGAATCCCTTTTGTCAACACAGCATAGCGATCGCTAAAGCAACTTACTGACTGAACTCAGAACTCCGACGTTGCGCATCGTACGCACTGGATAGTCAGTATCTCGAAGCAGGCGGTCCAACGAGAAACCAGGTTCGATTTTAGCTAGGCGTTTGCTAACTCTCTCCGCATTCTCAAGATCATCGAGACTGGCATAGGCAACAATGAGATGGCGCTGAACTGCCCGCAAAGCTGGCGCATTCGATACTGCCATTTCGCCGGCAGCCAAGGCTGCATCCATGCGGCCGGCCGCGACACTAACGGTGCAATGGTGCAGGTTCCACCATTGGCCAAACCGAGAGCGACTGGCAATGAGCTGACTCTGGCTGGATAGCTCAAAGGCTTCCTCATAAGCGCCCGCAAGCATCTTTGAAACCGCCAACGCTTGCAGCGCAAAGGGGTCCTGCGGACTTGCGATAGCTGCTTTTTCCGCTGCCGCGAGCGCCCCATACTGATCGCCAAACATCATAACACGCGTCAACGCGACCAAAGACTGAACCCTCGGATTGTTATTGGCATTCTGTGTCGCAATCTCGACGAATTCATTTGCCTTGTCGTAAAGGATTGGGATCTTCCCGCTCGCCAGTTCGATTGACAGAATCATCTGTAACAATCCCCGCCAAGCCATGAACAAAGCGCTTTGATCTGTCGAATAGGCTTGTTCGAGCAGTCTATCGGCTTCTTGGAGTGCTTGTGGCTCAAAACTGAAAATCTTCTGCACCGCCAACCTGCCAAGAGCAGCCGCTCTTGTCGACGCAGTCTCGGTGGTCAAGGCGACCGGCAAATTTCCAAGCGTCTGTTCGGATGCCTCAAAGACTGTCTGAGCAACATCAATCTTGTCGACCAGTGTCGAAGCCGGACCTTCAGCCCGGAAAGACTTGGAAAACAACAAGCGACCTGATGCAGGGTGAACGACTTTGATAAAAACAACACAAAAACCGTTGTCTTCGACAACGTTACAATCAACTTCGATGTCCAAACCCGAAGTTTGCGCTGCAACCGGCAGGTCACCGGACATACGATGCGATCTGATCTGATGTGCAAGCCCATCACCAACCTGCTGCGCCACAA
Source organism: uncultured Shimia sp. (assembly GCA_937897325.1). Lineage (GTDB taxonomy): Bacteria > Pseudomonadota > Alphaproteobacteria > Rhodobacterales > Rhodobacteraceae > CALCOY01. The sequence continues at coordinate 34,156 of CALCOY010000016.1, forward strand.
TTTCTCCGAGAATTGCCGCCCCTGTGCCCGCGTTTTGCGACGTCATGCACCTTATGTTGAGTGCATCGTCAACTGGGAGCGCTGCCAAGATCAAGGAACCCGATGCGGCATGAGTTGCCTTTCCGCCAGGTGCAGATTGCAGCGCTTTCCAGTTTTTGAAAGCGGGATCGTTGACGTGTGTATCTTCGAGAAAATCGCCCAAGCTCTCGTCAAGCGATACCGAGACCGTGTCAGGCGCGAACCATATAGATCGACGATCAGACTGAATAATCTCTGCGTTGTAACCCAGCGATTTTCGTATTTCACTCAGTGCCTGACGTAGGCTTCCACTGGCTTGTTTTGCTTCCCGCGTGCTCCACAAATGCTCCTCAAGCCAACGCCGACCACGGATCTGGTTCGGAGCCAGGCCGATCAAAACGATAGCAGCCCTTGCGCGTTGGCTGCGCGGCGCGCAATCGTTCCCACCAGCGTCTTTCATTAAGAAAGGACCATGGCCCGATATGACGACTAAAGGTGGCAAACGAACGGCTTTCAGGGTGGTTCTGGGAACATCAGCAAACACCATGCATTAATGGGCTACGATTGAGAAGGTCTGACGTGCACCACTGTTCCGTCAAACAAGCGTTAATATCCGACTTCCCGATAACACGACATTTGACGACATCTGTCAGCGCATGTTCACCTGTCGGGCATAAACGAATTCATGCGGGGAAAATTGGAATGGCGTTTTTCGGCTCTCAGGGATCTCAAGGTTCACAGGGATCTCAAGGTTCACAAGGTTCACAAGGATCTCAAGGGTCGCAAGGATCTCAAGCCCATGCAGGCGGCAGTGCAGGACCATTTCTGAGTGAAGCACTTATCACCACGCGGGATGGAATTGCCCGGGCGTGGACCGGGAACGGGGTCTTGACGGACACTGCGGTACCTGGTGCTTGGGATGCCTACCGGAAGATGGCGGCCAGACCGCGCGCGGCTGTGCTGGATCATGAGTTTGGGAAACTCTTTGACATCAACCTGCCAAGCGGAACGGAAGGGCAGATTACATCAGACGTGGTTGACGCGACTTTCCTGGTCAAGTTGGTCAGACCAAATGTCGACCCGGCCTTCGTAGCCGATCAACTGCCGTTTCTGCGTACATATGCTGACCTGCGGCTGGATCGGGTAGCCGAAATCCAAGGGCAGACGAACGACCTTCTGTCCTACTTCGGCGCGCTCAGCTATCTCGATTCCGAAGCCAAGAAGCGAACGGTCGAGCTGTTGCAGGCGGTCTTGCGACTGGTCACGATCCTCGAGATGCGGATGAAGTTGCATTTCGACTTCCCGCGCCCGATTACGGCCAGTGCCAGTATTCAGCCGATCATCCAGACACCCGGCCACGGAAGTTGGCCAAGTGGCCACGCGACGGAGTCTTTCGCCGTGTCGATAGTCCTCTGGAGCCTGATGAACGTGGGGTCCGCCGTGACGGCATTCGACATGGTTAATGATCATGAACAGCCAGCGCGGCTGGCCCAGAGGATTGCGGCGAACCGGACGATCGCAGGGGTACATTATCCGACCGATAGTATGGCCGGTGCTATACTTGGGCTAACCGTCGGCGAGATGATCGTGAATTTCCTGGAAGGCGCGAACAAAACGCCCGCACGGGACTTCGACGGTGTCAACTTCTCGGGGGATTTCGATCTGGCGACGCTGGCAAACGAGATGAACGGGGCAAGTGATGAAGACATCATCGCCGTACCTTCGGACATTCTTTCTTCACTCTGGGCCGTTGCGAAAGCGGAATGGTAAGATGGGCAGCTAGCGCCGCCTGTTCCCGGCCTGAGCCGTAATCGTACCATGGCCCAAACGGGCTTCGGGCACCTGAGGCGGTCTGGGCTCACCGAAGCGGGCGATCAATTCGGCCGCTTCATTGGTAAGGGAGCCTGACGCAGGAGGTTGCCCATCACACCCTTCCGCCGAAAAGAGCGTCGCCAAAGCATGCGTGACGCGACCCGCCGCGACGCTGGTTCCGTTCAACGCCCGAACACTGCTGCTAAATGTCCCAGAGGCGAGCAAACCGCGCCGTGGGGCATCATCGGCCAAGGCCGAAAGCGTCGGACCCGGTATTGTCCAAGACGCTCCCTCGGATGAGTAAATGGCGGGGTCGGCGGGCGGCAAAGGCGCTCCGGGCGCGGGTTGCGTCGCGGTAGAATCGACGGCTGCGCCAACCGAGTAGACCTGTTCCGACACGGCCGTCACAAAACTTGAATGCGTTCCGGCACGTTTGATCGGTGAGGTGTTTGCGGGTCGCGAATAGGCCTGCAGATCCGGTTCAAACTCATGCGCATCAGGGTGGTCGAAATAGGATTGCCGTCCGTTCTGTCGATAGCCAATCGGCGTGTCGCCACGCTGTGCTTCCAATCGAACTGGGATCTCGCAGGTGCCTCTGCTGTTGCAGACCTCAACCTGCCATGCACCGCTATTGGCCGTCACGATCTCCACAGGTGCGGTTGGTGCGACAGCGAGCAGATAGTATGCTGGCGTAACAGCACCCGGTGCGACGAAGCGGACTCCGACATGATAAAGACGCGCAATCGCGAAACCATCCGCATTCAGGAGTGTCCTGTAAGTATTTGGTGGCAAAGGGGCAGGTGGGATGCTCGCTCCGTTTGGCGCCGTCAGGCCGATCTCAAGATCTTCAAGATCAGCGCCGTCAACCGGACGAATTTCAGCGAAGCTCGCCGAATAGTCATCGGGCAGAATCCGCCAATCGATCTGCCGGTGTTCCTCGGCCGGGATGTCAAATCGGGCGACTTGCCTGCCCAGGCGGTCGTTGCCGAATGAATAGACCACGCGGGCGCAGCGTCCGGTGCGTGTTTGCCACTCTCTCAATTCTCTTGCGACCAGATATTCGATCGGCTTCGTACCGTCCTTGGGACCGGCCAGCGTTCCGAGGCTGACATTGATCACAACGGGACTGTCACCATTAATCTGTTCGGCCTGATAGAGGATCCAGCGCACACCCTGCACGACAAGCGGTTCAAGCTGCGTGCCAGCCGTGTTGTCGACCGCCTCAGGTGGCAGTTGCACCGCAATAAGTGGCCAATGCTGTTCGGGCGCGTTGCCTTCAGGATCAGCGCCGGCCGCGATGTCCAAAACATGGGTGCCATGGGTGAACTGATATTCGGTACTGCGATGTTCGCCAAGCTCGATCAGAACAGAATTAATGCTGCGATAGACAGCCTCTTCATCAAGCTTGTCACCACGAGCCAGCAGCACGTCGATCTCACTCTGATGCAGCACAGCGCCCGTCAGGATGTAGAACTTTCCAAAGCCGGGTACTAAAATGGTCCTGAAGGCCTGGATCCAGACAGCATGAAACCTGGTGCGTTGGCGTTGTCCGGGATCGCCCGTATTGAAACGAAAGCGATTGTTCAGAAAGCCGATCCCGTCGTCGATTGTGGCCACTATAGGCTGCGTTGATGACAGGCTGAAGTCTGACTCGGGCGGTGCATCGAACATACGGGGGCTTTGCGCGGCTTCGATGGGTGATCCGATCTCAAGCACATCAAGACGACCGGGGTAGGTTTCGGGTTCCTGATCTGGCGACGCAAACCTGCGATAAAGCGAATAGATCGCACCCGGCTCTTCCCCCTCGCTTCGCTCCTGATCAACCTTTTGCTCCTCATCGCGCTCAAGCTCTGCCAGAAGACGGTCGCGTTCGAAACCATCAAGCAGGAAGACACCTTCAGCCACCAGTTCCCACAACCACCGGCGAGCTTCCCGGAGACTTGGGAAGGCGCGCCCTACGATCAGCTTGACGATGAGAGGCTCAAGCAACTCTTCCGATGCAAACCTGGGCTCCGGCGTTTGCTCATCCAAAGAGCGCGCCCAGTCCTGATAAGGCGACGTCAGCCTAAGTTCGCCCTCTGAAGTCTTGTGTTCGGTTGCCATTCTTCACCCCCAGTGTTCACGTTTACACCTAACCAGTATGCGAAGGATGTTGGCCATGCCGAAAAAGACCGGTCAGCGAATTTGACGATCTATTCACGCTGATGATTTCGTCATAGCCTTGGGTTGGCTTGGCAAATTGGCGCAGGGCCGAGGGTACCCTAGCTGCCCGACACGGCAAATTCGATGCGCCGGTTCTTGCCGCGCCCCTCAGGTGTTGCATTGCTCGCGACCGGCTGGTCTTCACCGTAGCCTCTTGCAATCATCCTGCCGGATGCAATGCCCTTTTGCCGCAGCCAATCTGCGACCGCAGCAGCCCGTTGTTCTGAGAGCCGAAGGTTGTAAGCACCTGCACCCTGCGAATCCGTATGACCGCTGATTTGGATGATCAGATCGGGGCAGCGTGCGACGACGTCATGGAGTGTTCCGAGAAGGGCATCACTTTCCGCCCGCAGATTGGCGCTGCCCGAAGCAAAATAGATGTTGCCGGTACGGGACAGGATCTCAAAACGGCCAATGCAAGCTTCTCTCGAAAAGTCACCTTCGGCTTCAAGGGCCGCACTGGCCGGTGCCTCAAGTGAGGCCAATTGAACAGGTTCAGCCCCTTCACCATTCCGCTTGAAGATGAAATCGAACGTCACCGTTCCAGTGGGTACGATCTGCACGTTTGCCGCATCCTGAAGTTTTTCGAGCCCTTCCGTTAGGTTGAAATCAGCGACCTGCAAGGTGATTGGCGATGCTGTCGAAACAGCGACCAAATCGTCAGCAATAAGAGTTACCGAAACATCCGCCTCCAGCGCCTGTGACACGCCATGCAGGTCGAGGGTATAGGGCACGTTCAGTGTTTTGCGCCGCACTGTTTCCAGATCGGACAAGTCCGCCGGATCGATCTTCAGCGCGATCTTTGCCTCGGGATATTGAAACGTTTCGAAGAACAGAAAACGCATCCGAACATTCCGCAGGTCGACCTGGGTATCGACGCTGTCAAGCAACACGGAGATTTCTGCAGCGCCAGTCTCGTCGATTGTGCCGGCGAAAGTTGCAAAGGATGAAATTTCGACTTTGCTGGCATTCTTGATGGACTGAAATTGCAGCTTCGAAGCATCGTTTTCAAGTACCCAACCACGGGCGAACGGATCTGCCTGCGACACGATCGGAAGGAGAGAGATAAGGGTGGCGAGCAGCACTTTACGCATCGTTTTCACCGAAAAATTGTTTCAAAATGTGGCAATCTCTTATCACAGCACGACCCATTTGTGACTTATATTTTTCCAATTTCACCTCTAACATACAGATTGGCTCCGTTGGGAATAGACGAAAATGCTGTCTTGGTTATCGCGGTTTTTTCTGGCGCTTGCGCTCTTTGCAGGACCTTTGCAGGCAGAATCCATGCGAAAGGCACTTGTTGTCGGAAATGGAAACTACGGCGCAGTTCAAACCCTCGAGAACCCTGTAAGTGATGCGATGTTGATGGCCAATCGCCTAGGCGATCTGGGGTTCGAAGTTTCGATGATCATCGATGGCACACAGATCGAAATGCGCCGCGCAATTGCGCAATTCGGCAGGGATTTGCGTGCGAGCGGGCCTGAGACCGTAGGCCTCTTCTACTATGCGGGTCACGGCGTGCAGAGCTTTGGCGCCAACTACCTCCTGCCAGTGGATGCAAGTCTGACGGATGCAGCCGACCTCGACCTGGTAGCGCTTGAGGCTCAAACCATTCTTCGGCAGATGGCATCCGCGCGGAACCGGACAAACATAGTCATTTTGGATGCATGTCGGGACAATCCCTTCGAAACGATCGCAGATCTTGACGACAATGGCTTGGCGGAAATGAAAGCGCCTGCCGGAACATTTTTGGCTTATGCAACTGCGCCAGGCGCTGTCGCTCTGGATGGTTTGGGAGAGAACAGTCCCTTCACCACCGCCCTGGCAGAAGAAATTCTGATAGCAGACATACCGATTGAACAGATGTTCAAAAAGGTCAGGGTTCGAGTGCGGGATGCGACATCGGGTCTGCAAACACCTTGGGATACGTCTTCTCTTACGGTGGACTTCAAGTTCAAGCCTGGCAAAACGCTAAGCGCGGAAGATCTTGCTGCAAAGCAGTTCTGGGAGTCGGTCAAAGATACGAGTGATCCCGTTCAGATCATGCTGTTCCTGCGCGCCTATCCCGACAGCGCCTTTTCGCAGGAGGCGCGGGGCCTGTTGAAATCCGCCATGCAATCAGAACTGGAAAGTGCTGAGACGTCAGCGCCGCAAACAAAGGCGCCCGTGACGCCAAGTGATCAAGAGGCTGATCTTTTGGAAACCGCGCGTGCGTCAGGCGACCTCGGGGATTATCAAGCATATCTCGACGCCTTCCCTGACGGAGTGTTTGCCGAACTTGCCAAACTCGAAATGGCCGCGCTGAGCCAGGCTGCAGCGCCGCCAGAGGCCGAAGCAGATGAACCGACCCAGCAGACGGTCTCAGTTACGGGGCGAACAGCGCCAACCGAGCAAGAGATTTCGGTCTTTTTTGATCAACCTCTGATCAATGGTGCGCCCGAGATTGTCGGCAAGACCATCATGGAAGTCACAACGCTGTCGCCGATCTTCCCGCCGATTGAAGGCTTGCCGGAAGAAATGTGGAAGGATCAAAGCTGTGCAAACTGCCATCAATGGGATCGCACAGCCTTGTGCGATCAGGCAAAAACCTACCTCAAGGCAAGTGCTGAAAGATCGCTCGCCAAACAACACCCACTTGGTGGCAGTTTCAAAAACAACCTGAGGGTCTGGGCTGAAGGTGGTTGTCAATGAACACATCCAACGTTTGACCGCAGCACCTTCAGCAACATAACCTCAGATTGAATCAAGACATGTTAGTAAGAGCAATGTGCATTTGGACACAGACGGAAGGCCACTTTGCAATCAACAAGTCGAGACAGAATAGTTGAGATATCGCAAAGCCATGTTAGACAGCGTGAGACGGCGGATGAAACCGCCGCACCCGGAGACAGCGATCGCCGGGAAGAAGGGACGAGAACTTGACTGACCTGCTGCAAAGTTTCGGGGAGGATGCTCCAAGCGGGGAGGATCTGGAATACGAGCAAGTCTTCACAGATCTGATTGTTGCTGCGCAACCCACCCAGGAGAAGCAGTTTGGCGATCAGATTATCCCCTCTGAGGACCCTGACTATCGCGATGTTGCAACCAAGGCACGGGCCGTTCTTGCGCAAAGTCACGACCTGAGGGCGGGCGCTTATCTTGCCACCGCAGAACTCCGCGTGAACGGTTTGGAGGGCTTCTCTGAGGTCGCCGCTTTCTTTCGCGGGGCACTCGAAGACTACTGGTCGACATGTCATCCGCAACTTGACGAAGAAGATGACAACGATCCGACGATGCGGGTCAACACCGTCGCTGAACTCGCCAATCGGGATACGGTTATTCGTGCGCTTCGCCTCGCCCCGCTGACGGATAGCAGAACATTCGGCAGGATCTGCTGGAGAGATGTCCAAGTTGCAAATGGGGAGATATCCGCGCAGGAAGATGATGACGTTCCGGACAGCGCCGCTGTCGCGGCAGCGTTTCGGGATACCGACGACGATGCCCTCTCAGGGTTGCGGGCGGCCGCCGAAAGCGCGCTGTCAGACATACAGGCCGTAACGGCCAAATTCGACGCCGAAACACCAGGACGTGGCCCCGATCTGGAGCCGCTCGAACGGCTCCTGCGCCAGATCACAAATCACCTGATCGAAGCAGGCGGTGGTGTCGCTGAAATCACTGAAGATGCTAAACAAACTGCGGATATTCGTGAAAAAACCGCAAACACCGGTGCGATAGGGGCTATCAATTCCATCAATGATGTGCACACTGCGCTTGACAGGATCATCGCATATTACAAGCGATCTGAACCCTCTAGCCCAGTGCCCATATTGCTTGAGCGGGCAAAACGGTTGGTTGGTGCAGACTTCCTGGAAATTGTTAAGGATATGGCCCCCGAAGGCGTGGACAACGTTCATTTGATAGGGGGGATCGAAGACGAAGATGATTGATATACGAATGGGTCTGCGACCCGGATCGACTGATCGTGACGACAAGGAGATAATGTGATGGCCGGAGGGTCTCAGAAATTCATCGCGCGCAATCGAGCGCCGCGGGTGCAGATCGAGTACGATGTCGAACTTTACGGCGCGGAAAAGAAAGTACAACTTCCATTTGTAATGGGCGTTATGTCGGATCTGGCAGGCAAGTCAGAAGTCGAACAACCCGCTATTGCAGACCGGAAGTTTCTTGAAATCGACGTCGACAATTTCGATGATCGGATGAAGTCGATGAAGCCCCGCGCAGCGTTTAGCGTTCCCAATACGCTGACTGGAGAGGGCAATATGGCCGTTGATATCACGTTCGAATCCATGGATGATTTCAGCCCGGCAGCCATCGCCGCCAAGGTCGAACCGCTGAAAGAGCTGTTGGATGCGCGCACTCAATTGTCGAACCTGATGACTTACATGGACGGCAAGACCGGAGCGGAAGAGCTGATTGCAAAAGCGATCAAGGACCCTGCCCTGCTGAAATCTCTGGCGGCAGCCCCCGCACCCGACGGCGACGACGAAAAGGGAGAGTGATCCATGGCTGATGCAGAAAAGCAGGCGGAGGCCGGCGCGGTTGAAGTCCAGGAAGACGATTTCGCATCTCTACTACAAAAAGAGTTTCGTCCGAAGTCCGAACAGGCCAAGACGGCTGTGGAACAGGCCGTACAAACCCTTGCCGCGAAGGCACTGGAAAACACCGCTCTTGTTTCGGATGATGCACTCAAATCGATAGAAAGCATTATTGCGGAGATCGACCAAAAGCTGACCGAGCAGGTCAACCAGATCCTCCACCACGAGGAATTCCAGCAACTCGAAAGCGCGTGGCGTGGGCTGCACTATTTGGTCAACAACACCGAAACCGACGAGATGCTGAAGATCCGAGTCATGAACATATCCAAAAAGGATATGCACAAGACGCTGCGAAAGTTCAAAGGAACGGCTTGGGATCAGTCTCCGATCTTCAAACGCGTCTACGAAGAGGAATTCGGTCAGTTCGGCGGAGAGCCTTACGGAACCCTCGTCGCCGACTACCACTTTGATCACAGCCCGCCGGACGTGGAGCTTCTGGGAGAGATGTCAAAGATCGCGGCGGCTGCACATGCCCCGCTGATCACCGGCGCCAAGCCCGAGCTTTTCCAGATGGACAGCTGGTCAGAGCTTGCCAACCCGCGTGACCTAACGAAGATCTTCCAAACTCCGGAATATGCCTCATGGCGCAGCCTGCGCGAAAGCGAAGACAGCCGCTATGTGGGTCTTGCCATGCCGCGTTTTCTGGGCCGCTTGCCTTACGGGTCCAAGACAGACCCTGTTGAGGCCTTCGCTTTCGAAGAAGAAACCGGCGATGCAGATTCGTCCAAATACGGTTGGGTCAATGCGGCGTACGCTATGGCTGTCAACATCAACCGATCATTCAAGGAATACGGCTGGTGCTCGCGCATTCGCGGGATCGAATCCGGCGGTGCAGTTGAAAATCTTCCCAGCCACACCTTCCCAACGGATGATGGCGGGGTCGATCAGAAATGCCCGACCGAAATCGCGATTTCTGACCGGCGCGAGGCAGAGCTTGCGAAGAACGGTATGATGCCTCTCATCCACCGCAAGAACAGCGATGTGGCGGCGTTCATCGGCGCGCAATCACTTCATAAGCCAGCGGAATATGACGATGCGGACGCAACGGCCAACGCCAATCTCGCTGCACGGCTACCTTACCTTTATGCGACATGCCGCTTTGCGCACTACCTTAAATGTATCGTTCGCGACAAAGTGGGCTCCTACAAAAGCCGTGCGGATATGGAGCGCTGGCTGAAGGATTGGATCGATCAGTATGTCGATCACTCCTCCGACCGCTCAAGCGAAGAGGAAAAAGCCCGCCGACCGCTCGCCGCAGCGGACGTGGTTATCGAAGATGTTGAGGGAAATCCAGGTTACTACACATCCAAGTTTTTCCTTCGTCCACATTACCAGCTGGAAGGTTTGTCTGTTTCCCTCCGATTGGTATCAAAGCTTCCCAGCGAAAAACAGTAAGACAAGACCAGGTGCACCCGGCGTATTTTGGGTGCACCAGACATTTCAAAACCAGCGGCCAATTTTGGGCCATTTGTTAAATATCAGGAGTACAAGAGATGCCCATCTATATGCAGATTGAAGGCGGCAAAGTCGAAGGTGAATCAAAGGACGACGGTCACGAGAAATGGATTGATATTCTATCCATGTCGGGCGCGGTTTCGAACAACGGCACCTTCGCTATGGGCGGTGGCGGCGGACGTGGACGTTCGCAGCTTGCCGACCTTTCGGTCCTTGTGAACGAAGGCAAATCCTCGCCTGGTCTGTTCCAAGCGTGCTGTGACGGCACCCATTTCAAAGACGCAACCCTGCATTTCACCAAGTCAGGCGGCGCGCAGGAAGTCTATATGAAATGGGAACTGACCAACGTTCTGGTATCGAGCTATTCGATCAGCGGTTCGGGTGAAGACGTGCCAACAGATTCGGTCACGTTCAACTTCGAAAAGATCAAATACACCTATCTCGAACAGGACGAAAAAGGCAAAGTGAGCGTGGCTGCCGAAGCGACCTGGGATCAGGGAAAGAACAAGGCGATCTAAGCTTCGCTCACTGAAAATATGCACCGCGAAGGAATGGCTTTCGCGGTGCTACTGACGATCTAATCGATCTAGTTTTGGAGGTGTCTGTCGTGTCGCAGGCCGCGCATGATCATTTGAAATCGGGCGATCTGCCTGACGCGCTAGCTGCCCTCCAAGACGCGGTGCGCAAGGACCCGTCCGACCAGAAACTTCGAGTTTTCTTGTTCCAACTTCTGTGCGTAACCGGGGATTGGAACCGCGCCGTGGCGCAGCTGAAACTCAGCGCGGAAATGGATTCGGCGGCCATTCCAATGGCGCAGGCTTACCGAGAAGCAATCATTTGCGAGGTCTATCGCGAAAAGGTCTTTGCAGGTGAAAAGACACCTCTGATCTTTGGCGAACCACAAGACTGGACCGCCAAGCTGATAGAGGCCCTGAAAGCCCTGGGAGGTGGAAACGCAGCCGCCGCCGCCGACCTGCGCGCGCAGGCTTTCGATGACGCCCCAGCCGCGGCAGGCTCACTCAACGGCGAAAAGTTTGAGTGGATTGCAGATGCCGATATGCGTCTTGGGCCGCTGCTGGAGATTGTGATCAACGGACGCTATTTCTGGATGCCCTTCACATCTATCGCCAAAGCACAGTTCGAGGAACCAAGTGACCTGCGCGATGCCGTTTGGACGCCTTCACAGATCACATTGTCAAATGGCGGCGATGTGGTCGCCCTGATCCCGACCCGTTATGCGGGCACGATAACATCAGGATCAGATGCCGAAAAGCTGTCCCGAGCGACCAGCTGGGACGATGCAGGAGGCGAAACGTTTCTTGGCAAAGGTCAGCGTTTGCTGGCAACCGACCAGGGTGATGTCGCTTTGATGGAAGTGAGAGAGCTTGTCATGGACCAGGTCGATGGCTGATCTGACGATCTCTGACAGGCTGCAGCCGTCCCTTCTGGACCGCCTGACCGACAACGACCCATCCGAAAAGTCGGAGCGACGCGATGATCGCGTTATTGATGTCCGGACACTGCGCGAAATCATCCAACGCGATCTGTCCTGGCTTTTGAACACCACCAACAACGACCGCTGGATCGACGCTGAACGCTTTCCACGGGCTGCATCTTCGGTGTTGAATTACGGCGTGCGCGACGTTGCTGGAGATTACTCAACCGTTGATCGGGCAGAGCTGATCCGGAAGTCGATCGCCAGCGCAATCGAACTCTTTGAACCACGAATCCGCGAGGGTTCGGTCGACGTAGAAACCCGAGCGGGAGATCAGACGCGGGAGGCCGTGGTGAATTTCGATATTCGCGCGGATATGTGGGCACAGCCCCTCCCCGTTGAACTTTATCTGCGCTCGGAGGTCGATATCACGACCGGCGAGCTGTCGCTGGAGCGGGTGGGCTAGTCGATGGATACGCGCCTGCTCAGACACTACGAAAACGAGTTGGCTTTCATGCGGGATATGGGTGCGGAATTTGCAACCGCCTATCCCAAGATAGCGTCACGGCTGGGCATGGACGGTGTGGAAGTCCTTGACCCTTATGTTGAGCGTATTCTGGAGGGGGCTGCCTTTCTTTCGGCCCGTGTCCAGCTTGAACTCGAACAGCAGTACCCAGCTCTGACCAGCCATCTGCTCGAAATCGTCTACCCACATTATCTCGCGCCAACCCCTTCCATGATGATCGCGGCCTTTGAGCCGGACCACGAGAATGCGGCATTGGTTGAGGGGCATCTCTTGCCACGGCAGACCACACTGCGTAGCAGGCTTGGCGAAGGCGAACAGACCGCGTGCGTTTTTCGAACAGCTGCAGATGTGACTTTGTGGCCGATCCGCATCAGCGAGGCAGAATACATAGACGGACGTGGTGCGCTTGCTGCGGCGGGCGTGAGCACGGCGCAAGGATCTCGAGCGGCCATACGCCTACGTCTTGAGCGACATAATAATCTTCCGATCGCGGATTTGCCACTGAACAACCTCACGATCTTTCTGGGTGGGACAGAAACCGCCGGGTGGGGACTGCATGCGCTTCTGTCCACTCAGACCAAAAGTCTTGTCGCCCGCTCGACAGACCGCCGGGCAGACTGGACAACCCCCCTTGTCGATGGGGCAGTTGTCCCGCGCGGATACGGGCGGGAAGAAGCACTTCTGCCCTTACCCCGGCAAAGCTTTGATGGATATCGCCTGCTTCAGGAATACTTCGCCCTTCCGGAACGCTTTCACTTTGTTGAACTAACGGGCCTCGGCCCCGGAATCTCCCGAGCGTCTGGCAAAGACGTGGATATCTACATCCTTTTGGGCGAAGGCGACGAGGCGGTCGCGCCATCCGTAGCGCCGGAGGTATTTGTTTTGAATGCCGTCCCAGCCATCAATCTGTTCCCAAAGCGCTGCGACCGCATACTCGTTTCAGGGCACGACACGGAAATGCATGTCATCGGGGACCGAACGGCCCCGATGGACTACGAAGTGTTCGGCATTACCTCAGTCAATGGAATCAGCGGCGAGGGCCAGGACGACACATCATTCCGGCCCTTCTATTCTGCTGACGATTTTACGGCTGCAGGCGAATCCTACCCGGCCTATTACACGCTGCGTCGGCGGATGCGGCAAAGATCGGAAAGAGAGCGGCTCAAAGGTTCCCGCACTTCTTATCTTGGCTCTGAAACATATCTGACGCTTGTCGATCCCAACGAGGCCCCCTTTCGGGGCGATCTCCGGCAACTGGCCGTACAGGCCATGGTCACGAACCGCGATCTGCCGCTTTTGCTCGCCACGGGCACACCGGATCTGTTTCACCTTCCGGACGGTGGCCCCGTTAAGCGGATCACCACGCCGCTCCCACCGACCCGACCGCGTCCGACACTTGCGCAATCAGGAGCGTCATGGCGGCTCATTTCTCATCTGTCACTGAACTACCTATCCATTGCCGATGAAGGAGAGGAACGCGGTGCTGCAGCCCTGCGCGAACTTCTTGGGATTTATGCGCCCGCAGGCGACAAAGTGATCGAAAAGCAGCTTGAAGGCATCAGCAAGGTCGAAACGCGCTCCATTGTCCGGCGCATGGCCGACGGCGTAATGTCGACTGCGATACGAGGACTCGAGATCCGTATCACCCTGGATGAAAGCTTCTACGAAGGCACCAGCCCCTATCTGGTCGGCGCCGTCCTTGAACGTTTCTTTCGAAAGTACGTGACGATCAACTCTTTCACCGAAACCGTCCTTATTACCGAACAAAGCGGAGAAATCGCACGATGGCGCCCCCAGACGGGCCTCGGTCGGATCATCTGACGCGGCTAAAGCCGCTCATTGAACAACCCGAGCAACAGCATATCCTTCACGCGCTGCGCCTTTTCGAGGCGGTGCATGCAGACACGCCACGTTTGGGCGAAAGTCGGCGCGCCCGACAGGACCGGATTCGGCTTGGGCAAGAGGCGGAATTGTCGTTTCCGCCATCAACGATCCGAAGTTTTTCACCGGGACATGGCCAAACACCGTCGCGGCTGATCAATCGGTTCTTTGGCTTCTTTGGTCCACAAGGCCCACTGCCGCTGCACCTCACGGAATACGCGCGGGACCGGCAACGCAACCACCGCGATCCGACGCTCGTGGCTTTCGCTGACATGCTGACCCACCGCTTCCTGTCCCTCTTCTATCGCGCCTGGGCCTCAGCGGAGCCTGCGCCCAGTTTTGACCGGGGCGAAGATGGGCCGTTCGAACGTCATGTGGCGGCTATTTCAGGATTGCAGGGGACCGCATTTCGGGACAGGGATGCGTTTCCCGATCTGTCAAAGCGCCATTTTGCGGGATTGCTAGGTCAGGGCAGCAAGTCACCAGATGGATTGGTGGCTATACTCTCGACGTTCTTCGGTGCCTCTGTCCGTCTCCAGCAATTTATCGGGTCATGGCTGGAACTTGAGCCGGATGATCGCTGGCAGCTTGGAGCGCAGGCAGGTCTTGGTGAGATGACAACCATCGGCGAGCGGGTTTGGACTCGTAGTGCCAAATTCCGTCTGAGGATCGGCCCGATGGACCTGGAACAGTATGAGCGTCTGCTACCAGGTTCGGAATCCCTGAAAAGGCTTCGAGATATCGTGCGGTCCTATACTGGGTTTCAGCTCGATTGGGATCTAAACCTCGTCTTGCTGGCCAGCGAAGTTCCAAGAGCGCAATTGGGCAGGAGCACTCGCCTGGGCCAGACAAGCTGGATCCGCGGCGACGCCGCGAACCGCAAAGACGCCTCAGACCTGTTTCTGTATTCCGAGATGATTTGACGAGAAGGCCAGAGAAATGAGTGAAATCAGTCGCGTTGCCCTTTTTGGAAAGCTCAATTCGCTTGGCTACAAGGCCGTCGAAGGCGCCACGGTTTTCTGCAAGATGCGCGGCAACCCTTACGTGGAAGTGGTGCATTGGATGCATCAGATCCTGAATTCGCAGGACAGCGACCTGCATCGGATCATCCAGCACTACGATCTGGATCCGGGCAAGATCGCAACAGAGATGACCGCAGCACTTGATGGCTTGCCGCGCGGGGCATCCTCGATCTCGGATCTGTCGGAGCATCTCGAAGATGCGATGGAGCGTGCGTGGGTCTGGGGCTCGCTGCTTTACTCGTCCTCGCAGGTGCGTACGGGTCATATCCTTCTGGGCATGCTTAAGACGCCCGCCTTGCGCAACATCCTCGCGCAGATTTCTCCGGAACTTGCCAACATCAAAGCAGACGATCTGGCTGATGAGTTCAATACGGTAACGGATGGTTCACCCGAAGAAGCAATGCGACCGCAGGATGGATCAACCACCGGAGGCGGTGCGGAACCAGGTGAGGCCTCTGGTGCAATGTCTCCCGCCCAGATGGGTAAGGGCGAGGCCCTTGATCAGTATTGCACAGATCTGACCCAGCAGGCGCAGGACGGCGAAATCGACCCGATCGTGGGACGCGATGAAGAGATCCGCCAGATTGTCGACGTGCTGATGCGCCGACGCCAGAACAACCCGATACTCACTGGTGAAGCAGGCGTGGGTAAGACGGCCGTGGTGGAAGGCTTTGCCCTGCGTATTGCGCGCGGTGACGTACCACCCGCTTTGCAGGAAGCGCGGCTTCTGACGCTGGATGTGGGGCTGTTGCAGGCCGGCGCGTCAATGAAGGGCGAGTTCGAGAACCGCCTGCGCCAGGTCATCGACGAAGTTCAGGCAAGTCCGATGCCGATCATACTGTTTGTGGACGAGACGCATACGCTTGTCGGCGCGGGAGGGGCCGCCGGGACGGGGGATGCGGCAAACCTGCTGAAACCGGCGCTGGCACGTGGGACATTGCGAACCATCGGGGCAACAACTTGGGCCGAATACAAGAAACATATCGAGAAAGACCCGGCACTGACCCGCCGCTTTCAGGTGGTGCAGGTAGACGAACCGGACGTGCCCAAGGCAATCCGCATGATGCGTGGGATCGCGTCGATGCTGGAAAATCACCACAAGGTGCAAGTGCTCGACGAGGGGATCGAGGCGGCGGTCAGCCTCTCGGCCCGTTACATACCCGCACGGCAATTGCCCGACAAATCGGTAAGCGTTCTGGATACAGCCTGCGCCCGGGTTGCTGTCAGCCAGCACGCCGTGCCGGCGGAAGTGGACGACGCGCGCAAAAAGATCGATGCCTTGGTGACGGAGCTCGAGATCATTGATCGGGACGAGACTGCGGGTTTTGACGTCGATGACCGGCGTACCGCGATCACCGATATAAAGACGCAGGAAGAAGAACGGCTTAAGGGGCTAGATGATCGCTGGCAGGCCGAAAAGACGGTCGTGAAAGATATTCTGGACCTAAGGGCGCAGCTGCGCGCGGGTGGAGCGGAAGTCGAAGGTGACGACACGGGGGAAACACCGCTTACGGAAGATGCTCGCGCCAACCTTCTCGCCCAGCTCAAAGCCAAGAATGCAGAGCTTGAGGCCCTGCAAGGGGAGGCACCTTTGATCCTGCCTATCGTCGATGCACAGGCGGTGGCCAGTGTGGTCGGCGACTGGACAGGGATTCCCGTGGGCAGAATGGTCCGGGACGAAATTCAGACGATCCTCAACCTCGAAGAACATCTGGCCAAGCGCGTTATCGGTCAGGACCACGCAATGAAAATGATCGCCAAGCGCATCCAGACCAGCCGCGCAGGCCTTGACAATCCGTCAAAGCCCATCGGGGTCTTTATGTTGGCCGGGACATCGGGCGTGGGTAAGACTGAAACCGCCCTGGCGCTGGCCGAGGTGCTGTACGGCGGCGAACAAAACATCATCACCATCAACATGTCCGAGTACCAAGAGGCCCATACGGTCAGCAGCCTCAAAGGCGCGCCTCCTGGCTATGTAGGCTACGGCGAGGGCGGTGTGCTGACCGAAGCCGTGCGGCGCAAGCCCTACTCGGTCGTGCTGCTCGACGAGGTGGAAAAAGCCCACCCGGACGTTCACGAGATCTTCTTTCAGGTGTTCGACAAGGGCGTGATGGAGGATGGCGAAGGTCGACAGATCGACTTCAAGAACACGCTGATCCTCTTAACATCCAATGCCGGGTCAGAGTTGATCATGGACATGTGTTCCGACCCTGAATTGATGCCGGAGCCCGAGGGTATCTCAAAGGCTTTGCGCGACCCGCTTCTGAAAATCTTCCCGGCGGCGCTGCTCGGGCGGATCGTGACAATCCCCTATTATCCGCTCAGCCCGCATATGATCGCCGAGATCACCAAGCTGCAGCTTGGCCGCATCCAAAAGCGTGTTACCGAAGCGCATGGCGTGCCCTTCAAATACACCGACGCCGTCGTGCAAACGATCGTTGACCGCTGTCAGGAGTTGGAAAGCGGTGGTCGGATGATCGACGCGATTGTGACGAACACCATGCTGCCCGACATTTCAGCGGAATTTTTGCGCCGCATGATGGAGGGCGGAGAGGTCACCCGCGTCGGCATCGACGTCGAGGGATCAGAGTTCACCTACAGTTTCGAATGACCAGACAGAAACATATTCCAGGCCAGGACATTTCTGCCCTGCCCCAAACCATCCCGGGCAAAACCGGACAGACCAGACACAATTTTAGTACAGCCACATTTAAGCACATCCAATCTACATCGCGCGACAAATGTGCGATCCGTATTAGGCCAGGCAGTGGACGTCATTAACCGCGCTGCCGCGGCTGTTGAAAGGTAAGTCATGGCAAAAGACGATTTTCTGCCGGAACACCGAAGCATTCAGCTTGAGATCAAGAAGCTGGATGATGAACCCTTCTTGATGCGCGCCCATGTGCGCGAAGGCATGAGCGAGATTTCAGAGATTACGGCAGAGTTCCTGATAAAGAACCGTGCATTGAAGCTTCAGGATCTGATCGGCAAGGACATGATTGTCCATCTGACCTATGCAGATCCGAAGAAAAAAGACGAGATCCTCCGCAGTTTCCCGGGCGTATGCGTGACAGCCGAGTATGTGGGTGATCACGAAGGGTTCGGTCACTATGTGGCCGAGATCCGCCCCTGGCTGTGGTTTCTTGGCCGCACGCGGGACTGCCGGATCTTCCAATCGGTCACAACGGTCGACATCATCAAGGAAGTCTTCGCGGATCTCGGCTTTAGTGACTATGTGGACAAGCTGAACGGGTCTTATGACGAGCGGACATATTGTGTTCAGTACCGGGAAACCGACCTCGCCTTTCTCAACCGGCTGATGGAAGAAGAAGGCATTTACTACTATTTCGACAACAGCGATGGCGTGCCGAAGTTGGTGTTGGCCGATGGCGAAGGGGCGCATCCCTCCATGCCAAATACGCCCTCGGTACCCTTCTACGCGGGCGAGCAATCGAACCGCGATGAAGAAGGATACATCTTCGACTGGCAGGAGAAAGAGGCGCAAGTTCCCGGCAAGGTGACTTTGCGCGACTACGATTTCGAACGTCCCACCGCCGATCAGACCAAGGTCAATATCAAGGAGGTCGGGTCACATGCCTACAAAGACTATGAGCTTTATGACTATCCCGGACACTACAGGGGCAGTTTGCCGGGAGATGCGCGTGCGCGCGTCCGCATGCAGGCCGAAACAGCAATTGCCAGCACCCGGCGGGGCGGCACGAGTGAGCGCAACCTGACAGTTGGCACGCATTTCAAGCTGACGGACGGGCCGCGCAAGAACTCAAACGGCACCTTCCTTGTTCTCAGGGCCGAGCATTGGTTGCAGGCCGAACTCGATCCTGACGATCCCCAGCATTCCGCATTGCGCGAGATCTCGAAGATCGAGTTCTATCCCGGCAATGAGGACACCTACCGCGGCCTCTTCGAGGCGATGCCTTTCGACATTCAGTTTCGGGCGCCGCTCCTAACGCCGTGGCCTGAAATCCCGGGCCTGCAAACGGCTGTGGTGACAGGACCGGGAGGAGAGGAGATACACACCGATCAATACGGACGTATCAAGGTCAAGTTTCACTGGGATCGCGCCCAGAACCGCGATGCACATTCGTCCTGTTGGTTGCGTACAGTGATGCCTTGGACGGGCAAGAACTGGGGCATGATCGCAATTCCACGGATCGGGCAGGAGGTCGTTGTCCAGTTCGAAGAGGGCGACCCGGACCGTCCTGTCTGTACGGGTATGTTGTACAACGCAGACACGATGCCACCCTACCCGTTGCCAGCCAACAAGACCATGACGGGGATGACTACGCGCTCCACGCAAGGCGGCAATGCGAGCACATTCCACGAGATGGTCTTTGAGGACAAGATCGGTGAGGAATATGTTCGGATGCAATCCGAGCGGGACTACTACCAGATCGTCAAGAATGATGCGGTCATCAATATCGGCGGTGGACATGCCAATCTGGGTGACCTCACGCAAACCGTCAAACGCAACAAAACGGAGTTCATCGGCGAAGTACGCACGCACATGGTCGGACTTCTGGAAGATCTGTCCGTCGGGCTGGTGTATGATGAATCCGTCGGGATCGCCAAAACCCAGACGATCGGCCTTTACAAGGAAGAGGAGGTCGGCCTGACAATTCCGGGCCTCGAAAACCTGGCGAGCGACCTCTTGGATATTGTCGTGACAGTAGGCGGTCCGATTTCAACTCTGGTCGGGGGGAAATGGGCTGATGCAGGCGCAGCTGCAACGGCAGTTAACGGGATGCGCAAATCGATAAAGCCCGGCAAGCTCGAGAAGATCAACGGCGTCTCAAAGCTGGAAGTGACTGGTGACCGGATTGAAGAGATCTCGAAATCCAAATTCCCTAGCCCATCAAAGCCGGGGGATATGAAAACAACCGTCAAAGACGGCAAACAGGAGATCACGATCGAAACCGGCGACCGTGAGATCAACGTCAAGAAAGGCAAGCTGAAGACCGATGTCGAAAAAGGAGACTACTTCGTCAAAATCGGAGAAGGCAACCACCTGACCAGCGTTCTGAAAGGCGACAGGCAGGTTGGTGTCGAAAAAGGCGATCTTATCACGGGCGTAGATGGCGGTGATTACAAGGAAACGGTAAAGAAGGGCGACTACACACTCAAATGCGACTTGGGTAAGGTCGAGATTGAGGCGATGAAATCCATAACGCTGAAGGTGGGTACATCGAAAATCGTGATCGATCAAAAAGGTGTCACGATCAATGGCAACGTACTGACATTCGACGCTACGGCTGTTGCGTCGTTGGAAGGACCGATGGTGAAGGTCTCGGCAGATTCGATCTGCACGATTGACGGCACCCCGGTCCTCATCAATTGAGGTTGCCATGTCGGAACGATTTTCGAAGCTGATCAAACTGCCCAAAGACCCAGCCGCCAAGATCGTGGCCCAGGGCAATATCCTTCTGCGCACGCCGGTGACTTATCCGGCCTCGGCCAGTGTCGAGGTTCTGCTGACAAAACTTGCGGCAAAGGACGCCTGGGTTGATATCATGACGGTTCTGGCACATGCGCTGCCCGCACGCGAGGCCGTTTGGTGGGCTTGTCTGGCCGCACGGGATCTGACAGGACCCGGCGACCAGAAGGCGACGCCCTGTCTTCGAGCGGCCGAGAACTGGGTACTTGATCCTTCCGATGCCAATCGCGCCGTGGCGCGGGCCGCCCTTGATGGTGTATATGTTGATGATGACACGAACCTCGTGGCGACAGCGGCGATGTATGCCGCTGGCAACATGGGCCCGGGAGACATGGCAAACTATCCAGCCCCCGTTGGCATTGTTGGTGGTTGTGTCTTTGGTATGAACATGCTTGCGCTGGCGGAAGCAGAAGATTTCGATAGGAGTATACAGATCCTTATCGACCGTGCTCTGGACATCGGGCGCGGAGGCAATGGCCATGTAGCAGATCTTGTGCTCGAGAAAGGAGCTGTCTGATGTCTTTTCCACAAGCCCGCGCAGGTGATATGCATATTTGCAATGTCCCACCAGGCTTTACGTCCCCGATCATGCCGCCGTGCTGTCCAACCGTCTTGGTGATGAAAATGCCAGCTGCGCGCATGGGATGTGATATGGCCATGTCGGGGCCGGTGCCACCGGCAACCCCACCCGCGCCGCATCCTTTCGTGACGGGCTCTGCCACCGTGCTGATTGGTGGATTCCCGGCCCTTCGCGTCACTGACAAGTGCGCATTGGGTGGCCTGGTGATCCCGCCTTGTGCGACAACGGTGCTGACCGGCGGCTGAAGGGCAGACATGCGCGTAACGATACGATTTCAGTCTTCAGGTTCCGTGCCGGGATCAGGTACGCCCGTGGCCATGTCTGGCCAAAGCCTGACAATCGGTCGCGGTGAACAGAATGACATGGTGCTGCCGGATCCAGACCGAACGTTGTCAAAACGCCATTGCGTGATCGAGGATCAGAACGGCGACCTCGTGGTTGTCGATATCTCAACCAACGGAACATTCCTGAATTACGGGAAGTCGCCGCTGGGGCCGACCCCAACCCCTCTCAACAACGGGGACATTCTGAGCGTGGGACCCTATGAACTGGTTGTCGACGTAGAGGCAGAGATGGAGGATCCGCTACTGGATCCGATTGCAGCCCCAAACCCCGTTCAACATGCGGGAAATGCAGGCGCGGCACCCCTGGAAGATGTCGACTTTCTTGATGATCTGCTGGGGGCCAGGGACACGCCGGCTGGACCCGGCGCAGTGCAACGACCCGAACTGGGGGGCGATGGTCTGCTGCCGCCGCTTGACGATGATGACATCATTCCGAAAGCACCCGAAATCGCTCAGGGCGCCAGCACCTCCAGCCACACACCATCGGTCTCTGATCAGATGATACCGCCCACGGCACTTTCGAATGTGATCCCGGACGATTGGGATGACGACTTCCCCGAACCAGAGGTCAAAGAAAGCGCTCCGCCACCGAAGATCGAGAAACCCAATCCCTTCGCAAAAGAAGCAGGGCCAGCCGCCCCGCTGTTGGCGCAAGAACCGAAGGCCGAAACGGTGGTGGCTGATCCATCTGGTCAAGCAGATGCGACGTTGGCCTTTCTGCAGGCTTTGGGCGGGGACGATCTGAGGATCGAGCCAGAAGACCTTTCAGAAACGATGGCGCAACTTGGTAACGTTCTGCGGATCACGATCGATGGCATGCGCGAGATCCTGATGACCCGCACTGCGATCAAATCGGAATTCCGCATTGAACAGACGATGATCCAGAAAGGCGGGAACAACCCGCTCAAGTTTTCGATGAGCACGGATCAGGCGATCGATGCAATGAGCCGACGCAACGCTAAAGGATATTTGGGCGCCGAAGAAGCGGCCAAAGAGGCGCTGAATGACATCAAAGCGCATGAAATGGCGATGGTGACCGGTATGGAAGCGGCCCTTCGCGGGATCCTCCAGCAGCTTGATCCTGAAGCCCTCGAGGAGAAAATCCAGACGGCCGGCGGTTTGGGCGGTATCCTGAAATCGAAGAAAGCCCGCTATTGGGAAATCTACGAAAAGATCTATGCGGATTTGTCGAACCAGGCTGAAACCGATTTTCAAGAGCTTTTCAGCCGCGAATTCGCCCGAGCCTATCGTGAACAGCTTGAAAGGTTGAAATGACGTCGTTTGTTAAAGGATCGCTGTGATGGCTTGGGACAGCAAGGTGCTGTGGACCGAGGGTTTGTTCCTGCAGCCGCATCATTTCCAGCAGGCCGACCGGCACATGGAAGGCCTGATCGGAGGTCTGGCGGAACATCTGGTGCCTTATGGATGGGGTGTGGGCAAACTGCAGATCGACGAAGCTGCGCTGAAGACAGGACAGTTCGCCATCGAGAGCTGCGAGGGTCTGACACCCGATGGCGCGGTTTTCCGGGTTCCGGCCTCGGACGATCACCCGCCTGCTCTGGATGTGCCGGAAGGTACCAAGAACTGTGTTGTCTATCTGACAATCCCGGCAAGACGACAAGGCGCGCAGGAGGTCGACATGACCGGTGCGGAGCTGTCCGCCGCGCGACTGCGCCCAAGTGAGCTTGAGGTGACAGACACAATGGGCACAGGCAAGAAGCCCGCGACACTTGGTGTCGGCAAACTGCGCCTCCAATTTGCACTTGAGGTAGACGATCTTGCGGATCGCCTGGCCATTCCGATCGCGCGCATCATCGAAATGCGGCCCGACAATGAAATCATCCTCGATCAAGCCTTCATCGCAAGCTGCACCGATCTGCGGGCCAGCCGTCCCCTCGAAAGTTTCCGACGTGAGTTGGAAGGGCTGATCGATCACCGTGCCACTGCGCTCGCCGGTCGCCTGTCTGAGGGTGGTACGAAAGGCGTGGCCGAGATATCCGACTTCCTCTTGCTGATCACGGTCAACCGCGTTCTGCCAGTTCTGCGTCATCTGGGCCACATGGCGAACATCCACCCCTGGATCTTCTACCGTGAGGCGGCAGCCCTTGCCGGTGAGTTGGCAAGCTTTATGGCCCCGGACAAACGGGCAGAGCAATTTCCGCCCTACGAACACCACAACCTGACGGCCACTTTCGCCCCGGTGATGAAAACGCTGCGGCAATATCTGTCTGCGGTTCTGGAACAAAACGCCGTGTCGATCCCGCTGGATCCACGCAAATACGGCATCTCCGTCGGTGTGATCGGCGACCGGAAGCTGATCACCACGGCGGGCTTCGTGCTGGCTGTCAAAGCCGAAATGCCTGCCGAGGGCATCCGTCGGCATTTTGCGGGCCAAGCCAAGATCGGCCCGGTGGAGGAAATCCGGCAATTGGTAAATTCAGCTCTGCCAGGCATCAGCCTCACGCCGCTTCCCGTGGCACCGAGGCAAATTCCCTATCACGCCGGAGCAGTCTATTTCGAGTTGGAGCATGACAGCCCATATTGGGGCAAGATGTCTACATCCGGCGGCATCGCGGTTCACGTGTCGGGTGATTATCCGGGATTGCAGTTGGAGTTGTGGGCGATCCGCCAAGGCTAGGCGGAGAGGAGGAGAAGGCAAATGGCAGACAAAGACCCTTTCGCCGAACCCGACGATTCTGATCGCACGGTTATCCGCCCCAATCCCGCAGGACGCAGAAGCCCTCAGCCCGCGCCACAAGACCCACCGGCCGCGCCGTTTCGACCGAATGACCCCGCTCCTAGCCAGGGTGCATTCGGCGTAGCCCATGCAGCCTCTGCACCCAAAGTGTCGAATCCGAGCGATCCAGGTGTCGATGCGGGCCTGACGGGAATGAACCCTTTAAATGCTTGTGCAGCAACACTCTTTTCGCTGGTCAGCCGCATTCGCAACCGCGCACAGCATATGGACGCCGGTAAACTGCGTGAGGCCGTCATCACGGAAGTCAAAGCATTCGAGAGCCGCGCATTCCAGGCCGGGGTGGATGCGCAGGATCTCAAGATCGCCCGCTATGCCATATGCGCCACCTTGGACGATGTTGTTCTGAACACGCCTTGGGGGGGGCAGTCCGTCTGGGCGCAGCAAAGCATGGTTGGCACCTTCCACCGCGAAACTGTCGGTGGCGATCGGTTCTACGATCTTCTCGCACGGTTGGAGAAAGAACCTGCCAGGAATATCGACCTGCTAGAGTTTCTCTATATGTGTCTGTCTCTCGGTTTCGAAGGGCGCTTGCGTGTCGAACAAGGTGGACGTGAAAAGCATCTCGATATTCGTGCGGGTCTGGCAAAAATCATCCGGGCGCAACGCGATGAGACCGCCGATACGCTCTCGCCCAATTGGCTGGGCGTGAACAAACCCTATCGTGCGCTGTCTGCCTGGAAGCCTTTATGGATTGCTTCGGGTGCAGCGATGCTTTTGCTTGCTATGGGATTTGTCGGCCTGTCCTGGCTTTTGTCCAATTCAACCGAACGGGTTCTGGGCCAGCTCTCCCTGCTGGATACCGGCCAAATCGCGGCGCTGGATCGGCCCGCCCCTCCACCACCGCCAACCATCTTCGTCACACCACAGATCGAGGAAATCAAAGGCTTCCTAGAAGAAGAAATCGATGAAGGGATCGTGACGGTGTTCGAGGATGCCAATACGATCACGGTCCGCATTACGGGTTCCGGCATGTTCGGATCGGGCTCTGACCAGTTGCAAGAGCAGTTCCGCATCCCCCTCGAACGGGTCGCCGACGCGTTGAACGATCAGCCTGGCCCGGTGATCATCGTGGGCCATTCCGACAACGTCCCGATCCGGTCTTCTCGTTTTCCATCGAACATGCACCTGTCGCTTGCACGAGCAAAAAGTGTGATGGAGAAGGTGGCCGCGACCTTGACGGATCCCTCTCGTTTGACGGCGGAAGGACGGGCCGACAAGGATCCGATTGCATCCAATGACACGGCCGAGGGGCGGGCCACCAACCGACGAATTGAGGTCGTGTTGGTTAGGGAGGACGCAGCATGATCCGGTTTCTGACCTCTGGCATCACGATCACGGTTGTCCTGTCCCTGATCTTGAGCGCGCTCATCTGGTTTTTTGGCGCGTTTCTGGGCTTTGGCGATGCGCGACCTCTTGATGGCGCGCTGGCGCGTGGCGTGACAATCGCGGTGCTCTGGCTGATCGCACTTGCGATCATTCTGCTGATCGTTCTGCGTCGTGCGAAACAGGACAAAGCCATCGTTCAAGACATCGTGGCACCGCCTCAGGCCATTGAGGCAGATCCCGGTGATGAGGCCGTCCAAGCCGAACTGGGCGATCTGAGAGGAAAGCTCAAGCTGGCCACGACCAAGCTGCGAAAATCGCGTTGGGGGCGTTCGCAGCTTTATGACCTGCCCTGGTATATGATCATTGGGCCGCCAGGGGCTGGTAAAACGACGGCTTTGATCAATTCAGGGCTCGATTTCCCACTTGCAGATGACCTTGGTCAGAACGCAATCGGCGGCGTGGGCGGTACGCGCAACTGCGATTGGTGGTTCACCGATCAGGCCGTGATCATCGATACGGCAGGGCGCTACACAACGCAAGACAGCGATGCGGACGCCGACAATGCGGCCTGGCTTGGTTTTCTGGGCATGCTGAAGAAGCATCGGCCGCGCCAGCCTATCAACGGTGCAATGATCGCGATCTCGCTCTCGGATCTTTCGATGCAGGACGAGACGACGCAAAGAAATCACGCCAATGCGATCCGTCGCCGTTTGCAGGAACTGCGCAGCACGCTCGGCGTGCGGTTTCCGGTCTATGTTCTGTTTACCAAGGCTGATCTGATCGCCGGCTTTTCCGAATTCTTCGAAAACATGGGCCGCGAGGGACGAGAGCAGGTTTGGGGCTTCACCCTGCCGCTTGACAAAAAGGGGGGCGAGGCGAGCCCAGTTGCCAGCTTTGATCAAGAATTCGCTGGCCTTCTGGAGCGCCTGAACGGGCAATCGTTGGACCGCATGGAAGCCGAAACCGACCCGCAGCGCCGCAGCCTGATCGCGGGTTTTCCGGGTCAGGTCGCCTCGGCCCGGCAGACAGCGCGGGATTTTCTGACCGAAGTCTTCAAGGACAGCCGGTTTGAACAACGCCAGCTTTTGCGAGGCGTCTACTTCACATCCGGAACTCAAGAGGGCACGCCAATTGACAGGCTGATGATGGGCATGGCCCGCACATTTGGCATCGGTCGGCAAGCCATCGGGTCGGGCCGCGGGTCTGGCAAAAGCTTCTTCATAACCGACCTTTTTGAGCGGGTGATGTTCCCCGAAGCGGGGCTTGTCAGTGCAGATGACAAAGTCGAACGCCGATACCGCTGGACGATGCGCGGGGCGGTTGCGGCGGCAATCATAGCCACGATCGGATTCGGCACCCTCTGGACGCGCAGCTATTTGGGCAACCAGGACTTGCTTGCCCAGAGCCAGGCCCAGATCCTCAATTACCGGGCGGCGGCTGCAGAAATCCCGGGATCACCCATCTCGGACAGTGACCTGCCAGGCGTCGTGCCTGCCCTGAACATTCTGCGCAATATGCCTGGCAACCCTGCGATCACAACCGAGGGACCGCCCGCAAAGCTGACTTGGGGGCTTTATCAGGGCGAGGTCATCGGCACGCAATCAGCTCAGGCCTACCGAGCGTCACTCAACCAACAATTCCTTCCGCGTTTGATCTTGCGTCTGGAAGAGCAAATGCAGGCCAATATGGACAACGCCAACCTGCTTTACGAAGCGCTCAAAGTCTATCTGATGCTTGGTCTTGAAGGACCGATGAACAGCGACTTCGTGACAGAATGGATGACGCTGGATTGGTCCATCTCATTTCCGGGCGACGACCGCGCGGGGCTGCAGAAAGACCTTGGCGCGCATCTTGATGTCTTGCTGCGCCAACCGATGGACAAGATCGAGCTCAACGGACCGCTGGTCGAACAGGTGCAAGGCATTCTGTCTGAACTGCCCCTGGCCCAGCGGGTCTACAAAGGCATCATCAATTCCCCCCGTGCGACTGAATTACCTGAATGGCGCCTGACCGATGCAGGCGGCGGCGCGGTCAATCGGGCCTTCCAGAGATCATCCGGCAAGTCCCTGAACGAAGGCATCCCCGGGATCTACACATATGCGGGTTTCAACGATGTCTTCCTTGATGAGGCCCTTGGTGTCGCGTCCCGAATTCAGCGCGAGAGCTGGGTCCTGGGGCCACGCGGTGAAGCTGAACAAAGCGAGGCCACTCTACTCAGGCTCAGCCGTGAGGTGCTTGAGCTCTACTATGATGACTACGTTTCCGAATATGACCAACTGCTCGCCGATCTGGATGTCGTACCGCTGCAAAGCCTAAGCCACGCTGTCGAAGTGACGAATATTCTGTCGAATGACAGAAGCTCTCCGATGTTGCGAATATTGAAGGCCATCGCCAGCGAAACGCAACTGACCGAAGATCGCAGCACCCCGGCCAATCAAGCCGCCGAAGGCGCAGCCGCCGTCGGGGGCGTTGCAGCACAGATCGCTCAGCAATCTTTGAATTCGCGCAAGCGCCTCTTTGTCGACGCATTGCGCAAATCTGCAGGCGCCAGCGCAGGGGCAGAGCCCGAACAGCCCGGCGCCTATGTCGAGGAGCGCTTTTCCTGGCTGCACCAACTGGTCGGCCAAAACCCGGATGAGCCTGCGCCGCTCGACACCTTTATGGCGACACTTACCGAGGTCTACCAGGAATTGAACAAGCAATCGTTCTCAGGACAGACGGCCACCCAGGGCACAAGCGCCATCGTGCAACTGCGCGAAGTCGCCGCACGCCTTGAAGGGCCAATGCAACGCTGGGCGGCGCAGATCACCAGCGGATCATCGGGCATCGCGGCGGACGGTACACGTGCCTCAATCAATGCCGCTTGGCAGGCCAACGTACTGCCCTTCTGCACGCAAGCGCTGAGCGGGCGGTATCCCTTTGATCGTCGCGCTAAGGCGGATGTGGCCATGGCCGATTTCTCGCGTCTTTTTGCGCCTGGCGGACTGATCGACGGGTTTTTTAACGAGAACCTGATCAAACTTGTCGATGTGCGGGCGCAGCCCTGGGCGTGGAAAGAGTTGAACGACACAGATCTGGGCATGTCGCCCACAGCGCTCAAGCAGTTCCAGAATGCTGCGGCCATTCGCGACGCCTTCTTTGGGGGGGCTGCAGCACCCCTTGTCAATTTTCAACTGACGCCCGAGGCATTGGATCCCAATGCAAAGACAGTAACGCTTGAAATCGACGGACAGACGGTGGAGTTCAATCACCGCATGAGCGCGCCGAAACCAACTGCGGTCACCTGGCCCGGAAGCGTCGGCGTGGCGCGGGTTGTCTTCCAACCGCCTGATGGCAAATCGGCCAATGCCATCACGCGCGACGGCCCTTGGGCTTGGCTGCGGTTGCTGAACGCAGCCGAGCTGCGCAAAACGAATGTGTCCGATCGAAGCCGCGTGATCTTCCGCGTCGGGGGCCGAATCGCGATCTACAACATGCAGTCTGGATCAATACTGAATCCCTTCGCGCTGAAGGCGCTCAGCGACTTCAAATGCCCTGAAAGCCTATGACGCAACCGTTAAGACCCAGCTTCGGAGCCTTCGGCAAGATACCGGGGCTGGGCGATTTTGTTCGGATCGGGGTGCCACAAGGTTTTATTGACCCTTGGGACACATGGTTGAGCCATTCTATTGCCCAGTTTCGCGGGCATGATGAAGAGATGTGGGAAAAGCTTTACATGTTTGCGCCGATCTGGCGCTTTTCGTTGGCTGCTGGCTTGGCCGGTCCGAACGTGGTCTCGGGGATCATGATGCCATCGGTCGACGCGGTCGGCAGACGGTTTCCACTGACCTGCGTCGCGGCTGTTCCCGCGCAAACACCTGTTTCTGCTCATATCGCCTGCGGGGAAATCTTTCCTCAGCTAGAGCAGCTATCCCTGTCGATGCTGGATGACGGAATGGATCGCGCCACCCTAGCGACCGGTTTGGGCGCAATCAGCTTGCCCGACAGGATCACAGCGGCGATCGGGGCCGACATAAGGGCCATCTGGTCATCCATCATTGGGTCAAGCCATCGGATCATGACCACAGCCGGATTGCCATCCGGCATTGAACTCAAGGCCCTTTTCGATCCGGATGACGCCTATTGGAACACTTAATCATGACAGCGGCACCAAGATTTGCGGCAAAGACACATCCAGGGCTGGTTCGCCCCGTGAACGAAGACAGCGTCGTCGCCCTACCGGAAAAGGGCGTTTGGGTCGTCGCAGACGGCATGGGCGGGCATGAAGCAGGGGATGTCGCCAGCGCAATCGTCACCGAAAGCGTTGCCATGATCGATGCGGATCTGACGCCCGCAGATACGGTTCGCGCCCTACGAGGCGCATTGCAGTACGCCCATGAGCGCATTCAGCATGAATCGGCAATGCGCCATGGCCAGACAATGGGTTCAACTGTCGTCGCCCTCGCGATCGCCAATGGTCATTTCGCGTGCCTTTGGTCCGGCGACAGCCGTCTTTACCGGCTGCAAAACGGTGGACTGGAAATGCTGACCACAGACCATTCCGTGGTTGCGGCCCTTGTTGCAGCCCGGCAACTAACCTGGGACGAGGCTGAACATCACCCTAGCGCGAACCAGATCACCAACGCGGTCGGTGTCGGCCAACGGGTTGATCTGGACAAGATCCGCGGCGAAATCCATCATGGCGACCGCTTTCTCCTTTGCACGGACGGGCTTAGCAAATACGCGCCACAGCATGTGCTGGAACACATCCTCACCACCAGCCCGATGGAAAGCGTCGCAAACCGGCTGATGGATCTGGCGCTGGAAGGCGGTGGTGCAGACAATATTAGTCTGATCGTGATCGATATCGACTAGGGTTCGGCCGTTGTAAGTATTCGGCTATCCATACCCCTGACCCGCAAAGTCCCTTTTGCCTGGGCGTCTTTCAAAGCCTGCGCGTAACCACCAACAGACTCCGTCGTTGGCCTGATGCCATCGAACAATCGCTCATTCGCCCAGATCACGACGACCTTGGTTTTGCCCAGAACGCTGTCATCGACCAGAAAGGCCAGCTTTGTCGTCGATTGCGCCTCTTCCACGCCATAGGCCACGCGGATCTTTTGACCGTCGGTGGCGCGCAGCGATGCCACGTCGTTGTCGGGCCTGTTGATGTTGGGCAAAAGATGGAAAACGTTCCCACTGACATCCACGACCGACACGTAAAGATAGCCGCTGTCGACATCGGCAGGCAGAGCGATATCGATGACGGGGTTTTCACCAACAAAGTAGCGCCCGGCAGGGTTTGCATCGGGCCGGTCGCCAAACCCGAACAAAACATCAATGCCTGCGGCGGAGGCGTCCGGAAGTGCGGCCTCAATCTGACAAAGCGTGTCGCTCAACACTTCCACATCAAGTGAAACGGGCCTGCTATCTGCAAGAGAACGCACCGCATCAAACAGGCCAACGCGTGATTGGACCTCGGCCAGTTTTCCGGCAATCTCAATGCTGTCCTCCGAGCCGTATCCAAGACTTGGAGGGTTCTGCAAGGTCAGACGACCACAATTGGCATGATCTTCCAAAACAGCCTCGACTTCCTCGACAGCCAACAAGGGTGGACGAAACACGATGTTGATGCTGCCCTGAAACGCCTCGCCAAGAGCAGCATTCAACTGATCCTGAAGTCTGGCTGACAGATCGGCGTCCGACGTGGCACCTGCTATATCGACCGCCGCCCCATCGACCGACATGCTATAGCTGTCCAGTTCGGCAAGCCGCTCAACCAGACTGACGACGGTGGCGCCCCACCCGTCCGGAATAGCGCCCGAAGCCAAAAGAAGCTCTGCCCCTCCGCCGTCTTCCTGCATCAAGGCACGCAACGCCTCTGCTTGGTCGGGCGCTGGCATGGCGCCACGCGCGGTCGGCGTCCCGCTTTCAGGCTTTTCGACATTCAAAGTGTAGGGCTCTGCCACGGGATAGGTAGGGCCAAGAAAGGCGTCCAACGCACCGGTGGAATAGGCCCCATAACCCCCTGCACCGATCAGACCCAGAAAGACGGCCGCCCAAAGCCCGGCGCGTGATTTCCTTTGAGGTTGCTTGTCCGGCTTGGCCCTGGATTTCGAGCGCACTTTGGCCTCTGACTTCGGAACAACGACCGTACGATCAATCTCCGGTTTCGGGGAAGGGGGTGCCTGGCCGAATTGCGAAAGAAGCGCGGCTGCCGACTGGAAGCGCTTGTCGGGGTCTGGATCGGTCATCTTCGCGATCAACGCTCCCAACGGGTCCGGCACGCCGCTGACGTCAAGCGGTTTGCCTTTGGTCTCGACCACCTGCATGGGATTGCTGCCAACATCCGGCTTTGCGCCATGGAAGGTTGCAAGCAAAAGCGCACCCAGCGAGTAAATGTCCGTTCGAGCATCTGTACGCCCAGCCAGTTGCTCGGGAGCGGCATATGCATACTTGCCTGCAAATTCGTTTCCAACGATCGTGGCTGCGCCCGGATTGGTATCCTTGGCGATGCCGAAGTCGATAATCACGGCTTGCGAGGGATCGCCACCTCGCAAGATGATGTTGTCAGGGGAAAGATCACGATGAACGATATTGCGCGCATGCGCCGCCTCAAGCCCCTCTGTCACCCGTTTGGCGATGATCAGCAGATCGTCTGCGGGTAGACCGCCCTCTTTCATTTTCAGATCAAGCGCGGGACCTTCCACATAGTCCATCACCAGGTAGACTGTCCCGTCCGACATGCGTTGCGTGTCGAAGTAGCGGACAATCGCGTCGTGGCGGATGTCGCGGATATCCTCCTCCCGCGTCATAAGGGCGAGGTAGTCCTCGTTCACCGAAAACTCGGCGCGCAGGGCTTTGACGGCAACCACCCTGCCCGATATTTCTGACTTCGCACGATAGACCTCGGATGTGCCGCCGCGCCCAAGCAACGACACGATCCGATAGGTGTTGTTCAAAAGATCGCCAGGCTGGAAGATGTCGCGTTGATCAGACGCTGCCATGTCAGTATCCCTGTTGGGCCGGGGTCAGAGGCGGGCGTCGCTTGTGGGCGGTCAACTCAACGCCTGGAACTCTACCCTGCGGTTCTCATCAGCGCGTGGATCGGTGGCATTGTACGGGAATTGCTCGCCGACGCCGACGGCCTGAAGCTGACCGGACGGAATGCCGCAATCATCGACGAGATAACGCTTGACCTCTTCCGCCCGCAACAGCGACAGACGCTCATTATAGTCTGCCGACCCGGAACTATCGGTGTGCCCGACCACGCGGAACACACTTTCTGCACTGGATTTCATGGCCTGACACAAGGCGGAGAGCTTCGGCTTCTGATCTGCTCGAAGCGCCGCGCTGTCGAAGTCGAAGGAGACCTGAATATTTACCTGAACATCTTTCGGCAATTCCACATGCGATGTCGCTGCAACCGATGTTGTCGTCTGCGAGGTCGTTTGTTCCGTCGTTGCAGCGGCCGTGTCGTTGGTGGGCGCAAGTACAAGTCCGCGCGTACGTTGTTTCTTGAACAGCTCTTCAATCTCTTGCGGGCTCAGGTTAGAGGCATCCTGCGCTCCGGCCGATCCAGCAAGTGCTGAGGTGAAAAGTGTTAGGGATAAAGCAATGGAGCGTAACATCGAACCACTTTCTAATCTATTCGCTAAGTGTGCATAACCTACACGACAAAGCCCTCCGGCCCCAAGGCTTTTCTGTCTGATTGCCCGACCAACCATGCTTGACACGGATGCTTGAATGCCGCCACTTTTATCTAAATCTTCAGGATATCAAGGGCATCGCTGATGCGCGCCATTCCCGTCATTATCGGGGCGATGAGTCTGATCGTGATTGTGCTGATCGGCATCGGTATCTATTCCCTTTGGCCTGCTTCAGATGCTTACGACCCGAACGCGACCGGCCCCGCAGTAGACAGTGGTGCCCGGATCGAAATCGAACAACTGCGCGGCCAGATCGAAAACCTTGGGGAAAAGATTGATGGGCTGGAAAAGCAACTTGCTACAATGGACGCGCGGATCGCAAGTCAGGCCGCGCAGCCGCAAAACCAGCAGCACGGCGCCATCGATTTTGGCAATGGGCAGAACGATATCATCGACGCCTACGCGCAGATTGTTCAGATCGCCGACCGCCGCAACGTCAACAAGGGCTTGCGGATCGCCAACCCCACGTACCTTGAAAGTGTATTTGGCCGACCCCGCGCAAGTCTATCGGATCGTTGCCAGTCGATGACCAATCCAAGACTGTCGAAAATGCTGGTTACTGAAACCGTGGGGCCCATCCGAGTGCGTATGCTGCAACCTGCAATCGACTCCCTACAACGGGTCTTTAACAAGATCGAGGAAACAGACCCCGACCTTTACGCCCGCATTAACACAGCCGGGTCTCTTTGCGTTCGTCAGATACGTGGGTCGCGCGGAAGGGCATCGACACATTCGTTCGGTTTGTCGATTGACCTTAACATAGACGGCAAGCTTGATACCTTGGGAGACGGCAAGACCCAGCTTGGCCTGACCATATTAGCCGACTTTTTCCGAAATGAGGGCTGGTTCTGGGGCGCCGCCTTCTCGCGGGAAGATAGCATGCATTTCGAGGTCAGCCGTGACAAAATCGAACAATGGTTGGCCGAGGGCAAGATTTGAGCGAAAGCTGAACCTGCACTATGCTTGAGTCATTGGTTTGATTCTTTTGGTCACTTTGCGTTCGGATATGACACTCAACAGGTTTTTTCTTTGCAGTCTGTGCGCCGCGTTCTTTTCGGTGCTTGCGGTGTTTGCGCAGGCCAGCGAACGCGTCGCGCTCGTGATCGGCATGGCCGAATACCAGACCATTCCAGCGCTTGAAAATACCATCAACGATGCCAGGCTGATCGAAACGGCCTTGTCGGATATCGGTTTCGAGGTGACGTCGCTCTATGATGCGACGGGTGACAGACTGCGCGAGACTATCGACGATTTTGCTTTTCGGTCCGAAACGGCGGACCTGGCGCTGATCTATTTTGCGGGCCACGGCGTTGAGGTTCAAGGGGAGAACTTTCTGATCCCTGTCGACGCGCAGGTCACTTCGAATTCGGACATACAACGGCAATCTGTTTCGCTGAAAGACTTCCTAGGCGCGGTGGATCTGGCCCGGAAAATGCGAATTGTGATACTCGACTCATGCCGAGACAACCCGTTTGGCGACGCTATCGATCTGGCCCAGGCCAGCACCGTGCTGTCGAGTGACGCCGTTACGCGGGGTGTCGGTGGCTTGGCTTTGCCGTCACCAGATCGCGGCACGCTAGTTTCCTTTGCGGCCAAGGATGGCCATGTCGCGCTTGATGGTGAGGGCGACAACAGCCCCTTCGCAAACGCCCTTGCCCAGAAGATCCGAAAGCCGGGCCTTGAGATCTCTTTGATGTTCCGTCAGGTGCGGGACGAGGTGCTGCGCAACACTTTCAACCGTCAGGAACCGCACACATACGGATCGCTCTCGGGCATCCCTTTCTATCTGGCGGGCAACCCGGACACCGATGCAACGGAAGGCGCCGACTTGCCCGTGGCCTGGTCGAATATCCGTCCGGAACAAGAAGCGCAGCTTGCCCGTCTTGCCGATGGCGGTGACACGCGTTCGATGCTGGGCTTAGGCTACATGCGGCTCAATCCTGAGGAAGATCGCTTCGATCCGGCCCAGGCTGTCGCCTATTTCACCCGCGCGGCCGAGGCAGGTTCACCCGAGGCGCAGTTTGAACTTGCAAAACTGTACGAACAGGGAATTGGTGTCGTGCAGGATGCGGCACGTGCCCTGGCGCTCTATCGGGAGGCGGCCGCACAGGATTTTGCAGACGCGTTGAACGATCTGGGCTTTATGCATTACCAGGGCGGTCTGGGCCTTCCACGCAATCCCGACAAGGCGCTTGGTTTTTTCGAACGTGCCGCGGATCTGCGGCATCCACAGGCAATGTTCAACTTTGCCGCCCTGATCGATGACGGTCTGATTGCCGACAGGGGCGCAAACGATGCAGCCGATTATCTTTACAATGCACTCAGGTCCGGCAGTCAGGACGTGTTCGACATACTGTCGGAGCGACCTGAGATGTTTAAAACCGCGACGCGGAAAGCGTTGCAAACCAAGCTACAACAATTCGACTTCTACTCAGGAAGCATTGACGGCGCCTTCGGGCCCGGCACCAGACGAGGCATTCGAAAGGCGTATGGGCTGGAGTGAGCAGCTTTATTTCAGAAAGGTGATTTCCATGAAAAGTATAACTAGATCTGCAAGCATTCTGACAACGTCGGCCGCTGCATTCGGAATGGTATTTGTGCCGTTTGTCGCAAACGCGGCCTATGTGATCGATCGTCCCATGTCCGGCGTGATGTATGACGGTCTGCCCTACATTCAGGCCGATTGTGCGGAAAGTGCCGATGAAGAGGGCGAAACCCCGGGGTTCGGAGATGAGGCCGAAGCAACTGCGATCAGCTTTGTACCGTCTTTCGATCTACCTGATTTTTTGGCTCTCGGGACTGAATATGAAACTTTGCCGCTTCACCTGATCAATTGTGACGATGAGGACGGCCCCGGGTTCACCAAGGCGGCATCTGATCGGGCCGAGCAACTTTTGAAGTTGTCAAACCCGATGTGTGGAGGGCTGTCCAAGGCCTACCGCATCGATTGTCTTGCGGTGCAATACAAGCGTATCGCCGACGGGATCGAACGCGGAGGAGAAAATGAACGCATCCGCGAAGCATTTCTGACAGCCTCACAAAAGCTTGAGCGGATAGTCGAGGCAAATGTCGACACCGTAACACCGCCAATCCAACCGCGAATCACCGTTCAAGGTCAGCAGCCATGGACGTCACCGCGCCCACTTCGCCCAATTGCGCCTGAAAAGCAGGCCGTTGCTGATCGGGCGGCAGCCGTCGTAGTGCAGGAGTTGGAAACCAAACTGTTGCGGTCATCGGAGAATTCGGACCGCCGCAAGGATCTGTTTGTGAAAGTGGCCGATGCCGTCGACAGCAACAAGGTCTTGCTTCGTTCTTGATTCATAAGCGGTGATGGGCGGTCGAGATGACTGCCCATCATCTCAGGCTCATGTCGCAACATCTTCTGATTTTTATTTAGAATAATTCTAATTTCTTCTTGGAATCTCGCGAAAGTCATCTAAATGTTTTTCGAAGCAAGCCAGCATCATGCCAGCCAGCCTTAAAAACTTGGAGATACGACCATGACGCAGACCGCTGCAGCACTTTCGCCCGATGCGCAAACCCAAATTGTCGAAGCATTGAACCAGGCGGTTGCCGAAACGGCTGTCACCACCATGTTGGCGCAGAATTTTCACTGGAATGTGACGGGGATGGCGTTTGGCCCTCTGCATGAGCTTTTCCAGAAAATCTACGAGGACCATTTTGTCGCTCAGGACGATCTTGCTGAACGGGTAAAGGCGCTTGACGGGCACGCGGAGGGCACCTTGGCCGGTATGATCAGCCGATCCAAGGTCGAAGAGCATGATGGCCATGCCTCCGACAAAGAGATGATCAAAACCCTCATGATGGCGCAGGAAACGCTGGCCAAGACGCTCGCTGGATGTGGCGAACTGGCGGCTGACAATGGCGACACGCTTACGGAAGACCTGTGCATCGAGCGCGGACAAGCGCACGAAAAATTTGCATGGTTCCTTCGCGCACACCTGCGGTGATCAAGTGGTGAATGTAAAGCGTCCGGCAATTGACTGCGGACGCTTTCACTAATGAAGCGTTACGCTTGCGCTACGTGCAGAGGGCTTGACAGGCTTGCGACGTGTCAGCGCCATCCGGCGCGCTGTCGTCCCTACCTGCCCCGCGAGCAATGCGATATGTTCAGCATGCGCCGCCTTGACCAAAAGGGATGCGACCAATGAAGCTTCGGCCAAATCTCCGCTGCTTGCCATGGCGGCGATATGGGCAAAAACACCTTCATCCGACCCCACGCACGAACATCCAATGTCGTGTCGGACCAAAGGCCGATGCGCATTTTCTGTCAATCGTCCAAGCAGGGATTCGAACGCTGCCAGTTCGCATCTGGCTTCACTCGCTGGAAGCGCTGTCGCGTAGCTGTTACAAACGTCACGCTGCCCGACCGGTCCACTGCACCAAAGGCGCAAATTCATGATAAGATCAGCCTCCCACGGATCCAGCGCGCTCAGAACCGACACGGCAGCTCCGCCGCGTTTGTGATTGTGTGCTGTCATTTTGTGAGAATCAGCTTTCCTGCACGTGTGATCCGGAGCAGATAGATCTTACCATCTAGCAGGATCCTCGCCTGAACCCCGCCGCGGATCAGATCCCTTGCATCATATGTGGGAAGCGCATCTGGCGTCACTTCCATAGAGCATGTCTCGGGCGGCGTATTCATGATAGTCATGATGTCCTCTCAATCCGATCTAGGATGTCTTCCAGGCGCTGATCTTCGGGGAAGTGACCGCTTGCTGCTGTTTCTAGCAACTCTTTGCGGCACAGGCATGGAGACCGCCTGTCCTTCTCATCCCGTTCGATTGGCGACGGCTTGGCCATTGGACTCCACAGAATCTCAGTTTGGTCCGTTGTCCCGCGCACCGGGACTTTGGATGCATGGATAATAGTTGATCAAATTAGTAAGATAAGTCAATCCCGACAAAATCTATCAGGTGATTTAATTGGCAAAAAGCGGCTCCTGCAAAGCAAAAGGGCGCGGGATAAGTCCCACGCCCTCAACAATCACCGGGTGAAACAGGAGATTACTCCCAACCCACCTCGTTGAAGATCTGTTGCGCTGTCGCCACGTTCTTGGCCACTGCAGACAGGTCAATATCGTCACCTGTGAATTCGCCCATCTCCTTCACACTCGCGCTTTTTTCGACAGTAGCCACGGCAGGATATTCGTCATTCCCAGCCGAGAAGTACTGCTGCGCCTGATCGCTTGCGAGGTATTCCAGGAAGGCGATTGCGTTTTCCTTGTTGGGTGCGTTGGCCGCCACGCCACCACCCGAAAGGTTCATGTGCGCACCTTCGGCATCCTGTGCCGGGAAGACCCAACCGATCTTGTCACGCTCTGCCGAGACACCTTCAACATCTTTGCGGATCGCTCGGGCAAAATAGTAAGTGTTCGAGATAGAAATGTCGCACTCACCCGATACCAAGCCGCGCAGCTGATCCGTGTCGCCGCCCTGTGGTGCGCGCGCGAAGTTGTCCACAACACCTTGCGCCCAGGTCTTCGCCGCCTCTTCACCGTGGTTTTCTATCACCGCCGACAAGAGTGTTTGGCTGTAGACATTGGACGACGAGCGGTGACAGACCATTCCTTTGTACTTTGGATCGGCCAGCGACACATAATCCGTGGGCGGATCGGTCACGTCGGCCTTGTCATAGAAGATGATCCGCGCGCGCTGCGAGAAACCGAACCACTGGTTGTCGCTGTCTTGCAGATTGGCCGGGATCCGCTCTTCGAGGACATTGCTTTCGATCGATTGGAGCACACCAGCATCTTTGGCGCGCTCCAGACGCGATGTGTCGACGGTCAGCAAAATGTCAGCCGGGGAGTTTGCGCCTTCGGCTTCCATCCGCGTGATCAGCTCGTCGGCCTTACCTTCGATCCGGTTGATCGTGATGCCTGTCGCATCGGTGAAATCCGAATAAAGCCTTTCATCCGTGTCGTAGTGACGCGACGAGTAAAGGTTCAACTCACCCTCGGCAAACGCCGGCAGGGACGAAGCAACGCTGATGGCCGCAACCAGGCCAAACGTCGAAACTGTCGATCTGTGATACATTGAAGTCTCCCCATTTGTATCTTGCGCGACACAAATTGACTTTTTTAGTCGGGATTGCAAGGAATGCTGACCATATTTGTCGGATTAATTTACGTTCCACCGATGCGGGTTGAAAGGCCAATCGTGACTGCAACTGAGGGCCGTCTATCCGGTACGAAACCGCGGCATGAGGCGCAGAAGCTCTTTCGTATAAGCATGTTGTGGTGCTTCGAAGAGCGTTTCCGTATCCGCAAGCTCAACAAGTTTCCCATTTCGCAGCACACCCACGCGGTCACACATCTGACGCACCACGGGCAGATCGTGGCTGATAAAAAGCATCGTAAGGTTCAACTGCTCTTGCAGGTCCTTCAGGATATTGAGGATCTGCGCTTGCACGCTGACGTCCAGCGCGCTTGTCGGCTCATCGCAAATGAGGAACCGCGGACGTGTCGCCAGCGCGCGCGCCACGGAAATCCGCTGCCGCTGGCCGCCCGAAAACTCATGTGGAAATCGGCGACCCGCCGCAGATCCAAGCCCCACACCCTCAAGCAATGCGTCCACGCGACGTGTCACCTCATCGCCTGAAAGATCGGACAGATGACGCAGCGGTTCGGCAATGATTGCATCGACGCGCATGCGCGGGTTCAGGCTGGAAAACGGATCCTGAAAGATCATTTGAATCTGGCGACGATAAGAATTGAGCATGGTCGCGCTTGATCCACGATCCACTGCCTCGCCGTCAAAGTGCACAGACCCACCGTCCAGGGAATAAAGCGCGGCAATCATCCGGGCGATCGTCGACTTGCCTGACCCGCTTTCCCCAACAAGACCAAAGACTTCGCCCGCGCGGATGTCGAAACTCACGTCATCCACGGCGGTGAAGTACCTGCGGCGTGACGGGATCAGGCTGCGCTTCTGGACAAAAAGCTTGGTTAGCGATTGCGCGACAATCAACGGCCCATCAGAGAGCGGCGCGGTCCATCCGCCCGAAAGCTCATCGATATTAACCTTGGGCAACCCGCCACCGTACGAGATCAGCTCAAAACGGTGCATCTTTCGGTTGGGCGGCGGCACAGCCGAAATCAGCGCGCGTGTGTAGTCAT
This sequence comes from uncultured Shimia sp., assembly GCA_937897325.1. Classification (GTDB taxonomy): domain Bacteria; phylum Pseudomonadota; class Alphaproteobacteria; order Rhodobacterales; family Rhodobacteraceae; genus CALCOY01. The sequence goes on from CALCOY010000016.1 coordinate 74,391, forward strand.
GATCGGGATTGCCCAAAACCTTGGCCGTTGGTCCTGTTTCGACCACTTGTCCCCGATACATCACCGTCACCACGTCCGTGATCTCAGCAATGACCCCCATGTCATGCGTGATCAGGATCACACCCACCTGCTGTTCGCGGGCCAATTCACGGACTAGATCAAGGATCTGTGCCTGGATCGACACATCCAAAGCGGTCGTCGGCTCATCCGCGATAATCACGTCCGGTTCGGAACACAAAGCCAGGGCTATGACGACCCGCTGGCGCATGCCGCCAGAAAACTGGTGGGGGTATTGATCGATCCGCTCGTCCGCGTCGCCGATGCCGACACGATCCAAAAGAGCGATCGCTTTGCCCCGTGCCTCATCCTCACGCAAATCCAGATGCTGGCGGATCGTTTCGACGATCTGATCACCCACAGTCAGCAGAGGGTTGAGCGCGGTTAGCGGATCCTGAAAGATCATGCTGATCTTTGCGCCGCGCAGGGCTTGCATGGCCGCTTTGTCCAAACCGCCAATCGACTGATCGCGCAGGTGTATCCGACCATCCGTGATCCCGCCCGGGGCATCGATCAGCCCCATAATGGCAGCGCCCAGTGTTGACTTTCCAGCACCGCTTTCGCCAACCAGCCCGTGGATCTGGCCGGGTTCGACCATCAGGTTCGCGCCTGTCACGGCCTGCACGTTACCCCGGCGGGTCGGGTAGGCAACGCCCAGGTTCTCAACGGACAGGAGGGTCATCGCAGCCTCGGGTTCAATACGTCCCGCAGCCAATCGCCCAACAGGTTGACGGACAGCGCCAATGCCAAGAGCGTGACAGCAGGGAAAAACAAGATCCACCATTCGCCGGAAAAAAGGAAACCCTGGCCGATCCGAATGAGCGTGCCCAAAGAGGGTTGCGTCGGTGGCGCACCGACGCCCAGAAAGCTCAGTGTCGCCTCTGCAATGATCGCCAGTGCCAGTGAGATTGTCGCGATCACCAGCACCGGTGATAGGACATTGGGCAGGATATGCCTTAGCATGATTGCCCCGCCCGATCGGCCGATCAGTTGGGCCGCCTGAACGTATTCCTTCCCACGTTCCACCATGGTTGCGGACCGCACGACGCGGGCGAACTGGACCCAATCGCTGAGCCCGATCGCAAGGATCAGCACCCAGATCGCCACCTCATCGCGATAGGCAATGGGTGTGACCCCCTTGGCGAGCCCGAAGATCAACATGGCGACCAGAATGGATGGAAATGTCAGCTGAACATCTGCAATGCGCATGATGACCGAATCCACAAAGCCCCCGACATAGCCGGCGATCAGGCCGAATGTGACCCCGATCAGCATGGCCAGAAGCACCGCAGACACACCGACAAACAGCGAAATTCGTAGGCCGAACAGAATGGTCGAATATATGTCACGCCCCTGATCATCCGCGCCAAGGATAAAAACCTCACCGGTGAAGGCATTGGGCTCAAGCGGTTTGGAAAAACCGTTCATGAGGTTGAGAGAGGCAGGGTTAAACGGATCCGTCGGCGCAATGACCGGGGCCAGAACCGCAGCCCCTACGAGTATCAGAACCACGATCAGCGATACCAAGGCGACCGGCGAATGCCGAAACGACCAAGCCAGATCGCTGTCCCACATCCTGACCCAGCGACTGGGCGGCTTCTTAGCCTGCATACGGTCTTGGGAAGGCATGTCCGTCATTGAGTGCGCAACCTCGGATCAATGGCCAAATACAACAGATCCACGATTAGGTTAATCGCGACAAACATGACCGAAATCAGCATCAGATACGCCGCCATCACGGGGATATCGACGAAGGCAATAGCGTTGATGAACAAAAGACCAACACCCGGCCATTGGAAGACTGTCTCGGTGATGATGGCAAAGGCAATGATCGATCCAAGCTGCAAACCTGTCACGGTGATCACCGGAACAAGCGTGTTCTTGAGCGCGTGACGAAAGTTCACAACGCGGTCCGGCAGACCACGTGCGCGCGCGAAGCGAATGTAGTCTTGACGCAGAACCTCCATCATCTCGGACCGGACCAGGCGCATGATCAGGGTCATTTGATAGAGCCCCAAGGTGATTGAGGGCAGGATCAGGGCTAGCAATCCGCTTTGGGTCAGAAACCCTGTGGTCCAGCCACCCAAACGCACTGTTTCACCACGCCCAAAGGACGGCAGCCAGCCAAGTTCGACTGAAAAAAGGTAAATCAGCAGGATACCGATCAAGAAAGTGGGCAATGACACACCGATCAGACTCGCTGCCATGATCGTGCTGGCGCCCAAGCCATTGCGCCGGATCGCCGTGAAGACACCCAGCGCGATCCCCATAGCTATTGCAAGAAATCCCGATACGGCCGCAAGTTCCAGCGTTGCAGGAGCCCGTTCGATCAGTATTTCCGCCACCGGACGCCCTTGACGGTAAGATATACCGAAATCGCCCTGCAACGCGTTGCTGAGGAAACGCCAATACTGAACGACAAAATTCTGATCGAGACCGAGCTGTTCACGCAAGCGTTCTATATCGGCTTGTGTGCGTTCTTGGCCGAGCATGTTGTCGACAGGATCACCCACGAAGCGGAACATGGCAAAGGCGACAAGACCAACAACCATCAGGACAAGAAAAGATTGCACCACGCGGCGCAGAATGAAACCGATCATCCCCCCTCATTGCCTGACAGCCGGGACAGGTCAAGGCGCAGACGTGTGCGTGTTTGCGACGCAGATCCGCAACCCCGTTTCAAGGCGGATCTGATGGCATGGCTCAAGCAATCTCTGATTTGAAAAAAATGTGCGAAATCCGAAATTTTTTTTCAGACCCGAGAATAAACTTCCCAGCTTAGGCGTAACCCAAGTGCAAGCCAATCGGATGTAGTCGCTGAGACAGCAAAGATCAGCGAAGGATTTCGGGAGGAGGCAACTGAATTGAACGGAGGTGCAACCATGTTCGGCGAAACACACACTTGCCAGATCGCACGCAAGTCAACCGGGCGGACGGCTGTAGCCACTATTTGAGGCAGTCATTTTGGTTGTGTGCCGACCGCATTTTTCTGGTTGGTAATGATCGACGAGTTAAGAATTTCAAGCAGCAATTTTTAGCAGCAAAACGTGCAGAGACCTTGTCTCTGCACGTTTTTTCTTTGAGAGTCACAAACCCAATCTCACTTTGTCGGACAACCCGACAGCTGAATTGAAAATGGTTCAGACCTGCGTCGCTGCCGACTGCGCGATCTCATCAAGATCGGCCCGCCCGTCATCCCCGACGATCACGAAATTGGACCCTTCACCCCCCCAGGACACCATCTCAAAATCACCGATGGTACGTTCAGCAAAGCCTTCGCGCGGTGTGGGCGTCTGGATCTGGCACAGGGCGACAACCCGGCTGTCCGCATCAAGATACATCAGTTGCGCGACCGGCTTGCCTGCGGCCACCAGCAATCTCGCGCCTTGGAATTCAAGCCCGTGCTCGGTCAGATCGGGAACCGTCACACCTGCACCAATCGTGTTGGTCAGCCAAGTCTGGATGTGATCCCGTTCGGTTGCGGGCACTTCAACCAGATGCCGGACCTGCGTGGCGTAGACCGCGTGATAATCGGCAATGTCCGCAAGCCAGCCTGGCGCCGCAGCGACCTCTTCTCCTTGCGACAGACCCGCGACATAGCCGCCCGTCGTGCCGATGGTCAGCGCGATCACCGCCGCAGCGGCGGTCATCCAGCCGCCCCATCCTGACGGCGCGCTGTCAGTATTGGCGACCGGACCCTCTGGGGTCTCTTCAATGGCCCGTGCAAGCTCCAGCGGCACGGGTTCATCCAGCACGGCTGCGAATTCTTCCTGCGCCAGAACGTCAGCCGCCATCAATGCTTCAAGCTCGGTCTGAAGCGACGGGTCGCTGGCCAGCGCAGCTTCTATCTCACGGCTGTCCTGTTCGGACAGCTCGCCATCCAGAAACGCACTCAGTTTTTCCTGATGCCGGGTCAATGGACAACATCCCCTTCAGGCTCTGCGATCCGTTCCGCCAACGTCTTTCGGGCGCGGTGAATTCGGCTCATGACTGTACCTATGGGAATGTCCAGAAGCTCTGCCGCCTCTGCATAGCTATACCCCTCAACCGAAACGACCAGCAAGACCGATGAAAGCTCACCGGGCAGCGCAGCAATCTTGCCCCGAAGCTGCGTGGCTGCCACGCTCGCTTCGCCGGTTTCCGTGGTCACAAGCTCCGAACTTTCTTCCGCAGGCACCTGCCCTTCGCCCAGCCGTACCTTACGTTTTCTGATCTCGCTGATCCAAAGGTTGCGAGTAATTCGAAACAACCATCGATCCAAAGGCTGCGACGGGTCCCATTGATGAGATCTGCTGAGGGCGCGGAGACAGGCTTCTTGCACAAGGTCATCCGCCTCGGGCACCGATCGTGTCAAGGTGCGGGCGAACCTTCTGAGGCGCGGCAGTATGGGGATCATATCGCGCTTAATATCCGTGGACACTATGTCCTCGCATGTGACACCCTCAATGGTCGTATTCACTTGGATTAATGAAGCGAAGACCGCCGAAGCGCAACTCGGTTTCACAAAATCCACTTGGCTCACCGCTGCAATCACAACACGCTCCTATTCACACTCTTGCCTTGTCTACGCCTGAGCAACGCAAAAAATTCTCAAACTTTTTTCGAAGGTCGAGAATAAAGCGATGGGCTGAGGCGTAGGACCCTGCAGAGACGGACATCGAACCCGCTCTAAGGACCAAACATTGATAGGGAAATTCGATTATGAAGCGTAAACTGATTGCAGCAGTTGCCTTGTTCGCCGTTGGTGGGACAGCACTTACAGCACAACCACTTGCAACTTTAAAAACGGATATCGGCAAAGTTGTCGTGGCTGCCAAAAACGGCATGACACTTTACACCTTCCGCAAGGACGCGCCGAACAAATCCAACTGCTACAACGATTGCGCAGCGGCGTGGCCGCCCTTCATGGCAAGTGGGGCTGCAAAGCCTTCGGGTCAGTTGGGGATCATCACGCGCAAAGACAATTCCCGTCAATGGACGCTCAACGGTCAGCCGCTCTACTTCTGGCATGGTGATGCGGCGCGTGGCGATGTCACCGGCGATGGTGTCGGCGGCGTTTGGGATGCAGTGAAAAACTAATCAAGGAGACTTTGAAATGACACGTATTGTTTTTGTAATCTTGGGCGTTCTCGCCGTTGCAGCATGTGAGCCCGGCGCGGGCGGCGGCTATTCAAGCGGCGGAAGCACCTACAGCACTTCGGACTACTGACGAGTACCCTCTTCCCCTCGAGGTTTGTTAACAAGTAACAGACGGTCGCGGCCCCAATCTGCGACCGTCTTCATTTCATGGAGATGGTGCAAAGGGGCACGTTTTGACGCGCGCCCCTTTTTCATGTGGATCAGTTCCACTCTAGGTATTTGATTTTCGGGCTGTCTTCAGCCTCGACCACAGTGTCGATTTCCTCTTTCAGGCCCCAGTTCAGCACTTGGTGATGTACTGGCAGATAGATGGTTTCGGCCTGTACGACATCCCAGATCTCCGCGATGGTGGCATTGCGCGCCTCAAGATCTGTTTCACCGGCAAGACCCTGGATCTTCTGATCAAGCTCGGGGTTAGAAAAGCCGGTGGCGTTCCACGAACCATACTTGTCGCCGCGTGTGTGAACGAGGAAGTTGAAGATGTATTCGCTGTCATAGGTCGGCACGCCCCAGCCCAGCATGTAGAAATCCGTCTCACCGTTCGAAATCAGCGGAAAGTGCTGTGCCTTGGGTTTGGCATCAAGGTTCACAGCAATGCCGATTTGGCCAAGCATACCCGTGGCGGCCTGACAGATACCCTCATCGTTGATATAGCGGTCATTCGGGCAATCAAGCTGCACCGTGAACCCATCCTCGTACCCAGCCTCGGCAAGAAGCGACTTGGCCGCTTCCATGTCACCCGCAGGCACCTCGTCCAGCACTTCGGTCCAGCCGTTCACGAAGGGCGGCATGATCACTCCGGTTGGCTGAGACTGCTGACGCATGACGACCTGCTGGATTGCATCCCGGTTGATGGCCATGTTCATTGCCTGCCGCACACGCACATCGGCGAAAGGATTCTTGCCATCCACATCGTCGTTGGTCAGATCATCCGCCCCGACATTCATCCCAAAGAAGATCGTCCGGTTCTGGGGTGTGGTACGCACTTCCAAACCGGCTGTATCGGAAACCCGGCTAAGGTCCTGAACGGGCACATCTTGAATGAAGTCGACCTCGCCCGACAGCAGCGCGGCAACACGTGTTGCCGCATTTTGGATCGGCGTGTATTCGACACGCGTAACCGCCAACGGGAATTCATCTGCGCCCCAGTAGTTGTTATTCAATTCCAGAACGGTTCGCACATCGGGTTCGCGACTAACCAGCTTGTACGGACCGGTACCGTTTGCGTTCTTGGCCGCAAAAGTGTCCTCGCCCCCCTCATAGTCCTGGACGGCCACGGCGTTGTTTGCTTCCGCCCAGTCCTGGTCCATGATGAACATGTTGGTCAGGTTGTTTGGCATGATCGGGTTTGGGCCGTTTGTTTCGATCTCGATCTCGAAATCGCTTACCGCCCGCACTTCCTTGACGCTCGCCAGAAGCTCTTTGAAGTCGCTGTTTTCGCTCATTGCCCGGTTCAGGCTGAAAACCACATCCTCGGCATTGAAAGCCGAACCGTCGTGGTAGCTCACGCCTTCGCGCAGCACAAAATACCAAACGTTGGGTGATCCTTCCCGCACACCCCATTCCGTCGCCAGTGCGGGCACGATGGTGCCTTCATGATCGCGCATGACAAGCGGCTCGTGGATCTGGTGGGCAAGGTTTGTTGTCGGCCCTTCGTTCTGTGCATGCGGGTCCAGCGTCAGCGCATCACCGGCGCGTGCCCATCGAAGTGTTTCGGCACTTGCTGGAAGCGCGACGCTGGCCATTAGGGCAGTCGCTATGAATGTCGTCCGATTGGGGATCATCAATACTCTCCTTGTTGTCAGGTGGGCTGGCGAGATATCGCCCATTGCGCATTAACCTGCGTTGCGGGCGCGGCAGGGTCAATGGCACTTCGTGCTGCGCGGTCGAGCATGCCGCGCTACCTCAAGGCAGCCCCGTGTTCCACCCCAACGTTTCGCTTTCCAGTTGCCAAAACCTTCAGAATGCGAACTATGTCGACCAAGCTTGGACCGGGGGACAACGCTGAATGGCAGGCATATTTCGAAAGATTGCGCCCTGGCCCATGGGAATGGCCATCGCCCTTTCTGCAGCTTTTGCCCTTCCCGAGATCGTCGCGTCCCAAACGGCAAGTGAGGTGACGCCAGACAGCTTCCAACCACCCCAGCAGCGGCTGAGTGGTGCTGTCGTCTTCACGGGCCAAGCCGGCACACAAGCCCCGCCGGGATCAGAGAATCTGTCGATCCAGATCGCTGATGTCACGATCAAAGATCCCCTGCCTCAACTGGACACGGCAAATGCGGCCTACCGGGAACGGTTGACCCGCGGTCGCATTGCCGTGTCCGAGATATTTGAGGCAACCGCTGATCTTGAGGCCGCTTACGCTCAGGCGGGCTTTGTTCTGACCCGGGTGGTATTGCCGGAACAAAGCCTTTCGGATGGCGGTGTCTTGCGGGTTGTTGTCGTAAATGGCTTTGTCGAGGCGGTCGACGATTCACGGGTGTCAGATCAGGTCCGCAGGCGGGTCGGAGGCTTGACGCAGAACCTGCTCGACAAGCCGGGCCTGACGCTGGCTGAACTGGAACGCGCACTGCTTCTTGCGGGCGATACACCTGGTGTGGCCCTTGGATCGGCCCTGGCCGCCGGTCAAAGGCCGGGTGGGACAATCATCGCGCTTGACCCGCAATTCAGGCCCGTCACCGGATTTGTCGGCTTTGACAATCTGGTGTCCGACGATCTGGGCGAGCCCATCCTGAACGGTGGTCTGGAACTCAATAGCCTTTTCAATCTGGGCGAAAGCATCTATTTCCGTGCGACAGGTTCGCCCTCGGGCTTTCTTTCTGGTGATCCACGCTACCGCACACTGGCGGCAGGCGTCGCCTTCCCGATCGGGCTTTCAGGCCTGACATTCAACTTGGAATTCACCAATAGCCGGACGCAGCCTGATACCATAGCCGCCCCGACGACCAGCACGTTTGATCGCCAATCACTCAGGCTGTTCTATCCGTGGATCAGGTCTCGAAACGTGAACCTTTCGTCGCAATTCAGCATTGATTTCCAGCAGGATGAGCAGGATCTTGCAATGGCGACAGGTGATAGCGCGCTTTATCGTGATGAACTGGTCGCGCTGCGCTTTGGCACAAACCTGTCGCTTCAACAGGAAAGCGGTGCATTCTTTCAGGGCGGCGTTATCCTGTCCCAAGGGCTTGACGGTCTGGGCGCGCGCAGTGCAGCCGACGCGGCAAGCGGCCCACCACTGTCAAGACAGGGCGCTGATGCAGATTTCTCCAAACTCGTTTTGGCGGCGTCCTATCAGCGGCCACTTGGGGAAAACCTAAGCCTCGCGTTGTCGGGACGGGTCCAAAGTTCATTCGGAGACGCGCTTGTCACCTCCGAACAATTCAGCATCACCGGCGCACAAGAGCTTTCATCGTTAGATTCCGGTGCGGTTCGGGGCGACAATGGCTGGGTTCTGCGCGGGGAATTGTCGACGCAGCGACGCATCGACGTCGCCGGTTTGTCACTGGTGGCGAGCCCTTATCTTTTTGCGGCCTTCGGTTCGGTCAAACGCGAACGCCCAACCATCGTTGAAACGTCGCGTACTGATGCAGGCGCCTACGGGATCGGCGTGGACCTTTTCCTAAGCACGGACTCTCGGTTTCGATCCAGCTCGGTTCGAGTGGAGTTTGGCCGGGGAGAACGGGACGATAGTGTTCCCGATGATAACCGTCTGACGATTTTCGGAACCTACCGGTTTTAGGGAGCCAACATGCACAGATTGCTTTGGTTGATTGCGGGCACGACAGCTTTGACCCCGGTTTTCAGCCTCGCGGATCCGCTGCCAACCGGCGGGACGGTGGTCAAGGGCGATGTGGCCATCGCCACACCTGGCACGACCCAGATGACGATTACGCAACGCTCGGATCGGGCCGTCGTCAATTGGAACAGCTTTTCCATCGGGCGCGGCGCGCATGTCGACATCCGCCAACCTTCACAGGACAGCGCCATACTCAACCGTGTCACCGGTAGCACCGATAGCCAGATCCACGGGCGTCTGACCGCTAACGGGCAAGTGCACCTGGTCAATCCAAACGGAATCTTCATCGGCCGAACGGGTATAGTGGATTCAGGGGCCTTTGTCGGATCAACGCTGGATACGACCGACGAGGATTTCACCGCCGGTCGGCTGCGTTACAGCGGCAATGGCACCTCAAAAACCGTCGAAAACGCAGGTCGGATCACCATTGTGCCGGGTGGATATGCAGCACTGATCGGTGGTCGGGTCAAGAACTCTGGCATGGTGACAGTACCAATGGGCAGGGTAGGCTTCGCCGCTGGAGAACGTGTGACGCTCGACCTCTCAGGTGATCAGTTTTTGCAGGTCGCGCTGCCATCCGATGTCGGCGACGACATGGATGCCCTGATCGAAAACACAGGAACGGTGTCAGCCGAAGGTGGTTTGATCGAAATGCGCGCGGCAGCGGCGCGCGCTGCGGCGCGAAATGCCATCAATCTTTCAGGTGTTGCCGAGGCGCGAAGTGTGTCCGGCCGTTCGGGCGCAATCATTCTTGGCGGAAGTGGTGGAAATGTCAGCGTCTCGGGCCGTGTCAGCACACGCGCCCGCGATCCGATCGTGACATCCTCGTTGCGCCCACGTGCGCGGGGTGGGGACATCACCGTCACCGGAACGCGGATCGCTTTGGAAGGTGCGGTGATCGATGCCAGCGGACAAAGCGGCGGCGGACTGATCCGCGTTGGCGGTGATTTTGCCGGGAAAGGCCCTCTGCCGAGGGCCCGGCAAGTGACGGTCGATGCAGACACCCACCTGGCCGCAGATGGCGGTGTATCCGGCAATGGCGGGCGCATCGCGATCTGGTCTGATCGTCAAACCCATTTCAACGGCACAATGTCTGCAAGGGGCGGCGAAACTGGCGGCGTCGGCGGTTTCATCGAGGTCTCAAGCGCGCAGGAACTGCGATACCGCGGGTTCGCCGATCTGAGGGCCAATTCAGGGGCTTGGGGCACACTGCTTCTGGATCCGGCGGACATAAGTGTTCCGGGGACCATCGATGAAGCCACGCTTGAGGCGGGCCTTGAAGCGGGGAACTTCACGCTCGACACTTTCGACGAGTTTGGAACCGACCCAGGCGATATCACCATCGACGTAGATGTGGATTGGGGCGCCTCAACCCGGCTGTCACTCACCGCAGATAGAAACGTCTTCCTGAACGGGGCAATCAATGGCCCAAACGGAGAGCTTAACATAGACGTCGGCAACCTCATCGTGGCGGGTAACCCGGATGCCGACGTCAACGTCGATAGGTTTCTTTTGGAAAGCGGTACGTGGTCTCAGATCACGCCGGTTTTGCCGACCTTCTCGGCAAACAACTTCGAACTGGAATTCGGCACGTCGTTTCTAAGGTTTAGCGGCGGCAATGGTGAGCCTGCAAATCCATTCGAGATTGTAGATGTTTTCGGCCTCCAAGGCTTGGAGGGCGCACCCGCAGGTCGACAATACATCCTTGTGAACGATATCGATGCCAGCGGCACCGAAGGTTGGGCTGACCTCGACTTTGTCGAGGCAGGATTCAGACCCATTTCGTCTTTTGACGGATCCCTTGATGGAAACGGCTTTTCAATCTTCGATCTCATAATTGACGGGACCGGTCGTGCAGCACTTATAGACACGCTGCTAGCGACCGGTTCGATAAGCAATCTGGATGTTGTCAACGCCAATGTTCAGGGCACAAGCGGGGCGATCCTCGTCGTTGTGAATTCCGGCACCGTCAGCAATGTCTCAGTTTCGGGAATTGTGAACATCGCCAGTCCCACCGGTGGGGCTGCAGTCGGCGGCCTTGTCCGGTCGAATGACAGCCTTATCGAAGACAGTGACTCCTCAGCAGAAGTGAACTTTACGAACGCGGGCGGCGGCGGGGGACTTAGCGGTATAGGCGGCCTGGTCGGGAACAACATCGGGACAATCAATCGGTCACATGCGACGGGCAATGTAACCGTCAACAACAGCGCGACAGGCGCCGATCTGTCTGTCGGGGGCTTTGTCGGCATCGATACGGGGCAGATAGATAACTCTTACGCGCTTGGAAATGTCGCCGTAAACGATGCCGGAACAGACGCACCAATCGCCGCCGGTGGATTCGCCGGTCGACACAATGGTGAAATCGACACGTCATTTTCGACAGGATCGGTTGTGGTGACCGGAGCAGCCGCGAATATCGGCGGATTTGCCGGGCTTTTTGACGGTATCGTCTCACCGATCATCAGTTTTGATCCCGGTTTGCGCACAACGTTCTGGGACACGGAAACCTCGGGGCTGACAACCAGCGATGGCGGCATCGGTCTGACGACCGCAGAATTCCAGAACACCGATACGTTCCTTGCCTTGGGCCGCGATGCGGGCTGGGATTTTGGAACGACCTGGGCACCGGGCGATACGGGCTTTTATCCCGTGCTCTACACGACCAGCGCCGTGGTTTTCGCGGAAGCTGACCCTTTGACACTGGTTTACGGCACAACGGCTGGCGCCACGGCGACCGGAACCACCGCGGGAGGCACTGATACCTTCCTGCGCGGCCCCGAAGGCGATAGCTTGGACACCGACGCTGCATTCGCCGCGCTGTCTTTCTCGGACGAGACGGTTGGCGAACGGTCATTCACCATCGACACACCCACGCTGACCAGCGCCGAGGGCACATCTTACCGCGTGGTTTCCGCGACCGGCTCTGCGACGATCACACCCGCACCTCTGACGATCACAGCGAACGACCGCACCCATGTCTACGGCGTCGGCACGATCTTCGACAGCACAGGCTTTGTGACCGAAGGGCTGGTAAGGGATGACACCGTCACCAGCGTTACAATGGCAAGTCCAGGTGCTGCACCTTTTTCGAATGTGGCTGACAGTCCCTATGCGATCACGCCCAGCGATGCGATCGGCACGGGGCTGGGCAATTATGACATCACATACGTTGCCGGTGAACTGACGGTCACGCCTGCACCGCTGACGATCACCGCCAATGACCGCGCGCATGTTTATGGCATCGGCACCGTCTTTGATGGAACAGGCTTTGCCACCGAAGGATTGATCGGCGAAGACAGCGTCACGAGCGTCACCATGACCAGTGTCGGCGCCGTCCCAAGCGCCGGCGTGACGGAAAGCCCATATGCGATCACACCAAGCGATGCGATCGGTTCTGGCGTGGGCAACTATGACATCACCTACGTCGCCGGGGAATTGGCGGTGACGCCTGCGCCGCTCACCATCACAGCACAGGATCAGGAAAAGACGTTTGGTGAGACCTTGGTTTTTGCGGGCACAGAGTTCACCGCCGGTGAATTGCTGTTTGATGACAGCGTGACCTCTGCGACGATTAGCAGCGAGGGCGCGGCGACAGACGCCACAATCGAAGACAGCCCCTACGCGATCAGCATCACCGGAGCGACAGGATCTGGAATAGAGAATTATGACATCACCTATGTCGACGGAGCCTTGACGGTTGTGGAGGGGGTTGGATCTTCGCCCGTCGTCGTAAACCCACCGCCGCCAGCGGTCGTTACGCTGCCAAATCCATCGGATCCGGTCACAATCGCCTTCGAAGGACAAGACGGCGGCACGACCGTTGTCAACGAACCGGCCCGGGCTGGCGAAACACTGACCCGCGTTCGGGGCACGGCGACCCTGCTTGAGGTCGCGGCGCGTGCCTGTGGGGAAAGCAGCGCCGATGTCACCCGCTATCTGGCATGTCTCTCGGACGCGCTGAATGACTTCAGCAACGAACTCGACGCTATCTCGACCGACCTGCCACCCGCCCTTGCCAACGTCGCGGCCATCATCAACGAGGCACGCGTCGGCGTCGACCGCGCCCAGGCACGCGCCAACAGACGCCTTGCAGGTGCAACAACCGAGGCCGAGCGCGCTGCCATTGCCGCAGATGCAATCGCAGAGGCCCGCGCGGCCGTACAAACGGCTGGCGATGAAATACGTAAGTCAATCGCTTTGATACGCGCCGAAGATCCCGAACTTGTGCGTTTGCAAACCGACACGATCAATACGATAGTCAGGGCCGTGGAAACCGTCGATATCGAGCTTTCCCGCGTAACGGATCTTTAGCAGAAGGAATGGCCTTATGGCGCTGATGCGTCTGTGTGCGGCCTTAGCCCTCGTCCTGGTTTGGGCAATGCCCGGATGGGCGGACCGCCGGGTCGCGATGATTGTCGGAAATTCGAACTACAAGACCGTTGGCGCGCTAGAAAACCCGGTCAACGATGCCTCTGACATCGCAATCGCTTTGGAAGGTTTGGGGTTCGAGGTCTTTCTTGGCATTGATTCGACGCAAGCGGACATGATGAACTTGGCCACCCGCTTTTCAGAAGCCGCCGAAACGGCCGAGGTGGCCATGTTCTACTATGCCGGTCATGGCTTTCAGGTGGAGGGGCAGAATTATCTCGTGCCCACCGACGCCGAGATCGTAGATGCGATGGACGTGGCCGACGCGACCATTTCTCTGGCAGAGATACTTTCCGGGCTGGAGCGATCAAAAGGCGTGAAGCTCGTCTTTCTGGATGCCTGCCGGGACAATCCCTTTGGTGCTTCTATTCCGGGCGAGGGCATGTCCGAAGGGCTTGCGCAGGTCGGCACATCCGCCGATTTCCTATTTGCTTATGCGACGCAGCCCGACAACGTTGCCTACGATGGAACAGGGCGAAACAGCTTCTTCACGGAGGCCCTTCTGAACCATATCTACACGCCCGGCAAAGATATCTCGGATCTCCTGATTTCGGTCCGCAAGGATGTGATCGCAGCGACAGGCGGACGTCAGATCCCTTGGAACAATTCCTCGCTCACCCGGCAGTTTCGCTTCGACGAAAGCCCCGTGACAGCGTCCGAGGAAACGCTTTTGTGGCAGGTGGCCGTCAATGCAGGTGATCCGCGTTTGATGCAGCTTTATGTCGATCGCTATCCAGACGGTGCGCATGCCGGTGATGTCATGGCATTTCTTGAAGCGGAAGGTGGGACGCTGACTCGGAAACTTGCAGTGGGCGACCAGGACGATCAGGCCGAAAAGCTTTGGACCCTGGCGCGGCGCAGCAGGATGCGCCCGCTTCTTGAATTCTATCTGAATCAGTATCCGGAAGGTGTGCATGCAAAAGAGGCTGAGCGTCTGATTGCCTCCATACCCAGACCCGAAGATGCGACCCCCGGAGGCGTTTGTGAGCGGCTTGCCACGCATCCCCGGGATGCAACGGCGATCAATCAGGGCGTGCCCTTCGAAAGACTGCGCGACAATGCTGTCACAGCCATTCAAGCCTGCAGCGCCGCGGCTGCTCAGTCTCCGGAATTGCCGCACTATACAGCCCTGCTTGCCCGTGCGATCGCAGCGTCCGGAGACATGGAGCGCGCCGTGCGGATGTATCAGTCGGCCGCGGATCAGGGTGACTTGCGCGCAATGGTGAGCCTCGCGCAACTGACCGAACGTGGCACGGTTGTTGCACAAGATACTGCTGCGGCCATGGCCCTTTATGAACGCGCCGCCGAGGCTGGAAGTCAGGATGCCATGATCAATCTGGCGATCTCGCTTTTTGAGGGCAGCGGCACCAGTCAGGATCCGAACCGCGCCGTCGAACTTCTGAAAAAGGCGGCGGACCTCGGCTCGGCTAAGGCGACATTCAACCTTGGGGTTCTGGCGCAGGACGGCATCGTGGATGAGGAAGCGGACGCACTGAACTACTTCACACGCGCCGCCCGCAACGGTGAGTATGAAGGCTATCGCGCGGCGGCGATTCTGCTTGACGAGGGTCGGGGGGTGGATCGGAACCCAGAGGCGGCGGCCAACATGCTTTTACGAGGGGCTGCGGCTGACCGGGGCACCGTGCTGAACCAACTCACCCAAGCGTCGAACGAGTGGTCCCGTGACACTTTAGCAGCGGTTCAGGAGCGGCTGAAGGCGGCGGGCTATTACGACAGCGTTGTCGACGGCCTTGCTGGCCCAAGTTTTGCCTCAGCGTTGGAAAAATGGCGCAATGGCGGGTTTGTCGCAGAAGTTCTTGTCGAGGGCTAGCGTTACTCAGCCGCTTCCCTGTGCATCGTTCGCGCAAGTAGTGCCGCGATCTCTGGGCGACATGAGCCGCAATTCGTGCCCGCGTTCAACGATTGGCCGACCGCCTCAACGGTCGTGAGTTGTCCGGTCTCGATCGCCGTGAGGATCGTATTGACCCCCACCCCGAAACACGCGCAGAGCGTTGGGCCAGGATCCGGGCGATCCGCCGGTGTTCTGCCGGTCAGAACATCAGGAGCACCGTCGCCCGGTAACGTCGCGAGATAGTCACGCATGACTGCCACCGGCCGACGCGCCACAAAGAGCGCCGCAAGAAGTCTGTCGTCCTGCATGAATGCCAGTCGAACATCACCCCGCGCCTTGTCTTCAAAAATCAGCACCTCAGCGTCAGGCAGTCCAAAAAGCCGCCGGGCTTCATGGTGCCAGTCATCGACCTCGTTCAGCCCAGCAAGCTCCGCCCGCCAGCCATGTTGTGTCCGACTGCGCGCCCAATAGCTGCATTCGGGTAAAAGCGGGCCTGACGACACCGCGAATCCATACCAAGCGGCATCAAAACGTTCTGCTGAAACAACCGACGCTTTGCTTTCCGGCTGCCCCGACACAGGATCTGTGATTGGTGCGACCAGATCGTCGATGCGGCCCGACGGCGCTGTTTCACCCGTCCAATGGATTGGGGCAAAGATCTGTCCAGGCGTCACCGCATCGCTCAGAACGGCGCGCAAGATGGCGCTGCCCTGCGGGCTTTTTAGCCTGACCAGATCGGCGGCAGTGATCCCGATGGATCGAGCATCGGTGGGATGGATTTCCACGAAAGGTTCGGCCAAATGCGCCGACAGACGCGGGCTTAGCGCGGTCCGGGTCATCGTATGCCACTGATCTCGGATACGGCCGGTGTTCAGACGATAAGGATAGCGCGGTCCGGTTTTGGCAGCCGGAGATTTACATGTCAGCGGAAGCATACGAGCCTTTCCATCTGCATGGAAAAAGGCACCATCCCCGAAGAACCGCCCGCCCTGCCGCGTCGCTGAGATCGGCCAGCGTGTAGGTTTGAGCGCTGTGTATTCCTGTGAGGTCAAATCTCTCAAACTAGATATGTCGAAATCCCGTCCCAACCTGCCTGCAACACCGGAAAGAGCGGCATGTTCCCGAAAAATCTCGACGGGAGATTGATAGTCAAAAGCGGCTGACCACCCCATCCTCCGGCCCACTTCGGCCAGAATGTCCCAGTCGGGGCGCGCCTGACCGGGCGCATCCAGAACCGCCCGCTGGCGACTGATCATTCTGTCGGAATTGGTAACAGTGCCGTCCTTCTCGGCCCATGCAGTGGCCGGCAGCAGAACATCGGCAAGTCGTGCCGTGTCGGTCTGGGCCGTGATGTCGCTGACGACAGTGAAGGGACAGTTGACAATCGCCTCGCGCACCTTCCGGGCGTTTGGCATCGAAACGGCCGGATTTGTGTGGATGATCCAAAGCGCCTTGATCTGCCCGTCCGCCACCGCATCAAACATGTCGACAGCTTTCAGACCCTGAGCACCCGGCATGGTCGGCGCGTTCCAGAACCCCTGTACGGCTGCGCTGTGTTCAGCGTTTTCGATGTCTAGATGGCAGGCGAGCATATTGGCAAGGCCACCCACCTCGCGACCACCCATCGCATTTGGTTGACCGGTCACAGACAAGGGACCCGCTCCTGGCTTGCCGACTCTTCCGGTCGCAAGGTGACAATTCAGGATTGCGTTGACCTTGTCCGACCCGGAAGAGGATTGATTGACGCCCTGGCTAAAGACCGTCACGACACGTTTGGTACTGACCCAGAGATCGCAGAAAGCTTCGATGTCGGCGGGTTGCAAACCGGTCATGGCGACGTCGTCGAGACCGGCTGCCAACATGGCTTCATCAAAGCCGACAACATTCTGCAGAAATGCTCTGTCCAGCGCGCCTTTGTCCTCAACACGGGTCAAAAGGTGATTGAACAGCGCCACATCGCTGCCCGGCTTCAAAGCAAGGTGCAGATCGGCCTGATCACAGCTTGCCGTCCTGCGCGGATCAATGACCACGATCTTCGTGCCGCGCCTGGATCTGGCATCGAGAAGGCGACGATAAAGAACCGGATGACACCAAGCGAGGTTTGATCCGACAAGAACGACCAGATCGGCCTCGTCTAGATCCTCGTACGTGCCGGGCACCGTGTCCGTCCCGAAGGCGCGTCGATGCCCAGCCACCGTAGACGCCATGCAAAGCCGTGAATTCGTGTCGATGTTGGCCGACCCGATAAAGCCTTTCATCAGCTTATTGGCGACATAGTAGTCCTCGGTCAACAATTGGCCGGAGACGTAGAACGCGACGGAATCCGGTCCGTGCTGCGCAATCGTGTCCGAAAGGCGGTCTGCTACCAACTGCAGTGCATCGTCCCAGTCGGTGGTGCGCCCAGCAATCTGCGGAGCCAGCAGCCGCCCGCCCAAACCGACCGTGTCGGCCAAGGCCGTCCCTTTCGAACAAAGCTTACCAAAATTGGCCGGATGATCTGGATCACCTCGCACGGCAAGGCCACCTGCACCGTCCGGGCGCAACAAAACGCCGCATCCGACCCCGCAATAGGGACAGGTCGAACAGGTTTCAGGCATTGCGCTGCCGTCCATCAGGCCGCCGCTTTCAGTTCGTAGGTGTTTGAAGGGTAAATGCCGTTGCAGCCAGCGCGCGCCGCCTTATGCGGCAATGCTGCAACGGCTAAGTGCGGGTCCGGCGGTGCGCCTTCGTTATAGACCGCCCCGAACATCAGGGTGTCGCGTATGTCTTCGATATTCCGGCCCGACCTGATGAGATCGAAAAACCAAGGGCCGTCCACCGTATCACCGTACATAACGGCACCGACCAGACGTCCGTCCTCGATCACGAGGCGCTTGTAGACCGCGTTGGCTGGATGGCGAAAGACGATGTCCTCACGCCCCGCGCCGTCCTGAAAATCGCCGGCGCTGAAAAGATCGCATCCCGTGACTTTCAGCTTTGTCGCCAGATGCTGAACGGCAAAGACGTCCTCGTGACCAAGAAGGCCTTTGGCCACGACCTTGGCCTGATCATATAGCGGTGCCACAAGACCAAAAAGATGGCCTTCAAACTCAACGCATTCGCCAAGTGCAAAGATATTCGGATCAGATGTGATCATCCGCTTGTCGACGATGATCCCGCGTTCTGATTGAAGGCCCGCATCCGAAGCAATCTGGGTCGCCGGTCGAATGCCAACAGCCATCACGACGAGATCTGCAGACAACCTTTCCCCCGTTTGCAAGGTCACAGCCTCGACCCGGTCAGTGCCTTCGATGGCCTGTGTCGTCGCTTCGGTCAGGATCTTTACGCCGCGCGCCTCAAGATCGTGTTGCAGAAGCGCCCCTGCGGCGGCATCCAACTGTCGTTCCATCAGATGGCCCATCAGGTGCAAAACAGTCACGTTCATGCCGCGTTTGGCCAACCCTGCGGCCGCCTCAAGCCCAAGCAGACCCCCACCGATCACCACAGCCTGACCGCCTGTCGCAGCGGCACGGATCATTTTGTCGGTATCTTGAAGATCGCGGTAGGAGATGACCCCGGCCAAATCCCTACCCGGGACAGGTAGGATGAACGGCGTGGATCCCGTCGCAATAACCAGCTTATCATACGCGACCTCGTCCACAGCACCCCGAACCACCTGCCGCTGCCTGTCGATTGCTTCGACCGCATCCCCAAACCGGCAGGTGATTCCATGACGCGCGTACCAATCCGCATCATGTGTCACGATATCCTCTGGCGTTTGATCCCCCGCCAGCACAGCGCTGAGCATGATCCGGTTGTACGTCCCACAAGGCTCTGCGTTGAAAACCGTGATGTCGAAGACGTCCTGCGCGTCCTCCACCAGATGTTCCAGCAACCGACCAGATGCCATCCCCGCACCTATGACGACAAGCTTCTGCTTCATGGCTCTTACTCCGCCGCCATGGCTTGTGGTTTCGGCTTGGGCTTGGCGCCGTGCTCGTATTCCTCCAGGAAGTCGAGCACATCCTGCCGGTAGGTGTAGTAATCGGGATGTTCCAAAAGGGCTTTGCGGCTGCGGGGGCGCGGCAGATCCACCTTTGTGATCTTGCCGATTGTCGCCTGGGGACCATTGGTCATCATCACAACACGGTCCGCCAGCAGGATCGCTTCGTCCACATCATGTGTCACACAGATTGCCGTGACCTTGGTGCGCGACCAAACCTCCATCAACACTTCCTGCAATTCCCAGCGGGTGAGGCTGTCGAGCATGCCAAAGGGCTCATCCAGAAGCAGCAGTTTGGGGCTAAGCGCGAACGCCCTTGCGATGCCCACGCGCTGCTTCATGCCGTTCGAGAGATCCACCGCCTGTTTGTCCATCGCGTCGGCGAGACCAACCCGTTCGAGGTAGTACTCGACTACGTCCTGACGCTCCGCCCGACTGGCGCGGGGATAAACCTTGTCTACCCCGATCGCCACGTTCTCTTTCGCGCTGAGCCAGGGGAAAAGATTGGGAGACTGGAAAACAACGGCACGCTCGGGATCCGCCCCTTCCACGTGACGGCCATCCAGCTTGATCGCTCCCTTGGAGATCTCGTTCAGGCCCGCAGCCATGGTCAGCACGGTGGACTTGCCGCAGCCGGAATGCCCGATCAGGCTTATGAACTCGCCCCGGTCGATCTTCAGATCGAAATCCTCAACAACCGTGAGTGGTCCTTTGGGCGTTGGATAGACCTTGTGCAACTGGGAGAAATCCAGAAAACGATTGTCGATCAGTCCCTTCTGCGCATCAGCCACCGCGGCGGGCACCCCGTGGATTGGTGTCACATCAGGTAGGACTTTCGTGCCTTCGACCTTCGCTTCGATGCCCACATCCATCAGGTACTTGGTGACGTCCGCGCGCAAGCGCTTGAACGTCTCGTTGGTGTTCATCGCAGATCGTTCACGTGGACGGGGAATGGCGACCTTGAACTCTTCGCCCAGCGTGCCATCGGGGTTCAAAGCGATGATCCGGTCGGCCAGCACAATCGCCTCATCAACGTCATTGGTGATCAGAACACATGTCTTGCGGTCGCTCTCCCAGATCCCCTCAATCTCGTCGGCGAGATTGGCGCGGGTCAGTGCATCAAGCGCCGAAAGCGGCTCATCAAGCAGCAGAACCTCGGGATTCATGGCCAGTGCGCGGGCCACGTTGACCCGTTGGCGCATCCCGCCCGACAGCTCGGCCGGACGGCGGCTCGTCGCATGCGACAGGCCAACCATCTGCACGTAGTGGGCGACCTTTTCGGCTTTTTCCTTCCGGGAGAGCCCCGGAAAAACCGTGTCCACCGCCAACCCGACATTGCCCGTAACCGTGAGCCAAGGCATCAGCGAATAGTTTTGGAAGATCACGCCACGTTCTGGACCTGGACCAGTGATCGGTGCGCCTTTGAAGGTCACCTTGCCCGATGTCGGCTGATCAAGCCCAGCCATCATGTTGATCAGGGTGGTTTTGCCCGTCCCGGAGAAGCCGAGAAGGACAAGAAACTCCCCCTCCTCGACCTCAAGGTCGATGTTCCGCAAGACGGGCGTGTCGCCGAAGCCTTTGGATACATTCTCGAATTTCAGGATGCTCATGCCTATCACCGATTGTTCGAGAAGGTGAAAAGCGACTGTAGCGCATACATCACCCGGTCGAGCAGGAAACCGATGATCCCGATGGTGAAGACAGCCACCATGATCTTCGCAAGTGACGAGGATGAACCGTTCTGGAACTCATCCCAGACGAATTTTCCAAGGCCGGGATTTTGTGCCAGCATTTCAGCAGCGATCAGGACCATCCAGCCAACACCAAGGCTGAGGCGCAGACCAGTGAAGATCAGCGGAAGAGCAGACGGCAGCACCAACTTGGTGATCTTGGTCCATGTGTTCATCTTCAAGACTTTGGAAACGTTGATCAAATCCTTGTCGATCGAAGACACACCAAGCGCCGTGTTGATCAGTGTGGGCCAGAGCGAACACAGCGTCACCGTGATGGCCGAGATCAGGAATGATTTCGCAAACCAACCGTCGTTGGTCACGTAAACAGCCGAGACAACCATGGTCACAATGGGCAGCCATGCCAGCGGAGAAACCGGTTTGAAGATCTGGATGAGCGGGTTCAGGGCCGCGTTCGCGGTGACGGAAAGACCGGCCATGATGCCCAGGGGAACGGCCACAATCGTTGCGATTAGAAACCCAAAGAAGACCGTCTTGATCGAAGTCCAAATCTGCGTGTAGTAGCTGGGCGCACCCGTATAAGCCCTTGTTTTGACTTCATCTGCGCGGCCCGCATCAATCAGCTTTTGATTGCGCTCCGCGACCATGGCTTCGAACTTGGCGCGTCTTTCGGCCTTGGCGATTGCATCCTGATGCAGGTTGACAGCTTCACCCCAAACCTGTGCCGGTCCGGGCACCGCGCCAAGGGATGTCTGGACCTGAGGCGCCAGTGTACCCCACATCAAAAGAAACGCCGAAATCGCCAGAAGCGGCACCGCCAGAAGGCGCCAGATATCGGTGAGTTGCGCTTTTGGATTATCACCCGCAAGGGCCTTCAGGACCGGCGTCAACCAGGCCAGTCCAAGGACCTGAAACCACTTATCAGCAGCGTTAATGCGGGTGAAGAGCCGCGCCTTCCGGGCCTCTTTGGCCTGCGCGTCGGTAAAGTCTGGATCGAGCGTTGTCATATCCGGTCCTCGGGGTTTTGGGTCAAAACCGACGTCGGTATCGCGTCGGCACTACGTCGGTATCGTGTCGGTGCCCGGCGGCTGACCGGGGCGGATCCGCCCCGGCCCCGGGGTGGGGTCAGCCCTGCACCTCGCTGCCCACAACGATTTGCTCGCCTTTCAGCCCGATCAACAGGCTTTCCAGATAGGCGTTGGGTGCGCGACCATCGTAGGGAATGCCATCAATGATGTCTTCGGACGGGGTCGGCGCCTTGTAACCATCGCTGTCCCAAGGGAAGTCGGCCTCATTTGCCAGGCCATCGTCCACCAGCAACCGCGCCGCTTCGAGGTAAATCTCGGGTTTGTAGACCTTCTTGGCGATCTCATCATACCAGGCGTCAGTCTTGGCTTCGGGGATCTGCCCCCAACGGCGCATCTGCGTCAGATACCAGATTGCGTCCGAATAGAACGGGTACGTGGCATTGTAGCGGAAGAACACGTTGAAGTCCGGGATGTCCCGCTTGTCGCCCTTTTCGAATTCGAAGAAGCCTGTCATCGAGTTCGCGATCACATCGTAATCTGCCCCCACATATTCCGGACGGCTCAGGATTTCGACCGCTTCGGGGCGGTTGGCGTTGTCGTTTTCATCCAACCAGATTGCCGCGCGGATCAGCGCTTTGGTCACGGCAAGGGTGGTGTTGGGATACTGCTCGGCGAACTCTGCGGTGATGCCGAAGACTTTTTCGGGGTTGTTCTTCCAAAGCTGATAATCGGTAATGACCGGCACACCGATGCCTTTGAAGACCGCCTGCTGGTTCCAGGGTTCACCCACGCAATAGCCGTAGATCGTACCCGCTTCGAGCGTGGCAGGCATTTGCGGTGGAGGCGTCACGCTGAGGAACACGTCGGCAGCGATCTGGCCCGACACGTTTTCGGGCGAGTAATAGCCAGGGTGCAGACCACCCGCAGCCAGCCAGTAGCGCAGTTCGTAATTGTGCGTCGAGACGGGGAAAACCATGCCCATGTTAAAAGGTTTGCCATCCGCGCGGTATTCCTCGACCACCGGCGCCAGCGCTTCGGCACTGATCGGGTGCTGCGGGCGACCGTCATCCATCGAAGGGATGTGCGGGCGCATCTTTTCCCAAACCTCATTTGAGACCGTGATGCCATTGCCGTTCAAATCCATTGAGAAGGGCGTAATGATGTGCGCCTCTGTGCCGTAGCCGATCGTTGCGGCAAGGGGCTGACCGGCCAGCATATGGGCACCATCAAGCTGCCCACTGATCACGCCGTCCAAAAGAACCTTCCAGTTGGCTTGCGCTTCGAGTGTCACAAACAGGCCTTCTTCCAGAAAGTAACCTTGTTCATATGCCACGGCGAGCGGGGCCATATCTGTCAACTTGATGAACCCAAACGTCAGTTCGTCTTTTTCAAGTTCTAGTAGTTCTGCATAGGCAGGACCTGACAAAAGGGTTGCTGCCACTATCCCCTTCAAAATGTATTTCATGATTGTTGTCCCTTCGATTGGCGTCCGGGTGTTTCGGACAAACAAAAAGCCGCCGACCAAGAACCGCCGGGAGGATGGCGGGTGGTCGAGCGGCTTTGCTCAGTGATCCCTGTCTAGGGAAATGATTTGGCGACAGACAACATCGCCGGTCGTTGGATCAGAAATGCCAGCCGGGCTTCTATATGTCAGCCTAAATATCGGCGATGCGGCACATATCGGGTGAATTGGACGTATCACGTGCTCGAAATTTATGCGTTGCTAAGCATCTGGTTCAAAAATACGGCCATCGAAAAACGCATCACGCCGCAAAACCAGCTTCCCATGCGCTGATGCGACCGGAGAATCGATGTCGAGCGCGCCTTCAATCTTGGAAGAGGCACCCGGAAGATCGGCATGTGTTTGGGCCAGCGCGGCGCGGTGCAGGTCCGATCGGAAGACACCGCGGGCCAAACGGGCAGAGGCAGCACGGTCAAGCCCCGTGCGGGCGGCAAGCTGGTGACCGATCCATTCGGCCTGGCTACGCCACGGAAAGGTGGCCGCCCCCTGATGAAATTCGACGAAGTTCGGGACATCGCGCATGTCACCCCCACACGAGATGATCATATGGCCGGACAGGGCCCGATCCACGATTTCAGCAGAAAGATCCAGATAGGCCGGGCGGCTCAACAATTCGGTTGTCAAAAGCCGCGATGCGGGATCGGCAAGCCAGCGGCCTGCCTTCCAGACGGCACGGATGAGCCTGTCGCGCAAGATGGGCTCGTTTTCGGCCCAGTCCGAACGAACGGCAAGCACCTTTTCCGGAGAAGAGGCCCAGATCGCGTTGCCCGGCAACAGAAGATCGCCCATCCCGGTCTCGACAACTTTTGACCCCCATGGCTCACCCACACAGAAGGCATCAATCTCACCTGCCTCAACCGCGTCGACCATAAGGGGTGGCGGGACGGTTCGGATGTCGACATTCTGCGGCGCGGGCAGACCGAGCGCGGTGAGCCAATAAAAGACCAGCTCCGCATGCATGGAAAACGGGAACGGCACGCCGATGCGGAGCAATCCGTCGCTTTGGGCGATCAGGGCAAGACCGGCGGCCCGCGCGTCGTCGAAGGCAAAGTCATGACCCGAGGTGCGCAGCTTTTCCCCGAGGGCGCGACTGACGCCGATGACGTTCCCGTTCATCGACAGCATGGAAATGGCGCAAAGGGCGGTGCCGCCGCCGCCAAGGCCAAGGGCCGCCGCAACTGGCACGGGCGACAACATGTGTGCCGCCTCAATATGCCCAAAGCTGAGCAGATCCCGCAGGGCGGACCAGGAGGGTGCGCGGCGCAGATCAAGGCCGATGCCTTCTTCGGCAGCAAAACCCATTTCGTGCGCCACGATCAGCGGGGCGGCATCGACCAGCGGGATAAACCCGACCGAGAGGGTGGCGGCTTTCAAGACAATAGCCCGGCAGCTGTGACCAGGGATTCGGCAACATCGGCAAGCCGCTTGCCCTGATCCATCGCCGCCTTGCGCAGGGCGGCGTAGGCTTCGTCCTCGGTCACGCCGCGGGCCTTCATAATCATGCCCTTGGCGCGGTCGATCACCTTGCGTTCTTCGAGGGCGCGTTTGGTCTCTTCAAGCTCGGTCCGCATGCGTTGGAACATGCGAAAGCGGGCGATGGCCGCGTCAAGAACGGGTTTGACTCGCTCTGGCCGCAGCCCATCGACCACGTAGGCGGAAACACCTGCCTCTATCGCGGCGGAGGACAGGCCTGCATCGGACCGGTCAACAAACATCGCGACGGGGCGTTCAAGCGGTCCGGAGGCCAGGGCCATTTCTTCCAACATGTCGCGGGACGGGTTGGCAATGTCGATTAGGACGATGTCGGGTTCGCGTGCCTTGATCTGGCGGGCCAGACTTGTGACTTCCGAAATCACCTGGATGTCAAAATCGCCCGCTTCCCGCAGGGATTCAACAATCTGCAACGCGCGTCCGCGATCCGCCTCAACCACGATAACTGACAAAGCCGTTCCCATGATGTGACGAAACATCAGTGTTGCGAGATCAAGTAAAGAAATACGCTGCGCCGCAGCACGCAGGTCGGTCGAAATGACTAATCTTTGGGCAAACAGTATGTGGAACCAAAGGCCCGCCATCTGCCGGATGACGATGTGCTCGCTTAAGAAAAATGGGCGCAGGGAATGCCCCGCGCCCATAGCAATATTTTGGATCAGAACTTAGATAAAGTTGAAGAGATCCCGGCTGTGGCGGCGCGCCAGATATTCAGACTGTGTGATGCTGCCCGAGCCCATTGCGAGGGTCCGGTAGGCGTCGTAGCTTTCGAAAATCCGACGGGCGAGGTCGTCATCCTCTGCCACACCCGAAACGATGCGCAGCGAGGTTTCGACCAGCACGTTCCAAACGTCATCGGGCAGAGGTGTCGGTTCCACACCAAACTCACTGATTAACTGGGTAAGCGCCAGACCATTGTTGCCGTTATAGTCGCTGGTCATCAGCGAGTTTTCGGCATCCGTCGCCATCTCGATCAGCGCCTGATCCTGGGGTTCAAGGCTGTTCCAGAACTCAAGATTCATGCCAAGCGAAGCCATGGTGCCAGGTTCGTGGAAGCCAGGATAAATGTAGCTGGACAGAAGTTTCTGGAAACCGAATTGCAGATCGTTGTAGGGACCCACCCATTCGGTCGCGTCGATGGATTTGTCAAACAGGGCTTCAACGATGCCACCGCCCGGCAAAACAACCGGATTGGCGCCCGCATCGGCCAGAACCTGACCACCCAAGCCGGGCATCCGCATTGTCAGACCTTCGAAGTCCGCCATGCTGGAGATTTCCTTGTCGAACCAGCCGCCCATCTGCACGCCAGTGCTGCCTGCAGCAAAGGACTTGACATTGAATTGCGCATTCAGCTCATCCCAGAGTTGCTGCCCGCCGCCGAACTTCAGCCAACTGAAAGTCTCAACAGATGTCAGACCCAGAGGCACGGTGGTGAAGAAGTTGAAGCCGCGGTGCTTGCCCTGAAAGTAATATTCGGCGCTGTGATACATTTCGATCTCACCGTTTTGGGCGGCGTCATGCACACCCAGAGGCGGCACGAGCTTGCCCGCACTATAAAGATCGACCTGCAGGCGGCCATCAGATCCGTTGGTGATCGTGTCGGCCACGCGCTGTGCGCCCGGGCCCAAGCCACCAAGGGACGGCGGCCAGGATGTCGCCATGCGGATGACCCGCGGGCTGTTTTGCGCAATGGCCGGGGCCGCGAGTGCGCCGGCCGCTGCCACGGCACCGCCTGACAGGATGGCACGACGCGAAATCGGGGCTTTGGTTGTCGTTGTCATTTCAATAACTCCTTCGCGGCCTTACAGGCTGGCGATCCTTTTGCGGCCCCGATAGTAAGCGGCTTCACCAATCTCACTCCAACCGGCGATGTCGGTCAGGAAGTACACATACGCGTCCACCATCGAAGCGCCGTTGTTGCCGCTGGCAAAGACATCTTCAAGCACGCTGCGCGAGGCGGCGTTCATGGCAGACCAGACCGCATCCGGCATGTCAGCGACGGCAAGCGCATCGCCAAGTTGCTGGAAGATCAGCGCATTGTCGTGGAACGACTTTGACCGGCTGGTGGCCAATGCGCCGCTGCACGAACGGTCTAGAATAAGGCGGTGCGTGTCCGAAAGACCGGCCAGCGCGTCAGGCGATACGGTCAGAACTTGCGTGCTGCTGGGGCAATTCGGGTTGGTGCGCATGACCTTGTTGAATGTCCCGGTGAGACCGCGGTTCTGCATTTCAACGGCGCTGACACCGTCGATAACGTCCAGGTCCGCCCAGTTCACCGCGGGGTCATGCAGGTTCGAAACCGAACTGACACCCATCGCCGCAAGCGAGCGCATGCCAAGACCGGTCGAGCCAATGCGTTTACCAAGATAGTCGTTGAGGTCGCCAATGGCGTCCTTCGACCACATTGGCAGGCTGCTTTCGTCTGCGGCAAGGAAGAAGGCCACGCCGTTCTCCTCGCCAAGCATGTCGAGCATGTCGCGGCCGTCGGAGGCGACGACCCAGCTTTCAAGCTCTCCACAGCTCATCCCGAACGGCATGTTCGAGAAGAAACCGAAGGACAGGTCCTTTTCAAGGAAGTGGCTGGTCGAGGTCAGGCACATATCTGCCTCGCCCCCTGCAACACGGTCCAACAATGCCGGGCCATCTGCGACGTCCACGACTTCGCTGTTGATCTGCATTGCGCCATTCGTGGCATTGTTCACCCGGTCTGCGAAGGCTTCCGCCTGGGCCGCGTCGGTTGCGAACATCCGCAAGGATGTGCCGCCTTGCGCCAGTGCTGGGGTTGCGAGCTGAAACAGTGCCCCGCCGCCAAGACCGGTCTTTATGAAGTTTCTGCGTTTCATGTCTTCAATCCATTGTGGTCATCTGGTCGTTGGAGGCGCGTTAGCGGATCCAAACTTCCACACGGCGGTTACTGTTTCGGCCTTCGACAGTGTCGTTGCAACCAACCGGGGCGATCGAGCCATAGGAGGTGACAGAGATGCGATCCCGCGAGATCTGACCGGTCGAGGCATCGATGATGGCCTGGCTGATCCGTTCGGCCTGTTGCAACGAGAGCAGGCGGTTAAGGTCGTCACGACCAACGCTGTCCGTGAAGCCGAAAAGCAGGATCTCGCGATCGGCGTTTTCTGGCTGCATTAGGTAGCTGGCGATCCGGACCGCGTCACGGCGAGACTTGTTGTCAAGCTCGGTCGAGCCGGCCTCGAACCGGAATGTGGTCGAGATCCGGTCGGCCTGCGTCAGCTCTTGCGTGAGCTGGCGGGTGACCGAAAACTCCTCGGGTGTTTCTGCCGCGAGGATCGCGGATGCGAGGCGCGAGCCATGCAAGGACATCGGTACAGTCTCCACCGTCTGACCGACAAACCCGGCTTCGAGATATTCGGCCTGGGCGTCGGCTGAGCCTGCGTATGACAGAAGATCCTTAAGACCTTCTGACAGCGCCTCGCCCGAGGTGTAGACCAGCACACGGCGGGCCAGCGGATATTCTTCGGCCTTCACCGAGAAGTCGGAAGCCAGCGAGAGCGGGCCACAGACCTGACGGATTGGAAGGCGCTTTGTTTCTTCGGCCAGCGCGTTGCTGACCAAGGAGATCGCAGCCGGATCGGATTTGACGATGGCGGCTGCCTCGGCCTCATTGGCGACGCGTTCTAGGCGGCGGTTGAGACGCAAACGGTTGGGGCGCATTACACGTTCGTCAAACACCTTTGAGATCGACGACTCATCCTCGGGCAGGACAATGCGGATCGGCAGATCGGGCCCGCCCAGATCGCTCCAGTTCTGGATCCGACCAGCGGCGATACGGGCCATCACCGGCAAAGAGATGTCGCGGGTGTTGTTGGTGGGGTGCACGACCGGTACGACTGCATCGAGTGCGACGATGACCTCGCGACCGGGATCACGCAGATCGGGGAAACCTTCGGAGGCAAGTTGCTCTGCCAAGGCATCTTCGATGGGCGCTGTCGACAGGACGAATTTCTGCTCACCCGAAACGAGAGCGCGGAAGCTTTCTTCCTGCGACGATGCAGTGATTTCCAGGCGACCCGCCTCTTCGTTCTCATCGTCGGTAAAGTTCAGCGCCGTCGTCGAAAGCGCATCACCGCCTTCACGCTCCATCGACAGGTCACGGTTAGCGACGTAGCTGTCGATCAACTCGTTGAAGATGGCCATGGATGGCCGATCGAGAACTGCGAGCGCGCCTGTCAGACCGCTTTCATCCTCGATCACCGGGCAGGCTTCGCCGATGCACACAACGGCCGCTGCCGGGATCGTGGTGCGGCCGATTGCCGAATCCAGATCGTAATTTTCGCCATCAAAGCCCATGATCCGGCCTTGAATGGAGATGTTTCCATCCACCGTCTGGATCGTCACGGTTTGCGACAGGGCCGGCAGGGCCAGGATCGCCAACACGGACGCGACAGACGTCAATCTTCGATATTTTCTCGATGTCATCGTTCTCATTCACTCTGAAGTGGGTCGACTCTCGGACTAGGTGGGCATTGTCGCAAGAATATGTCTAAAGGTTGACGAAAAATGGCATCGTTAACGGATACGGGATGCTTTTACCCGATAAAGGCGAAACTTCCTATCGTTCGGGAAACAAATCACACGCAAGGCGTGTAGGCAATTTTGCAGGCAGGCGCAGAATCGGATGCGCCTGCCCGTTCTTGTCGACCTAGTTCAGATCGGCCTGGCGTGCCGCGTTGATTTCTTCTTCCGCTGCGGCAACGGCTGTGGTCAGCGCATCAAAGATCTCGGGACCGCGCGCCACATTGTCTTTGAACCAGTCGTAGACGGGGGCTGCCGCCTCCGCAAAGGCGGCTTTCTCGTCGGGTGTCGGAACGTATAGGTCTCCACCGCCGGCAACAAAGTCTTCATAGGCTTGGATCGACTTGCGCTTGGGCGAGGCGAATGTGGCCTGTTGAAGCGCGTAAAAACCGTCGACAACCACACGCCGCATATCCTCGGGCATGCCCAGGAATGCTTCGTTGTTCATCCACCAAAGCGCGCCCATATAGGCGTGCCCGTCGAGCGTGATGTATTGCAAACCGGCATCGGGAAACTTCATGCCCATGATGTCCGTAATCCCGTTCTTAGAACCTTCGACCACACCGGTTTGCAGGGAGGTGAAAAGTTCCGCCCAAGGGATCGGCGTGGGTGCTGCACCAAGGGCTCGGGTCAGTTCCTGAGGCAGATCCGCGACAACCGTGCGGATCTTCAGCCCTTCCAGATCGGAGGGTGCGGCAACACGGCGCTGCGTGTTTGCAAAGTTGCGCCAGCCGCCGGTATTGCCAATCGTCATCAGCCGGATCGCCCCGCCCGAATCCTCTAGCGCCATGTCGCGCATCGTTCGGGTGAAATCACCCGAAAGGACGTGTTCGGCGATCCGGTCATCTGCCATGAGATACGGCAGATCGAGGACTTGCACGTATGGGAAGATCCCAGATGCGCCGCCCGATGTGGAGATATAGACGTCGATCGATCCGTCAGCCACGCCTTGCAGGCATTCCGCCCCGTTGGAACAAAGCTGCGTGCCCATAAAGATCTCAACCGCGATGGACCCGTTCGAAGCACTTTCGACGTAATTCTTGAAGACGGTCAGACCGTCATAATCCTCATCTTCGTTGTTGGAATTGGCCGTGGCGCGGATGGTTAAATCCTGTGCGGCCGCCATCGTGGCACCTCCGAACATTATCCCCACAAGAGCGAGGGATTGAAGGGTTTTTTTCAGCATTTTGTCCTCCCAAAAAGACGTGGATCAGTTGGCGAACCCCGTGAGACGGGGAATGGTCATGGAGATGGCCGGTACGTAGGTGATCAGGAAAATCACCAGGACTTCGACAGCCAGAAACGGTAAGATCGCGCGCGAGATCGTTTCGACCTTTTCACGGCTGACCGAGGCCGCGACAAACAGCACCAGACCCATAGGCGGCGTTGCCAAGCCTACGGTCAGATTGACTGACATGATGATCGCGAAATGAATCGGATCAACGCCCAGATCGGTGAAAATCGGGCCAAGAATAGGACCCAGAATGATGATAGCGGGCCCTGCATCTAGAAACATGCCGACGATGAACAAAAGCAGGTTGATCAGGAACAGCAGGATCAGCGGGTTTTCCGACAGCGTCAGTATAAAATCTGCCAGGATCTGCGGTGCATAGCTGAGCGAGACCACCGTCTTGAACGCCATCGCAGCACCCACCAGAAGCAGAACGACCGCGCTGACGATGCCCGCGCGGCTAAGGATCTCTGGCAAGTCGGTCATGCTGATCGTGCGCAGAACGAAGAAGGCCACAAAAATGGCATAAGCCACAGCCACAGCGGCTGCCTCGGTCGGCGTGAAGACGCCGCCCAGGATGCCCCCAAGGATCAGGATCGGGGTTTGCAGCGGGACCACGGCGCGTTTGCAGATGGTGCGGAATTCGGGGCTTATCTGTTTGCGCAAAGCGAGAAGAAGGGCATGCGCGATGGCTACGGTCAGGCCGAAGGTCGCCCATGCCAGCAATGTCGAGCCCGGCGAAAAGGGGACCAACGCCCAGATCAGGAGGCCAAGGTTCAACCGAACCAGCAAAAAGGACACCCAGCTTTCGATGGGTTTGAGCTGAACATCTGTGAAGGTGATGCGCCGTGCAGCGGGCAGATCATAGCGATCTGCCGTGACGCGCACCATGACCATGAGGCCGACGCCCACCAGAATGCCCGGCACAATGCCCGCCAGAAACAGCGCAGCAACGCTTTCACCCATGACATAGGCATAGATGATCATGATGCCAGAAGGCGGGATGATCGGTCCGATCACCGAACTGGCAGCAGTGATGGCGGCGGCGAAACGCCGGGAATAGCCCTCTTTCTCCATTGCCGGGATCAGCATGGACCCCAGTGCGGAGGTGTCGGCGACGGCCGATCCTGAAAGGCCAGCAAAGAGGATCGAGCTTAGGATGTTCACCTGCGCCAGTCCGCCACGCAGATGTCCCATCAGCGCTTGGCTGAATTCGACAATGCGGATGGTGATGCCACCCTTGTTCATCAACTCCCCGGCCAACATGAAGAAGGGAATGGCCATGAGGGGAAAGCTGTCCATCCCATTGTAGACATTTCGATAAAGCAGCGTGATGTCGCGTTCTTGACCGCTAAGCCAAAGCAGTATGCCAGGTGCTGCAAGCAGGCTGAAGAAGACCGGCAAGCCGATAAGCAGAAAGATCAGGAAGACGGGCAGGAACCAGATCAGCATCTATTCGGCCCCGCGCAGGTCTTCTGGAAGCGTCAGATCGGGCAAGTCATCCTCGCGCCCGCCAAGGGACGCGATGGCGCGCAAGATGAGTTCGATGTTCACGAGGATCAGAAGGGCAACGCCCACCAGAAGCGAAGCCATCATCCAACTGCGGGGCACGCGGAACCACGTGTCAAACGCTGGCGAGGTCGGCAGATAAAGAGAGGCGGTCGCGAATTTGCCGCCAAACCCCGTGACCTCGCCCCAACCGATCTGGATCGCGACGACCAGAACCGCGAGGGACACAAGTAAAAGGAAAAGAGACAATGCTGCCGAGATGATTCGGGGCAAAAGGAACGAGATGACATCAAGTGCCACAAAGCCGCCGCGCCTGAAAGCCGTAGGCGCCATGAGCCCGGTCATCCAGAGCATGGCAAAGCGCGCGGCCTCATCCGGCCATGGCAGCGCGTTGTTGAACAGATAGCGGGCAACGACCTGGATCAGGATGGCCAGCACCATGAGTGCAAGAGCAACAACACCGATACCGCGCCCGATACGCAGCAAAGCGGCGTTAATGCCGCCAATCGGTCTGAGCACCGTGAGAATTGCGCCCATTCTGGGCCCTCCCTTTGTCCACCCCGGGCGTCTCCTGCGCCCTTGGGCGGTCTTAAATCTCCGCCACCTGACCGAACCTGCCAGCGTAGAATGTCAGCGGATCGCCATCGCGCATCTCGGTTTGCTGTACCTGGCCCAGAATGATCGCGTGATCGCCCGCATCGTGCACCGCCATCCTGCGGCATTCGAAGCGGGCAAGGCAATCTTCAATCAGGGGTGTGCCATCGGCATTCGCGCGAAGCTGCCGATCGCGCAGAGCATAGGCGTCCTTGGCCACGCCGTCGCACAAAGCGCTTTGTTCCACGCCAAGGACGTGGATGGCATAGTGATCGGCGACCTCGAAATAGGGGAACCTGCGGGATGTCTTGGCGACGGACCAAAGTACGAGGGCCGGATCAAGCGAAACGGAGGAAAAGCTGTTCGCAACAATGCCCACTGGACCGTCGGAGCTGGGCGCCGTCACGATTGTGACACCGGTGGCGAAGCGCCCGAAGGCGTTGCGTAGCAGGCGTTCATTGGCCGGATCGGGGGCGAAGCTGACAGGCAGGTTAGGGCTTTGCATCGTCATCACGGCACCTCATGGCCTAGAGCGGCCTCATAAAGACGAAACCATGTGGGACGGTCCAGCGTGACCTTTAACGCATCGCTGATCCGTTCAATACGGCTGAGGTTGTTCGTGCCCATCACAGGAATGATTTGTGCCGGATGGGCGAGAAGAAAAGCGACGGCGACGGCGGCGCGGTCGACGCCATGCGCCCCTGCGATCTCATCCATAACGTCATGCAGCTTATCACTGCCCCCCATCAAAACACCCCCGCCCAAGGGCGACCAAGCCATAAGCGGCTGGCGCTGGCGTTGATGAAAGGCGATATCGCCGTTGGTGAATGGACCGATTTCGCCGAGGCTGATCTCGATCTGGTTGGTCACCAGGGGCGTCCGCATGGCCGATTGGAGCAATTCGACGTCCCACGGGCGGAAGTTTGAAACCCCAACGGCGCGCACCTTGCCACTTGTGACAAGGTCATCCAGCGCCGCACCCGTCTCGTGATGATCCATCAAGGGGTCGGGCCGGTGGATCAGCAAAAGATCGATATGGTCTAGGCGCATCTCGCTCAGGGACGTCTGTACCGATTGTTCGATATGCGCGCGGGTGGTGTCGTAGTATTTCACCGACGCATCAGAATAGCGGCCCATGGGTGCGACGATGTCACATTTCGTGACGATCTCCATTTTCGACCGCAGCTTTGGATCGGCGGCAAGCGCTTGGCCCAAAAGCGCCTCGGCCGTGTAGCCACCATATATGTCGGCCTGGTCGAAGGTCGTTATGCCCTGTTCAAGACAGGATTTAATCTTGGCTGTGATGTGTTCAACCGATGTATCGCTGTCATCGCCCAGACGCCACATGCCGTAGACGATCTGCGACAATTCAAGCGAGGATCCAAGTTTGATACGCTGCATCAGATGCGCTCTCCTACCCCGAGGGGTGTCGCTGGGGTGCTTTTTGGAACCCGGCCATAGGCTTCGGGCAAAGAGCAGGTTGTAAGTGCGGGCAGAACGCGGGCGCCGAAATGCCGCGCCTCGTCAAGATGCGGATAGCCCGAGAAGATGAAGGCGCGGATGCCCATCTTCTGATATTCCTCGATTTTGCTGAGCACCTGATCGGTCGACCCAACCAATGCCGCGCCGCAGCCCGATCGCGCGCGGCCCACGCCGGTCCAGAGACTAGGTTCGACATAACCGTACTTGTCCGCCAATTCACGCGCCTTCGCCTGATGGCTGACACCCAAAGATCCGGAATCGAGGGCTCGCTCGCGGATCAGCTGACCGTACTCGTCGTCGAGCTTCGAAACGATGTGATCAGCATATTCGCGCGCTTCAGACTCAGTGTCGCGGACGATCATATGGACGCGCAAACCGTAGTCCAGCGTTCGGCCATAGCGTTCGGCCACTGCGTTCACGTCCTTCATCCGGCCCGCCAATGCATCCTTGGTTTCGGGCCACATCAAGTAGACATCGCAATGTTGACCACAGAGTTCGAGCGCGGCGGGCGAGTACCCCCCAAAGTAAAGAAGCGGCCCGCCGGTTTGGTAAGGGCGTGCCGGGTCTGTCGTCACACCTTCGAACTGATAGACCTCACCCTGGTAGGTGATCTCGTCCCGGGTCCAGGCCTGTTTGAGGATCTCGACCACCTCACGGCTGCGCCTATAGCGGTAGGTGCTGTCAGCGACCTCACCCGGAAAATCGGACGAGATGATGTTCACCGTCAGCCGCCCTTCGAGCATGTGATCCAGCGTGGCGAGTGTCCGGGCCAGCATGATCGGCTGCATCTCACCGCAGCGAACAGCAGCCAGCAGGTTGATCGTGCTGGTGATGGGCGCGCAACCAGCGACGAAGGACAGCGTATCTTGGCCGACTTGGTAAGAGGACGGACAAAGAACGTTGCGAAATCCTTGACGCTCTGCCTCTTTCACGATTTCAGAACAATGGGCCCAGGATGATCGCAGCGATCCGTCGGGCACGCCGAGGAATTGATAATCGTCTGAACACAATGCCGAAAACCACGACACTTCAAGTGCATTGAGATCAGGCGATGTGATGGGGACAAGCGTCATGCGGTTTCACAAAACAAAGAGGAGTTTGTGGATTGCGTAACACTGTCTTTTATATAGATCAATGGTGTATCAATTCTGCTGATGGCCCATCACGATGCTGCTGACGCCAAAGCCTCAAAGCCCGCATGCTCTGCCAATCTATGTTCAGATCGCAGAGCTGATCACGCGCAACATCGTTGCCGGTCGGCTGATTGACGGGCAGCGTCTGCCGCCTGAACGGGAAATGGCCAGCGATCTGGGGGTTTCAGTGGGCACGCTGCGCAAATCCCTGCAGGCGCTAGCAGAGAAAGGCCTGCTAGAACGCATCCACGGATCGGGCAACTATGTGCGAGCAGGGGGTGATACCGGGTCGGTCTACGCGATGTTCCGGCTGGAACTGCTGGACGGTGGCGGATTGCCCAGCGCGGATGTGCTGAACACAGTGTTCATGATGAAACCTGCAGATCTACCAGCCTTCGGCACGTCCGAGGCAGCGACAAGGTTCCGGCGGATACGGTATCTCAATGACGTTGTGATCGCGGCCGAGGAAATCTGGCTGGATGGCAATGCGGGCAAGATCGACGAGACGGCGATATCGGAATCACTCTACGTCACATATCGCGAACAACTGGGCCTCCTGATCAGCCGCGCGCAGGATCGGGTCGGCATCGCGTCTGTCCCATCCTGGGTGCCAGAGGTCTTCAGCCTGCCACCCGGAGCGACGTCGGGCTATATCGAAAGGCTGACCTGGAGCGAAGCCGAGGCGCCGATCGAGTTTTCGCGCACGTGGTTCGACGCGGATCGGGCCGTTTACGTACAGCGCATGAAATAGGACACATATTGAATGGTCAAACCGGTTCGCTACGGCATCATCGGCTGCGGCATGATGGGGCAGGAGCATATCCGCAACATCGCGCTGCTGCCCGGGGCAGAGATTGCCGCCATCTTTGATCCTGATTCAGAAATGACCTGCCGATCGAAGGCCTTGGCACCTGAGGCCATGACGTATGATCGGATCGAGGCGCTTGTTTCGCACGAGTCGATGGATGCCGTGCTGATTGCGAGCCCGAATTTCTGCCACATAGCGCAATTGGAGCAGATCGCGGCACAGCGTGCCTTGCCCCTTCTTGTCGAAAAACCTCTGTTTACCGATCCGGCGGATGTGCCTCGATTGGAAGCCCTTAGGGACAACTATCCGGCCCCGATCTGGGTGGCGATGGAGTATCGCTACATGCCGGTCATCGCGCAATTCCTCGGGCAAGCGCAGGAGGCAACGGGCGGGATCAAAATGCTGTCCCTGCGCGAACACCGCTTTCCATTCCTTGAGAAAGTCGGCGATTGGAACCGCTTCAATCGCTACACGGGCGGGACATTCGTGGAAAAATGCTGCCATTTCTTCGACCTGATGCGCCATGCCCTGCGGGCCGAACCGGTGCGGGTCATGGCCTCGGCCGCGCAAGCAGTGAACCATCTGGATGAAAGCTATGCCGACGGCACGCCTGACATCCTCGACAACGGTTATGTCATCGTTGATTTCGACACGGGCGCGCGGGCCATGCTGGAACTTTGCATGTTTGCCGAAGGCAGCGCCTATCAGGAAGAAATCTCAGCCGTGGGGCCAGCTGGCAAGATCGAGGCTTTCGTTCCAGGTCCTGGGCGCTTTTGGCCGGACGCTTTGGGATCCCAACCTGTGGCAAGGCTGGTGACCAGCCCGCGCGCCCCGCGTGGGCCAAGGACCACCGAAATCCCGGTTGATCCTGCCCTGCTGGAAGCAGGGGATCACAATGGATCGACCTTCTATCAGCACCAGCGGTTTGCAGCACTAGTCCGAGGCGAAACAAAAACGCCTGAAGTTGGCCTCTTGGATGGGTGGAACGCCGTGGCAATGGGGATTGCGGCGCAGGTGTCCGCTGAAACCGGCCAGTCCGTTGATCCGCGGAAGTGGATGGCGCGATGTTAGGTCCTAACGGGTAAGCACGACATCACCTTGGACATCGAGGTCTTCCTCGACCGCGTCTATAAGGTATTTGGCCACACTGGCGCGCGAGATCAGCCCGTTACGCCACGCCTCTGGGTTGCGCAGTACCTTGTAGCTTTCGACGCGCGGACCATTGGTGAGGATGACAGGCCGGGCGATCGTCCAGCGCAGATCGCTGTCGATGATCATTTTTTCCTGCCGATCCTTGTCGGCATAGGGCTTTCCAAGAATTGCCTTATGGCCAATTTTCTCAAGGCTGCTCATTGCAGAACGGCTTCGCCCCGCGCCAAAACCTGTCACGACAACCAACCGGTCGACCCCCGCGTTGGGCATTTCGTCCAGCAGGATCTTGGTGGAGTTGGAAAACAGCGTTTCTTCCTCCCACAGCATGGCCAGGCGTTCCTTGATCCCAAGCGCGTAAATCACGGCGCGGACGTCCTTAAGTGCGCCCGCCACATCTTCGGGCTTTAGCGCGTCCCCTACGAACGGCTCCAACCCGTCCATCCCTTCAATCTTGGCTGCACCGCGAGCAAAGGCGCGAACGGGCAGGTTGCGGCTGGCGGCCTCTTCCACCGCCAGCTTGCCGATACCGGAGGTCGCCCCCATGATCAGAATTGGTTGGGTCATTTGCGATCCTCAAAACAGCTTCTCTTTGTCTCTCAATCAGATAGGACGGTTCTGGTAGCGCAAAACCGCGACAAAGCGCCTGTCTGGGCAGACCGAAGCGTGCGCCTAGATTTCTGCCCATGAACGAAAACATGAAATCACCGTTTTGGCGATTGTGGGACTTGGTCCGGGGTATGGTCGATGCGCCCAGAGGCGCCCACCGCATTGCCGTTGCGGTCGTCTATGGAATAACCTGTCATCTGATTTTTACTGCGGCCGTTCTGGCGATGATCGTGGCTATGTTCTTCGGGATGAGCAAAAGCCTTGGCGCTGTCCCAGGTCCTTGGTTTTTGATCGCGAATGCCGCGCTGATCCTGCAGTTCCCCCTGACCCATTCACTGCTGTTGTCAAAGCGTGGGCGCAGGGTGCTGGAAAGGCTCGCACCTGCACCACATGGCAAGACGCTTGCGACGACGACCTATGCCATTATAGCGTCGATCCAGCTTTTGATGCTGTTTGCGCTCTGGACACCCAGCGGGATTGTGTGGTGGCGGGCCGAGGGGGTGACCTTCGTCTTTATGTGCGGTCTCTACACGCTGCCCTGGCTGTTGCTGATCAAGGCCAGCTATGACGCTGGGGCCGAGGTGCAGTCAGGGGCGTTGGGATGGATGTCGCTGGTGCAGAACATCAGGCCCGTCTTTCCGGACATGCCAACATTTGGTCTTTTCAGGTTTGTCCGGCAGCCGATCTACCTGGCCTTTGCGCTGACGTTGTGGACCGTGCCTGTCTGGACGCCCGATCAGTTGGTGCTGGCACTGTCCTACACGGCCTATTGCGTTCTCGCCCCCCGACTGAAAGAACAACGCTTTGCCCAAATGTACGGAAAGCGCTTTGAAACGTACAGGAGCGAGGTGCCCTACATGGTCCCAAGGCGTAAAGACGGAAACGCGTCATGACAGCCACCGAACGCAACAACCTTGGCATCTATGACGACGTGGCCGACCAATGGTGGTCGGATGAGATCCGCTGGGTCCGGACGCTCAAGAACCTGGTGCCGGGACGGTTGTCCTGGTTTGACCGGCATGTAGATTGGGCAGGCAAGGACATGCTGGATCTTGGCTGCGCGGGCGGCTTCATGGCCGAGGCCATCGACAGCAAGGGCGCGCAGGTCACTGGCATAGACCCGGCCAGCGATGCAATTGCCGCCGCGCGCCGTCATGCCGAGGCAGAGGGCAAAGCGATCCGTTATGACGTTGGTGTGGGCGAGGACCTGCCCTACGGCAATGGGTCATTCGATGTGGTCGTCTGCGTTGACGTTCTGGAACACGTTCAGGATCTTGAGCTTGTGTTGGAAGAGATCACGCGGGTCCTCCGGCCAGGCGGTGTGTTTCTGTTCGACACGATCAACCGCAACCCGCTTGCGCGTCTGGCCACGATTACGATGGCCGAAGACGTCCTGCGCCTGCTGCCCAAAGGCACGCACGATCCGGCAATGTTCATAAAACCGTCAGAGTTGCGGGCGGGCGTGGTCAAAGCAGGGCTAGAACCGGGACCGGTCACAGGCCTTGGGCCGCGAGGCATCAACCGGCGGGGAGATCTGACCTTTGGTCAATTGCCTCTGACGGCGGTTCTTTACATGGGTGTCGCGACAAAGCCCGCCACATGATCCATCGCTCTATCACTGCTTACATGTGCTGACGCTGCCCGCTTACCATTTGAACGGAATGTAGAGGGCCAGGTCAGGCATGCCATAAAGCAACCCCACCGTGGCCAGCATGAGCAAGAGAAAGGGCCAGACGCCACAGGCCACATTGGCGAGCGTCGTTCGGGCGACCGATTGAATGACATAGAGGTTCAGGCCGACAGGTGGTGTGATCAGGGCGACCTCGACCATGATGACCATGTAGATACCGAACCAGATCGGATCGAAGCCGAGGCCCATCGCGGCTGGCAGCAGGACCGGGGTCATGATCAGGATCATCGACAGCGCCTCAAAAACGAGCCCCATCAGCAGCAGAACAAGCGAAACAACAATGATAAACATCAAGGGGCCATCGATGGCCTGCGCGATGAAAGCGGATATGTCCTGCGGGATGCGGTAGAGTGCGATGGCTTTGCCGAAGACTTTCGCACCCGCAACAATCAAAAGGATCGCGACGGTGGTGACCGCGGATTCCTTGATCGCTTCCCAGAACGCGGCCCATGTCAGCGAGCGCAGCCAAAGCGTCGTGATCAGGATCGCGGCGGCAAAACCGATGGCGGCAGCCTCGGTCGGTGTGAAGGCCCCTGAATAAAGTCCGAGGATCACCAGAAGGGCCAGGGCGAGCGAAGGCAAGGCGCGTTTTGAGGCGGCGGCCCGCTCCGACCAGCCGGCCTTGGGCATCGGCTCATATGCCTTAGAGAACCGGGCGTGCAGCATGGCGAAGGCCACGAAGAGAACGATCAGCACGATGCCAGGTCCGATCCCGGCGAGAAACAGCGCGATGACCGATTGCTCGGTGACAAAGCCATAGACGATCATCGGGATCGAGGGCGGGATCAGGATGCCCAGCGTTCCACCAGCGGCGAGCAGACCGTAGACAAATCGTTTGTCGTAGCCTCGGCTGATCATCTCGGGGATAGCGACAGTGCCGATGGTGGCGGCTGTGGCGACAGAAGATCCGGAGATGGCCGCGAACAGCCCGCAACTTAGGATAGTCGCGACGGCCAAACCGCCCGGCCAATGGCCAACCCATGCTTGCACAGCGGCAAAGAGATCCCTGCCAACGCCCCCTTTTAAGAGGACATTGGACATGAGCAGGAACAGGGGCACGGCCAGCAGAATAAACCCGTCAAGCGTGGACAGGATCGCCTGCGGGGCCATGAGCGGTGAGAACCCGCCAAAGATCAGCATCCCCAGGCCAATTCCGCCCAAGGCAAAAGCCACGGGCACCCCGATCAGCAAAAGGCCGAACAGCACTGCAAGGATCAATACGATTGTCATTCGTGGGTGCTGCCCAGAGAATACGGCGCAGCGCGTCTGAGGCCGATCAACTCGACCAGGGATTGAAGGGCCAGCAATGCGAAGCCGACGGGCACAGAAAGCTCGGCCACCCAAGTGGGCAGATTAAGGAGCGAGCCTGTCGTGCGACCGCGTTCAAAGCTGTCGAAAAAGATGTCCCAGCCCCATATCGCCACGATAAGCGAAAAGACGATGACGAAGATCAGCGAAATCCCCGCACAGAATTTTTGGGCAATCTGGGGCAAAAGACTTGTCACGGCGTTGACGGTTATGTGGCGCCGGGTGCTCATCACGTAGGCCATGGCCAGCAGGCAACCCCAGATCAGACACAACTGGCTTAGCTCTGCCGCCCAGATGGTCGGGCGCACAAAGAAGTATCGCGCGATCACTTCGTAGGTCAGCATTCCACCGGTCAGCGCCAGCAGGATGGCTGCCAAAAAACCGGCCCAGCGTGAGATTTGGGTAATTCCAGCCAGCATCAGATCTGGCGGCCCAACGTGCAACGGGCCGCCGGTCTTGGCGTCATTCTGACGGTACGGCGTCGAGGATCGCGGCACCTGCATCGCCGGTCGCAGACAGGTACGTATCAAAGACAGGCTGGGCGACGGCGCGCCAGGCCGCGACATCTTCGTCGGACAGTTCGACGATTGTCATGCCGTTGTCCTCGGCGGATTTGTAGGCCGCGGCCTCGATGTCGGACATACGATTGCGCACGTCTTCTTGCGCCACACCTGCGGCCGCCTCGATGTGGCCACGCAAATCATCAGACAGGCCGTTCCACCAATCGCTGTTCACAACGACGACAAACTCGATGTTGGCATGGTTGGTCTTGGTGATCGTATCCATCACCTCCCACAGTTTGCGCGATTTGACACCCGAGACACCCGTCATGCCGACATCGACCGTGCCGCGCTGATAGGCGAGGTACTGCTCGGAGCCCGAGATCAGCGTCGGCGCCCCACCGGCCGCAGAAACGAAATCTCCCAATGTCTTGCCGAAGACGCGGACCTTCTTGCCCTCCAGATCCGCAGGCGTCCGGATCGGGCCACCCTGAGACAGCATGATCGCCCCGCCATAGGCCTGCCAATACAGCACCTGCCCCCCAGTCTTTGCGATCTCGGCCTCAAGCGTTTCGCGCACGGGCGAGCCTTCGGCAACGGCGGCGCGAACCTTGTCTTCGGTGTTGAAGAGAAACGGCATGTAGAACACGTCAACGGCAGGCGCGTCCCCCACATAGCGGGTGAGCGAGGCGACCCCCGATTCAATCGCACCGGAGCCGACTGCGGCAGGCACTTCCTTGTCCTTGTAAAGCGTGGCGCTGTCGTAGATTTCGACATCGATCGCACCGCCTGTCCGCTCTTCGACCTCCTTCTCGAAAAGCTGCAGATTCTCGCCAAGATGGCTTGTCAGAGGCAATTGCAATGAAATACGCATTTTTTCCTGTGCGATGCCCGCGGTCGCCATCGTAAGGCCAAGTGCTGTGCCGAATAGAAGCTTGGTTAACATTGTCATCCTCCCAAATGCCAAGTGTCGCCGTGACCATGAAGCAGTTTTGAGTGCACAACAAGTGCCCCGACCTTCAGGCGAGTGCGCTGCCTTCGACGAAAACCTGTTCCAGAAGGGGTTGGTAGGCAGCGCCCAGCATTCCCGCGCGATCACCCAGTGTTCCGACCCGCACATCGGGTGGTCGAATGCCCTGTAGATCAAGCTGTCCGCAGGTGCGGGCCAGCATCGCGGTAAATTCGGCTTTGATGTCGGGCGGAAAAACACCGTCGATCATGATGGTGGTGACATCCAGCGCGGCAACAACCGACAGGGCTGCACGGGCCGTTGAGGCTGTTGCCTCCTCCATCCAGCACAGGACTTGGGGGCGCGCTTCCTCCCAAAGGTCAGGATCAGCCCGAATGTTGCCCTGACCCGGGATCTGGTGTTCCAGCGCATAAAGTGATGCGGTGCGGATCAGTTGGGCGTTCGGGTCCGAC
Organism: uncultured Shimia sp.; assembly: GCA_937897325.1. Taxonomy (GTDB): domain Bacteria; phylum Pseudomonadota; class Alphaproteobacteria; order Rhodobacterales; family Rhodobacteraceae; genus CALCOY01. Next base: position 117,357 of record CALCOY010000016.1, read on the forward strand.
ATGGACCCGCTCGGAATCGACCCGAAAGCCCCGGCATTGCCCCCCGCGCCATGAAAGACGCGGCCATTCAGAACAATGGCCCCCCCGACGAAGGAACCCACGTAGAAATAGATGAAGTCCTGTAGCGATGGATCGGCGCCGAACAAAAGCTCTCCGGTGCAGGCGAGGTTGACGTCATTGGCGACGGTAACCGGCAGATCGGTGATGTCGACGAAGGCACCCGCAAAGTCATACCCCGTCCATTTCGCAGCCTCTGAAGCGGGGGCGCCAAGGGCATCCAGCCAGTTCCAAAGCTCATGTGGGGCGGCGATACCGAGACCAAGGATCCGGCCGCGTTCTTCGGGCGGAAGCTTTGATTGAAGTGTTGCCAGTCCGTCGCCGCAAAACGCACGGATCCGGTCAGGTGTGGGGTATGAATGCCGGATGGTGTTGCGCGCAACGACCGTGCCCGACAGATCGACCAGGGCCAGATCCGCGCTGCGGCGGCCTATGCGCAAACCGAAGGAGTACGCGCCTTTGGGATTGAGCGCGACAGGTCGCTGCGGTTTGCCAACCTTGCCCTTTCTTGGTGGCAATTTCAGAAGAAGATTTTGTTCGTCCAGCGCCCGGATGATGACTGAAACGGCCTGCGCTGACAGCTGCAACGCCTTGGCAATCTCGGACCCTGACAGCGGCCCGTGGTCGCGCAACATGGTCAGAATCATACGTTCATTGTGTTTGCGCAGCCGAACGGGACTTGCCCCGCGTGGGCCGCGGTACGGAGACCCCTGTTTGTCCGGTATGTCTTCCATGCGCTGCTCCCCCAACATAAATCGTAGCCAACCGAATTAATAAACTAAAGTGATTTATTATTGACTCATGGCGACAAGAGCCGATTAATTGGCGTACCAAAAGGATACGATGCGCTTGCTGCGCGCGCTTTGGGAGGAAAACATGAACAAAACTATTGCTGGCGCGATTTTCGCGCTGACCTGTTCGACTGGTGCCGCCATGGCCGATGGTCATGAGGTCGGGGCCTGCCTGATCACCAAGACCGACACCAACCCGTTCTTCGTGAAAATGCGCGAAGGCGCGCTGGCCAAGGCCGAGGAACTGGGCGTGAACCTGTCGACTTTCGCGGGCAAGGTCGATGGCGACCACGAAACGCAAGTCGCCGCGATTGAGACCTGCATCGCCAATGGTGCGAAAGGCATTCTGATCACGGCATCCGATACATCGTCGATTGTCCCTGCCGTACAGCAGGCCCGCGATGCGGGGCTGGTTGTCATAGCGCTTGATACACCACTTGAACCCATTGACGCGGCCGATATGACCTTTGCCACGGACAATTTCCTGGCCGGAGAACTGATCGGCAAATGGGCCGCCGCCGCCTTGGGTGATGAAGCTGCAAACGCCAAGATCGCAATGCTGGATCTCGCAGTGTCACAGCCATCGGTGGGTGTACTGCGAGATCAGGGTTTTCTGCAGGGGTTCGGTATCGATCTGGGTGATCCGAACAAGTGGGGGGACGAGGATGATCCGCGGATCGTCGGCAATGATGTCACAGCCGGAAACGAAGAAGGCGGGCGCCGCGCGATGGAGAACCTGCTGGCCAAGGACCCTATGATCAACGTCGTCTACACCATCAACGAACCTGCGGCTGCAGGCGCCTATGAAGCGTTGAAATCCATCGGGCGCGAAAGCGATGTACTGATCGTGTCCGTCGATGGCGGCTGCCCGGGCGTTGAAAACGTGAAGGCAGGCGTGATCGGTGCGACGTCGCAGCAATATCCGCTGCTCATGGCCGCCAAGGGGATTGAGGCGATTGTCGCTTGGGCGAATGACGGCACAAAGCCTGAGAACACGCCGGGCAAGGACTTCTTCGACACGGGCGTTGCGCTTGTCACAGATCAGCCTGTCGATGGTGTTGAATCTATCGACACCACCGACGGCGCAGGTCTGTGCTGGGGCTGATCCCGACCTTCTGAAACCCGACGGGGCGGCCGGATAACGCCCGCCCCCGACAGGAGCGAAAGCGATGAGTGCCCCCGACAAGTACGAAGCCGCCGCCTCTGATGCGGTGACCGAGGTTGCGGCCTTTGAGGATCACCAAAAGGGGTTGGTCGGGCGCTTTCATCATGCGCTGCACGTCAATCCCGCCCTTGTGCCCCTTATCGTTTTGATCGCAGCCATTGTGATCTTCGGCGCCGTGCTGGGCAGCCGATTTTTCTCGCCTTTCGCGCTGACGCTGATCCTGCAGCAAGTGCAGATCGTGGGCATCGTGGCTGCCGCGCAATCGCTTGTAATCCTGACCGCTGGCATCGATCTGTCGGTTGGGGCCATCGCTGTGGTCTCGTCGGTCGTGATGGGGCAGTTCACCTTCCGTTACGGCCTACCGGTCGAGGTGGCGGTGATCTGTGGCTTGATGTTGGGCACGGCAATCGGCTGCCTGAACGGGTGGCTCGTCGCGGTCATGAAGCTGCCCCCCTTCATCGTGACGCTGGGCATGTGGCAGATCGTGCTTGCGGCAAACTTCCTTTATTCGGCCAATGAAACGATCCGAAGCCAGGAAATCGCAGAGGCAGCCCCCTTGCTGCAATTCCTGGGCACCAAGTTCAACATAGGCGGGGCCGTCTTCACCTACGGCGTGGTTTTCATGGTGCTGCTGGTCCTGCTTCTGGCCTATGTTTTGCGACAGACGGCATGGGGTCGGCATGTCTATGCTGTGGGCGATGACCCCGAAGCGGCAGAGCTTTCGGGAGTGAATGTCAAAGCCACGCTGATCTCGGTATACGGTCTGGCCGGGCTGATCTGCGCCTTTGCAGGGTGGGCCCTGATCGGTCGGATCGGATCGGTGTCCCCGACATCCGGGCAGCTTCTCAACATCGAATCCATCACAGCGGTCGTCATCGGTGGTATCTCGCTTTTCGGGGGGCGCGGGTCGATCATGGGCACGTTTTTCGGTGCGCTGATCGTGGGTGTGTTCACCCTTGGCCTGCGCCTTGCGGGGGCAGATGCGCAATGGACTTTCCTTCTGATCGGCGTGCTGATCATCGCGGCCGTTGCCGTAGATCAATGGATCCGAAAGGTGGCCGCATGACACAGCCGATCCTTCAGGCGCGCGGCCTCGTCAAACGCTATGGCCGCGTCACCGCGCTCGATCATTGCGATTTCGACCTGATGCCGGGTGAGATACTCGCTGTGATCGGCGACAACGGTGCGGGCAAGTCATCGCTGATCAAGGCGATCTCGGGCGCGGTTATCCCCGATGAAGGAACGGTACAGCTGGAGGGACGAACTGTGCAGTTCCGCTCTCCCATCGAAGCGCGGGATGCGGGGATCGAGACGGTCTATCAGACGCTCGCCATGTCGCCAGCCCTATCGATTGCGGACAACATGTTTATGGGGCGCGAATTGCTGAAACCCGGCTGGCGCGGATCCATCCTGCGGCAGTTGGACCGCAAGTTGATGGAAGAGATCGCCCGCCGGAAACTGAGCGATCTGGGCTTGATGACCATCCAGAACATCAATCAGGCGGTTGAAACACTCTCGGGCGGTCAGCGGCAAGGCGTGGCCGTCGCCCGCGCGGCGGCTTTTGGGTCAAAGGTGATCATACTCGATGAGCCCACAGCAGCCCTTGGGGTCAAGGAAAGCCGACGGGTGCTTGAACTGATCCAGGACGTGAAAAGCCGATGCATCCCGATCATCCTGATCAGCCACAATATGCCCCACGTATTCGAAGTCGCGGACCGCATCCATGTTCATCGTCTGGGCAAGCGGCTTTGCGTCATCGACCCCAAGGATCATTCGATGTCCGATGCGGTGGCGTTCATGACGGGCGCCAAAGAACCCGCCGCCGACATGCTGGCCTGATCCACGCGGATGGTATCGCTTGACCAGATTATTGAAAAGATCGGGGCGGCGGCTTTGTCCCCGCGCCGTCGGTTGATTGCTATCGCGGGGCCACCGGCCAGCGGGAAATCGACGCTTGCCGAAACGCTCGCAAAGCGCTGCAAAGGCGCGGTGGTTCTGCCGATGGATGGATTTCACCTAGACAACAGGTTGCTGGAGGAACAAGGGTTGCTGCCCCGCAAGGGTGCACCCGAAACATTTGACCTGGCGGGTTTCGTGCATCTGCTGGGGCGGTTGCAGGATGAAGACGAGGTTGTCTTTCCCCTATTCGACCGCACGCGCGACATCGCGATTGCTGGGGCAGGACAGATCAAAGCGACCTGCCACACCGTGATAATCGAGGGCAATTACCTGCTGTTTGATCATCTCGGCTGGCGCGATCTGGCATCGCATTGGAGCCTGTCAATAAATCTGTCCCCAGCCCACCAGACCCTGAAAGACCGCCTGGTCAAACGTTGGATCAATCACGGGCTGAATCAGGCAGAGGCCGAAGAACGGGCGGACCGCAACGACATGGTCAATGCCGATCTCATCCGTAGCCAAAGGCTACCGGCGGACCTGGAGGTGGCAGAGATATGAAACGCAGTCAGATCAACAGGATCCTTGAAGACAGCGACACAGTCCTGCGCCAGCACGGCTATGTCCTGCCGCCTTTTGCATATTGGAGCCCCGAAGAAATGCAGGCAGCGGACCATAGGGGGTTGGTAGAACGCGGCTTGGGCTGGGACATCACGGATTACGGGCAGGGCCGCTTTGATGAACTGGGGCTGTTTCTTTTCACCACCCGCAATGGACGCGTCGCCGACCTGAGCGCTGGACGTGGCATGCTCTATGCCGAAAAAGTAATGATTTCGCGCAAGGACCAACTGTCGCCGATGCACAGACACATCCTCAAGACAGAGGACATAGTTAACCGGGCGGGCGGGACGCTGATGATCGAGCTTTTTGCCAGTGCGCCGGACGGCAGCATTGACCGCGCCCGGGACGTTGAGGTGCCGGTCGACGCGCAACGGCGCAACTTGCCCGCGGGCGGTAAGTTGAAGCTCTCTCCGGGTGAAAGCGTGACGCTGTTTCCAGGCGTTTGGCACGCGTTCTGGGGTGAAGGAGCGGACGTTGTGATCGGCGAAGTGTCGACCGTCAATGATGATCTGACAGACAACATCTTTGAAGATCCGATCGGGCGCTTTTCGACCATAGAGGAAGACACAGCCCCCACACATCTGCTGGTCTCGGACTACGAGAGGTTCCTCGCATGATCTTGTGTTGCGGCGAGGCGCTGATCGACATGCTTCCGGTCGATCTTTCGAATGGCGGTGTGGCCTATGAACCCAAAAAAGGCGGGGCGGTCTTCAACACCTCGGTCGCTCTGGCGCGGCTGGGGCAAGAGGCGGGGTTTCTCTGCGGGCTGTCGACCGATCTCTTCGGGCGGCAATTGGCGGATCAGTTGGACCACGAAGGGGTCAACACCGGCCTTTGTCCCCGACCCGCGCTGCCCACAACGCTGGCTTTCGTGGCGCTGGAAGAGGGTAAGGCGGAATACACTTTCTACGACGAAAACTCTGCCATGCGCATGTTGAAGGCAGAAGACATCGGCCCGCTGCCTGCGTCCTGCTCGGCGCTGTTTTTCGGTGGGATCAGCCTGTGCAACATGCCCGCCTGCGATGCCTATGCCGAACTGTGCAACCGGTACAGTGACGACAGGTTGATCATGATCGACCCGAATGTGCGCCCCGGCTTTGTCAGCGACTGGCCGGCATATCGTGCGCGGATCCGGGCGATGATTGCGCAGGCCGACATCGTGAAAGTGTCGGACGATGATCTGGGCTGGATCACCAGCGGCGCAACGCTTGAGGGTCAGTTGAGTGAACTGCTGGGTCTTGGCCCCGCCTTTGTCATCCTGACCAAGGGGGCAGAGGGGGCTGACATGCTGCGTCAGAACGGAGCGCGCCTGACTGCACCTGCGCCAAAGGTGGACATCGTCGACACGGTCGGGGCGGGCGACACGTTCAACGCGGGCTTTCTGGCCGCACTGCAAATGCGCGGCAGTCTGACAAAGGCGGATCTGGCTACGACCAGCGATGATGACATTATCGCAGCGCTGACCTTTGCCAATCAGGCCGCCGCAATCAGCGTGACACGTCCTGGCGCCGACCCGCCGTTGCTGCACGAGGTGCGCGCCAAAATGCGGGAGTGATCAGTTTTGCGGGAACATTGCCGTGCCGGTCATTCCGGCCAGCACGCCACCGGGCAGATCATCGAAGCGGGCGAAAACCTTGGCGGTTCGGCTGACAGGGTCAACGATGGCCCCGATGCGTGTGATTTCTGCCGGTCGCACATCGCCCGTCTCAAAAACTCGAAAGTCAAACCCGGTGCCAGCGCTCAGCCATTGCAGCCAATTCGAAGGCACGATCAATTCGATCTCCAGGTTCTGGTCGTCAACGATTTCGATCAGTTCCTGCGTTTCGCCGACATTTTCGAAGGTGGAGACAAATGTTTCAACCATGCGGCCTTTGAACGGGGCGGTGATGACGCAGCCCTTCAATTGGGCGTTGATCGCGCGAAATTCAGCAGCGGCGACTTTCGCCTCGCTTTGGGCGAGCAATGTCTCGGTCCGGCCCGCCGCCCCGGACCGGTTGAGCCGTTCAAGCGATGCGGCGTTCAGATTAGCGGCGATCTGACGTTCGGCCTGTGCGTCGCGTTGCGCTTCAAGGATCGCGCAGTCGAACCGGACCAGTACTTCCCCCGCCAGAAAAGCCTGGCCGTTGCGCACGGGCATTTCGGTGATCGGCGCGGACACCTGGCTGGAGATCACGATCTGCGACTTTGACACGACCAGGCCGTCCGCCTGCTGATCCTGCCCCACCGCGATCTGAGCGGACAGGATCAACGCGACTACAACAGCCCGCACTAGTTCGCCGTGCGGTCACCGCGGGCACGCCACCAGCTTTTCAGAACGCGCTCCATCTCGTGCACGCTTTCATTGCCGGTCAGTTGCGCATCATAGCTGTCGAGCCCCATGGCGGCGTAGAGATTGGCAAAGGCATTCTGCATATCGGCAAATGCCACATCGGTGCGCAGTTCTGCCACAAGAAGTTCAAAGCGTTCGCTCATGATCTCTTGTTCGGTCGCCGCGCCTTCGTTGAACTGGCGCTGCACCTGCTGGGTCAGACGACGCTGCACGCCCAAATAGGCCTCGGCGGCGTGATACTCCTTGTGCAGGGACTGATAGCGGGACCTGCTGACCATGACTTGCGTCGCCACCGCTTGTGTCAGCGCAAGCGCACGGGCATCCAGCAATTCCCCGCCCGCTTCGATGTTGCGGCGGCGCTCTGGCAGGCGGGCCAGCCGCATGAGGTTCCAGGACACACGGGCACCCGTCGTCACCCAATCATCGTTCTGCAAAAGATCATTGTCGGAGAAGTTGGTGCCAACAAAAACCTGCAAACTGGGCACCGCTTCGAGGGTGGAAATCGGAACCTCTTGGTCGTTTTTACGCTGGCGATAGGTGATCTCACGAAGTTCGGGCCGGTTGACCATCGCGTTGAGGATCATGTCATCGCGGTTCATCTCAAGATGCGATCGGTGTCGCCCGCGCTTTGGCATCTCCACGTGGAAATCTGCGCCGATCGGCAGGTTCATCAAAGCTGCCAACTGGCGCTTGGCGACGGATAGATCACGGGACAACTGTTCAAGCGTTTGCTGGTTTTCCAGAAGGTCACGCTGGAATTCCAACTGCTCGCGCGGATCCGCATCCTCGGAGGCGACCAGGCCTTGGGAGCGGCGCAATGACCGCGTCCCCTGAGCCTTAAGCTCCTGCACGCGGTTCAAAAGGCGCTGCGCGCTGACGGCCCGCCAATAGGCCGAACGCGTGTCTTCGATCACACGGTTGGTCGCGGCCCGACGTTGTTCAAGGGCGATCAGCACATCATCGGCACGCTGCTGCGAGCGATTGTAAGAGATACCGAAATCCAGGATGTCCCAGGTTAACGTCAGATCGCCATCAAATTCCTGCTGTTCGGTCGACCGGGTAGCCGCTGCCGAAACCGTACCTGTCTCAAGGTTCACACTGCGCGAACCAGGATCGTTGTTTCGGTCGGTGTATTCGGCGCTGGCCACCAAATCGGGCAGCATGTCGTAGTCGGCCAGACGCAGCTCGCGGCTGCGCAGGGCCTCTTCCTTCAGTTCAACCTGACGGTCCAGATTGTATTTCAGCGCGCGCGCCATTGCCTCGTAAAGTCCGATGGCCCCCTGGACAGGTTCCTGATCGGCGGGCACAACGTCGACCAGCCTGCCTTGCGCAATTGAAAGCAGTTCGTCTTGACCAAGCGGTTTTGGTTGAATGTCGCATGCAGCCACAAATACGCATGCTGTGATTAGAGCTGATGCGCGATCTACTCTACGCAACAGAAATCCTCGGCCCAAAAGTATCAACCTGAATCCCCCACTGTCCCTACTGGCGTACTGGCCAGATTTTTCCACCTTTGGTGATCATGCTGCTTACGACTTTCTCGCTCTAGTTTTGCAACCGACACCACCTATGGGAGAAAAACAAAGCACTATGATCAGCTTAAGGCTACCACACTGGGCTGACCACGTTTGAGATTTCGCGAAACGTCGCATTAAGGACACGGTGATCAGCAGTTTTTCGCCGGAACTGCCGTGGGTTGGTTAGGCGCCACTTTCCCGAACAACGACGCGCGCGACCTGCAAGGCCGCCCTGTAAGCCCAGCTTTCGGCGCGACCTTTCAAGACCATGACCCCACGTTCGACACTGCGCAATCGGTCCGGGGGCGCATCCCTCCCCTTGGCCGTCGCAGCGAACCATGACCCAAAAGTTCGGACACTGCCATCTTGATCCTCTTGCGCCTCCATGGCGATGGGTCCGCCATTGTCCGACGCAAGATAGGCCTGACCCAGAACAGGGCTGGCGTAGTCGGCGATATCTGTCAGCGTAACGGACAATTTCGGTCGAGCGGGATCATCGGGCAAAAATACGCCTTCCGCACCCCTTTCCAAACGGGGCAGATCGTGTTCGGCCAGATACCCTTTCAGAACGAACGATCCGGGCGCGATAATGCGGGCCAAACGCTGATTGCGCCCTACCCAAATGCCGGGCTGCGCATTGGCGAGCGTGTCAACCAACACCCCGCCGGAGGGCGCCAAAAAACGCAAAGCTTCGCGTTGCTTTTGCAGGCCTGCAAGCTCTTCACTGACGGCAGCGCGTTGGCGCTGGAGGATGCGTCGGGCGGCACGTTCTTCGGTGTCGGCGACGCTGCGCGCAAGACGCACGTCCAGAAGATCCCGCCGACGCTGTGCCCGGACAATCTGACTTTCTAGTTCGGGCGAAGCGAGGCGGACCAACAAGTCTCCTTTGCTGACCTGTTGGCCCTCGGACATCATGATTTCAACGATCTGCCCATCCGAAGGCGGAAAAATCGCGATCTCGTCTTCATATTGAAGGACAGCGGGTACGTGCACGGTCACAGGCATCGGCCAAAAGACGAAGGCCAGGACAGCCGCCAGCACTGCGCCTGTCAGCCAAGCCCGCGCTGATCTGACGATCTCGGCCCGCATTTTGATCCAGACAACCATTTCTTTGACGATAGGTAGAAGGATGAAAAAGACGATCTCGATCACGAACAGCAGGACGCCGAGTGCCTTGAAAAACATATGATAGACGATCAGAGCGATGCCGATGAACAGAAACAGCCGGTAGATTGCCGTCATTGTCGCATAGATCACCATGAACCGCGCGGTGCCAAGCCCGACCTTTTCCGGGGGCGCGTGGCCAAGGCCAAACAGGAATTCCCGGATCCACCAGCGCATCAATGCAAAGGCACGTGGTTGAAGGTTTTGCAGGCCTGTTGCATCGCTAAGGAAATAGTAGCCGTCAAAGCGCATGAACGGGTTGAGGTTCACGAAGAGGCTGAGCGCCCAGCTTGTGGTGGCCACCGAAAAGGCGACCATACGCAAAGGTCCATCGGGCAGAAAAACCCAGAGGAGTGTGGCGATGGCGGCGAGGCAAAGCTCGACCAGGACGCCGCCTGCATCGATCATCAGCTTGTCGCGGCGGTTCTGCGTCCGCCAAGCATCCGAAACATCCGTATAGAGCAATGGGAACATCACCATGAAGGCGATCCCCATGGTCGGTACAGTCACGCCGCGCATCTTGGCCTGATAGGCGTGACCAAGTTCGTGGAAGATCTTGACGATGACGATGGCCAAAGCGTAGGCCACAGCCCCTTCTATAGAGAAAAAGCGCGAGGCGTAGCTGAGGAAAACGTCAAGCTGTCGCAAGGCCATCATGAGGCCCAGAGCGCCCATCAGCAAGGTGAGAGCGACAAAACCCTTCGAGAAGAAAAGCCGCGCAAATGGGAGCGTGGCGTCGAGAAATCGGTCAGGCCGCACAAGCGGGATCCGGAAAAAGAGGTATGCCTTGGCAAGCGCCAAAAGCCCCGCCCGTTTGGCCTTGTCGGCGCGGGTGGCCAGATCGGCGGAGCGGCCCGAGAGAGGGAGGGATGTCAGTTCATTGGTGAACAGAAAGCCGATGAGGTTTTTCAGCTCTGCCGGGTCGAGCGTCAGACCTCGGTCAGTGGCCAGCCGGGCGCGCAAGGCATTCGCCGTCCCGGCACCCCAGCCCGACAGGATATCGACGACGCGGCGGCCAACCTGAAAGTAGCGGTGCCGCATGGGGTCGTAGATCACCCAGGACGGCGCCCCGCTGATCAATGGTGCCGATCTGCTGATCCGCAGATCTTCCCGCAGCGGGGGCAACGCAAAATCGTCATCCGCGGCCGCACCCAACGCTCAAATCCCGAATGTCTGGCGCATCCAGGCGATGGGCCTGCGGAACAAAACAAAGCCCAGCCTTGCATCCCGCCCCATGACCTGGGCCGTTCCACGCGCGCCAATCCGAGGTGTTTGGCCCTCGGTCTGATCCCGCGCACGCAAATCGAAAGCAAGAAGCCCATCGCCCTGCATTTCGGCATGGTAAGCCGCACGGATCAGATTTGCCTCGCGCACTTCGAGCGGGGCATTGTCGAGAAACACCCGCACGGGGCGGCTGTCGTCCAATGCAATCAGGTCGTCGACAGGCAGTGCAATCGCGTATTCGACACGGGACGGATCAGCGACTTCCAAGATCTTCTCGCCAACGCCGACGGGCCGTCCGCGCCAACTGCTCGCATCATTGAACACGGCCAAGCCTGCCACGTCTGACCTAATCTCGGTCCGGCTGAGACGCTCCGCAGCCAATGCTTCTTCGGCTTGGGCAAGCGCCAATTCGGCCCGTGCGATGGCGACATCACGGCGCGCGTTCTGATCGCCAAAGGCGCCAGTTGAAAGCGCGTCGACCCGCGATTGCGCGACGACCACATTCTGCCGCGCGATGTCGGAGGCGTTGCGCAATTCGGTGTCATCAAAGCGGACAAGCAAATCGCCGACGGCCACAGGGGCGTTCGGTCGCACGACGACTTCCTTTACCACGCCTTCCAGCGGGGCGGTCACGACGCGTGCTTCGCGGGCAACCACCTCGACCGGTGCGATGGCGGTGATGGGCACTTGAACGAAGGTCAGGGCAGCGACAGCGGTCAGCACCAGAATCGCCGCGACCCGGCCGGTGACAGGACGCCGCGTGGTGACAGCGCCCTTTGTCAACGCCAGCCATGCGTGTGCGTATGTCGCGCCCAATCTCTTTGCGAGAGCCCGACGTTTTTCAGAAAAGGGTCGCTCGCTGGCAATCAGAAGCCCCGCGAAACAGGTGCCCTTCTTGGACACAAAAGGTATCCACAAAAGATGGTGAAACGCGAAGTCAGCATCGGACACGGAGATATCGGACATATCATTCGGCTGCCCATGGTTTCGCAAGCTCGCCTCGACCTGACGGATCATGGGTGCGTTGCGGTCAACAACCGAAACAGACGACACGGCCTCGACCCGAAACGTCCCGCCGCGCCTGCGCAGCAAAAAAGCCTGTCTGAAACCAAGCAGCCCACGCGTTTCATTCGCACACTGATGAATGAGCACACGGAGGTTGTCGCAACGCCGAACATCCGCCTCGAGTTGCAGTAGGCGCAACGCTTGGTCGTCCGTGTTGGCGGTCTGCTGCTTGGCGACCCGTTTAATGCGCTCTGATCCATCCACGCGCTTTGCCTCCATTGGGAGGCGCTTAGCTGAGCGCCGCCTTCAACGTTGCGATTTCCGCCTGCTCGGCCCCGGCGATCGAAGCGATGATGCCGGAGAAGCCCTGATAGCTCGCCTGCGTCAAACGAAGTTCGATCGTCTGGTTGCTGGGCGAGATTGAAAGGAACCCTTCGAGTTGCTCACCGGCTCCTGTCACCACATCAAGACTAAGTGCAGTATCAACAGCCAGCCCGTCGATCACCAGCAGACCACCCTCGGCCCGAACATTGGCCTCTGCCCGATCTACAGGATCGACATGGATCTCTGCACCCGTCATCCCGTCCGAGGTCGCGTTGATTCTGAGCGATGCTACGTCAGCCGAAATCGCGGTTTCGATCCCGATCATGCCGCTTTCGCCCAAGAGGAAGTAGTAGCTGGCATGCGGATGGCTCTTGTTGTGGAGCGATTCAAGTATGGGTTCCGCCAATCCGCCATAGAGGCCCAGAAGGGTGCCGGGATCCACATCTTCGACGGCCATCGTGATCGGATAGGGCGCCTTCAGCCCACCAAAGATCGGCACATCCTCGGTTGGCAAGATCCCAATACCGCCGAGCGAGAAGAGCCCATTGATCGCCGTCAGGATGGGAAAGTCACCAAACAGAATCTCGTTCGCGTTGAGACCGATCAGCGAGGTTGCCGTGTCGTGGATGATGGGATCGACCACCAGCATGGGCTGATCAATGTCTTCTTCGAACGGGTCAATCAGGTCACCGTCGTCAAGATCAGTGACGGGGAACAAAGCCTCGATTGTGATGGGAGTCGAGGCAGTGCGGTTTCCTTCGTCATCAGCGACGGTGTAGCCGATTGGCGTAACAAGCCCGGCAAAACCCTCTTCCGGGGTAAACGTCACCTCGCCCGTTGTCGGATCGTAGGTATAGACGCCTTCGCCAGGCACGATCAGCGGATCGCCGGGATTGGCTGTGCCATCAAACTGGAACGACGTCGGATCGACTGTATCGCCCAGCGTGTCATTGGCCAACACGTTGACTATCGCCACCTCGCCTGGCAGCACGCCGCTGATCACATCGGGTTGCGCGACCGGTGCGTAATCCAGCGTCACATTTGCAGGATCGGTTGGATTGCCCTGATCATCTTGGCCGACATACTGAATTGGCGTTGGATCAAGTGTGAAGCCCGGTTCTGGTGTGAAGGTGATGGTTCCCACGAATGGATCAATGCTCCAGGTGCCTTCACCCGGCACGACAAGCGGCTGGCCGGGCCCGGAAGTGCCCACGATCTGCACTGTGCCTGGCACAATCGGATCACCGTCGGTGTCATTGGCCAGAACGTCGATCGTGTAGGGACCGGGCGGCAGATTGCCCGCGATGTCATCGGTGGCCACCGGTTCGTAATCCGCGAGCACCGCGACGGGGGTTGAGCGCCGACCGTCATCATCTGCAATGGTGTAAAGCACCGGATCCGGATCCCCGACAAAGCCAGGATCTGGCGTGAAGGTCAGCGCGCCGCTGGTTGGGTTCACCGTCCATGTGCCTTGTCCGGGCACGGTCAGGGGATCGCCCGGATTGGACGTTCCGAAGATCTGAACGCTGGTCGGATCGACGTTGTCCCCGCGTGGATTGTCCTCATCATTGGCGACCACGTCGATTGTGACCGGGCTGCCGTTCGGCGTCAGCGTACTAACGTCGCTTGCCGGGAGGGGCGCAGGGTCGACAGTTAGACTGACCTGCGCGCCCGCCTCATCCCCGCTCGTGTCGCGGACGATGTATGAGAAGAGATCGACAGGCCCGAGATAGGCATCGTTCGGATCGAACTGGACCGTCGCCGCCAGATCCGGCGTCAGTGTTTCGTTGATAGCGACGGGGCGGCGCACCCCGCCTTCGAGAACAGTCAACACACCTTGCGACGGCGGGGGCAATGTGTCGAAGCGCAGGCTTTCAAGCCCATCCCCGGTATCGTCGTTTGCCACCACATCGAGATCGAAGGGAATGCCGGTTTCAACCTCTTCCACATCATCGACAGGGTCCGGTAACGCGTTGAGATTGAAGTTGATCGTCGCGCTCGCCGGATCGCCGGTGGCGTCCGTAACCGTGTAGGAGATTGGATCAATCGGCCCGTCATAATCCGGGGTCGGCGTAAAGCGCAGTGTCGCGGCCTCAGCCGGGGTCAAACCGGTGACCGCACTGCCCGCCGGAATATCAATGCGGGTCGCAGGGTTTCCGGGCGTCGTCTCGTAGGACAGTGTCCCTTGGTCCGCCGGTGGACCCGTCAAAGCAACAGTAGATGGGCCGTCACCAAAATCCTGATCATTGGCCAGTGGGTTGAAATTAATTGGCGAGTCCTCTGTGACCTCGACCACATCATCCGACAGGTCCGGCCGGGGATTCATATTCAGCGTCAGCGTCGCCGCGCCCGTATCGCCGTTGGCATCTGTCAGCGTGTGAGGCAGCGGTGGGATCACACCGTCAAAGTCCGGCGCTGGCGTGAAAGTCAGCAGGCCCGCCTCAGTCACCGAAATCGGTGTGCCGGGCGTTACAGGCGTGACGATCCCGGCATCGGACAGGTAAGTCAGAATGCCCGCCGAGGCTGGCGGAATTGCCGCGATGGTGACGCTGGCCGGTCCATCACCCTGATCATCATTGTCGATGACCGAGAAAGTCAAAGGGGCGTCCTCGGGTACATCGAACGTGTCATCGACAGGGTCCGGCACCGCATCGACTTCGAGGTTGATCGTCGTCGTCACGGTGTCACCGTCAGCATCTGTCACCGTGTAAGGCACCGGATCCACTGGTCCTGCGAAGTCGGTCGTAGGTGTGAAGATCAACGTCGCGAATTGCTGCTGGCTGAGCGAGGGTGAGGCGGCGCCCGGCGGAAGGTCGATCCGTGTGGCCGGGTTTCCGGGTGTTGTTTCGTAAGACAGAATGCCCTGCGTCGCAGGCGGCGCTGTCAGCACGACCGAAGACCCGGGATCGCCCGCGTCCAGATCATTGACCGTTGGATCGATGGCGATCGGTGTGTCTTCGTCGGTCAGATAGGAGTCGGGATCGGCATCCGGCACATCATCCATCGTCAGCGTGACAGTGGCCGTGCCGGTATCGCCGTTCGTGTCTTCAAGTGTGTAGGTCAAGGGCGGAATGGGCCCGTTGAAGTTCTCTGCCGGTGTGAAGACAAGGCTTGCCGCCTCGGTCGGGCTCAGAGGCGTTCCCGGAAGCACTGACTGCGGATTGCCCGTCCCATCTACGTAAGTCAGCGTACCAGTGGCTGGCGTCGGCACGTTGCTAAAGGTCACCGAGGCTACACCATCGCCGGGGTCATCATTGCCCAGAATGTCGATGGGTGCCGGGGTGTCTTCGGTCACTGTCACCGCATCGTCCAGAGGATCAGGCACAGCATCGATAGCTATATCGACCGTCGCTGTATCCGTGTCCTGCACGCCATTGCTGTCCGCTGCATCCGTCAGTATGTACTGGAAGGTGGTGACCGGGCCCGAGAAATCAGCTGCAGGCACAAAGCGCAGCGTTGCAACCTCAGCCGCCGTCAGGGCCGTGTTGACCGGAACCGCAACGAAGGCTCCGCTGCCGCCCAGCTGATATTCAACCACACCCTCGCCAGGGGCAGGCAGCGATGTGAACTCAAGCTCGGCAAAACCGGTTCCGTTGTCGTCATTGGCGTTCACGGGGATCGAAATGGCCGTGTCTTCATCTGTCGCGTAGCTGTCATTCATAGCTTCGGGCACAGGATCGACGACAATTGTTACGGTCGCCGTATCGCTTGCACCGCCCCCGCCGGGTGAGGCTGTGATTGTATAATCGAATGGTGTGGCCGTCCCGGTAAATCCGTCCGCAGGATCAAAGCTGATTGTGGCCAGTTCTGTCACGCTCAACGTATCCCCGGCCGCGATCTGCACAGGGCTGCCTGTCAGGTCGTCGATATAGGTCAGAACACCCTGGGTCGTAGGATCTGGGACCACCGCCCCAATCGTGATGGTCGAGTCAGGATCTGCGATCTCGTCATTGTCGAGAAGGTTCAGATCGACCGGCACATCTTCCTTGGTCAGGATGTCGTCAGGCTCCGCATCTGTCGCAGCGTTGATGAAGATGTTAGCGGTGGCGCTTTCCGCGTCACCGTCAATATCTGTCACCGTATAGGTGATCGGGTCGACCGCACCAAAGAACGTGTCTTCCGGGTTGAACTGGAGCGTGGCCATCTCGGCCGCACTGAGTGTTTCGCCGTCGGACACTGTCACCGTGGCACCGCTGGCGTCATCGGTATAGGTCAACACGCCTTGTGTTGGATTGGGCGCGGTCGGGATTGTGACCTCGCGCAGACCATCGCCAAAATCAGGGTCGTTCGCGATAAAGTTCGTATCAAGCGTTTCGTTCGGGCCGCCCACAAAGACGTCAGGCGCCAGATCCGGGAGGCCATCGACGGTGATGTTAAGCTCTGCGCTGCCCTCATCGCCGTCAATGTCGATCAATGTGTAATCGACGGACGCTACAGGCCCGATATATCCGGTCACTGGCGTAAAGGTGAGGGTCGCAGCCTCGGTCGGGGTCAGGACTGTCCCGGGGGTTACAACCTGCGGGTTGCCTGTGCCATCCGTGTAGCCAAGCTTGCCCTGACCTGCTGGTGGAATCGTGTCGATCCGGACCGAACCCAGACCGCTGCCGGGATCATCAGCGCCAGCCCCGTTGTCATCCAACACGTTGATTGCGACGGGCGTGTCTTCCGGCGTGGTCAGCGTATCATCGATCGGGTCGGGCACAGCATCGATTGTGATGCTGAAAGTGCTTGAGGCGCTGTCCCCACTTAGATCCGTGATCGTGTAGGACAGAGGCGGTACCACACCTGAGACGTCAGCCGCAGGTGAGAACACAATCGTGGCGGCCTCTGATGGGCTGAGCGGTGTGCCCGCGACAACCGGAACCACGCTGCCCGACGCATTTGTGTATGTCAGCGTACCAAGCGCTGGTGCTGGCAAAGCGTCGATTGTCAACGTGCCGAGGCCGTTGCCCGTGTCATCATTGCCAACCAGATCGATTGGCAGAGGGGTATCTTCGTCCGTTACAAAGGTGTCAGCCACGGGATCTGGCAGTGCATTGATCGAGACCGTCGCGGAAGAGCTTGCACTGTCGCCATCCGCATCGGTGATCGTGTAAATGATCGGATCAACAGGACCGTCGTAGTCCGGTGCAGGTGTGAAAGTCAGCGTCGAAATCTCGACCGGATCCAGACCAGCAGGAGGTGTCGCGGGGTTCACCGTTACCGTCGCACCAGTGTCGGCATCGGTGTAGGTAAGGATACCTTGAGAAGTTGGCGGAACGCTGTCCAGCGTCACGGTGGCCGGTCCGTCGCCGCGATCATCATTCGCGGTCAGATCAATGACAACGGGCGCATCCTCATCTGTCGCAAAGACGTCCGGCGCAGGTTCGGGAATGCCGTCGACAACAACATCAACGGTCGTTGTTGCGGTGTCGCCATCCGTGTCCGCGACGGTGTAGGTGAACCGATCCACGGGCCCGAAGAAGTTGGGCGCGGGATCGAAGCTCAACGTTGCGATTTCGGCAGCACTCAGCGGTGTGCCAGCGACAACCGGGCGGACCGTTCCGCCTGCATCGACATAGCGCAAAACACCTTGAGCCGCCGGGGGCAGCGTGTTGATCGTGACCGTATCAACGCCGTCACCAAGATCGTCGTTCGTCAGGATCGGAAGGGGGCCTTCCGTATCCTCGGTCAGCGTTACGACATCCGGCACCAGATCGGGCGCCGCGTTGATAGTGATGTTCACATCGGCCGAGGATGTGTCACCATCGCTGTCGGTGATAGTGTAGCTGAACGCCGTAACAGGCCCGCTGAAGTCCGGCGCTGGCTCAAACGTCAAAAGTCCGGCTTCGGCCTCGCTCAGAACATCGCCCGGAGCGACCGTCTGGGTCACGCCACTGTCGTTAACATAGGTCAGAGCGCCCTCACCGACAGGTGGGACGTTGTCGATCCGCACGCTTGTCGGACCGTCGCCTAAACGGTCATTGCCAAGGATGAGCACGGCGACCGGCGTATCCTCTTCGCCCGCCACAACGTCGTCACCGGCGTCCGGAATGCCATCGACAAGAATATCAATTGCCGCGCTGTCGGTGTTGCCCAGCGGATCTGAGATCGTGTAGTTGATCGGATCGACCGGACCGACAAACCCAGCGGCTGGTGTGAAAACGATGGTGGCAAACTCGGCCGTCGAAAGCGTGTCTGTGGGGTTAAGCGTGACGAATGTTCCCGTCGCGTCATCGACATATGTCAGGGTGCCCTGTTCGACCGGTGGCAACGAAGTGACAGCCACAACCGCGTCAGGGCCACCGGGATCGTCGTTGGCAATGGGTGCTACGGCCAGGGGTGTGTCCTGCGGTACGGTCAGATTGTCATCAACAGCATCGACCGACGCCGCGACCTCAATCTGGATCTGGGTCGTCGCTATGTCACCGTCGGTGTCCCGCACGGTATAGCTGATCGGAGTAACCTCTCCGCTAAAGCCGGTGGCGGGCGCAAAGCCCAGTGTGCCCATCTCGGCCTCGGACAATTCCGCGCCTGCACTGGCCGTCACGCGCGTTCCAGTAGCATCGTCGACATAAGTGAGAACGCCCTGAGAGGCAGCGGGAACAGTGTCGATGATCGCGGCGTCAAATCCGTCACCAAAGTCGGTGTCATTGGCCAGCGGATCAAGCGCGATCGGCGTGTTTTCCTGCGTTGTCACAGCGTCCGGGCTGACATCCGGAATGCCGTCGACTGTAATGTTCAGCGTGGCGCTGCCACGGTCGCCATCGCTGTCCTCGACGGTGTAATTGATCGTCGCAACTGGCCCCGAGAAGCCTGCGGCAGGCGTGAACTGCAGTGTTGCAGCTTCGGCCGGTGTCAAAGGGGTGCCCGCAGCCACATTCTGCGTTGCGCCCGATCCATCGACATAGGTCAGCGTGCCTTGCGACGCTGGTGGAACATTGTCGACGATCAGCGCGCTCAGTCCGTCCCCGGTATCGTCATTGTCCAGAATGGGCAGGTCAAGTGGCGCATCCTCGGACGTTGTCAACACATCGGCCACGGGATCAGGAACCGCATCAATGGTCAGCGTTGCCGTGCTTGAGGACGTATCGCCATCATCGTCGGTCACGGTGTAAGCGATCGGATCGACCGGGCCGGTATAATTGGGCGTCGGCGTGAAGATCAGACTTGAGGCTTCGGATTGGCTCAGGCCCGCGGGTGGGCTCGACGGATCGATGGTGATGGTCGCACCCGTATCATCATCGGCATAGGTCAGTGTACCTTGGGTCGCGGGTGGTACGGAATCGAGCGCAAAGGTAAACGGCGGCTCGCCACCGTCGTCATTGGCGGTGATGTCGAATGGGGTCGGAGTGTCTTCGGTCACTGTGACAGTGTCAGGCTGCGCCTCGGGGTCGCCGTCGATGGTGATGTTAACGGCCGCGCTGCCGGTGTCGCCGTCGATATCCGTAATCGTGTAGCCGAATGGCGTTACGGACGAAAAGAAGTTGGGCGCGGGCACAAAGACCAATGTAGCCGCCTCAGCGGGGGTCAGCGATGTGCCAGGGGTGATGTCGATCCGCGTGCCACCTGCATCGGTGTATTGCACAACACCTTCTGCAGCCGGCGGAATGGTGTCAATCGTGACGGTAGCGACGCCGTTTCCGACATCGTCGTTCGACAGGATGTCCAGCGGCAGATCCGTGTCTTCGGAGCCCACGAGTGCGTCATCCACAGGATCGGGGATTGCGTTGACAAGGACCGTCAGATTGGCCTGCTCCAAGACGTTACCGCCCGAGATAATACCGTAGGCAACAGGCGGCGCTGTGCCAGAAAACGTCGCGACCGGCGTGAACTCGATTTGTGGGATGCCGCCAACGTCGACAACTTGATAAGTCCCAACACCGGGCACAGTCAGTGGTCCGGGAACCGGATTCCCAGCACCGTCAAGCAGGCTGAGCGTCACTCCAGATCCCGGATCGGTCGGGTCAAGCGATGCGGTGATGTCATCATTGCCCAGAACGTTTGCCGTGATCGGAACACCCGCATCGGTCGAGGCGATATCATCCTCAAGCTCAACCGCGTCCCGATAGTCCAGATCGCGGGCCAATGGCGCAGCATTTGAGCCATCCGCATTCAGAGCGCCATCGCCCGACAGATTGAAATTGGTGTCGGCAGGGTCGAGGTTTTCGTCGTTCACATCGAAGCGGTCGTTGACGTCTGCGCCTTCGAATGAATCGATGAGCCCGTCGCCATCGCTGTCTACTGGCGTTGATGGAACCGAGGTCGGGGCGCCATCGCCACGCTCGGCGACATCAAGCTTTCCATCCCCGTCGCTGTCATCGTCCAACGTATCGACCACACCATCGCTTTCGGTGTCGACTTCAGTCAGGCCTGCGCTGCCCGCTGCACCCGTGGTTGGGGTGGCGTCATAAGCATCATCCAGTCCATCGCCATCGCTGTCACTGCCCGTCGGCTCAATGTAGCCGGCCGTTGTCTGCGCTTCGACATTGTCGGTTATGCCGTCGTTGTCCTTGTCGATGTCGCGATCATCGTTGAACCCGTCCCCGTCCGAATCCACGCCAACAATCGTCGTAACGGGGTCGGAGAAAGTCGCCGTTCCGCTTAGATCGAATGAGTAACCCGCGTTGCTACGGGTTGAGCCCAACGTCAAAACAAAATTCTGCGTTTCGACATATTCAAAACGTGCCCGGTCGGATGGGTTGTTGGCAGTCCCGGTGATCCTGGCGCCCCCATCCAATTCCGAGGTTGTGAGCGTTCCGCCACTGCCCTGAACTGTGTAGGCGGACAACGTATCAAGGCTCGCCTCGACAAACTCCGTCCGCCCCGCAGGCGGACCATCGATATCACCGATTGTCGTGTTGAAGTTCAGGCTTAGCGGATCTGTTCCGGGCACACCTGTCAAAAGGCTTGCAGGCGTGTCACCCGTGCCGAAAAGCTCAAACAGGATGGTCGCCGTTTCTTCGGTGCCATTGTCGCTGTCGCCCGTGCGCAAAAGTGCGGAAGGTGCACCTCCGCCCACCCCGCTGAACCGCCAGTCCAGGCGGGAGGCAGGATTGCTCAGATCGACCAGCGTTGCCCGGACATAGCCGATCAGCACGCCGGGATTTGCAGGATCCTCCAAACCATAGATCGCGACGCTGCCAGGGCTTTGGTTGGTTATCCCGTCCGAGTTCGCGAGGATGCCGGTGGATTGCAATGCCTGATTGGTTTCGCGGGCCGCGGTGATGGCCTGCTGTCGTTCGACTGTGTCCAGAATGCCGTCATTGTCGTCATCGATATCATCGGCGTCGGGGACACCGTCATTGTCGGTATCTGCATCACGATAGTCGAGGTCAATGACCCCGGCCACCGCATCATTCAATGTGCGTGTGGCCACCGCTTCGTTCGCATTGGTACCGTTTGGCGTATCGCCAAGGGTAAAGCGGGCGTAGTCGCCATCGCTGCCGCCGTTGTCCCCGGCAACATTTTCATCATTGACGTCCACACCATCCGTGGCGTCCGAACCTTCGAATATATCCAGAAGCCCATCACCGTCAGCATCATCGCCTGTCGCAGCAAGGGGGCCCCCATCGCCGCGCTCCCGCGCGTCCGAGATACCGTCATTGTCGCTGTCACTGTCGAGATAATCAGCCGTGCCGTCACCATCGGTGTCTACCGGCGTCAGGCCTGAACCGTAATTGTCGTCGATACCATCGTCGTTCAAATCGATCGCGGCTGCACCTTGGCCCGACGGGGCGATGTAGTCAGCGGTCGATTGGGCCTCGACGTTGTCCGTTATGCCGTCGTTGTCGGCATCAATATCCTGACTGTTTCTAAAACCATCACCATCAGAGTCAGGAATAGGCAAATCGCAAAGCAGATAAGTTGGAACGCTGGTTTGCAACGCAACTTGGCCGCGAATACCGTTGTCTGTTGTCAGAACAGCAAAGGCAACGAACTTACCCGCCTGTGATTGATCGATACGGATGGTTTCAGGGTCACCCGCTGCTGAACCGTTTCCTTGACCAACAGCACCATCCCCCACTGGACCAGGGGCACCTACACCAACATCACTAACCAGCTTCAAATCAGAAAAGTTGGTTGTAACCTCATTTACGGTGCCATCGCCAAAAGTGTTGGAAGCAGCATCGTACGTATCAGTATCTGTTGTGCCGAGATACAAATGATGCGTGGCAAAGTTGTTAAACGCGTCTAACGTAACTTCGAAATCGCTGGTGATTGTGTCAGGTACGTAGATGTATCCTCGGATCACCTGCCATGCTGTTACCGCACCAGTTCCGCCGGCGTCTGGCAGGGCGAAGTTATCTGAAGGCGCAGTTATTGTAGTAGGTACGTCTAGAGTGGTTGATAAAGGATCACCGTTCTGAAGAGATATCGGCTCAAGCAACTCGCCGAAGCCTGACCTTGGCTGATTGGCAAAGCCAACCATGCCTATGTTTGGATTGGTTGGGCTATAATTTATCTGGTCGCGGAAACTACCGGGAGCCGACCATGTATCGCTTTTGTAGCCGCCATCGGTCAAAGCAAGTGTTTGTACATCAGCCGTTGAAAAGGTCTGTGCGTCTTCAACGCTATCCAAGATACCGTCATTGTCGTCATCCAGGTCTTCGAAATCAGGTACGCCATCTCCGTCAAAATCCGGCCCCGCATTTGTGGTGTAGTCGAGACCGTCCAGGATCACACCAAAACCGCCGGTGAATACGCGGCCGCCGCGCGCTGTTTCGCGATCAAATTCGACAGTGGCAATCGGTGTTGTCGCACTTGTAATCGAGAGCGTTCCGGACGCGGACCCGCCAACGTCGGCCGAACCGGTCAAACCATTGATTTCAACTGAACCGTTTGGCGCTGTGGCAACCACGGGCCCTGTGCTGAAAGTCTGGCCAACAAGAAACAGACCTCCCCCGCCAGATGCTGATGTATCATCGAGTGTGAAAACCGCATCCGGGATGATATTGCCTGTCTCATCTCGGGCTGTGAAGCCGCTGAGCTGATCCTCCCCATCAATATTGTTGTTCAGGAAACCAAAACTCAGGACAATCTCGTCCAATGGCTGGGTTGGCGTGATCGTGTAGCTTTCGGATGCGCCCGGATTTGCATCTGCTGCGGCACCAAAATCCCGTCCAAGACCGGCACCACCAGCCTCACCAGTGATCGTCCCGCCATCATCTCTTGAGACAGTGAAGGTGTTCCCGTCCGGACCCGAGACTGAGAACGAGCTTGAGCCGCCCGCGGCTGTTTCCAGATCGGCACCTGAGATTGAACTGTCCGCCAATGCCCCGTGCCAATCCAATGCCTCAATAGAAGCAGCCTCGATCTCGCCCGAAGCCACCTCAAGATCCCAGTCTCCACCCAGATCAGACGCGCCCGTGACATCATCAGAAGCGGCAATGTCCGCGCCCGTCGCGCGCGCCAAAGCCTCGACCGCAGTCGCATCTGCTCCGAAATCACAGCCGTAAATGAAAATGTCAGCGTTGTCGCCAAGAGCGCCGCCGATCGTAGCGAGCGCGTCAGAATGGCTGCCGCTTATTGACTGCTTTGTCAGCGTTGAGGCACCGAGGTTGAGGGCACCAGGCTCTCCGTGAGAGATGATATGGACGGCCTCAAGGTCAGAGCGTCCCGCCAGAACCTGAGCCATCTGATCGACACCGTCACTTGTCGGATCAAGAAAGACAACCTCTGCGCCTTCTGGCGACTGATTCAAAAGACCTGAGGGATCGGCGACACCTGCGTCGATGAAGACAATCTGGTTTGCCCCTTCCGGCGCATCGCCAAGCGCCTCGAACAGGGCAGCGGTATCATACCCTGCCGGGTCCTTTGATGGCGGCTCAATCTGATCTTTTATGCTTTCAGCGGCTTCCAGAGCTTCGGCTGCCAGAGCAGCGTCAAAGGCAATCCTTGGCTCTAGCGCGATATGGAGTGTTTCAGTTTCTTCGGACGCGAGCTTGCTCTCAGCGCTCTGATCATAGTCTTTCACGCCACAACCCTCCCCTGACACAACTTTAGCCGTTTGTGAGAAATTGCTACTACACTATCACAAACCGGTCCATCTTGGTGGCTGCATTGGCCTTTTCTCGCCAACAACCGAGTTGCTTCATTGCATCACCAAGATTGGGAAAAGCCCTTCAAAAAATCTTTTTTAACAAAGCTCTATGCGAATCTGAACAGGTTTTTCGGATCAAAGTCAGCGCTGTTTAGGCGCCATCGATCTGCTGTATGGGTATATCCTTCAAAGCGTCCCGAACGGCCCTCGCACATTCGGCAACACGACCGTCTGAGGCGAGTTCCATGGTCAGCCAGGTGCCGTCGCGTAGGGCGAGGCGGCGCCAATGATGTAGGATCAGCGTGCGTTCGGCCATCTTTCGATCCGGTCCATCGGCCGACTGGAACGTGGCGCGACCTTCCAGAAAGGACGCAAGCCGATCAGCCAGATCCAAAAATTCTGCGGGCAGAATAGTTTCAAGAACCCAGTCAGGCGGAACCTCTTCACCAACATGAAATGACCAGATGTCGTCGTCGGCAGACATTTGATCTGGGCGAAAAAGACCGACCCCCGGCCCGATCCTCAGCGCATCCTCGGGCAGGGCATTCGGTGCCAAACCCAACACCCATGGCCTGCGTTCAATGCCGAACGCCTGGTACACCCGATCGCGCGCCGCTGCCGTTTCGGCCCGCCCATTCGCGGTCATCGAATAGCTGCTCAAACGGCCCATGCGCTCCGAAAGGATCCAACCGTCCTTGCGCAAACGATGCAGCGCGACGCGCAAGGCTTCCGGCCGGATCTGCATCGCTTCAAACAGACGATTCAATTGCGCGCTGGTCAGACTTGCATCCGTTTCGTGCGTCAGATCTCCGAAAACCGTGACGAGAAGAGACCAGACCCGCACCGGGCCGATCTTCTTTAATTGCGCGATGCGGTCGCTTGAAGAGGCTGTTCTGACGTTCACACTGGTCTGTGTGTTTGTCGGAAAGCCGAGCGTCAATACGCATTCATTGTCAAAAGCGCATATTCTGCCACCGGTTCGTCATTTTGGTTGATGATCGAAACGTGCCAGCGGACCTCACCATAATCGGCTGTTCGTCGGGTTTTATGCTTCACGCTCAGGGCGACGCGGATGCTGTCCCCCGGCACAACGGGTTTCATGAAGCGCAAACCGTCAAGTCCGGTATTCGCAAGAACTGGGCCTTCGTCCGGGTCCACAAAAAGCCCGGCAGCAAAGCTGAGAAGCAGGTAGCCATGCGCCACCCGACCTGGGAAGAACGGGTTTCTTCTGGCTGCTTCTTCGTCCATGTGAGCATAAAAGGTGTCGCCGGTGAAATGGGCGAAATGGTCGACATCTTCCAGCGTGATCTTGCGAGCGTCGGTGTGCAGCGTCTCCCCGATTTTCAGGGCGTCAAACGTCTGTCGGAAAGGGTGGATCGATGCGTCTTCCTTTTTCGCGCCCGGAACCCAGTTGTCAGAGATCGCGCTTAGGACATCCGGGCTGCCCTGGATAGCCGTGCGCTGCATGTAATGCATCACACCCCGAATGCCCCCCATCTCTTCGCCGCCGCCGGCACGGCCGGGGCCGCCATGCACCATATGCGGAAGCGGTGAGCCATGGCCCGTACTTTCCGCCATGCTGTCGCGATTGTTGAAGTACAGCCTACCGTGATGTGACGCGGCTTCGGCGACGACAGAACGCGCGACCTCGCCGTCCCGGGTGATGACCGAAGCGACAAGGCTGCCGCCCCCACGATTGGCAAGTTCCACTGCATGATCGAGATCTTTATAGGGCATAAGCGTTGCCACCGGCCCAAAAGCCTCGATTTCATGAACGGATGTTGCCGCATCTGGATCGGCACAATAAAACAGCATCGGCGGGACGAAGGCACCCTTTGATGGATCAGCGCCGCGAAGTGTCATCTGATCCGGATCACCTAAGACATGTTCCGCTTCCGAAGCGATATCTGCGACCTTGTTCAGAACATCTTCTTTTTGAGCTGCGGAGACGAGCGCGCCCATTTGCACGTCCTTATCGCGTGGGTCTCCGACGATTGTTCGTCCCAACCGTACACTTACGGCGTCCAAAACACTTGTAATGAGGTCCTCTGGGGCAATGATGCGCCGAATCGCAGTGCATTTCTGGCCCGCTTTTGTCGTCATCTCCCGATGCACTTCCTTAACAAAAAGCTCGAATTCAGGCGTGTCAGGTGTGGCGTCAGGGCCCAGGATCGAGGCATTCAAGCTATCCTGCTCGGCAACAAACCGGACGGAGTTCTGCTGAATAACAGGTATTGATCGTAGATGAAGTGCTGTCTGGGCAGAGCCTGTGAAACTCACAACATCCTGATGGGTCAGATGGTCCAGCATCGCGCCCATGCTGCCCGAAACAAGCTGCAGGGCACCTTCCGGAAGAATGCCGCTGTCGAGAATTATGCGAACTGCTCTTTCAGCCACGTAGCCTGTCGTCGTTGCAGGTTTGATAATGGCTGGCATACCCGCCAGCAAAGTTGGCGCAAGCTTTTCAAGCATCCCCCAGACCGGAAAGTTGAAGGCGTTGATGTGGATTGCCGTGCCCTTCAGTGGGGTGCAGATGTGTTGACCCAGAAAGCTGCCCGACTTCGAAAGCTGTTCAATACTGCCATCGATGAACACGGGACCGTCCGGAAGTTCCCGCCGTCCTTTCGATGCGAATACGAACAGCGTTCCAATGCCGCCATCAATATCGATCAGATGGTCGGCTTGGGTGGCACCGGTCGAAAACGACACGTCATAAAGCACCTGCTTATGCGCTGAAAGGTGAGTGGCCAGAGCCTTGAGCATCCGCGCCCGATCATGAAAGCCAAGCTTTCGCAAAGCTGGACCACCGACATGACGGGCGTGATCCAGCATCCCCGCGACATCAAGCGCATCATTGCCCGCCCGCGCAATTGTCTCGCCGGAAACGGCGGACTGAATGGTCCGGGCGGCGTCATTCGGGTCAACCCAATGGCCGGCGACAAAGCTTTGTACGTTCTGAATGGCCATGAGGCGCCTCATTCGCGTGTGGTTAATGGTCACCCAATGCGGGGGAACCAGTAAGGTTAACAATTTATTGACCAACCGGTCGGTTTATGCAACGAATTATTAACTTTCGAGCCCGCGAAGAGACTGTGCGAGATGACCGACACCGCCAAGACGACCGGACGATCGCCCACCCTGTCCGGGCTGAATCGGGCCCAAAAATCGGCGGATATTCTCTGGGAACGGGATCAAGCGTCCCAATGGCTCGGGTTCAAAGTTGCGGACATCGCAGAAGGCCGGGCGACGCTTTCAATGGTCATCAAGCCACATCATTGCAACGGACATGGCACATGCCACGGCGGGATCATCTTCGCCCTAGCCGACAGCGCCTTTGCCTTTGCCTGCAACAGCCGCAACCAGAATACCGTGGCCCAGCACAACTTCATCACATACATCGCATCGCCCCGCGCCGGAACCCAACTGACAGCGACCGCCCGTGAGGTTAGCCTGACCGGCCGTAACGGGATCTATGATGTGGAGGTGAACGATGATCAGGGACAGCGCATCGCTGAATTCAGAGGGCTTTCGCGCGCCGTGAAAGGCATGCTTTTTGAAGAAGGGAGAGGAGAGGATGAAGAGCCTGGCGCCAAATAGGGACGAGCTTGATCCGATGGAAATCGCATCGGTCGACGAAATCCAGTCAACACAATTGCGGCGGATGAAGTGGTCGGTGCGGCATGCATATGACAACGTGCCGATGTATCGCGCGCGCTTTGATGCGGCCGGGCTGCATCCGGATGATCTTAAGGAGCTTTCGGATCTTGCCGAATTGCCCTTCACCTATAAGGACGATTTGCGCGCAAACTATCCGTTCGGTCTGTTCGCCGTGCCGCAAGATCAGATCGCGCGCCTCCATGCATCTTCGGGCACGACAGGAAAACCAACTGTCGTTGGATACACACGAAACGATCTGGACATGTGGGCGGACATGGTTGCGCGGTCACTCCGGGCCAGCGGAACGCGTCCGGGCGATGTCGTGCACAACGCCTATGGCTACGGGTTGTTCACGGGCGGTCTGGGTGCGCATGCTGGTGCGGAACGTTTGGGCTGCACAGTGGTCCCGGTTTCCGGCGGCATGACAGAACGGCAAGTGACTTTGATCCAGGACTTCAAACCATCGACGATCATGGTCACGCCGTCCTATATGCTGAATATCCTCGAAGAATTCGAACGCGCAGGCCTCGACCCACGGGCATCCTCTTTGAACGTGGGGATCTTTGGGGCGGAACCCTGGACCAACAAGATGCGCCGCGAGGTCGAACAGGCCTTTGACATGCATGCGGTCGACATTTACGGGCTTTCGGAAATCCTGGGGCCGGGCGTTGCTAACGAATGTGTGGAAACGAAAGACGGCCTGCATATCTGGGAAGATCACTTCTATCCCGAGATCATCAACCCCGATACAGGCGATGTCCTGCCCGATGGAGAAATGGGCGAACTGGTCTTCACGACATTGACCAAGGAAGGGCTGCCGATGATCCGCTACAGGACGCGCGATCTGAGCCGACTTTTGCCCGGGACGGCGCGCAGCCTGCGCCGGATGGAAAAGATCACTGGACGCAGTGATGACATGATCATTTTGCGGGGCGTGAATATCTTTCCCACGCAGATCGAAGAGCTTGTTTTGGCCGCCTCAGATCTGGCCCCGCATTTCCAGATCGCGCTTCATCGCGACCAATCAAAGGACATCATGCGCGTTATGGCGGAAGCCAGTCTTGCTTCGGCAGGGCATGATCAAAGGGAGGCCGCCAGCAATGCGCTCGCCAAACGCATCAAGGACATTGTGGGCGTGTCGGTGGAGGTCAACGTGTTGGAACCCGGCGGGGTGGAGCGGTCTCAAGGCAAAGCGCGCCGCGTCATCGACAACCGCCCGAAGGAGTAGAGCCACGTGGCACGCACCATTGCCAAAGATCATGAACAGAAGCGGCGGCACATATTGGAGACCGCCGCGCGTGTCTTTGCGCAAGAGGGGATCGCGCGGGCGTCAGTGAACCAGCTGGCACTGGCCTGTGGTATCTCCAAAGCAAACATCTATCACTATTACGGCAGTAAGGATGATCTGCTTTTTGACATTCTGGACACGTATCTGTCTCAACTCAACGCCCGGGTGCAGGCTGTGCCGATTGCGGATCTTGCACCAAAGGACGCCCTGCAGCGCCTGCTGACAGAGTTTCTTCTGGCCTATGAAGGCATGGACCACGAGCACAAGATACAGACCGAGGGCCTGCCACTGCTGCCCGCCGCCCAACAGGATGTGCTGCGGAGCTATCAGCGCGAGATGGTGCAGCTTCTCAGCGGTACGATCGGCCACGTCGCCCCGGACGTCTTTCGGGCGGATGCGCAGAAGTTGCGCGACACCACGATGTCCGTCTTCGGGATGTTGAACTGGTTCTACATGTGGAACCGGGATGCGGATGAACCCCGACGCCGCGAATATGCAAGCCTCATAACAAGACTTTCGGTAAATGGGCTCAGCGGGCTTTAGGCCTCAATGCTGATCGTAATCGACGACAATCCGATCACTGAGGACAAACGACTGACAGCTTAGGACAAAACCGCGCTCAACCTCGTAATCCTCAAGCGCGTGGTTTGCGGCCATTTCAACCTCGCCCTCAAGAACACGGCACTTGCAGGTTGAACAGACACCCGCCTTGCAGGCAAACGGCACATCAAGCGTGTTTTCAAGCGCAGCCTCAAGCAGGCTTTCCTGCGCCCCCATAGTGAAGCTGCGGCTTTCGCCGTCAACGATCACGGTTGCCTCAATACCGGCCGGAGTGTCGCGGGTGGCAAGATGCGCTGGCCGTTCCAAACGCCCGGGTTGGGAAGACGCAAAAAGCTCAAACTTGATCTGATCGACAGCCAGCCCGTGATCTTTCAACGCCGCCGAAATGGACAGCATCATCGGCTCAGGACCGCAGATAAAGGCCGTATGGACGGTCGTGATATCGACGAGCGTTTCGAACAAGGCCGCACATTTTTCGGCGTCCACGCGCCCCCTGAAAAGCTCGATATCTGCAGCATCGGATTCCAGCACATGCACCACACTCAAACGGCCCAAATGCGTGTTCTTGAGATCTTCGATCTCTTCCCGAAACATGATCGTGTGGGGTGCGCGGTTGGCATAAACCAGTGTGAAGTTGCTGCCGGGCTCTTCGGCCAGCACAGTTTTCATGATCGACAAGACCGGCGTGATCCCCGAACCGCCCGCGAAGCCCAGATAGTGGCGCGACGCTGCCTTGTCGATCGGGGTATGGAAGCTGCCCATGGGTGGCATCGCATCCAAGGTCATGCCGGGCGACAGATCTGTGTTGGCCCAAGTTGAAAACACTCCGCCATCGACGCGTTTGATACCGACTTTCAGACTGTGCTCGTTCCTGCCTGCGCAGATTGAATACGACCTGCGGATTTCAGTTCCCTCGAACTTCCGACGAAATGTAAGATATTGACCCTGAATGAAGGAAAAGTCCGCATCTTCAGGTGCTTCCAGTGTGACTTCTACGGCGTCCCGGGTCGTCTTGCGGACATTGGTCACAGTCAGGGGATGAAAATGCGCCATGATCATGGGTCATCCATGCTTAAACAGCTTTGAGGTGATCCGCCACGTTCCGTCAGAAAGCTGCGCCATATGGAAATGATTGGTGAAGGACAGCCCCAACAGATTGGTCTCACGTGTTTCAGCGCTTGCGATCTTATCGAAAACACTCACATCCACGGTCTCAGAGGTGTAGTTATCACCGACCTCGTTGGCCTCCAGCGCGCCAAAAAAGGGTTGCGGGCCGCCGCATAGAAAGTCCGGACCAAGCCAGCCAGTCATGACCGCATCGTCGTGGAAGATCGATTTCAGCAGGGAGATGTCGCGGGTTCGGGTGCCGAGAGCGTATGCTTCGACGACCGCTTCCGGATCTTTGGTGTGAAGTGTCATCTTGCAGATCCTTCGGTGGCTATAGACATTTGAAGTAGTCAAACGGCTCAAGACAACTGCCGCACCGCCATTGCGCCTTGCAAGGTGTCGATCCGAACTGGCTGATCAGATGCACGTTATCGCTCTTGCAGTAAGGGCATGCCTTCGGGCCGCGAGTGACCGGGTCTGGCGGGGCGATACCGTAATCCAACAGCTTGGCCCGGCCTTTGTCGGAAATCCAATCGGTCGTCCAGGGCGGCGACAGCTTTGTCTCGACCGCAAGTTTCTCGATGCCCCTATCCCGCAAAGCGGTTTCGACATCACGCGAGATCACCGACGTTGCCGGACAACCGGAATAGGTCGGGGTCAAGCCGACATCTAGCCTGTCGCCGTTCCAAGCCACGCTTCTGACGATCCCAAGATCCACGACCGACACGACCGGAATTTCAGGATCTGGAACGCCCTCAAGCCACTGCCATATCTCGTTGACCGAGGGCTGCATGTTACCACTGCGCCCCCGGATATGACCGCTGGAGATTTTGCATGACGCAGAGCATATGACCCAGATGTTCCGAATGCATACGCCCGGATTTGCCGCCCGTCTGAATGAAACCATGCGTCGGCGCAGTCAGTGTTGCCGCATCCAGCACGTCGCCAATGGCGGCGTGATAGTCGGGGGCGAGCTTCTCCAGCCGTGGAGCGATACCCGCATCCGCCAAAGCGGCGTCGACCTCGTCCGATTTCAGCATTTCGCCGCAATAGGGATAGAGCAGATCAAGTGCTGCCTGCATCTTGCCGCGGCTTTCCTGTGTTCCATCTCCTAATCGGATAGCGAGGTCGGAGGATCGCTCTGCATGATAGGTCACTTCCTTGACCGACTTTGCCGCGATCTCCGCGACAGGCTCGAAGGTCGAAGTCTCCAAAGCCTGAAGCATAAGAAGGTGCCATTGATCAAACAGCATCTGCCGCGTGATCGTTTGGCCGAAATCACCGTTCGGTTGTTCGACCAGCAGGACGTTCCGGAAATCCCAGGCGTCGCGCAGCATGGCCAGGTCGTCCGCCTTGCGCCCGGCGCCTTCGACATCTGCGGCAAGCGTCAGCCAATTTGTCGCCTGTCCGATTAGGTCAAGCGCCGTATTGGCCGTCGCGATGTCTTCCTCAAGCATAGGCGCATGGCCGCACCATTCAGAAAGGCGGTGGCCCAGCACTAGTGCGTTGTCCCCCATCCTGCAAAGGAACTGGAATTTCAGGTCCCCGCTCACATCGCCCCCACGTCGTCAGGGATGTCGAAAAAGGTTGGGTGACGGTAAATCTTGCTTTTGGAGGGCTCGTAAAGCGGACCTTTTTCCGATGGCGACGACGCAACGATGGCGGCGGCCTGTACGGCCCAAATGCTCACACCTTCATTCCTGCGCGTATAGACATCGCGCGCATTCTTCATAGCCATCTCTGCATCGGGTGCGTGAAGGCTGCCCACATGCCGGTGGCTCATTCCGTGCTGACCGCGAATGAAGATCTCCCACAGGGGCCATTCCTTGCTGCTCATGCCGGAACCCTCCGATCGCCAAAACACTGACGGTAGGCCGACATGTCGACGGCATCCCATCCAAATGCGTAGTCGGTGGAGCCGTGAACCCGCAAATGGGTCAGCCGCTCCATTGCTTCTTCAAGGGTCGGAATGTGGCTTTCAGGAACGTGCCACATGACGAAATGTGGCCTGTCCATTGCTTTGAACCACTTTGGGCCTTTCTCATAAAGGCGGGCGTGAACAGTGTTGAACACATATGCGCCAAGGCTTTCCACGTCGCGCCAGACGGACATATTGGCGATCATGTCGGCGTCGCCCGGCACCGCAATATCGGTGGCATTTCCACCATCCGACTGCATCCGCCATACAAAGCCCGGACTGCGTTCTGCAAGAGCGTTCACGCGGTTGAGGTTCTCCATGAACTCTGCAATTCGCGGATCGTCGAGGTCATAGCGGGCGTAGCCGACATTCAGCTCTGCGACGTTCATTCTGCCGCGACCTTTGCCGCTTTCTTGTCCGCATGTGCCATTAGGCCATCGCGCACCCAGGCGCCGTCCTCCCACGCCTTGCGGCGGGCGACAATGCGTTCGGCATTGCAGGGCCCATGCCCCTTGATCACTGCAAAGAACTCATCCCAATCGGGTTCGGCGAAGTCGTAGTGACCGCGTTCTTCGTTCCATTTCAGGGTGTCGTCGGGCACCGTCAGTCCGAGATAATCGGCCTGCGGCACGGTCTGGTCCACGAACTTCTGGCGCAATTCGTCATTCGTGTTCATCTTGATCTTCCAGGCCATGGATTGGGCCGAATGAACGGAATCCTTGTCAGATGGTCCGAACATCATCAGCGACGGATACCAGAAGCGGTTCAAGGCATCCTGCGCCATACGCTTTTGTGCTTCGGTCCCTTTGGCCATCTTCGTCATGAGGTCAAAGCCTTGGCGCTGATGGAACGATTCCTCCTTGCAGATACGGATCATGGCCCGTGAGTAAGGACCATAGGACGTCCTCTGCAGCGGTACCTGGTTCATGATCGCCGCACCATCAACCAACCAGCCTACCGCGCCCATATCGGCCCAGGTCAGCGTCGGGTAGTTGAAGATCGAGGAATACTTCATTCGGCCGTCAATCAACTGTTCTGTCAGATCATCCCGGCTGACTCCAAGTGTTTCGGCCGCGCAATAGAGGTAAAGACCATGACCGGCTTCATCCTGAACCTTAGCCAGCAGAATCGCCTTCCTCTCAAGCGTCGGGGCCCGGGTAATCCAGTTGCCTTCGGGCAATTGACCAACGATCTCGGAATGCGCATGCTGCCCGATCTGCCGGATCAGGTTCTGACGATAACCTTCCGGCATCCAATCTTTCGGCTCGATCTTTTCTCCGGCATCGATGCGCTCTTGAAAGGCGCGCTCTTGCGGGTCCATCTCGTCCAGCGCTTTGACACCCTGGCCAGTGGATTTTATCATCTGTGCATACATCGCAGACCCTCCTCAGATCCGTTCAATGATCATGGCCGCGCCTTGGCCGACGCCAACACACATGGTGCAAAGCGCAAAACGTCCGCCCGTTCGCTGAAGCTGCCGCGCCGCCGTCAGAACCATGCGCGCGCCGGACATGCCCAGCGGATGCCCTAAAGCAATTGCGCCGCCATTTGGATTAACTTGTGGTGCATCATCGGCAACGCCAAGGGCTCGCAACGTGGCAAGCGCTTGGCTCGCGAAAGCCTCGTTCAACTCGATCACATCCATCTGATCGATTGTCAGACCTGTCCGCTCCAGCGCCTTTTGCGTCGCAGCGACTGGGCCGATGCCCATGACGCGGGGCGCAACACCTGACGAAGCCATGGTGACCACGCGCGCCATCGGGGTCAGACCATTTGACTCCGCCGACTTTTCAGACGCCAAAAGCAATGCCGCGGCCCCGTCATTGACCCCGCTCGCATTACCGGCAGTAACTGTCAGATCGGCCCCGTTGATACCTCTGAGCTTCGCGATCTTGTCCAGACTCGTATCAGGCCGCGGGTGCTCATCCACCTCAACCAAGACGGGATCGCCTCGGCGTTGAGGCACTGCAACGGGGGCAATCTCGTCCACGAAGGCCCCATTATCATGCGCCGCCTTCCAGCGACTTTGCGACCGGACGGCAAAGGCATCCTGATCCTCGCGCGAAATCTCGTAATCCTCAGCGACGTTATCCGCCGTTTCGGGCATGGAATGTGTGCCGTATTGCGCCTCCATCGCTGGGTTCACAAAACGCCATCCGATTGTCGTGTCATAGACCGCGTTCCCGCGCGAAAACGCCGTGCCGGCCTTGGGCATCACGAAGGGCGCACGGCTCATGCTTTCCACACCGCCCGCCACGGCAAGGTGATAATCGCCCGACTTGATCCCTCGTGCCGCAAAGCCGACAGCGTCCATACCGGAGGCGCAGAGACGGTTGACCGTCACGCCTGGGACAGATTCTGGCAAACCGGCCAGCAATGCGGCCATCCGGGCCACATTGCGGTTATCTTCCCCCGCCTGATTGGCGTCGCCGAAGATGATCTCATCGACCTGGTCCCAAGATACACCCTTATTGCGATCCCGCAGGGACGAAATGACATGTGCCGCAAGATCGTCCGGGCGGATTGTCGACAAAGCCCCAGCATACCGACCAATCGGCGTTCTCACTCCGTCACAGATATAGGCGTCTTGCATGGCTGGCTGGCTTCTTAGACTTGCTACTTATCAGAAGTATTGGGCTTTGACGCGATTTGTAAAGCACAAAGTTACCAAATCTAGAGACTTTTATGTTTTCTGTAACTTCTTATTCTGGCCACCAATACAAGCGATGGTGGAAATCTGTATGGATCAAGCAGAATGTCGTCCAGATGTCACAAAACTTTTTCCTCACCGTCACATGACCTAAGTACCCGCAGACCGTTCTGTTGGGGGATGATGCATGCTGCAAGTGCGCAAGCTGACGAAACGGTTCGGTGATAAAACGGCGGTCGATTCCGCAACGTTCGACGTCGAGAAACCCCAGATGATCGGCATTATCGGTCGGTCTGGCGCTGGCAAATCGACACTTTTGCGCATGATGAACCGGCTGGCCGACGCGACCGAGGGCGAGATACTCTACAAAAACCGGAACGTGACTGATCTGCGGAATGCGGAACGGCGCGATTGGCAATCGCAATGCGCGATGATCTTTCAGCAGTTCAATCTGGTGCCCCGAATGGACGTCGTTTCAAACGTGCTACATGGCACGCTGAATCGACGCTCAACCTTCGCGACGCTTTTCAATCTGTTTCCGCAAAGCGACATCCACCGGGCCATCGAAATCCTTGATCGCCTCGGGATAGCCGAACAAGCCGCAAAGCGTGCCGAAGCACTTTCCGGCGGCCAGCAGCAGCGTGTCGCCATCGCCCGCGCTCTCATGCAGGATCCGGCGATTATCCTTGCTGATGAGCCAATCGCCAGCCTTGACCCGATGAATGCGCAGATCGTGATGGAGGCCCTGCGCCGCATCCACGAAGAAGACGGGCGCATGGTGATCTGCAATCTGCACACGCTTGATACGGCGCGGCGCTATTGTGATCGGGTCATCGGGATGCGGGACGGCAGGATCGTCTTTGACGGCGTGCCGGACCAGCTGACAACCGGCATGGCACGAGAAATCTACGGGGCCGGCGCAGACTTTTCCGAAACGGCCACATCCACCGAAATTGAGAGTTTGGACAGACCTGCGCCGAACGTTGTGCACGCCTGACCTAGAACCGCCCGGCTATCGGGCCCCTAAGTCCACCATGGAGAAACATATGAAAACGACCCTTGCACTTGCCTTGGCCGCAACGACCGCGCTGAGTTCCGCGGCGTTTGCCGAGATAAGCGAATTCCGGATCGGCATTCTTGGCGGTGAAAACGCGCAGGACCGTCTGAATAGCTATAGCTGCCTGCAGAACTATGCCAGTGAAGAGCTTGGCGTGGACGTCAAACTGTTTGCGCCTGCAGATTACAATGGCGTGATCCAGGGCCTTCTGGGTGGCACGATTGACATGGCATGGCTGGGCGCGTCTTCCTACGCGGCGACCTATCTGCAAGACCCCGAGGCAGTCGAACCTGTTCTGATCAAGGTCAACGTTGACGGCTCCATTGGCTATCACTCCATCGGTTTCGCACGCAGGGACGCGGACGTGACATCTCTGGAAGACATGAAAGGCAAAGTGTTCGGCTTCGGCGATCCAAACTCGACGTCGGGCTATCTGATCCCCTCCATCGAGATCCCCGAAGAAACCGGCGCTACTATGGATTCCGGCGACTATTTCGGCGAAGTGAAATTCACCGGCGGCCACGAACAGACCATCGTTGCGGTCTATAACGGCGACATCGATGCTGGCGTGACCTGGGCCGACGCCCAGGGCAACTGGGAAGACGGCTACAATTCGGGCGCGCTGCGCAAGGCGGTTGATGCCGGTCTCGTCGACATGAACGAGATGGTGCAGATCTGGAAATCCAAAGTCATTCCCGAAGGCCCGATCGTTCTGCGCAAGGCGCTTCCAGAAGACGTCCGCGCGAAGATGACAGACTTGGTCGATGGTCTGCACGAGAAGGACGAGGATTGCGCCTATGGTGTGGCTGCTGGTGAAACGCTGGGCTTCCAGCCAGTGACGCACGACACCTACACATCGGTTATTGAGGCCCGTAAGGCCAAAATCGGCGGGTAATTCCTCTGCCCGATCTCCGGCGGCCCCTAGCGGGGCCGCTGGATTGCCATTCACCGGATGTTTTCATGACAGATTTCAGCCTTTTGGACACGGCGCCTACGCAAGGTGTTGATCGGATCCAATCCAGCTACCTGCAACAGGTCCGCAAACGTCGCCTTTACGGCGGGATCACACTGCTGGTCTTCGTTCTGCTTATGGTATCTGGGTTCAACATCGCCGATGACCGCAACGCTGGCAGCTTCTGGGATGGAATTGGCAAGGTCGGCGATTATCCCGCCGACGTTCTGTCAGAGGCCTGGGAAAAGCTAAGCGATTTGCCCGGCCTGATCGTAAAATACTTCCCCGCCCTGATCGAAACGATCAACATCGCTGCGGTCTCGACCTTGATCGGCGCAGTCTTTGGTCTGATCTTCTCATTGCTCGCCACGCGCGGTCTGGCGCGCTGGCCCCGCCTTATCCCGCTCTTTCGTCGGATGATGGACATCATGAGGGCCGTGCCGGAAATCGTCATCGCCCTGGTTCTGATCTTCGTTCTAGGTGGTGGTCCGGTGCCCGCCGTGATTGCCATCGCCATCCATACCGCTGGTGCCTTGGGAAAGCTGTTCTCCGAAGCGGCCGAGAATGCGAGCCTGAAGCCGGTCGAAGGGCTCGCCTCTACCGGGGCAAACTGGTCCCAGCAGATGTGGCTAGGTGTGATTCCACAAGTCGCCCCGAACTACCTGTCCTATGGACTTCTGCGTTTTGAGATCAACATCCGGGCCTCTGCCATCCTGGGCTTTGTCGGCGCAGGTGGCCTCGGTTACGAACTTCGCAATGCCATGGCCTGGGGACCCGGACGCTTCGATGAGGCCGCCGCCATCTTCATACTGCTGTTCGGATCCATCGTCTTTTTCGATCAGCTTTCCAGTCGCTTCCGAAACCGTCTGAGCGAAGGGAGAGCGACATGACCAATGCAGAACTGACCCTCGCAAAATCACAGGCCGATACGCTTTTTGGCCGCAAACGCCAGATCGCCAGAGCCGTGCCAGCGATCATCCTAGCCTACTTCGTTTACATCGTCTTTGCCTTCGACATTGCCGGGCTGGCACAACGTGCCAAACTGGAAAACGCAGTCATTCTCGCCTCGGACAGCTGGTCTTACAAGGTTCATGTGACCCGTTCGAACCGAACAGGTGAAATCGACTATGCCGTCGAAGGCGAGCGCAAGGGCCGCTACCCTGAAGGTGAGCGGCCCGATTGGGTGACGGGCAATGATGTCGTCACCGTCGACTTGGGTGGTGACCATGAAGTACGCCTGCTGCCCGAAAAACGGACCGAGGTCGATGTGCCCGGCTTTGGGACGATCAGCGCAAGGGCCGAAGGACGCATGATCACGACCAATCTGGGCAATGACCTGCCGGACTGGATCAGCGTCTCGGACCGGCGCGTCGCAATCACCACAGCAGAGGGCCGGATCGCCATCACAGGCTCCAAGACCGAAGTGTTCAATTACTTCCCTGGTTGGGAGTTGTTCTTTTTCACCTTTGAAAGCCCCTATCAGGGCCAAGGCCTGTTCAGCATATTGTTCGGGGAGCGGATCGACCCCACCAGACACAACATCGCCGGGGCCTGGAAGGATTTCTGGGGCAACGCGATGTGGCGCCACGCAGATGTGGCCTGGGCCGTTGGCGAGACGATCCTGATGGCGTTTTTGGGCACGTTTGGGGCCGCGATAATCGCCCTGCCCCTGTCATTCCTCGCGGCCAAACGCTTCGCGCCCTTCGCCGCAATCCGTTACGCGATGCGGCGGGTCTTTGACTTTGTCCGTGGGGTGGATGCCCTGATTTGGACCGTCGTGCTGGCCCGCGCCTTTGGTCCCGGACCCCTCACCGGGGCGCTGGCCATTCTGGTCACAGATACCGGCACATTTGGGAAAATCTTTTCCGAGGCCCTCGAAAACGTCGATGAGAAACAGATCGAGGGTGTCTCCTCGACGGGCGCCAAACCGCTGCAGCGCTACCGCTTTGGTGTGATCCCGCAGATCATGCCAGTTCTCCTTAGCCAGATCCTATACTTTCTCGAATCCAACACACGTTCCGCAACGATCATCGGTGCCATCACCGGCGGCGGCATCGGCCTGATGCTGACACAGGCCATCCAGACGCAGAAAGACTGGGAAGAAGTTGCTTACTATATCATCCTCGTCGTGATCATGGTCATGTTGATGGATTGGTTTTCAGGCTGGCTGCGCGGACGCCTAATCGGCCGTAGCGAAGCGCACTGAGTTGGTACGCCTCTCCGCAGCAGAGCCATTCACTCACGATGGCTGTTCGATCACCGAAAGCATGTTCGGCGCCTATGTGGAGATCGGGCAGGGCAGCCGGATCGCCTATTCAGAATTGGGCGATTATTCCTATTGCGACCGCTTTGCAGACATCGCGAATGCTCAGATTGGCAAATTTGCCAACATCGCCAGCCATGTGCGAATCGGGGCCACAGATCACCCGCTGGACAAGGCGACAATGCATCACTTCCTCTATCGCTCAGCCGACTACTGGGATGATGCGGAAGTGGATGCGGACTTCTTCGCGCATCGCAGGTCGCGGCGTGCCGTCATCGGTCACGACACCTGGCTGGGACACGCGGCCATGATCAAACCAGAGGTGACAATCGGACATGGCGCTGTCGTGGCGGCCGGGGCCATCGTCACAAAAGATGTGGGTCCTTTTGAGATCGTCGCTGGGGCACCGGCCACATTACTGCGCAGACGGCAGCCTGCGGCGATCGCGGACCGGTTGATCGCCCTAGGCTGGTGGGATTGGGATCATAGTCAGCTGCGGACAACGCTTGAAGACTTCCGAATGCTGAAGGCCGAGGCGTTTCTGGAGAAGTACGGCGGCTAGGTCTGCGCATTGTTGCGCGTAAGGATCAAGCGATCCCCGGCAGACCAGATCCGCCTGTATTGGTCAGGGTGACGCGATCCCCGGCAAACCACGTGCGCCCGTATTCGACAGGGGAGCCTTCTGGATCAACATTGACACTGGTGGCCCGCAGCAGCGGATCCCCTTCTTGCACATGAAGATGTAGGGCTTTTGCAGCATCCGCGAGGACGGCTGTGATACGTGTTGAAGCGCGCGTGTAATCCTTTACCCCAACATTCTTGAGCGCGACCGTCACGCTCGCATGGGCGCGCAACTCCGTATCAATGCCAGGAAGACGATCAAGCGGGAAGACGCTGTGGGAAATCGCGATTGGCTGCCCGTCCGCAAAGGACAGGCCATGCAGGGCACAGACGATTTCGGTGCCATCGAGCACTGCAGCCTCACCAGAAGACGGCGCGCGCACCTCGATGCTGAGCAGGCGTTTGGCGGGCGTCCGGCCGAGTGCCAGCAGGCTTTCGTGAAACCGCACGCGCTCGCCTAGCGGGTAGTCCGTAGGACGCGCCGTGACGAAAACGCCGGATCCCCGCCTGCTGCGCAAAAGGCCTTCGTTGATCAGGTATGACAGCGAATGACGGATCGTATGGCGGTTGACACCAAATCTTTCGGCCAACTGCGCCTCTGTCGGTAGTTTGTCGCCGGTCACATAATGACCTTCTGCCAGTTCGTCCCGCAAGTTGTCGGCAATTGCCCGCCAGATGGGCGTTCGTTTTGTGGTTTTGTCATGCAAAGTTCACAATTCCCCTCTGGCGCTCAAGGCGATTGTCTGCCAAAATAAGTCTAGTTGTATAGAATATGCAAGATTTGTCGACATGGATCAGATCATCGAAGATCAAACGGCCCGCAAAAAATGGATAGGCCTGCTGGCAAAAGCCCCAGCAGGCCGCGCCGCTGCCCTTTTTGCAAAATGTGCCAGGGCCCCTGACTTCGAATGGCTCCGCCCACCCGAGATTGGCAGTGTCATGGTTCGAGGACGTGCAGGAGGTACGGGCAGCGCCTTCAACCTGGGTGAAATGACGGTCACGCGCTGTGCCCTGCGACTGACAACCGGTGAGATCGGACATGGCTATATCCAGGGTCGCCGCAAAACGGATGCCGAAACCGCAGCACTAGTCGACGCACTGATGCAAACCGATATGGCCAACGACCTGCAAATGGCTGTCCTTGGACCGTTATCGGCGGAAATGGCAGATGCCAGATCGAAACGCGCTCGGAAGGCAGCCGCCACGAAAGTGGATTTCTTCACAATGGTCCGAGGAGAGGATTGATGGACGGCAGCCATCTTCAGGGCGGCTTTGCGGATCCCGCCATTGACGCCGCGCGGGCGTTTCGCAGCGTGATGGACGCCATGGCTCGGCCCGGGCAAATTTATACATTGCAGGGAGCCGCACCACCCCAACCCATCTCGGTAGCGGCAGGCGCGGTGATCCTAACGCTTTGCGATGCGGACACGCCGATCTTCCTCGGCCCAAATCTAGATACACCTGGCATTCAGGCATGGATTGCCTTTCACACCGGTGCCCCTTTTGCGGGTCGTTCCGAATGCATGTTCGCACTTGGTAACTGGTCTTCTCTGACCCCGCTTGAGGACTTTCCGCATGGGCGGTCTGACTATCCGGACCGTTCCGCAACGCTGATCGTCGAGATGCCGGAGATTTCGGTCAACGGTCCCACATTGCGCGGGCCGGGCATTCAAGGTAGCGCGACATTGGCCCTGCCTGAAACCGTGAGCTTTCGACGCAATCATGCGATGTCTCCGTGCGGGCTCGATTTCATCTTCACCAGCGGAAACGACGTCGCCGCCTTGCCGCGCAGCACGGAGGTGATCTAATGTATGTCGCGGTCAAAGGGGGCGAACAGGCGATCCGCAACGCCCATGCCTGGCTCGCCGAAGAACGTCGCGGGGATGTCACCATCCCCGAATTGTCGGTAGATCAGATCCGCGAGCAGATGGCCCTGTCGGTGGCACGTGTCATGTCGGAAGGATCGCTTTTCGATGCGGATCTCGCCGCCCTTGCGATCAAGCAGGCCCGCGGCGATCTGATCGAGGCAACCTTTCTGATCCGCGCCTATCGCACAACACTGCCACGCTTTGGGGCGTCCGAGCCCATCAATACCGGCGACATGATCTGCGACAGACGCATTTCGGCCACGTTCAAGGACCTGCCGGGCGGCCAGATCCTGGGACCGACATTCGACTACACGCATAGGCTTCTGGATTTCAAACTGGCCGCAGACGGAGAGACCGACATTGCACCTGAGCGCGCCAGGTCAGAGGCAAAGATCCCGCATGTCACCGACTTTCTAAACCGGGAAGGTCTCATCGAAAGCGCAGTTGCAGATGACGCGACACCCCCCGATCTAACCCGTGTACCGCTCGAATTGCCCGCAGACAGAGCTTTGCGCTTGCAGGCCCTTGCCCGCGCGGATGAGGGTTTTCTGCTGTCGCTCGCCTATTCCACCCAACGCGGCTATGCCCGCAACCATGCCTTTGTGGGCGAGTTGCGGATCGGAATGGTGGCGGTTGAAATGGAGATCCCCGAACTGGGCTTCGCCATCGAGATCGGCGAGATCCACGTGACGGAATGCGAGACGGTCAATCAATTCAAGGGCTCCAAATACGTGCCACCGCAATTCACACGGGGCTACGGCCTTGTCTTCGGCCAGATCGAACGCAAAGCGATCTCGATGGCATTGGTCGACCGGGCTTTGCGGTGGGAAGAACTGGGCGAAGACTATGTAGGCGCACCTGCACAGGACACTGAATTTGTCCTTTACCATTCAGACAACATACAGGCGACCGGTTTTCTGGAACACATCAAGCTGCCGCATTATGTCGATTTCCAAGCTGAACTGGAACTGGTTCGAAAACTCAGATCAGACGCTGCAACGGCTATGCAGGAGGCGGCGGAATGATCTCAGTCCAGTCCACCTGCGTCCCCACCAGCGTAGCCGCTATGGCTATACCAAGCACCTCCCGGTTTTTCGGGATGCGTCCGGGACCGGCACTTGCGGCCATCGAAATCGACCCAGACGTAAAATCCAGTTTCGTCCCGGTAAAGCGTTGCCCTGCGTTTTTGCCTGCGCGCAAAATCCCACAACCAAATGCACGCGAACATCAAAATGAGGACAAAAATAACGATTGTTTCCACCATAGGCGTCACCTTCAAGGATCCGTCTGTCATGTCTGACTACAATTTCGCATATCTTGATGAGCAGACCAAGCGGATGATCCGGCGGGCGATCCTGAAAGGCCTCGCCATCCCGGGGTATCAGGTGCCGTTTGCCAGCCGGGAGATGCCGATGCCCTATGGCTGGGGCACGGGCGGGGTACAGGTTTCGGCAGCCGTGCTGACGCCGGATGATCGCTTCAAGGTCATCGATCAGGGGGCCGACGATACGACGAACGCAGTGTCCATTCGCAGTTTCTTCGAACGTACGGCTGACGTTGAAACCACGACCGAAACCAAAGCTGCGACAGTCATCCAGACGCGCCACCGCATTCCGGAAACCCCACTGACCGAAGGCCAGATCCTCGTCTATCAGGTGCCCATCCCCGAACCACTGCGCTTTCTCGAACCGCG
This sequence comes from uncultured Shimia sp., assembly GCA_937897325.1. Lineage (GTDB taxonomy): Bacteria > Pseudomonadota > Alphaproteobacteria > Rhodobacterales > Rhodobacteraceae > CALCOY01. Next base: position 161,107 of record CALCOY010000016.1, read on the forward strand.
TGAGACGGAGACGCGCAAGATGCATGAACTTCAGGAATACGGGCTGATGCACGTCAAGCTGTATGAAGACATCAGCAAACACGGGCATATCGCGACCTCTTACGCCTACCCGGTCAAGGTTGAAGACCGCTACGTCATGGACCCTTCGCCCATACCGAAGTTCGACAATCCCAAACTGTCCGATTGCCCAGCCATCCAATTGTTTGGCGCGGGACGCGAACAACGGATCTACGCACTACCGCCCTATACGAAAGTGGTAAGCCTCGACTTCGACGATTATCCGTTTGAGGCGTCGAAACCGAACCAAACCTGCGGTCTATGCGGCGCCGATGACAGCTATCTTGACGAGGTGATCGTTGACGATGCAGGCAGACGGATGTTCGTCTGCTCAGACACTGATTATTGCGAAAAGCGCCGGTCTGCCGGTCATCGCGGAAGGGATGCGGCGTGACTGAAACCCAAGCTGTATTCTTCCACGGCGCAGGCCTGTCAGGTACGTCCTGGTCTGGCTGGGGTGGCATGGCTTTAGATTTGCCAGGGCATGGCGCTGCCCCGCGCGTAAAGGTGCCGAGCGTTGAAAGTTTCGCCGATGCGCTGGAACCATGTCTACCTGAATTCATGCACCTGATCGGGCATTCCCTGGGAGGTATGGTGGCGGTGGAATTGGCGGCAAGGTTGCAAGAGCGTGTTCGCTCGCTTGTCACGATTGAGGCTGTACCCACTGTTCAGCTTTCTCGGCTCAGCCGCTTGGGCGCGGGCCTCGCGATGCGGCTGTTCAATCTGATCGGTCCAAGGGGAGTCGCGCTTTTGTCCGGTCTGGGCCAGTCACGCAAAGCAGCCGCACATATCCGACCCCAGATCGGGGCTATGAACCCAAAGGGCATGGCAGACGCGCTGCATGCTGCGTTTGAGTACGACGCCCGCCCAAAGCTGAACCAGATTACCGCCCCGACGCTTGTGCTTGTCGGATCTGACAATAAGCAGACCCATTCAGGCGCGCGGTTCATGGCTCATCGGATCCCGAATGCCACATACGACGTTCTGAAGGGCGGACACATCCTGCATGTCGACGCCAATGATGCTTTGCTTGAGCGGTTGATCCAGTTTCATGAGTCAAGTCCATGACCGAACAACCGACACCCCTCCTGTCTGTTGAGGCCGTCAGCAAGTCCTATGGCGCACAAATCGGCTGCAAGGATGTGTCCTTCGATCTTTATCCCGGCGAGGTCATGGGCATTGTCGGCGAAAGCGGATCAGGTAAATCGACATTGCTCAATTGTCTGGCGGGTCATCTGCCGCCAGACACCGGACGCGTGATGTTTGACACACGCACCGATGGCCCCTGTGACACGCTCGCTATGTCAGAACCAGAACGGCGCATGCTGTCACGCACAGACTGGGCCTTTGTTCACCAGAATGCCCGAGACGGGCTACGCATGGGCGTGAGTGCTGGTGGAAATGTAGGTGAACGCCTGATGGCCGTCGGCGCCCGGCACTACCGCGGTATCCGCGAGCAGGCCGTGGATTGGCTTGGGCGCGTCGAAATCGATGCGCACCGCATCGACGACCGCCCAAGAACCTTTTCCGGCGGGATGCAGCAGCGCCTACAGATTGCCCGCAACCTTGTCACAGGCCCGCGTCTTGTCTTCATGGACGAACCGACGGGCGGTTTGGATGTCAGCGTTCAGGCCCGGCTGCTGGACCTGCTGCGCGGTCTCGTGCGCGATCTTGGCCTGTCGGCGATCATCGTCACCCATGACCTTGCCGTCGTGCGCCTTCTGGCGGACCGGCTGATGGTTATGAAATCAGGCCATGTCGTCGAAGAAGGCCTGACCGATCAGGTGCTGGATGATCCGCAACACGCCTATACGCAGCTGCTTGTCAGCTCTGTCCTGCAAGTTTGAAGAGCGCCGCATGATCACACTCGAGAACGTCTCTAAAACCTTCACGCTTCACAATCAGGGCGGCGCAGTGATCGAGGCCATCGCCGATGTCAGCCTATCCGTGACGCCGGGCGAATGTGTGGCGCTGACGGGGGCGTCAGGTGCGGGCAAGTCGACGTTGATGCGGTTGATCTACGGGAATTACCTGGCCAAGACGGGCACGATCCATGTGGGGGATCTGGAAATCAAGCGGGCCAAGCCCCACGATATCATCGCCTTGCGACGCGACACTTTGGGGTATGTAAGCCAGTTTCTGCGGGTGGTGCCCCGCGTGCCGACACTCGATGTGGTCGCGGAACCGCTGCGCGCCATAGGACGCCCTGCGGACAATGCGAAGGATCGCGCGGCTGATCTGCTGACCCGCCTCAACATCCCCCAAACACTTTGGTCCTTGTCCCCCACGACTTTCTCGGGTGGCGAACAACAGCGGGTCAACATCGCCCGCGGTTTTGCGCATCCTTACCCCGCGTTGCTTCTGGACGAACCCACTGCAAGCCTCGACGGCTCCAACCGCGAAGTCGTGTTGGACCTTATCCAAGAGGCCAAGCGCCGGGGGGCAGCAATCATCGGGATCTTCCATGACGAAATCGCACGCGCCCAGATCTGTGACCGCGAGATTGACGTGTCCTCATTCACGGTCGGGAAAGCAGCATGAAGCCGGGTCGGCTCATCGCTTTCGTGGGGCCGTCGGGCGTTGGCAAGGACAGCGTGATGGAGGCCATCGCCGAGGCCGCCCCTAAGTTTCAGCTCGTGCGCCGCGACATAACCCGTCCGGCCGATTTGGGGGGAGAGAATTTCAATCCGATCAGCGAAGACGATTTCGCCCTTAGCACCCAAGCAGGCCAATACTGCCTGCACTGGCAAGCGCACGGTCTAAGCTACGGGATCCCAAGGGACGTCTTGCGGCGGGTGACAGGCGGTGTCGACCAGTTGGTCAACCTGTCACGCACAGTTCTACAGGATGCAGCGGCGGTCTTTCCAGCGTTTCTGATCATCAATCTGACGGCAAAGGCGGAAACCCTTGCTGATCGGGTGCGCGGACGTGGACGCGAAGACCCCGCCGATATCGCGCGTCGGCTTTCGCGCAAAACGAAAGAATTGCCGGCAGATCTGCATGTCCACACCGTATCAAATGATGGGCCTTTGTTCGACACGGTCACGCAAGTCCTGCGACTAATCCAACCGGTGCGCGCCTGATGATTTCAGCATTAAGTAATATGATATGAACTCCCCGCTCCCACCCGAAAGCCTTGCAAACTTGCATGTTGGCAACGTCTCCGAACCGCTTTGTCTGACCAATGCCCGGCTTGTTCTGCCCGATCGCGTTGAAACCGGAACGATTGTGGTCGAAGACGGCCTGATCACGGAAATTTCGGATGGGCATGTAACGGGCCGCGGCGTGATTGATTGCGATGGGGCATTTGTTCTGCCCGGCCTTGTCGAACTGCACACAGACAACCTTGAACGCCATATCGAACCGCGCCCTTCCGTGGATTGGCCACATCTTCCCGGGATCCTTGCCCATGATGCAGAGCTTGCATCGGTCGGGATCACAACGGTTTTTGACGCGATGCGCGTTGGGTCCATCCCCGATGGTAAGGCGCGCTATTCGGAATATGCCCGGGGTCTCTCGCGCGAGATCATCGCGTTGCGTGCCGCGGGTGCGCTCAAGATCAGCCATTTCCTGCATCTCAGAGCCGAGGTATGTTCAGAAACTTTGCTCGAGGAACTCGCAGCTTTCACGCCCGACGACCGGATCGGGATCGTCAGCCTGATGGACCACACGCCCGGACAAAGACAGTTTCGCGATATTTCGAAGCTGAAACTCTACGTCGCAAAAAAGCGTGGTTTGACGGACGCCGAGTTCGAAGATCACGTTGCCAATCTCAAAGATCTACGAGACCGCTTCGGCGATGTTCACGAGGCTGGCACGGTTGCAGAAGCCGCGCGGCTCGGGGCTGTTCTAGCCAGTCATGATGATACCACCAAGGACCAGGTTGCAACCTCAAAGCACTACGGAGTCACATTCGCCGAATTTCCCACGACGTTCGAGGCCGCGCAGGCCTGCAAGGCGAACGGCATCTACATCATGATGGGGGCGCCAAACATCATCCGCGGCGGGTCGCATTCCGGCAATGTTTCGGCGTTGGATCTGGCTGTCGACGGTTTGCTTGACATCATCTCGTCGGACTATGTGCCCTCAGCGCTTCTGCTGTCCGCCTTTCATCTGGGATCAGTCTGGGATGACCTGCCCCGCGCCATCCGCACGGTCACCCAGGCCCCCGCCAAGGTTACCGGTCTGACGGACCGTGGACGGCTTGAGATTGGCCTGCGCGGTGATCTGGTCTGTGTGTCGCTCCTGAATGACACGCCGATTGTGCGTGGCGTCTGGAGCCGCGGACGACAGGTCGGATAAATCTGCGCCCCCCCGGGTTAAGTCCATCCCCAACCCGCCATCATCGACATAGATCCTCTCGCCCGTGACGTAGATGGCCCTTTCCAAACAGAGGAAAACCACCAAATCGCCAATCTACAGCGGGGCGTCCACGCGCTTCAACGGTTTTCGCGACATCACCGTATTCATCGCTTCTGCATTAGCTTTCACACCTGCCATCATCTCAGCTTTAATCGAACCGCGACCAACGGCATTCAAACGGATATTGTGTGTGCCAGTGCCAAGACTGAGACCTTTTTCAATTGCGTCATCCCAGCTTTGGAGGCGCAGTATGCGGGTATGGAAGGGATAGCCACTTGTTCGTTGATGGACGACATGTTGACGATGGCACCTTCGATCTTTTGCGCCACTATTGTGTTTGCTGCACGCTGCGTCGCCATAAAGACATAGCGTAGATTGATGTTTACGACGTTCTCGAAATCCTCAAGGTCTCAATTCAGGACATCGCCAGCTATCGCCACACCCGCATTGTCAACGAGGGGGAGACAGGCCCGTGCTCAGCCTCAATCTTTTCGAACATCGCTGAGATCTGAGCAGGATCGACCATGCCGCAAACCAGACCGGAGAACGCGCCAAGTTCTTTGGCAGCGGCTGTCACGTCGTTTGGAACGGGCGCGTGACAATCACACTCTTCGGCGGAGCTGTTCCAAGGCGAGATCGGTTTTTTGCGAAACCCCGCAACCTTCGGCATTTCGCAGCATGACTTGAGTTTGCCGTCGCATAGGGTTTCGTCTCAATTTTAAAGGCGGCCCTTTGCAAAGCCAGGCCAGAAAAGTGTCAAACTCCACAATTCATCCGCCGATATGGTCGCAGAGACGCGTGCCCGGATTGAGGGAATCAAAACGCTCGATTTGTTGGGATGGTGGATGATCCGAGTGTGGTGATCTTCGACATCCGCGATGCGCGCGAACGTTAGCGTGGTGGTACTGTTCCGGGAAGTCTCCATGCGCCGGGCGGGATGATCGAATTCTGAGGAAGTCCCGACAGCCCGTATCACAAGCAAGTATTCGCCCAAAAAGATAAGAAGGACGTCTTTCACTGTGACCCGGGATGATGATCAGCAATCACCGTGGCGACGCTTCAGGACAAGGGATCCGAAGCGGCCCATCCGCACGAAGGTTTTTCGGGCTGGGAAGCGCACGGTGGACCGCTGGAACACCCCGAGCCCAAGGGCGGACAACGCGGTCCGATCATGCGTTGCTGAGAACCGCATTCAGCTTGGTTACCGTCCGCTTACGCTGGCCAACGGCATCCTCTTCAGAAGTGGCAAACTCAGGGGGTTCGTGCGCCATGACCTTTGGCGGTTTCGCATCGAACCTTGCCAATTCAACACGGGCAGAATGCGCCGCAGGGCCTTGCGAAAGGGCCGATGTCCGCAGATCGTGCGTCAACACGTTTGGGTTGCCATGCCGGTCTCGATCTTGAAGGGCAGAATAGTCGGGATCATACCAGGCCCCCGTCCATAGAAAGACACTGCCGGGCGCGATATCATCCGTCAGACGCGCGCCTGCAAGGCAGCGACCGCGGGCGTTGAACAATTCGACCACGTCCCCGTCTTCGATCCCGCGCGTCCTGGCATCGTCAGGATGGATCAAGACAGGCTCTCGCCCGGCGATCTTATGCCCAAGACTGTAGGCGCCGTTGTCCAACTGCGAATGCAATCGCGTCGCAGGCTGACCTGATATGAGAAAAAGGGGGTGGTCCGCGTCACCGGCATCGCGGCGGGGCAACCAGCTTGCATGGCCCGGACAATCGGGCAGATCAAAACCTGCGATAACGTCTGAGTACAGCTCAATCCGTCCACTGGGGGTGGGCAAGGCGTTTCCAATCGGATCGGCACGAAAGTCAGCCAGAAAAACCTGGTTCGGCGCCGGGTCGGGCAGATGCAGTACGTCACCGTCAATGAATGTGTCCCAATCCGGGAGCGCGGGTCCACAGGCGTTAGCAGCTTGCCGTGTCTCGTCCCACATCCGCCGTATCCAGCCATCGGGTGTCAGGCCTTCCGTGAACGCCTCCGCATTGCCCAACCTTTCGGCTAGGGCCGCATACATCTCAAACTCTGTCCACGCCTCGCCTGCGGGGAGGACGGCTTGCGGCATGGGCATCAGCGAGCTGTCGGTGTGGCCAGCCCCGAAATCGGTGCGTTCCTGCGGGGCGGCGACCGGCAGAACGATGTCGGCATGTCTTGCCGTCGCAGTCCAGTTGATCTCATTCACGACGACGGTCTCCGGCTTCTGCAATGCCGCATGAAGCTGACGCAGATCCTGATGATGGTGAAACGGGTTGCCGCCAGCCCACCAAACCATCCGGATGTCCGGGAAAAGCCGCGTCTGCCCATTGTACTTGTAGGACCCTCTGGGATTGAGCAGCATCTCCGATATCATCGCCACGGGAATGAAATCATCGACCGGGTTTTCCCCTTGTGGAAAGACGCCGGGGCGGAAGGGTCGCGCGGTATTGCCGATGGTGGCGTTCACAGCGTAGCCGATCGTGTAGCCCCCACCCGGCAGACCGATCTGACCCAGCATCGCAGCAAGCGTGACGGTCATCCAAAGCGGCTGCTCTCCGAAGTCCGCGCGCTGCAAGCCAGCCGAGCAGGTGATCATCGTGCGCGATGCGGCCATATCGCGCGCTAACGCCCTGATACGGCCCGCATCAACACCCGATTGAATCGCAGCCCAGTCGGCATCCTTCGCAGTACCGTCTTCATGTCCAAGCAGGTAGGCTTCGACCTTGGCAAAACCGGTTGTGTAAGTCTTGAGGAAAGCTTTGTCATGCAGGTTTTCGACCAGCAGCGTATGCGCCAGACCCATCATGACAGCCACATCGCTGCCCGGACGGGGCGGCAGCCACTCGGACTTCACCATATCGGACACGTCCGTCCGAAGCGGGCTGAAACTGACAAAACGCACCCCAGACTTTGCGCAAGCCGTCATGCTGTCTTTCATCCTGTGTTTCGAGACACCGCCATCACCAACTTGCGTATTGCGCAGGGGCAAGCCGCCAAAGGCCACAACCAGATTGGTATGCTCGGCCACGACGGACCAACGCGTTGCCGTCGCCACATGATCGCGATAACGGCCGACGATGTGCGGCATCAGTACAAGTGCCGCGTTGTAGCTGTAATTGCCCTTTGATCGGACAAAGCCGCCTTGGGTATTCAGAAATCTCTTCAACTGGCCCTGAGCGTGATGGAAACGGCCCGCGCTTGACCAGCCATAGGATCCACCATAGATCGCCTTGTTGCCATGCTGAGTACGAATGCGGGAAATCTCGGTGCCGAGCAGATCCAAGGCGTCCTCCCAGGACACTTCGACAAAGTCGTCGCGCCCGCGGATACCGCCGCCAGTTAGCCATCCCTTTCGAACCGCCGGGCGCAGGACCCGGGCACGGCCGCTTAGACTGGATGCGATGTTTTCATTGATGGGCGACGGATGCGGATCGTCCGGATGCGCATCAACGCGCGTCACGACACCGTCGCTGATCGACACAAGGCCCATGCCCCAATGGCTTCCTGTGCGCACGCGGTCTTCGTTTGACATAATCACAACCTTTCCTGGACACGTCCACATTCCGATACTGACGCAGGCCAGCGCATCTGTCATCCCAGTGATGTGGCAATTCGGGACACACAAGACTAATATGCTCAGGTGTTCGGAGCACAAAGGTCAAACCATGACACGAACATATCCCGATTTGGAGGCGCTGGTCGTCTGCCCAAAATGCGATCTGCTGCACGAAGCAGAAACACTGCCGGCTACCGCCCACGCGCGCTGTGCACGGTGCGGGACAGTTCTGTTTTCCTCTCGCCCTCGGGCTGTTGTTCACGTGATCGCCTTGTCGCTGACAGCGACAATCCTGATGGCTGTTGTGATCTTCACCCCATTTCTTCAACTTCAGAACGGACAATTCGTAAGCCGCGCCTCGGTTTTCGACACAGTTACCGCATTCACGGAAGAGATCATGCTGCCGCTGTCTTTCGCGGTTGCCGTCTCAGTCGTCGTCCTGCCGCTGACGCGCTTTCTTGCGCTTCTCTATGCGTTCTCGCCGCTTCTGCTGAACCGCGCCCCATGGCCATATGCCAAGCAGAGCTTCGCCATAGCGGAATGGTTACGACCTTGGGCGATGGCAGAGATCTTCATGGTCGGTGTCGCAGTCGCGCTCGTGAAGCTTTCCAGCCTCGCGACACTGTCGCTTGGCCCGGCGTTCTGGTCCTTTGCAGCTATCGTGCTGGTAGTAGCGCTGAAGGAAACCCTGATGTCCCGTTTCGCGCTTTGGGCGCTGCTGGATAAGGTAGACACGTGATATCTGCGCGCGACGCAGGCTTGATCGGATGTCGCTCTTGTGGACGGGCCAACCTGCGGGGCCAATCATTTTGTACGCGCTGTGGTTCTCGGATCGAAAGCCGTTCCGCTCGAAGCCTGCAACGGGTTTGGGCGTGGATGACCATCGGCATCCTGACCTACATTCCGGCGAATATCTACCCGATGCTGATCACATCCACCGTGCAGGATCGCCAGGAAAGCAACATTATGGGCGGTATCATCGAGTTGGCCGAGTATGGCTCTTACGGGGTAGCGTTGATCGTATTCGTGGCCAGCATCCTGATCCCGGTGGGCAAGTTCATCGCCATCGGCTATCTGGCCCTTGCCATCCAAAAACGATGGTCACACGATCCGCACCGCCTTCTGGCGCTGCACGAGGTGGTCGAGTTCATCGGGCGATGGTCTATGATCGATGTCTTCGTCGTTGCGATTCTCGCGGCCCTCGTTCAGTTCGACCTGATTGCGACGATCAATCCAGGATTTGCCGCCATCTGCTTTGCACTTTCGGTTGTATTCACCATGCTGTCTGCACAAAGCTTTGATTCCCGTGACATTTGGGACCGCGCCGAGGAGACCCAAGCTGGACAACGATGACGCACCTGCCAGGCTGACAGTCGAGGACCGTCCGCGCACGGCCCTTTCACGGGTCTGGCTGCTGCCTTTGCTTGCGGTCGTCATTGCACTTGGCATTGCATGGCAAAGTTACCAAAGCCGCGGTCCCCTGATCGAAATCGCCTTCGAAAGTGCGGATGGTGTGCAGATCGGTCAGACCCAACTGCGATATCGCGATGTGTCGGTCGGGATGGTCGAAGACACACGGTTCTCCGACGATCTCAGCAGCGTGATCGTCCTCGTACGGGTCAACAATCAGATCGCATCCTTTCTGGATGAAGGTGCCCGCTTCTGGATCGTGAAGCCGGAGGTCAGCGCGCGGGGCGTTTCAGGTCTGGGCACCGTTTTGTCGGGCGTCTACATTGAAGGGATCTGGGACGCAGAGCAGGGCGAACCGGAACGTAGCTTTGTCGGCCTCAGCAGCCCGCCGCTAGTCCAGAACAGCCAGACCGGCTTGCGCTTCGTCCTTGAAACACGCGAAGATGTGCAGCTCGTCGAGGGTGCACCCATACTTCTTAAAGGTCTTGAGGTGGGGCGTTTGGGCACACCGGAACTCGAGGCCGACGGTGCCACGATCAGAATCGCTGCTTTCATTCAGGATCCGCATGATAACCGCATCACCACGTCGACGCGGTTTTGGGATGTGTCCGGGTTTTCCCTCAGCCTAGGCGCAAGCGGTGTGTCCCTGAATGTCGAAAGCCTCGCATCACTCATTCAGGGCGGCGTCAGTTTCGACACCGTTCTTTCGGGCGGTGCGCCGGTGGATCAGGGCCACGTCTTCACCCTGTTTCCAGATGAGACCAACGCCCGTCAAAGCCTGTTTGAAAGCGTCGTGGAACAGGCCGTCGTCGTCTCTGCCTTGTTTGACGGATCGGTCGCCGGTCTTCGCGAAGGCGCTGCCGTCCGTTTCCGAGGCATACGCGTCGGCGAGGTCAGCGATCTGGCGGTTCAGGTGGACCGCGATCAAGACAGCCCGAACATCCGCCTGCAGGCGATTTTTAACCTGCGACCGGACAAGCTGGGGCTGGATGAAGGGGCAGATCAGGACGAGGTGGCAGCTTTCCTGGAAGCCCGCATCGCAGAAGGACTGCGCGCCCGGATTGCAAGCGATGGATTGCTGGGTGGTGATCTGCTGGTCGAACTTGCCGAACTGCCCGAAGCGACCGAGGCTGCATTGCGTGTGGACGAGGACGGCATCCCGGTGATCCCGGACGCCCCGGCCGAAACCGGAAGCTTCGCGGCCAGTGCGGAAGGCGTTTTTGAGCGGATCAATGCGTTGCCGATCGAAGAGGTTCTGGAAAGCACGATTGCCCTTCTCGACAATGCAAACCGCGTTGTCGGCGCAGAGGCGACGCAGCGGCTACCCGGTCAAACGTCGGATCTGCTGGAGGATGCGCGAACACTGGTGGCCTCGCAAGATCTTCGAGCGGCGCTGACAGACCTGCGCCAGACCAGCGCGGATCTACAAGCGATTGTCGCCGGTGTCGCGGAAAGTCAGGCGGTCGCGAATGTGACGGCCGCCCTGGAACGCGCAGATGACATCGCGAAAGGGCTGCAATCGGCCTCCAACGATCTACCCGAACTAACGGAACGCCTCTCAACCCTTGCGGCGAAGGCCGAGGCGCTTCCGCTTGAAGATCTGGTGACAGGCGCCACGGACCTTGTGAATACAGCCGACACATTTCTCGGAGCAGGTGAAGCGGAAGAGATCCCAGGGGCGCTTTCTGGTGCGCTAGAGGAATTGCGCCAAGTGCTATCAGAACTTCGCGAAGGCGGTGCTGTCGGCAATCTCAATCGAACGCTGGCCAATGCGGATCAGGCCGCAGACGATATATCAGAGGCCGCAAAGGCTCTGCCAAATCTGTCCCAACAGCTAGGCCAAACCCTCTCCAGCCTGAACGCCTTTGTGGCCAGCTACGACGACAGATCGCGTTTCAACGAAGACACTTTGACCATGCTGCGCGAGGTCCAGGAGGCCGCCGAGGCGGTCTCGTCGCTCGCCCGCACGATCGAGCGCAATCCAAATTCCCTTTTGATCGGACGCTGATGTCAATTCGCCTCTTATCCGCTTTCATGCTGATTGCCACCCTACCCGCCTGTGACTTCGGGCCGGAAACTGCCCGCTTCGTTCCGGCACCCACCCAATCGGAACTGCGGGCACGCGCACGTGTTTCGACGGTCGAGATCAGCGAAGTCACGTTGCCAGCATATGCGGCCAGCGAAGAGATAAGTCTTCGGGAAGAAGGCGGCGCGATCCGTTCGAACCCCGATTTCCTCTGGGCAGAGCTGCCGGAAAATGCGTTGACGCAAGCGCTGGTCGAGAACCTGTCGCAAATCACGGGTGCGCAGGTCGCAGCGAACCCCTGGCCATTGGGCGACCGCCCCCAGGTCGAGGTTACGGTGCGGGTCCGAACGATGCTTGTTTCGGAGACCGGCACGCTGGAGTTTTCAGGCCAATATGCCATAGGCGCGCCCGAAGATGCGGTCCGTGAGCACGTTCATGCTTTCGCGCTGACTGAAACGATTTCAGGCCGTGATTATCAATCCATCGTGGATGCCCATGGTCGCGCCTGGCGTAGATTGGCCGAAGACATTGCGAGGCGGGGACTACGCTAGTGCTTCGGCAATCGCAGCATCGAGCTTGCTTACAAGCTCATCAAGCTGGGTGTCTTCAATGATGAAAGGTGGTGCCAGCAGGATATGGTCGCCATACTTGCCATCAATCGTACCGGAATTCGGATAACAGATCAGCCCACGCTCAAAAGCCGCCATTTTGATGCGCCCCGCAAGCCCGCGCGAGGGATCGAATGGTGTTTTGCTTTCCCGATCTTCAACAAGCTCAATGCCGCGAAACAGCCCACGCCCCCGAAGGTCGCCCACGTGAGGGTGCTGGCCAAAGCGTTCTTGCAGGCGTCTATGCAGCTTGCCGCCCTGCAGGCGCACGTTCTCCAGAAGTCCGCGTTTCAAGACCGCCGATAGAACGGCCAGACCGGCTGCAGTCGCTGCCGGATGCCCAAGATAGGTGTGGCCGTGTTGAAAAAAGCCGCTGCCATTCGCGATTGCCTCGTAGATCTGTTGCGTGCAAAGCATTGCCCCAATCGGCTGGTAACCCGCACCCAGGCCCTTGGCGATGCAGGTGATGTCGGGGGTGATGCCATCCGCTTCGCAAGCGAATAGCCTGCCCGTCCGCCCCATACCGCACATGACTTCGTCCAGGATCAGAAGCACGCCGTATCGGTCGCAGATCTCGCGGATGCGCTTAAAGTATCCAGGCACCGGCACAAGTGCACCAGCCGTCGCTCCGACCACGGGTTCTGCAATAAAAGCCATAACGCGTTCCGGCCCGACGCGCTGGATTTCCTCTTCAAGCGCACCAGCCGCACGCTGCCCGTAGGTCTCGGCGGTCTCGCCTTCCTGTTGCAGGCGATATTCGTAGCAGGGATCGATATGGCTGATGTCGAGCAGAAGTGGACCGAATTGCGCCCGCCGCCACGCGTTACCTCCCGCCGAAAGGGCACCGATTGTATTGCCGTGATAGCTTTGTTTACGAGCGATGATCTTTGTGCGCTCTTTCATCCCCAGTTCGACCCAGTATTGCCGCGCGAGCTTGATCGCAGCCTCGATCGCCTCCGACCCGCCGGACACGAAGTATACTCGGTCCAGACCGGCGGGAGCGTTTTCGATCAAAAGATCGGCCAGTGCTTCCGCGGGTTCGGAGGTAAAAAAGCCGGTATGCGCAAATGCCATCCGGTCGAGCTGATTCTTGATGGCCGCAATCACGTCTGGGTCGCCATGCCCGAGGCAAGAAACCGCGGCACCGCCTGATCCATCGAGATACCTCTTCCCGCTTTCATCGATCAGATAGCAGCCCTCACCCCCGACCGCATGCGGAACAGATTGTCGGGAATGGCGTGGAAAAACATGAGACATCGAACGAGCTCTGGCACGATTGGCGATCAGTTCGATCGTACCCCAATCCGCGCGTCCTGCAACGGGCATCAATGATGGCGCGCTGCAACTAGCGTTTGTAGTTTGTGATCAGCATGTTAACGTCTCAGCACCAATGTCCGCGGCAGCCATAGTATTTTTGCTGTCGCTAAGACAATCAAAGGGAGACACACATGAAATTCTTGAAGATTACTTCCCTTGCTACCGTTGCCGCCCTTGCAGGGAACATGGCTGCGGCACAGGAACGGTTCATCACCATCGGCACGGGCGGTCAAACCGGCGTTTACTTTGTCGTGGGCCAGTCGATCTGCCGCCTCGTCAATCGCGGCTCTGGCGATCATGGGCTTAAGTGCACGGCCCCGTCGACCGGCGGGTCCATCGCAAATATCAACGCGATCAAGGCGGGTGACATGGATATGGGGGTCGCCCAATCCGACTGGCAGTTCCATGCGTTCAATGGCTCATCCCAATTCGAAGGTGCCGGCTTTGACAAGCTGCGCGCTGTCTTCTCGGTGCATGGCGAACCCTTCACGGTCGTCGCACGTACCGATTCCGGCGTGGCAAGCTTTGACGACCTGTTTGGCAAGCGCGTAAATGTCGGCAACCCGGGATCGGGCCAGCGAGCGACGATGGACGTCGTTCTTGGTGCGATGGGCAAATCGGCCGACGATTTCGCGCTTGCTTCAGAATTGAAACCGGCGGAGCAATCCGCAGCACTGGGTGACAACAAGGTCGACGCGATTATTTATACGGTCGGCCACCCCAACGGATCGATCCAAGAGGCGACCTCGACCGTTGACGCTACGCTGGTACCGGTTACGGGCGATGCCATCGAAACGCTGGTAAACGACAATCCATATTATGCCAAGGCTACCATCCCGGGGGGCATGTACAAGGGCACGGACGGAGACGTCGAAACCTTCGGTGTGAAGGCGACCTTTGTGACGTCGGCAGATGTTGAGGATGACGTTGTCTACACAGTTGTGAAAGCCGTCTTCGACAATTTCGACCGTTTTAAGGGGCTGCATCCCGCCTTCGCGAACCTATCCGAAGAAGAGATGATCGCCGATGGCCTGTCAGCGCCGCTGCATCCCGGTGCCGAGAAATACTACCGCGAACGCGGATGGCTCAACTGATCCACGGACAAGCTTGAACCATACCAGCCCCACAAATGGTGGGGCTGGTCACACAGATCAAGACAGTCCAAAGGGCGGGGATCTGGAAACAACAGCCGGGGGGCGCACCATGAGTGATGACAAGCAATTTGAGGCCGCAGCCGTCGAAAACGAAGCGGCAGGCAAAGGCGGGCTTAGTCAGGAAGAACTTGATGAGCTGGTCGCCGCTTCAGATACCGGAGGGCGTTCCCCCTCGGGCACAATTGGTTCCTTTCTGGTCGCCGTCGCGCTGGCCTGGTCACTTTTTCAGCTTTGGATCGCGTCGCCGATCCCCTTCATCGTCGGCTGGGGTGTTTTCAACGATACCGAGGCCCGCTCAATCCATCTGGCCTTCGCCCTGTTTCTGGCCTTTGCGGCTTATCCTGCCGCCCGCACAAGCGCTCAGCTTGCCTTGGCAGTCATCGTACCGGCGGTCCTGACCACACTTTTCATGTACGGAGCCAAGGAAGGGGTGCCTGTCTGGTGGGTACCCATCCCGGCTCTGGTCCTTATTGGGGCAATCATTCTAGGCTCTCCCAAGGACCGGATTCCCGGATGGGAATGGCTGCTGGCTATCGTGGGGGCGATTGCGGCACTTTATCTTTATATCTTCTACGACGGCATCGCCCAGCGCGTGGGCGCACCGATACTTCAGGACTACGTGATCGCCGTCATAGGTATTCTGCTGCTGCTTGAGGCAACACGCCGCGCCCTCGGCCCGGCCCTGATGATCGTGGCGACCGTATTCCTGGTTTACACATTCCTCGGCCCTTACATGCCGTCGATCATTGCGCATAAGGGCAACAACCTATCCGAAGTCGTCAACCATCACTGGATCACGACCGAAGGCGTTTTTGGCATTGCACTTGGTGTTTCGACCTCATTCGTGTTCCTCTTCGTCCTTTTCGGTTCCCTTCTAGATAAGGCAGGCGCAGGCAACTACTTCATCCAGGTTGCTTTCAGCCTCATGGGGCATATGCGGGGCGGCCCTGCCAAGGCCGCAGTCGTCTCATCGGCGATGACAGGTCTGATCTCGGGATCGTCTATCGCCAATGTGGTCACGACGGGGACCTTCACGATCCCGCTGATGAAACGGGTTGGTTTCAATTCGGAGAAAGCTGGCGCGGTCGAGGTGGCAAGTTCCGTCAACGGGCAGATCATGCCGCCTGTCATGGGGGCCGCAGCCTTCCTGATGGTCGAGTATGTGGGCATTCCCTATTTCGACGTGGTCAAACACGCCTTCCTGCCAGCGGTGATTTCATACATCGCTTTGGTCTACATCGTGCACCTTGAAGCGATGAAAGCCGGGATGGAGGGCCTGCCACGCGCTGTGGAACCCAAGCCGCTGGTCGCATGGCTGATGAGCCTCGCATTCACGATCGCGGTAATCTGCGGGCTGTCCTTCGCGGTCTATTACGGGATGGGCTGGATCCGGCCCGCCTTTGGCGCTTCGGCGGGCTACGTTGTCTTCGGTTTCCTCGTTGTGGTCTATATCGGGCTTCTGTCGATCGCGGCGAAGGAAAAACCGCTTGAGATGGAAGATCCCAACGCCCCAGTTACTCAATTGCCTCTACCCGGGCCCACGATCCGTTCGGGCCTTCACTTTCTGTTGCCGGTGGTTGTGCTGGTCTGGGCGCTGATGATCGACCGACTGTCGCCGGGCCTTTCGGCGTTCTGGGCGGCCTCTTTCATGGTCTTCATCCTTGTTACGCAACGCCCGCTTCTGGCGATGCTGCGCGGGGTCGGTGATTTGGGCGGCGCGATCCGCGATGGCTTTGCTGACCTGATTGACGGTTTGGTTGCAGGCGCGCGCAACATGATCGGCATCGGCATTGCGACCGCAACGGCGGGTGTGATCGTCGGTGCAGTCAGCCAGACGGGCGTTGGATCCGCCCTCGCCGACGTGGTCGAAGTTTTGTCGGGCGGCAGAATCATGGCGATCCTGGCCCTGACCGCTGTCCTGTCCCTGATCCTCGGGATGGGCCTGCCGACGACCGCAAACTATATCGTCGTGTCGGCCCTTCTGGCCCCGGTCATCGTGACACTGGGCCAGCAGAACGGACTAATCGTGCCGCTAATCGCCGTACACCTCTTCGTTTTCTACTTCGGGATCATGGCCGACGTGACACCCCCGGTCGGCCTGGCCAGTTTTGCCGCCGCCGCCGTCTCGGGCGGTGATCCTATCCGAACGGGCCTGGTTGCGTTTTTCTATTCACTTCGGACCGCGGCGCTGCCGTTCCTTTTCATCTTCAACACCGATCTTCTGCTGATCGATGTCACCTGGGCGCAGGGCATATTCGTCTTCATTGTCGCAACCATAGCCATGCTGCTTTTCGCGGCGGCGACACAGGGATGGTTCCTTGCGCGTAACAGGTTCTACGAGACACTCGCGCTGCTGCTGATTGCCTTCACACTCTTCCGACCGGGCTTCTGGATGGATATGGTTTCACCTCCCTTCCAGAACGTACCACCCGCAGACCTTGCCACAGCTGCCCTGAATGCGGAAATAGGAGACAGTCTTCGCCTGCAGGTCAGTGGTCTCAATGCGGTAGGGGACGCTGTGACCTTTACCGCCCTTCTACCCGTCGGTGAGGGTGAGACAGGCGAGGACAGGCTTTTCGCTTCGGGCTTTGAATACATCGCCAATGGTGAGGATGTGATCGTCGACAACGTGGCCTTTGGCAGCGTCGCCGCCGAGGCCGGTTTCGACTGGGATCAGAAGATCGAACAGGTCGAGGTGCCTGCCGATCAGCCTTCCAAATACCTGATGTTCATCCCGGCGCTCATCCTTTTGGGGTTGGTCGTTATGCTGCAGCGTGGGCGTGCGCGTCCGCAACCGGCCACGGCGTAAGGAGATACATCTATGTTCGACAAGATCCTTCTGCCGATTGATTTGGGCCACCCCGAAAGCTGGGAAAAAGCGCTGCCAATGGCGCGCCAATGCGCTGGTCAAAGCGGTGAGATCCACCTACTTGGCATCGTTCATGATCTTGGCGTGGCTGTCGTCTCAAGCTTTCTGCCACCTGACTTTGAGCGCAAGGCCATGGAAAAACTGAAGGCGGATCTGACCGACTTTGCGGACACACATCAATCGGGCAGTGTCAGCCTAAAGCCGCATGTGGGTCATGGCCATGTGCCAGAAACGATCCTGCGGTTGGCCGATCAGATCCGGTCCGACCTGATCGTACTGTCGGCAAGCCCACCAAATGAACTGAAGACCATGTTGATAGGATCGCATGCCTCAAAGGTCGTCCGCCATGCAACAATGCCGGTTCTTGTTGTTCGGTAGCGCCCGGCGGATCGATCCATCGTCGCGCGTTTGCGGACAAAGCCTGATTGTGGTATCAATAAACCGTATTTTGAGAACGATATTTGTAGACCACTTTGCCATTCGTGCCTTTCGGGTAGCGTTTGGCGCTATTTCAACGACGGTATTTGATGACTGACTTTGACCCCGACATTTTCCTCAGAAAGACGGTACGCAAAGACTGGATCGATCTGCGTGATCAGAACTACACACCCAATCTTTCCGTACTGCGCGAAGAAATGTTCATCGACCCGCAACTCATGCCGCGGGACGAAACCACGGGCCTTTTCACGCCGCGCTTTACCGTCCGCGACCAAAAGGCGAGCGGGCGCTGCGCGGGTTTTGCCCTGGCCGCACTGATCGACCTTCAACGCTCTTTGCAAAGCTTGCGCCGCCAGCACAGCGCAGATGAAACCGCATCCACGGACATTCAGGCGATAGGCGCAAACATCGTCAGCGCGGACATGCTTTACAGGATGGCGTATTTCCACGACCGCTACCCCGATCTTGAAGCCGAAAAAGCATCCCTGGACGAAGGTCTGCGCACCATGCGATCTGCGATCAAGGGCTTCTACCATCACGGGGTCTGTTTTGACTGGCCTATCCCTGGTCGTCCAAATGAACCAAAGCGCTGGCAAAGCGAATGCTATTGCGAAAACGGTGTGGATCGCGGTCGACTGTTCCCCACGGTGCCTCAGGCCAAAACGGCGCGCAACATCGGCTTGGGGGCGTATTATCGGCTGGCCTCCATCCTCAACCACTTTCATGCTGCACTGAATGACGCCGAGGCGATCCTGACCAGCGCCAACATCCATGACGGCTGGACAATGGCCACGCCCGGCGCGAATGAAGGGATTATCCGCTGGCCACCAAACAAGGGGCGAATGGGCACCCATGCCTTCGTCATCGTTGGATATGATAAGGATGGCTTTCACGTCCTGAATTCCTGGGGCCCGACATGGGGCGGCTACAAAAACCAGGCGGGCATCGCCCTTTGGACCTATCGCGATTGGGCACAAAACATCGTCGACAGTTGGGTCCTGCGTTTGGGTGTCCACGCCCCGCAGGCGTTTGGTGCCTCGATCGGCGAAAAGGGGACAAAGGGACTCTACGCAGTTCAGTCTGGCTCAACCCCCTGTTTTGAGCTTGTAGGCCACTATATGCATCTGGATGACGGCTTTCACGTCACAACCGGATCTTACCCTTCCTTCCCCAAAAGCTGGGATCGGACCCGCGACTACTTGCATGAAAATATCAATTCCGCGCCGGACTGCCCCAAAGCCGAAAGCACGCACGATTACAAGGGCGTGCTTGTCTGGATTCCAGGCAGCCTTGAGGGTATCAAGGCCGCTTTCGGCAATGCGGTGAACCGCAAAAACCTGATCAAGGCGCTTGGCCTTTATCCGTACACGATTTTCTGGTGCAATGGCTTTGTCGAAAAGTCGCTGGAAGTGCTTGAAGGTCTTTTCGACTCTTGCGAGGCGCAGGCAGGCGAGAATGCGGAACATCTCGACAGTCTGATCGAGAACCGCGTTCGGGGCGTGGGTCGTGCCTTCTGGCGCGATATCGAAATGGGCGCGCGCCGGGTGGTCAAAGGCACGGGCGAGCTGCCGCACGAACCCGATGAGATGGATCGAAAGGCGCGTGTTGCTCCGGGCTATGTCGTGCATTTCCTCAAAGATCTTTTCGATCTTGTGGATGAGACCGGAGCAGAGCTGCACATCGTAGCCGAGGGCGCAGGTGCGCTGGTCGTGCATGAAATCCTGGCATTCCTGGAGGAAGACGCCGCAGACAATCAGCAACTTGGCGGGCGTGCGGCCATAGATTACATCTCGTCGCTCCATCTGATGCACCCAGCCATCGGGATGCCGCGCGCGAAGAAACAGATCCTGCCGTTCTTGGAGGCGATGAACGCCGAAACGAAGAAACGCGGCGGGCGCATCGCGCGGCCCGGGCGGCGAGCGGCCGTGCCCGCCATCAATACGGCAACACCGCCACGGGCACAATTGTACATCCCCACATCCGATCTCGAAGAACGTGTGCATTTTGGAGCCTATGGCAAATCCATCCTGCATCTGGTGGCCCGCGCCTTCGAGGATCGCTATGAGCCACCAGCCAAAGGCCACCGCGAAGCCCCCAAGGTACTGGGCGCCCCGCGCACCTTTCTGGGAATGGCCAAGGCAACCAGCAGCCTGAAGGGTGATGCGCGCAAAGCCATCGTGAAACTGACGCGCGTGCAGTCTCAGCACCACGCGCTTGACCGTGTGCCGCAGACGGTTCTCAACAACGACGACACTTTGACCAAGTTCATTTTCAAAAGCGTTACAGCCGCCCGCAGATTGAAAGCGCGCGCGGAAAGGGAGGATTGATATGCAAAAGATTACCGTCGAAGAACTGATGACCAAGATGGGCGACCTCAGCGTCGATGAAGCCGATCTAGCCAAATACTTCACTGAGGATACAGACAATGCCGATCCGTTCGCGCCCCGCTTTCGTCTGAACCCCGAAACCGTCGAGATACCAGAGGGGCCACAAGCCGATGAACGCACCGCGGCGGCCATGAACGGGGCGAATTGGTTCGCGAAGATGCACCGCAGGAACAAGTTCTATCGACGGCTGTCGAAAGGCTATGACGGACCCATCATCGTTTCAGAAGGCGATAGCTGGTTTCAATACCCCTTGCTTTTGAAGGACACGATCGATCATCTCAGTGAGGATTACGCGGTCTACTCGCTCGGGGCTGCCGGTGATTTGCTCCAACGGATGGCCGACAAGCAGGAATATGTTGGCGCCTTGCAGGACACAGGGGCGCAGCTCCTGTTACTTTCAGGTGGAGGGAATGATCTCGTAGCGAATGGTGCGCTGGCCTCGCATCTTGAACCATTTGACCCGGAGTTGGAACCTGAGGACTACCTTCTCCCGTCTTTTCAGGCGCTTTTGGACAATGCGATCTTCCACTATGGCCGGATGTTCG
Organism: uncultured Shimia sp.; assembly: GCA_937897325.1. Lineage (GTDB taxonomy): Bacteria > Pseudomonadota > Alphaproteobacteria > Rhodobacterales > Rhodobacteraceae > CALCOY01. Next base: position 181,825 of record CALCOY010000016.1, read on the forward strand.
CGCAGGTCCGCAATCTGTTCCCGCATGTGAGCATCCTTTGTCACGGATACGATTACCCGGTGCCCGACGATGACAGATGGCTGGGCAAGCCTATGGCGTCGCGGGGCATCACGGATCTTGGTCTGCAAAAGCAGATTGCGGCCAGCATGATGGATCAGTTCAACAGACGTCTGCGGCGGCTCGTGCGGGCGCATCCGCACGTGCGTTACATCGATTGTCGGGGGATCGTCGGAGACAGTCGATGGTATGATGGCCTTCACCCTACGGATGCCGGTTACCGCGATGTGGCAGACCGGTTCAAGGATGCGATAGACGCCATTTCCGGCACACGGAGCGGGCCACCTGGCGCCGTTCCCGGTCCATTCGGCCCAAGCGGCAATACCGCCCTGGCGCGGCCTGCGATCGCCGGCGGCGCGGGCCGGGGGATCTCGCTGCATGTGGGGCTGAACACGGTCGATCCGGCGCACTACGCCGGATGGGACGGCGCACTGAAGTCCTGTGAGGCTGATGCGATCGCGATGAAAGCGCTTGCCGATGCCGCCGGGTATGAGGCAACGAAGCTGCTGACGAAAGACGCAACGCGGGCGGCGGTCGTGGAGCAGATCAAGCAAGCCGCAGCGGACCTCAAAGCCGGCGACATGTTCCTTTTCAGCGTATCGGCGCATGGCGGTCGGATTCCGGATTTCAACCAGGATGAGGATCACGACGGCGACGAGAAGATGGACGAAACGCTGTGCCTTTACGATTTCCAGCTTGCCGACGATGAACTCTACATGCTCTGGACCGAATTCCGCGCTGGTGTGCGGGTCCTGATGGTGCCCGACACTTGCCATTCCGGCTCTATGGTCCGGTTCGGCCCGGCAATGCCGACCATGCTGTTTGGCCAGCCTATTGCCCGGATGCATGACCAGAACATCCGTGCAATGCCAATGCATGTGGAAGATCAGGTCTGGCGTGCGAACGAGGCTGCCTATCGCAACGCACAACGCTCTTACGATGCGCTGAAAGAAAGTGTGATGATGGCGCCGCTGACCTCCCCGATCAAAGCTTCGGTTCTTAATCTCGGTGCCTGCAGGGACACCCAGTTTGCCCGCGACGGTGTGGATCATGGTGCCTTCACGGGGGCGCTGCTCAAGGTCTGGAACAGCGGGGCCTTCCATGGAGACTACCGCAGCTTTCGAAATGAGATCGATGCAGAGATCGACTCTGTCAACCAGACGCCGCAGCTTTTCGAGAAGCTCGCGCGGGACGATTTTGGGGCCACCCGCCCCTTCACGATCAGCCCCGGGATCAAGGCGAGACCGCGTCCCACGCCTGTCGCAACAAGTCTGGAAGACGAAGGGGACGAGACCGATACGCTCAGCGATGCCGAGGTCCAGGCGATCCTGGAGGCGAAGACCCGCGGCGCGGGGTTCCGGAACGCCGATGCTGCGCTAAGCTGGCCGGACTACGCGGATTTTGACGCATTCATTAGGGGACTTGGCCTGAAGAATTTCTCAACCGATGAGTTTCTGATTCTGGGTGGGGCACACACCGCGCCCGGTGGGGCCTGCCGGGGCAAGAACACCTATCCGCCACGCGCGCTTTGGCCCAATATCGCGAAGACCGCCCAAGTGCTTGACCACTTCCGCCACCGGATCGGCAAATCAATCGTCATCACAAATGCCTACCGGGCGCCGGGATACAACGTCTGTATCGGAGGGGCAGAGGCCAGCCAGCACAAGGACTTCCGCGCGCTTGATTTCAAGGTGTCAGGCATGGCCGCGCCCGATGTGGCCGTGGCCTTGCGCTGGCTGCGGGACCGCGAGGGGCTCTTTGTCGGCGGAATCGGCCAATACAACAGTTTTACCCATATCGACACGCGCCCGACCAACGGCACTTGGCCCAAAGCCTTCCGGGACAGCGATCTGGCCGCCCTTTCACCCCTTCGGACGGAAACCGACAGGGTCGAAGCATGAGAACTGCCAACTGTTAAGCATTTCCGGTTTTACTTCGCGCTATCCATCATCTTAGGTTCGGCGCAGGAGGAGGGACCGGTATGCGCACTCAGGTCGCGATTGTCGGCGGGGGCCCGTCAGGGCTTCTGCTGGGCCAGTTGCTGCACAAGCAAGGGATTGACTCCGTCGTGATCGAACGGCGCAGCCAGGCGCATGTACTGGGTCGCATCCGCGCGGGGGTTCTTGAGCAGGGCCTTGTCGGGCTTTTGCATCAGGCGGGTGTCGGCAACCGCATGGAAAATGAAGGCTTTCTGCATGACGGCACTATGATCGCGCATGAAGGCCAGATGTTCCGAATTGATTTTGCCGAACATACCGGCAAGTCGGTCATGGTTTACGGTCAGACAGAGTTGACACGCGACCTCTACGCGGCGCGGGATGCGAGCGAAGGAAAAACACTCTTTGAAGTCGAAGATGCCGCGATCCGCGATGCTGAGACCGAAAAGCCTTACTTAACACTGACACATCAGGGCAAAGCGATGCGGATCGACTGCGACTTCATCGCCGGGTGCGATGGATACCATGGGATCAGTCGCAAAAGCATCCCCGCAGACAAACGTCATGAATACGAAAAAGTCTATCCTTTCGGCTGGCTTGGCATCCTTTCGGCAACACCACCCGTGAACGACGAACTGATATACGCGAATTCGGAACGTGGCTTCGCGTTGTGCTCGATGCGCAATGACCAACTAAGCCGTTACTACATCCAATGCGATGCGCTCGATGATCCAGACAATTGGAACGACGATGACTTCTGGGACGAACTCAGGCGCCGCATCCCGGAAGAGGCTGCAGACACGCTTGTCACCGGACCGTCCATCGAAAAATCCATAGCGCCCCTGCGCAGTTTCGTGACCGAGCCGATGCGATGGGGCCGAATGTTTCTCTGTGGAGATGCCGCGCATATCGTCCCACCAACCGGGGCGAAGGGACTAAACACTGCGGCCTCCGACGTGCATTATCTCTTTGAAGGATTGCGCGATTTCTACGCCTCGGGTGACATGCAGGGACTTGATCAGTATTCCGGCCGCGCCCTTGATCGCGTCTGGAAAACAGAGCGTTTCAGCTGGTGGTTTTCCAACTTGATGCACCGCTACCCGGATCAATCCGCTTTCGATCAAAAAATGCAACTGGCCGAATTGGCCTTTTTGCGCGATTCTCCGGAAGCGCAGGCGGCTATGGCACGCAGCTATGTTGGTCTGCCCTACTAGGAAAAGATCATGACCGACCACAGATCGACAGGGACACGGATCAGACGCCAGGTTCTGGGCGACGCCCACGTAGATCGGGCCGAGGCGGAACAGACGGAATTCGATGCGGCCTATCAGGACCTCATCACGCAAAGCGCTTGGGGCCATGTCTGGGCCAGCGATGCGATCAGTATGCGCGAACGTTCGATGATCACCCTGGCGCTTCTGGCCGCTACGGGCAGTTTCGATGAGATCGCCATGCACATTCGTGCAACCGTCCGAACCGGGGCGAGCCAAAGCGACGTGATCGAGGCCTTTCAGCATGTGGCGATCTATGCCGGCGTGCCCAAGGCAAACCGGGCTATCAAGATCGCAAAGGCCACCTATGCCGAGATGGACGCAGAGCGATGAGACTTTTCCCGCGAAATTCAGCGATCCATCCCAAGGCGCATCACCCGCCATACAAGTCCAGCACGTTGCGCGCGCCCTCTCACAGACCCCTGCAGCTTCCATCGACACCGACCGAAGAAACAGGTCCCGTCTTTGGGCACGACATTTTGGGACCCCTTGATGCCGACCTGACACGAAATTTCGGAGCGACCGATGCGGTCGCGTTGGGACCCCAGATCATCGTTCATGGGCGCGTGCAGGACGAAACCGGGCGCCCGGTTCCGAATGCGCTGATTGAGATCTGGCAGGCCAATGCCGCCGGTCGTTACAGGCACCGGAATGACGAATACACTGCCCCGCTGGATCCGAACTTCGGAGGCTGCGGACGTACGATTACCGATCCCGGCGGCGTCTATAGCTTTCGAACAATCAAACCCAGCCCCTATCCTTGGCCAAATGGCCCAAATTCCTGGCGTCCGGCGCATATCCATTTCAGCCTCTTTGGGTCTGCCTTCGGACAGCGGCTGATCACGCAGATGTATTTTGAGGGCGATCCATTGATACCGCTCTGCCCAATCGTCAGCGCCATTTCTGATGAAAGGGCCGTGGATCAACTGACGGCTCCGCTGGATCTAGATGCAACTCAGCCCATGGACGCCTTGGCATATCGGTTCGATATCGTCCTGCGGGGACGCACACAGATACAGTTCGAAAATCGTCGGGATGGTCTGTGATGCAAGATGACCGAAAATTGCGAGAAAGCGCGTCTCAAACAGCAGGGCCGTATGTGCACATCGGGCTGACGCCGGAACTTGCGGGTCTGACCGGTGTTTACCCCGCTGATCTCGGGCGCGAGATCTTTATAGACAAGGCAAAAGGCCCAGGAATCCGTATCGAAGGCACCGTGATCGACGGCGCCGGTGATCTGATCAAAGACGCAGTGATTGAAACCTGGCAATCCGATGCGAAAGGGCGCTTTGATCGTCAGTCAACGATCGGTTGGGGACGCACCAGCACCGATCTGAACACTGGTCTCTTTGCCATCGACACGATCAAACCAGGAACGGTTTCAGTGGAAGGCGGTCATACACTCGCACCGCACATATCCGTCTGGGTCATTGCCAGAGGCATAAATGCGGGCTTGTTCACGCGCATTTATTTCGCAGATGAAAGTGTCAAAAACGCGGCCGATCCAACCCTTTCACAATTGTCTGATCAGACGCGCATCAAGACGCTTCTCGCGCAGCCACAGGCCCCAGGGCTTTATCGTTTCGACATCCGCCTGCAAGGCGACGAAGAAACTGTCTTTCTAGATATCTAGCTGGCGATCACAGCAGAACGGGGCGAATTTCGAAGGATCAACACCTTAGGTGAAAGAGTGCCGACTTCTTCCATCTTAGAGAATAAAGGGCTTACTTATTGGGGTTCCAACTTTTTTTGGGGGGCACAACCTTAAAAAGAAAGTCGCCGGAAGGGTTGCTAGCCCTGTCCGACGACATACAAAATTCCGTTGCGCGTCTTAGCTATCAAATGCGCTCTGACACCGGCAAACCAGACGACAGGGTTGCGGACATGCGCACCATCTGCACACATTAGGGTCTGCTGGACGGCGTAACGCCCGTTCGATCTTCCAGACATACGCGAAAAGCTGCGAATTCAAATTGAGCATCGAGGTGAGGACATCACCTATGTCCGGCACATTTTGCGAAAGGTCCGTTCAGCCGATTTTCTGCCGGGTCGAATTTGTGCAATCTAGGAGGCGGTTGCCACCTAGGCAGCTAACCTGGGCTTCGATGTCCGACGCATCACACGGATCGGTAGTCGATTGGAGTCGCTTGGACCAGTTTTGCGGACAGCCCGCAGAGGCGGTTGCAGATTTGGTCGACGCGACCCAAACGGCGGTATCGTCGCAGCTGAGCGCCTGCGAGATTGCAAAGAGCGGGCCAACGATTTGATCCAGACTGTTCGTGGCCGAGGATCAGTGCCCGACTCTCAAAGTCGATCTCGTCCGATGCCGATTGTTCAAGTTCATGGACCCGCCATCCGGTCAGGATCACCGGTTGCGCCATTTCGCCATAAGGACAGCCGACTTCTCTAGCCCGCTTCCAAATCGCGGCCAGGCAGATGCTCGCTGCTCAGGACACGCAACTTGAATTTGCCCTTGGTCAGAGCCTTCGCACCGGCCATCGGCCTCTGCTCAATGCAACCATGCCCAAGGCCGGAGTTCATCAGCTTGCTCATGTGCTTTTTGAACTCGCGAGCGGCACCCAGCTACTCTTGAACTTGGTAATTCGCGAGCGCCTTGTTGATGTTGCAGTGTTTCACGGTGCCCAATTACATCTGCCCACCGCGGCACAGGAGTTGGTTCCGCAGGGTCATTTCGACACTGGCAATCGTCAAAATTTCATCCGCGACGGCGGCAACACTGGACCGGCGCAGCTTGACTTCTTCAGCCACCAGCGCCTCAGCCTCGGACAGTTAGAGTTTCTTGGGATCGTCTCGGCATCGGCCATCGACCTGGTCCCTTCGGACTTTGCTTCGCGCGTCCCTCAAGCCCAATTGAGGGCACTGGCCGGTGGGCAAGCGCTGCTAACAACCTTTCAGTTCTCGCCCGGTTCTACGATTGTATCCGCCTTGTCCGATTACGCGCTAAACCAAGGACCAGTGTTTGCGACCCATATGTGAGACGCGAAGGATAAAACCGTCTTGAGGCATGTAGGTACAGCCGTCACGGCCGGCGCGAGGCGGTTTCACAATTTGTAAGAACGGTTCTGCAATCTTTTCAGAGTCTTGGGCATCCTATGGGAAGCAGAGTTATCGTGCTCCCATCGCTTGGTCCCGTGTACTCTCGGGAACTAAAAACGTCAGACAATCAGAATCCTGAGGGAAGTGGGGTAACTTCGGACATCCTCAGGCATCGAGGTAATAGCTTCGCAGGGGGGGTGATCTGTCCAGTTGAGCCACGGGACAACCCTTTTTTCTGCTAGCATCGTCGGTTGCTGTCGTCATGGGCTATGGCGCGGTTTTTTCGCACCGGTTCACCCAAGGGGGTGTTAGCGGCGCCAACCTGCGCTTGCCAATCCGCCCGCCACGGGGCTTACTCTGCCCAAAGACACAAAGGACAGGCTCTTGGCTGATCGAATGCACCGCCCACTCACGCTTCGCGATGTCTCAGCTGCTTCGGGCGTCTCGGAGATGACGGTCAGCCGGGTGTTGCGCAATCGGGGGGACGTTTCCGATTCTACGCGCGAAAAAGTACTCGAAGCCGCGAAATCGCTGGGTTACGTGCCCAATCAGATCGCGGGATCGCTTGCCTCTCAACAAGTAAATCTGGTCGCCGTCATTGTCCCATCCCTGTCCAACATGGTCTTTCCGGAGGTTCTGACCGGCATCAATCAGGTGCTGGAGGAAAGCCCCCTGCAGCCCGTTTTCGGCGTCACAGATTATCTGCCCGAAAAAGAAGAACGCGTGCTTTATGAGATGCTGTCATGGCGACCCTCGGGTGTGATCATCGCGGGTATTGAGCACTCGGAAGCGGCCAATGCGATGCTGACGAATGCGGGCATCCCGGTCGTCGAAATCATGGATACCGATGGGCGACCCGTCGACAACGTGGTCGGCATCTCACACCGTCAGGCGGGGCTAGAGATGGCTCGAGCGATCCTAAAACAGGGTTACCAGCGGATCGGCTTCATGGGCACGAAGATGCCTTTGGACCATAGGGCTCGCAAACGGTTCGAGGGGCTGACCGAAGGCCTTGCCAAGGCGGGGATCGAGATCGAGGAACGCGATTTCTACTCGGGTGGCTCGGCACTTGCCAAAGGGCGCGAGATGACGCAAGCGATGCTGGAACGCAATCCGGATCTGGATTTCTTGTACTACTCTAACGACATGATCGGCGCAGGTGGCCTGTTGTATCTGCTTGATCAGGGCATCGACGTGCCAGGACAGATCGGTCTTGCCGGGTTCAACGGTGTCGAGTTACTGCAGGGACTGCCGCGCGAATTGGCGACGATGGATGCCTGCCGACTTGAGATCGGGCAGGCGGCGGCGAAGATCATTCTGGACCAATCCCAGCCGGATGCGGAGCGCATACCGCAAAAGGTCGTGCTGGCGCCCAAGATCAGCTACGGCGACACCTTGCGTCGCAAACGCGTGGTGTGAGCCGCTTCGTCCTGGAAAACCGCGCGGCGCGGCGCGTCTTTCTCGACCGGCATGCGTTGTCAGAAACACCGCAGGGCGCAGCCTCCGGCCTTGATCTGCTGGATCTGATCAAGCGTCTTGGCTTCGTGCAGGTCGACAGCATCAATACGGTCGCGCGCGCGCATGATCTGATCCTCTTCAGCCGTCGTCCCCGGTATCGGCAAAAGGCCCTGAAGCGGCTTTACGAAAAGGATACGGCCCTTTTTGAACACTGGACGCATGACGCGGCGATCATCCCGGTCGACTATTATCATTGGTGGCATCTTCGACGAAGAAGGGATGCGGAACGTCTTCGCAAAAGATGGAAAGCGGGCCGACGTGAGGGGTTCGAAGCGCAGTTTCAAACCGTGCTTGACCAGATCCGGGCAGAGGGTCCGCTGACCTCGTCGGACGTTGGTGCGGACGAAAAGCGGGGATCGGGCGGCTGGTGGGATTGGCATCCATCGAAGACGGCTCTCGAATACCTGTGGCGCAGCGGAGCTTTGCATGTGGTCGGGCGGAACGGCTTTCAGAAACGTTACGATCTGACCGAAAGATGCCTTGAACAGCACCTTTGCCACGACGCAAACATGCCCGACCATGACGAAACGGTAGATTGGCTATGCAGGGCCGCACTTGATCGTCTTGGCTTTGCCACGCATGGGGAAATCGCGGCCTTCTGGGCTCATATCACACCCGCCGAAGCAAAGCTGTGGACAGATACCGCCTTGGCAAGAGGCGAGATCCTGCAGATTGATGTGATAGGCGTGGATGGGCGCACGCGTCCCGCCTTTGCCTTCCCGCAGCTGCCCGAAGATCCTGCGCTGCAAACCCAGCCAACAGGACGTTTGCGCATCCTCAGCCCGTTCGATCCGGCCTTGCGTGATCGCAAGCGTGCAGAGCGGCTTTTTGGATTCGAATACCGGATCGAGATCTTCGTGCCCGAGGCGCGGCGAAGATACGGCTACTACGTCTTTCCGATCCTTGAAGGAGATCGGATTGTGGCGCGGGTCGACATGAAGGCCCACCGCGACAATGGAAATCTCCATGTCCGAGCGCTTTGGCCGGAACCGAAAATCCGCTGGACCAAATCCCGCGCGCAGTCGTTCGAGGCAGAGCTTTTGCGGATCACACGGCTCGCAGGCGTGGATGAGGTTACCTTTGCAGATGACTGGCTGCGCCTTGAACCAATGTGAGGGCACAGCTTGCGCCCGCGCGCCCAAAATGTAGCGTGTCTCTGGTGATGAACGACCCTTTGCAAAACTGGCCGCGCATTCAAACGGTTGGCCTCAGCGGCCTCGTTGTGCGCTTTGGCCCGGCCTTTGACGACCGCGCCAACCGGGCCGCTATCGCCTTTCGCGCAGCGGTAGACGCAGAAAAATGGCCTGAAGTCGAAGAAAGCAGCAGCACACTTGTTTCGGCCTTTTTCCGGGTTGATCTGGCCGAACATGACATGTCGCTGCTCAGCGCACGATTGCAGGAAGTGCTCGACCAGCAAGACTGGCTCGACGCCCCCTTTCCCGCAAACCGATCCCGCTGGACGATCCCTGCCAGTTTCGGCGGGACGTGCGGGCCGCAATTGGAAGAGGCCGCTGCCCTTGCGGGGCTTGATCCCGATGCCGCGATTGCCTCGCTCGCTGCTGCACAGTTGCGGGTTCTGACATTGGGCTTTGCGCCCGGCCAGCCGTATCTCGGTTCACTGGATGCAAACTGGCAGATCCCCCGCCAGTCACAGATTACCAAAGCCGTGCCAGCCGGTGCTCTTGTCGTCGCCGTCCAACAGTTCTGCCTTTTTACTGCATCCGCCCCCACGGGCTGGCGTCACGTTGGCCAGACGGTATTTCGCCCCTTCAGGTCTGACGCTGAGGATCCCTGCCCATTGCGACCGGGTGACGAAGTGCATTTTACGCAAGTGTCGGAAACGGAACTTGAGAGCATTGAGGCAAAAGACAATTGCGGCAATGGCGGGGCCGAACGGGTGCAGATCGGATGAATGGGCTGAAGATCCTCAGCGTTGGGCCAGGCTGCACCCTTCAGGATCTGGGTCGTCCGGGGATGATTGCCGCGGGTCTGACGCAAGGTGGGGCGGCAGATCCGCTGGCGCTTCAGGAGGGCGCAGCGCTTCTGGCGCAACACGCGAGCTGCGCGGCAATCGAAATCGCCGGGATCGGCGGACGCTTTGAGGCCCTGTGCGACATGACAATCGCCCTAACCGGAGCCGAGATGAATGTACACCTTGACGGCACCTCGTTGCCTTGGGGATCCAGTCACTATCTTGCCAAGGGTGCTGTGCTAGAAATAGGCGCAGTGCGGCGCGGTGTCTTCGGCTATCTGCATGTGGCTGGTGGTTTCCAGACGCAGGTGCAGCTTGGATCCCGGTCAACCCATCGGATGATCGGCCTTGGTGCACCGCTTAGGGTCGGCCAGGTCCTACCGGTCGGGTCTTCGACGGTGCCTTCCGGCCTAACACTCCCAGAAGACGGCCGCTTTGGCGGCGGCCACCTTCGGATCGTGCCAAGCCTTCAAACCGAAAGTTTTCCGGAAGAACTGATCCAAAGATTCCTGCGAACAGGCTTTTTCCGGAACCCGAATTCAACACGGCAGGCCATGCGACTGGATTTCGACGGCGCCGGTTTTTCCGACCCCGATCAGCTTAGTGTCGTCTCCGAAATCGTCGTGCCCGGCGACATCCAGATCGGCGGCGACGGCACGCCCTACATCCTGCTGGCCGAATGTCAGACGACCGGCGGCTATCCCCGGATTGGCACAGTCATTCCCGCCGATTTGCCGCGTGCCGTGCAGGCCCCGCCAGCTGCCGAGCTTCGGTTCGAAATGTTGGACATGATCACTGCCACCGAGGCCGAAACCCAGGCGCGGCGCGCGCAGGCAAAGCGACTGCGCCATATCACTCCGCTTTATCGTGACCCTGCAGCAATCTCGGATCTACTGAGCTATCAACTGATCAGCGGCGCGATTACGGGCCAGGACCAGAAGGAGAACTAGCATGCAGGTCGATCTAAACGCGGATATGGGCGAAGGCTTCGGCCCCTGGAAAATGGGCGATGATGACGCGCTTCTGCAGATTGTGACCTCGGCCAATATTGCCTGCGGGGCGCATGCTGGCGATCCTGACGTAATGGCGCACACGATGGGCGTTGCAAAAGAAAACGACGTCGGGATCGGGGCCCATCCGGGATTTGCCGACCTGCAAGGATTTGGACGCAGGCGCCTCAATATCCCGCATGAAAGTCTGCAAAACAGCATCCGCACCCAAGTCGGCGCTTCACTTGGCATGGCGCGGGCTTTGGGCGCAAAGGTCCGTCACGTAAAGCTGCACGGGGCGCTGGCCAATATGTGTTCAGAGGATGAAGCACTTGCCCGCGCCTGCTACCAAGCCGTTCAATCGGTGGATCCCGATCTGATCATCATGGTGCTTGCCGCCACTGCGCAAGAGCGTGCCGTGAAGTCTTTGGGCGCATTGCACGCTACCGAAATCTTTGCCGACCGGGCCTATAACGACGACGCTACGCTTGTGGACCGCAGCCTTCCCGGCGCGGTGATCCATGACCCGGTCCATGCCGGGGCTCGCATGGTCGAGATGATCAATGCACAGGCCATCATCACAAAAAGCGGCAAGCACATAGCGACCTCCATCGACACGATCTGCCTGCACGGGGATACGCCCACGGCCGTCGAGATCGCGCGGCAGGTCAGAGATGCATTGGAGAGCGCGGGCGTCGCGGTGACGCGCTTTTCCGGTCGACGCTAGGGCTTCAGCTTAGTCCGCCCCTTGTTCGTCAAGGCCCATACCTTGTCGCCTTCGAAGACCGCGACACTGGCCGGATCGCCATAGCCCGCCCCGGTATCAAGATTGACCCGGTTACCATAGTGCCGGGCCCGGTCGATCGGTGTGTGTCCATGCACGATCAGCTTTGGATGCCTGCCACGATCCTCGAGAAACTCGTGGCGGATCCAAAGCAGATCCTCTTCGTCCTGCTGGTCGAGTGGAATGCCTGGCCGGATCCCTGCATGCACGAAAAAGATCCCATCCGTTTCGTGAAAGAGGCTCAGGCGCTTTAGAAAGGTCAGATGCGCAGAAGGCACGACCTCTTTCATTTGAATGTGCAGATCCTTTATGCGGGTTTGACCGCGAAACTTCACGCCATAGGAGCCAACGGTCGTGAGGCCACCGATGCGCTCGTGGAACCAGTTATATCCGATGATCATATGAGGATCTTGCTTGGGGTGATCTTCCATGAACCATTCAAAGAAACGATCGTGATTGCCCTTCAGCGTGATCCAGTTGCGTCCGCTTTCCAACCCGTCGACAAGGCCTTCAATCACACCAGCGCTGTCGGGACCCCTGTCGACATAATCACCAAGAAAAACGACCTGCGCGTCAGATCCTCCATCGTCATCAATTAATGCGATCACACGCTCTAGCTGGTCGGGGTGGCCGTGCAAGTCTCCAACAGCGTAGATAGGTTGGTCCATGTGCCTCCTGAAACCGGGGTGGGCGACACGCCCACCTTACGGGACAATCGTTAATTGGCGCGTGCAAGGTGGGCGTGTGGCCCACCAACCCCGCAGGTTACTATGCTACATCAAATTCCAAGGGCTTGACTTGGGTGAACTGTCCCGTTGTGTCAAGCGCCTTCAACACTTCCTCGGGGATCGAGTCATCGACATACAGCAGGGCAATCGCCTCACCGCCTACCTCGCTACGACCCAATGTGAAGTTCGCAATATTGACTCCGTTCCGTCCCATCGTGTTCCCCAAAAGCCCAATGATTCCAGGGACATCTTCGTTCGTTGTGTACAGCATATGCTGCCCGATCTCGGCATCGATGTTGATGCCTTTGATCTGGATAAAGCGGGGCTTTCCATCGCTGAAGACCGTACCTGCAACGGATCTTTCGCGCTTGTCCGTCACGACGGTAACCTTGATATAGCCTTCGAAGACGCCGGACTTGTCCTGGTTTGTCGTGCTGATCTGGATGCCGCGTTCCTTGGCTATCAAAGGAGCCGAGACCATGTTCACATCCGGGTTGGCGCGCTTCATGATCCCCGCGATCACGCTGCAGTTAAGCGCTTCCAGGTTCATGCCAGCGACCGAACCGTCATAGAGGATGTTGATCGCCTTGATTGGCTCGTCTGTCATTTGGCCGACGAAACTACCCAAGTGATCGGCAAGCTTGATCCAGGGGCCCATGACCTTGGCTTCTTCGGCCGTGACCGATGGCATATTGAGCGCGTTTTCCACCGCACCAGTGAGCAGATAGTTGGACATTTGCTCGGCCACCTGAAGGGCGACGTTTTCCTGGGCTTCGGTCGTCGCCGCACCAAGATGCGGCGTTACCACCACGTTGGGCAAGTTGAAAAGCGGGTTATCCTGCGCGGGTTCGACGCTGAAGACATCAAAGGCTGCTCCGGCCAGATGACCAGATTTCAGCGCTTCGGCGAGAGCTGCTTCATCCACAAGACCGCCGCGCGCGCAATTGATCAGGCGCGCGCCTTTCTTCATTTTTGCGATGGCTTCCGCGTTCAGCATCCCGGCTGTCGCATCTGTCTTTGGCACGTGAAGTGTAACAAAATCAGAGCGCTGGAGCAAATCTTCGAGCTCGACCTTCTCGACCCCCATCTTCTCTGCCTTCTCAGGGCTGAGGAATGGATCATAGGCCAGCACCTTCATCTTAAGCCCGCGGGCGCGGTCGCAGACGATGCCTCCGATGTTTCCCGCACCCACGACGCCCAGAATTTTGCCTGTCAGTTCGACGCCCATGAAGCGGGACTTTTCCCACTTGCCCGCATGGGTCGAGGCCGAGGCCTCGGGGATCTGGCGGGCCACGGCGAACATCATGGCAATCGCGTGTTCGGCCGTCGTGATCATGTTGCCGAAAGGGGTGTTCATAACGATTACCCCTTGTTTTGAGGCGGCTTCCCGATCGACATTGTCTACCCCGATCCCGGCCCGGCCGATCACCTTAAGCTTCGTGGCATGTTTCAGGATCGTCGGCGTCACTTTGGTGGCCGAGCGGATGGCGAGGCCGTCATATTCGCCAATGACTCCGGCGAGTTTTTCCTTGTCCTTGCCCAAATCGGGCATGAAATCCACGTCGATGCCGCGATCACGGAAGATCTGCACGGCAGTTTCGGAAAGCTTGTCGGAGACGAGCACTTTGGGGGCCATCTGAGGCTCCTTTTTTGATGTCTGTGTTACGTCGGTATTTTGTCGGTATCGCGTTGATGCGAGAGAAGGCGGGCTCAAGCCCGCCTTACGGGATCAGGCGGCCCGGGATTGCTCAGCAATCTCGGTCTCATAAGCCCATTCGAGCCAAGGGAGCATTGCCTCGATGTCTGATGTCTCCACCGTGCCACCGCACCAGACCCGCAGACCGGGCGGTGCATCGCGATAGGCCCCGATGTCGAGCGCGATCCCCTCGTTCTCAAGCCGTTTGGCGACGGCGTTCGCAAAGGCGGCGCCGTCGACAATCCGAGGATCGGTGAATTTCAGGCAAACGGAGGTGTTCGAGCGCGTGGCCGGCGCTATAGCGAGATTGGCGATCCAATCGCGGGTCTCGCAGAAGTTCCAAATCGACTGCGCATTGGCCTCGGCCCGGTGGATAAGGCCCCTCAACCCGCCAACCGACCGCGCCCAACTAAGCGCAAAGAGATAATCCTCGACACACAGCATCGATGGTGTGTTGATCGTCGCACCTTCGAAAATCCCGTCGATCAGCTTTCCGCCCTTGGTCAGGCGGAAGATCTTGGGCAGGGGCCAGGCCGGCGTATAGCTTTCGAGCCGTTCGACGGCCCGCGGACTGAGAACAAGCATTCCATGTGCTGCCTCGCCCCCCAGCACCTTTTGCCAGGAAAACGTCGTCACATCGAGCTTGTCCCAGGGTAGATCCATCGCGAATGCTGCGGAAGTTGCGTCGCAAAGCGTCAGACCAGCACGATCTGCCGGGATTGCGTCACCATTCGGCATCCGCACGCCCGAAGTCGTCCCATTCCAGGTGAAACAGACATCATGATCGTAATTCAACGCGGCCATATCGACGATTTCGCCGTATTCAGCCGTGTGAACTGTATGATCGATCTTGAGCTGTTTGACCGCATCCGTCACCCAACCGGCACCAAAGCTCTCCCAGGCAACCATCTCGGCGGGACGCTCCCCCAACAGGGACCACATCGCCATCTCATAGGCACCCGTGTCCGATGCAGGCACGATGCCAATCCTGTAATCAGCGGGCACGCCCAAAATGTCACGGGTTTCTTCAATTGCGGCTTTCAGCTTGGCCTTGCCCACAGTAGCGCGGTGCGATCGGCCCAATGGCGCGTCGGCCAGCTTTGTCAGATCATGTGTAGGGGGTTTGGCACAGGGGCCAGACGAAAAACGCGGATTTGCCGGCCGCGTTGCCGGTGGCGGGGTCGTCATCGGTGGTAACCTTCCAGTCATGCGCGCTGCGTTGGGGCAGCGTGTCCCGCCGACGCGTGTAGCCGGGCTTGCACCCTGACAACAAGCCCTAAAATGTCGCAAATTCTTCCCGTTCTTCTGTTCCGCGACATCATGATCGCCAATCGGAAACTTTCATCTTCTAGACGCGCCTGACTGCAAATGATTGTTTAGCAAGATACAAATGGTGATTTCAAAGAAATGACAGATGGCAAAATCACATTGAACGGGCAAGCCATTGCGCTCGCGGAAAGCTCTGAAGCGCTGGTAAAATGTGGTAAAAGGACACCGCAACCCGTTCCGTTGCTGGCCGAGCTTTCATTCATACTGCGACCACTACGGCCCTTGCGCCGCTTAACTTTGAGACAGGCTCAGATGCCGACCCGGAAAAGATCTTTGAAATCAGTGACAAGAAGAGCCCGCCGCCGGACGACCTGAGCGAAATTTCAGAGTATCGCAACGTGGAAACCCTGTTTCTGAGCGGCTATGTCGGCCAATCGGAGCCGATGCAGAATTTACCTGACGGTCCTTTTAATCTGGTCCATCTGCAGGACCTGTCGCTATTTCTGTCCAACACCCGGATCAAGGCATTCGCTAACGGTATTGAGAAGATGATCCGTCTAAAGGTACTGAAGCTGCGCGCTTTGGATCTGGAGGATCTGCCCTTGCTGCGTGAGATCAATCTAAGCCGGAACAGCCTGACGCGATCGGGCGGATGCCCGGACGACAGATGCTGCACATGGCCCACAACCCGTTTGAACACTTACCCGAAAGTCTGGCACGGATCCCGAACCTGAAAATAGATCATCCAAAACGGGCGCTGCTCGAGGATGTGTCCTATCGTTCCGACAATCCCGATCCGACCAATGAAACGCTCTTTTCCCTTGCGCCTGCGCTGCAGGCCAGTCTGGCCGGTGCAGTCGCCGCGAACTCAGACGACCCGAATGAGCGCACTTTCATCAAAGAAGAGGCCCGGCTAACCGTTTTCGCTATTCCTTGTGATGCACGACAAGAACCTGCCCCTGGCCTGTCAAAAATTAGCGGGGTGCCCGATTTGCCGACTGATCTGGCCGATCCTATAGATGACAGGGGGCTGCTTTACCGGTTTCATGCGCAGCTTGTTGATCTGGCGGTTTTTGGCACCGCTGCAATCTTTTCTGCCGCGCGACGGAATGCTCTATTTCTTCGCGAATGACGAGGAATATTGCGAAGATGCCAAATTCCTTTGCGGCAAGACCCGCCGCGACAAGCTGGAGCGCTACGACCGCTGCGCGCTTTCTACTCAAGCACCTGTGTGACATCCGAAGTCCGCCGCACTTTTCAAGGTTGGGGATGATAAAGACTACGAAAGACCCCATATGCCGAGCGACAGTATGAAGGCGATCAAGGCACCCCTGCCCTCGCCGAAATTTCCGGCGTCGCACCGACGATTCAGCACGCATCAGATCAATGGGACGGTGTTCAAGCAACACGAAAACCACTAGGAAAAGACGGCGTCGAGGATCGGCGGGACGGCGGACAAGTGGAAGGTGCTGCTGAGTCTCGAAGGCATCGCGGGCTTTCAGTTCTGGGATGCCGGCACGTTGACCTATTGCATCTACAAGAAGGATCTGGCGATTGCGGATTTTCCACGCGTCAGCGCCTTCATCGAAAGCAGTTGATCGCTGGTATTGACCGAACCCGCCCGCTATAGGCGGGCTGGTCTGGCAATGCGGATTTGGGACATGTTTGTTTGTACACTTCTGACCGGCATATCCGGCACGGGTCTTGACCCGGCCTTGGTTGAAGCGTTGCGCAATGCATGGGGCGGCGGGGACGTGGTCTGGCTCAGCCCGGATGAAGCCGCCGAATTTCTGCTACCCGAAATGCCCGACAATCGCTGGGAGGTCTGGGCCGATCTGCAGCTACGGGGCATCGATCTCGCGGTTCAGGGCGCGGAAGGACGGCGCAAGAAGATGCTGCTGGCCGATATGGACAGCACCATGATCGAGCAGGAATGCATTGATGAGCTTGCCGATCTGGCCGGGGTCGGCGATCAGGTCAAAAACATCACCGCACGTGCCATGAACGGAGAGCTCGACTTTGAGGGGGCTTTGCGCGAACGGGTCGGGTTGCTGAAAGGCCTTGATGAAGATGTGATCGAACAGGTTCTGGCCGAACGCATTACCTACATGCCGGGCGGCGCGGCCTTGCTGGCCACGATGAAAGCGGACGGCGCCTATGCGGCCCTGGTGTCAGGCGGCTTCACAGCCTTTACCGCGCGTGTCGCAGACGATCTTGGCTTTGATGCGAACCGCGCCAACACGCTTTTGATCGAAGACGGTCAACTGATCGGCGGCGTGGCCAACCCCATTCTGGGTCGAGAAGCCAAGGTCGACGCGCTGGAAGAAATCACGAGGCGGCTTGAGCTTAACGTGGCCGACGTGATCGCCGTGGGGGACGGTGCCAACGATCTGGGCATGCTTGGGCGGGCGGGCAGCGGCGTGGCGCTCCATGCAAAACCCTCCGTTGCCGAACAATGCGACTTGCGGATCAATCACGGGGATCTCACCGCACTCCTGTTTCTTCAAGGTTATGCGCGCGCAGAATTCGTGATTCCCTGAGTGTTCAGCCCTGGCATGTGTTTGATCGGATTTGGGATGGGTCTGTCTTGTTCTGATGTCCAGATCTTGCAAACGCATTCGTAAGGTGTTGACCCGCGCCGTGTCTTCGAACGACGCGCGACGTTATGGGCATCCAGAAAATCAGCGAGATGTCGGCGCAACTGCCCCTGGCTTTCATAATAGAAGCGTTTGACAGTCGCGTCCTTGATTGTCCGGTTAATGCGTTCGACCTAGCCTTTGATCCAGGGATGATCTGGCTTTGTCAGCCGATGCGCGGTCCCGTTGGCCTCGCAGATCATGTCGCACCGCATTGGTCCGGAATGGATGGCGTTCCGATTTCGCGGCTGCTTGGCGAACTGGATGCCGTTATCCACTGCCCGGCAACACATGCAGCACATTTGAGAGAGACGTCATCCAAAGTCAGCAATGTGGGCCGCCGGAACGCGATACACATTGCCTCCTCCTCTGCACTGCGAACTGTTGCGCGCGGCTTTCCGGAGGCGCCTTTCTGGTCTTCTGCCGTTTGAGGCTTACGCCACTTTGAAGCGGTCTTCGGATTGACCCAAGGCTCAGGGCTCAACTCCGCGACCCAAACTTGCGATCGCTCTATCGCTGCTCTGACGGCGTGCGTACGCTCCCGGCAGATTTGTTTCACAAATCGCCTGCCGCGCAATGTTACGTGGCGCCGACATGACCAACCTGTCCCGCAATGCTTCCTTCCGTTCCAGCAAAAGCATCAGATCAAACACCTAAGCGCAGGTTCCGGGTCGCCGGTGGCACATCAAAGAGGACATGGTCATTTCTGGACAAGGAGATGATCATGGCAGTGTTTTCAGCAATTCCAACCGCAACAGCAGAGGCCTTTCGTAGGGGCGCCCCCGACGCGTTCGGCAATGAGCCCGAGCATGCAATATCACCTGGGCCAGGCACGCCTTGCAGGCACTGCTTGAAAAACATCCCCGAGGGCGAGGCAATGCTTGTTCTCGCTTACAAGCCCTTCGAGGGCACCCATGCCTATTCGGAGGTTGGCCCCATCTTCCTGTGCGCAAAGGCATGTGAGCGAGGTGGGGGCCACGATCTGCCCCCTGTTCTGACGACCGCGCCCGACTATCTGATCAAGGGCTACTCCAGCGACGAGCGGATCGTCTATGGGACAGGTGTTGTCACACCACCAAGTGAGCTTGAAGCCCGCCTCGATAGCATATTCGCCGATCCGGATGTCGCCTATATCCATGTCCGATCCGCGAGGAATAACTGCTATCAGGCGCGTGTCGATCGGGGGTAAGGCTGCGCAAAATTCACAATTTTGCCAGGAAACTTTCTGTTTTAGGTGGTTCGGGCGCTAGGGCCTGCAGTTCCTCTCTTGCGCTTTCGCATGGCCGTGACACATAACGGCCCGCAACCGCGATGAAGGAGCGTGCGAATGACACGTGAAGCGCCCGAAACCAAAATCGTCGACAGCTACCGCATTGCCTGCGATGGTGGAGAAGGGGCGCTAGGTCATCCGCGCGTGTGGTTGCAGATCCCATTGCACGAAGGCTGGGTCGAATGTCCCTATTGCGATTGCAAATACGTTCATTCGAATTTTCAGGGTAATGTCTGACGCCGCTTCTTCAACACTCTCAATTGTCGCCGTTAAGCTGATATTCCTGGCAGTCGATTGGTCAGCCAGCCTTACCGATATCCGTATGCTATCTTTAGGCGGTTGATCTCGCTAGTCTCGCCGCAGGGACAAATCAGGGGAGTATCAATCATGAAAAAGTTGCTTTTGACGACCATGGCCAGCCTCGCATTGGCGACCTCCTCCACCGCGGAAGAGATCAAGCTGGGTGTCATCTTTGGGTTCACGGGTCCGATTGAGTCGCTCACCGGCCCGATGGCGTCCGGCGCAGAAATGGCCATGGCCGAGGTCTCGGAATCCGGGCTTCTGCTTGATGGTGCGACAGTATCCTCTGTGCGGGGCGATTCCACCTGTATCGATTCGGCGGCTGCGACTGCAGCAGCCGAGCGGTTGATCACAGCCGATCAGGTCAATGCGATCGTTGGCGCGGATTGCTCGGGGGTGACGGGGGCCATCCTGCAAAACGTGGCGCGGGCCAATGGGGTGGTGATGATCTCGCCCTCGGCCACCTCTCCAGGTCTTTCTACTGCAGAGGATGACGGGCTTTTCTTCCGCACAGCACCGTCAGATGCGCGTGAAGGCCAGATCATGACAGATATACTGATCGAAAAGGACGTCAAATCGGTCGCGCTCACCTACACCAACAACGACTATGGCAAGGGCTTGGCCGACAGTTTCAAAGCCGCCTTCGAAGCTGCAGGTGGTGAGGTGACGGTCAATATCAGCCACGAGGACGGCAAAGCGGACTATTCCTCGGAGGTTGCGACGCTCGCTTCCGCCGGGGGTGATATCCTGGTCGTTGCCGGTTACCTTGATCAAGGCGGACGCGGCATCATCGAAGGCGCCCTGGACCGCGGCGCATGGGACCAATTCGTGCTGCCCGGTGGTATGATCGGCGACAACATCCTGACGATCGGTGAAGACCTCAACGGGTCTTTCGGGCAGGTGGCTGGCACGGACAGCCCGGGTGCTGCCAGCTTCGCCGAAATGGCCGAGGCGGCAGGCTTTGACGGCACATCGCCCTTCACACCGGAAAGCTACGATGCGGCTGCCCTGATCCTGCTGGCCATGCAATCGGCGGGATCTTCCGAGAGCGGCGCGTTGAAGGACCATGTGTTTGACATTGCAAATGCTCCAGGCGAACAGATCTTTCCAGGAGAGCTGGCCAAGGGCCTACAGATCCTGAAAGACGGGGGTGAAATCGATTATGTCGGCGCCTCGGCAGTGGAGTTGATCGGCAACGGCGAGTCGGCCGGCAACTACCGCGAAGTCGTGGTCCAGGACGGGGCGTTCAAGACGGTTCAGTACCGCTGAGGAACGCGATGCCCCGCATAGCCGTCCTCACCTAATTGGCCAGAGGTTCGGGCCAAGCCATCACACGGGCCCTTGTGGCCGATGACTGTGCGGTTGTCGGTCTGGGATCTACAAACGGACGGGCCGGATCTTGGCCCGTGCAAAAGGCATCATGCAGTCGATCTGTCGGATGTCGGTGCCATGGCTGATATGTTCGGCACGCCGAACGGCATCGACATCCTCGTGAACAACGCGGGCACCTGCTTTATGTCGGATTTCCCAGACATCCCCCGCAGAGGAGTTCGAAAGGCAGATGGCAGTCAATTTCTCTTCTGCCCTTCATTGCAGCCAGTGGGCCATCCCGCTGATGTAGGACCGTGCGGACGTGAGGAAGAATATCAACTTCTCTTCCAACGGTGCCTACAATTTCGATGTATTCGACCCGCCGCATTATACGGCAAGCAAGGCAGTGATGGACACGCCAATCAAGGATCTTGCCCGGCGCTATGCGACCGAAAAGATCGCGGTGAACTCCATCGCGCCAGCCATGACCGAAACGCCGCTCTTCGGGGTGCTGACGAAGGACTCTTGCAAAAATACCATCGCCGCGATGCCCCATGGCCGGGACATGCGGGCCGAAAGTGTGGTGGAATGGGCGCGCTTTCTGGCCTCGCCCACCGGGGATGTGTGCGACGTCAGCATCCTCAGCCTGGGACGGGACGTGCGTTAGGTATAGGCGTCAGGTGCCTTGCGCAGATCGGGCCATTGTGTGGGACAGTGCCCGTAGATGATGAACGCGTCCTCGCCCAATTTCATCAGCCGCTCCGCATGGGCCATGGCTTGGGCTTCGTCCCAAGACCCGGCGAATTTCTCGTCAATCTCTGCAGACCGTGAAATCCCATCGCTGGTCAGCAGAACACGCCCCGTCTCCGGCAGATCGAGCATAAGGGCCAGTTGCCCAGGCGCGTGGCCCGGTACCAGAAGCACACGCATGTCGGGGCCGAGATCCACATCACCCTCCACCGACAGATAGGTCTCATCCGGCCACTCCATCGGCTGCACTTCACCCCAATAGAGCGGGCGGGGCAAAGCGCGTTCGGCGGCTGCGATCAGGATTGGAACGCCTGGGAAATCATGCAGACCGCCCACATGGTCGATATGGGTGTGCGTGACGATGTGCAGGTTCAGATCTGCAGGACGAAGACCTGCCTTGGCAAGCTGCGCAATGGGCAAGTTGTCGGGCGTGCAGTGCAGGACCTCTCCAAATGTGTGGAGCTTGTCCTCGGTGGTCGCTCGGGCAATGTCCTTTGCGTATTTCGCGGGAAATCCCGTATCGATCAGGATCGCTTCATCCGCATCTGTCCGGATCAGAAAACCGCAGATACCGATGACGCGGCGATCCGCATGGACCTTAAAAAGCCCATAGTCCAGAATGTGGAGCGATTTGGGCCGCCCTTTGATAAAGCCTTGCACTTGCATCACTTTTCCCCTCACCCTCGGCATAAGGAAAGGCGCGCGGAACGCCGAAAGTCAAGATTCATGCGCTGTTTCAATGTCTTCTGGATAAAGCAGAACCGAAGGCAAAAGCCTTCATTGGTTTTCCCTATCGGGACCTCCGACCCTGGGCGCGTTTCTGGAAGACCTGGGCCCGGCGATGCCGCTGGACTGCAATCAGCGGTCTTTTTTTGGTCTGCGCGAACTGCGAGATCGCGTCCCGAAACAAGTCAAGTTGGCAGGCATTTGCAGCCCAGATGATGTGCTGATCATTGCCGGAGCGGCTGAGACACGATTATGCGGAGAGGCGTTTTCGAACTGGGCTCTTTTTTCTTGAGGATGGTCTGCTTTTGGCGGGAAATGCCTAGGCATTCCATAGGTCAGTATATGGAGTGCATGAACCGACATCGGGCGATGCTGCGGCCTGATCTGTCACAAGCTGGGCGACATCGACAAAGCCTTTTAACGCTGTCTGGTTGAAGTGGATCGCGCTGACGAGGTGTTTGAGCAGACGGGCACGTTGTCCTGGCTGGGGCGAATATAGAGCGCACCCTGCAAAAGCTGGAGCACCTGCAGAAGGAAGCAACGCATTCGCCAGTCTCATCGTTTGTATGGCAAACGACCGCCGGGCAATGGGTGGGAAGGCGAAGATGTGCTGGAACGGGTGCAGCAGCGGCTGGACAAAGACCCGACCCAACTGGCTGTGCGCCAACATGACGGTCGAACACCCTTACGGCAGATCCAAATCATGGATGGGGGCCACGCACTTCAAGATGCGCAGGCTGAAGAACGTCGCTGCAGAGATGGCGCTACAGGTGCTCGCCGACAACATGACCCACGTCATGAAGATCATCGGCATCCCCGCCTTGTTCGCCGCGATGAGCGCCCAAACCGCAGCGGTTTTGCCAAACAACAGCGCCTCAGCAACGCAATTCAGGACAAATCCGAAGGGTGCAAAGGATCAATCGGCGAAACGCCCATCCAGAACCAAACGAGCTGCGCAATCCCAGCCAGTTTCCAAACAGCCTCCGGACATCGCCCAAGGGGTGGGGCCCGGCTCTTGGTGGATGAGGTCTATGCGGATCTGGAATGGAAAAGGGGGGGCGCCCTCAGTCGCCGGGCTTATGATCGCGGAAATACATCGGGCAGTGTCTCAAAAGCGCTTGGCTTGCAGAGGCTGCGCGCGGGCTGGATCTATGATGCGTAAGTGTTGCGCAAAGACAGCTCTCAAATCATGAACATCTTGGGGGGAACCGATCACAGAAATCGCCCTGCGTCGATGGGCTTGAAGCCTGCAATGCAGTCGGCCCGTACGGCGGGGCGGGCAAATCTGAAACAGCCGGATATCTATATGAATGCCGAACCACGGCTTGGTCGGCAGCGCTCTAGGGCAGGTCTGATCGGGTTTGCATGCCTTGAGGCGGCGATCGACGAGGACTGCTTTTCAAAGCGCTTTCTGGTCGATCCCTATCGCACCTTCTTGCTGCCCGGCAGTGCCTATCACCTGCCTCAGCATATCAGGCTGGGCTTGCGAGGGCAAAACGAAGCCGCAGACCTTGATCTTGGCCTCGGACGGATGTCAGATCTTCTGGCGACATTGGAGCCTCGATATGTCTGAAGACGCGTATTTCCTCTATCATGCCCTGGGCCAGTATCCCGGCAAGGCCGAAGACATGGCCACCGCCATGACAGCCTTTGCCGAGGTTTGGGCGGCGCCGAACGATGCGCAATGGGGCTATGCTTTGGGCGAACGGGCGCGTTTCATCAACCTCTGGACCGATCTGATCAGCGCTGCCGACGGCACCGTGACCACCTGCGAAAGTGTCACGGCGGGCCTGTCTTCTCTTATGGGTGCCCTGCCTGCTCAGGATCTGAAAGGGAAGAAGGTTCTTGTCGCAGCAGATTGCTTCCCGTCGAACCACTTCTTGCTGACCGGTCTTGCGGAACGCATCGGTTTCGATCTTGTCACCGTCCCCCTGCGCCAGGGCGCTACCTGGGTCGAGGATGAGGATATGATCGCCCGATGGGACGATCAGGTGGGCCTTGCATTGCTGACGTGGGTCAGCTCGACCGCATCGCGTCGCTGCGATCTGGCGGCATTGGTTGCGCATGGCCGCGCCCAGGGATCGACCATCGGGGTCGACATCACGCAGGCTGCGGGGCTGCTGCCGTTCGACGTTATGGAACCGCAGGTCGATTTCGCCATCTCGACCAGCCTCAAGTGGATGTGCGGCACACCAGGTGCCGGGATCCTTTACGTGGCGCCCGCGCTGATCGAAAGGGCCAAACCCACCCTGCGCGGCTGGTTTTCACAGGACAATCCGTTTTCATGGGACCTTGGCGCATTTCAGTTCGCCCCCGACATCCGCCGTTTCGACAGCGGCACGCCGTCCATTGTCGCCTGTGCAGCCAGCGTTCGAGCGATGGAATGGCATGCAAGACAGGACAAGGCCGATCTTCTGGCGCACAATCGGACCCTATGCGCGCAGATCATCGAAGGTGCGCAGACTCTGGGTCTTGATTTCGCGAGCCCGCTTGACCCTGAGGCGAGGGGTGGCAGCGTCATGTTCCGGCTGCCTGCCGATATTCCGGGCGCCGATGCGGTGGCGTTCCTGAAGGAAAACGGCTGCATGGTCGACGCGCGCGGGCAGACCTTGCGGGCCTCTCCTGGCGTTGTGACAAATGCGGAAGGTGTCGCGGTGCTGCTGGACGGGCTGGGGCGGCTTATGTCCCTGCGTCAAAGACGAGCCTGATGGATTTGTGACCAGAGAACCGAGCAGAACACGATACAGCCGCCGATCATGACCTCAACCGTGGGCGCTTCTGCCAGAATGAGAAAGGCAAGGATGGGTGCCAACGGCATCTCTAGGATCGACAGCAGTGCCGTTTCAGCCGATGGCAATCGCCGTGCGCCTTCCGACAGTGTCACGGAGGCCACGGCAAAGACCAGGCCGAACGCAATCAGAACCGGCAGCTCCGCTGGTATGACGGCTGATGGCGTGCCCATCAGGATAGCGACTGGCAGTAGAACAACCGAAGAGAGCGCGGCAGGCAACGCGGCGGTCGTATCAGGATACTTGCGGTAGACAACCATGATCCCAGCAAGCATCAAAGTCATGAACAGCGCCAGAAGATCGCCCAGTATCTGACCGCTGCCCAAGGATCCCCAGACAATTACAAAAACGCCCAAAAGCGCCGCAAGGCTGGCGATCAGGACAACCCGACCGGGCCTTTCGCCGATAAAGATCCACGATAGCGCCGCTGCGGCGAAGGGCACGGCGGCATATATCATCGCAACATTGGCAACGGTGCTGAGCTTGAAAGCAGGGATGAACGCAGCCGAGCCTGCGGCGCCCATAAGCGTCACGACGAGGGCGGGCCAACCGAACACCACGATCTCGGACCGCAGTATCCCGCGAAGTGCGAGATATACCAGCGTGAAGGCAGATGCCGCCAGACCCCGCCAGAAGATAATCACCCATGGTTCAGCGGAAACGCTCTTGGTGAAGACCCCGGCGGAGCTGAAGACGACTGCAGAGATAACGACAAGCAACACACCTGCTTTGCGCGTTGCATAGATATCCGGTGTCATTTGGAGCCTCGCTTCGTCGTTCCGGACAGCGATTTAGCAAAGTGCCCCTGACACCTGCTTGTCAGGGGTGTTAGGGTGGCCAGAAGGAATTCAATCCAATGCCCAAGTCAGACCGATTCTTTGAGATCATCCAGCTTTTGCGTGGCGCGAAAGCACCGTTGCCTGCCCAGACGTTGGCCGACACGCTCGAAGTATCGGTACGCACGATCTATCGCGATATCGCCACCCTTCAGGCCCGCCAGACCCCGATCGAAGGCGCACCCGGTCTGGGATATGTCATGCGCAAAGGTTACGATCTGCCTCCGCTCAACCTTGATGCGGAAGAGGCTGAGGCCAGAGCCGTGGGCCTCAGCATGATCGCGCGAACCGGAGATGCCGGGCTTTGGCGTGCCGCTCAGCAGGCTTTTCGGAAACTGAATGAAGTGGCCCCCGGTACGCGGCGGCTGATCACCTCATCCTGCGGGATCAATGCGCTGCCCCAGGTCGATCTCTCACTCGTCCGGGGTGCGATACGGGAAGAGCGTAAACTGCGCCTCCATTACCGCGATGTAGATGGAAAAGGCACCGATCGGGTGATCTGGCCGCTGGCGCTGATCTACTATTCCGACACGGCCATCGTCGCGGGATGGTGCGAGTTGCGCCAGGACTTACGCCATTTCCGACTTGACCGGATCCTCGCCTGCAGCCCCGAGGCAGGCCAATTCAAAGGACGGGGCGAGGCGCTGCTTGACCTCTGGGAGACCTCGCAAAAAGACCTGACCGTCACAACCCGCGTTCTTTGACTAGTCCTTCGGTGCAGGCGGCCCACCCTCAAACGCATTGCCTTTTTCATAGTCGCAAGGCGCTTCCTGCATCTGCAAATGCAGGTCTTTGCCTTGGTAAGGGTGCGCGCGCGCCAGATCTTCGTCCACGTCGATCCCCAGACCTGGTGCCTGCGGCACGGGAATAAATCCATTCTCGACCCGAATGCTGCCTTTGATTAGATCATCGTGGAAGGGCGTCTCAATGGTTTCACACATCAGAACATTTGGAATTGAAGCCGCAAGATGGATGTTGGCCGCCCATTCAACGGGTCCTGCATAGAGATGCGGCGCAAGCTGCGCCGAATAGGTCTCGGCTATTGCAGCGACCTTCTTCATCTCCCAGATACCCCCTGCACGACCAAGGGCAGGTTGCAGGATCTCTGCCGCCCCGGCGCGCAGAACAGCTGCAAATTCCGCCTTGGTCGTCAATCGCTCACCCGTTGCCAGCGGAATGCGCACATTCCGCGCCACCCGTGCCATGTCGTCGGGCGCGTCTGGCGGGATCGGCTCTTCGTACCAAAGCGGTGAATATGGCTCCAACGCTTGCCCCATGCGGATGGCGCCTGCCGTCGAAAACTGCCCATGCGTGCCAAACAGCAGATCGGCGCGGTTGCCCACCGCCGCGCGGATCGCCTCGCAGAAGGCCACCGACATTGAGATATCGCGCATCCCCGGCATATGTCCGCCCCGGATCGTGTAGGGCCCTGCCGGATCGAATTTGAGGGCGGTATAGCCGCGATCCACACAATCCAGCGCCGTCTCCGCCGCCATCTCTGGCGTGGTCCAGAAGGCTGTCAGATCATGCTGCGGCAGTGGATAAAGGTAGGTATAGGCCCGGATCCGGTCATTCATCTGCCCGCCCAAAAGCGCATGAACCGGCCTTCCCCGAGCCTTGCCCAAGATGTCCCAGCAGGCGATCTCAAGCCCCGAAAAGGCGCCCATCACCGTCAGATCGGGTCGTTGCGTAAAACCACTGGAATAGGCACGCCGGAACATCAACTCGATATTCTCAGGATTTTCCCCTTGCATGTGTCGTCCGAAGACATCCGCGATCACCCCCCGCATCGCGTCAGGCCCGACACTCGCCGCATAGCATTCGCCCCAACCGACAATCCCGTCATCCGTCGTCAGCTTCACCAGGATCCAATAGCGCCCACCCCAGCCGGGCGCTGGTGGCGCGGTCACGATGACATCAAGATCTTTTAGCTTCATCGTGCCTGTCCTTCTCCGGGTTCCACATATCCTGGGGGTCCGGGGCAAAGCCCCCAATCTCAGCGATCAAACACAATCACGTTCCGCCGGGCCTTCCCCGCTTTGGTGTCCGCAATCGCCTCGTTGATCTGATCCAGCCGCCACCGGCCCGAGATCAGTTCATCCAGCTTCAACCGCCCCTGCTGATAAAGGTCCACCATCCAGGGAATGTCTCGCTGGATCACCACATCACCCATCTTGGAGCCAACCATACCCTGTCCAAGAGCGGCGAGGATCACCGGCTCATAGCTCGCCTGATCGCCCGAATGCGGCATGCCGACCATCACAACTTTGCCACTACCACCCAGATAGCGCGGCGCTTGCTCATAGGCGGGGATCGCGCCCACTGTGACGATCACCGCCTCCGCCCCCTTGCCGCCAAGCGCTTTGTAACTCGCCCGCCAGGGGCTTTTGCCCGTTCCCAGAACGCCGTGCGTCGCCCCAAAGGCCTTGGCATCCTCCAGCTTTTCCTCGCTCATATCGACCGCCACAATCCGACGCGCGCCTGCGATCCGCGCCCCCTGAATGGCGTTAAGACCGACGCCGCCCGCCCCGATGACCACCACGTCCTGTCCAGCACGCAAACCGGCGGCATTCACGACAGCACCCACGCCTGTGATCACCCCGCAGGCGATCAGACTGGCGGCATCTTTAGGAATATCGTCCGGTACGCGCACGACCTGGCGCTGGTCAACGACCACCCGTTCTGCAAAACCACCCGTCGCCATCGCCTGGGTCAGCACGCCGCCATCGCTGGTGCTGATCGGCCCCTTCTGTTCGTCATAGCGCGTTTCGCAAACCGTTGGCTTGCCGCCGGCGCAAGATGGGCAAGCCCCGCAAGACCGGATCAGCGTAACGACCACGCTGTCGCCCACTTTCAGGTCAACAACGCCAGGTCCCACCTCGGACACAACGCCAGCGGCCTCATGTCCATAGACCGCGGGCAGCACGCCACCCCATGCTCCGTCGGCGTAAGAAATGTCGGAATGGCAGATCGCCACCGCGTCGAGAATGACCTCGATCTCACCCATTTCGGGCGCACGCAGGCGTATGTTCTCGATGCACAGCTCCGCGCCAAATTCGTGGCAAACCGCGGCTTTGATCGTCTTCATGGAAACCCCTCCGCCCCGGCACATGGGCGTGCCTGATTTTATGTTTCCCGCAGCCTGATCGCGAAACTTTGCAGGTTGCAAGCCGGAATGCGACCTTTGACAGCAACGCACAGACCTGACGCTACGACCACCGCGCACGCAGGAAGACCGAAAGCGCAACCAGCATCAAAAGCGCCGACAAAACAAAAGGCGCACCCGGCTGGTAGATCGCGGCGGTCTCCGCGCTGAAGACAGCAAAAACTGAGGTCATAAGCATAGGTGACACAATAGTGGCAAGCGCCATCATGCTGGTCAACGCGCCCTGCAATTCGCCTTGCTGGTCATCAGCCACAGCGCGCGACATGATCCCTTGCAGGGCCGGGGTGATCACACCCGCGATCGCAGCGATCGGTGTCAGGATCAGCATCAAGGTGCCCGAGGTGACAAAACCGATCGCCAAAAAAACCACTACATCAAAGATATGCCCATAAATGACTGTCCCTCGTTCCCCCAAGAACCGCAGGACGACGCGGATCAGCCCGCCTTGGACCACGGCCATGGAGATCCCGAAAAGGGCGAGCGAGAGACCAATCGTCGCCGGGCTCCACCCGAAGCGCTCGGTGGTAAAATAACTCCAGACCGCAGGATAAGCTGTGAACGCCACCTGGTAGAGGAAGTAGACCCAAAGCAGCGGTGCGATGCCCGGCAGTTTGCCCAAAACCTTCAAAGTCCCCAGCGGGTTGGCACGCTTCCACGAAAACGAGCGGCGAATGCGGTCGGTCACGGTTTCTTTCAAGACAAACCAGCCAAAGGCTGCATTGAGCGTGGCAAGGCCTGCCGCGGCATAGAACGGAGCGCGCGTGCCGTATCCCGCAAGCAATCCGCCCAGAAGTGGGCCAAGTACGAAACCGAGACCAAAGGCCGCCCCTATCAAACCGAAATTCGCCGCCTTGTCCTCGGGCGCAGAGATATCAGCCATGTATGCGCTTGCCGTCGATTGGGTCGCTGCCGTGACCCCGCCCACAAGACGTCCCGCCAGCAGAAGCCAGATAGAGCCTGCTACGGCCATCACGAGGTAATCGGCCGCCATGACAATCAGCGACAAAAGCAGAACGGGTCTGCGTCCGAACCGGTCCGACAACCCACCCAGGATCGGGCCAAACAGAAATTGCATCACCGCAAAGCTTGTAGACAGCACCCCGCCCCAGAGCGCTGCATTGGCGATGGACCCGCCATTCACCTCGCGGATGAGATCCGGCATCACAGGCACGATCAGCCCGATGCCCATCGCGTCCAGAAGGACGGTGAAAAGGATGAACAGGACGGCCTGCCGAGGCATCCCGCCTGTCGCAGGCTCTGCCGGGGCGCTCATACCTCTCGCACTTTGCGAACAAAGGCGCGTGCGGCAGCGGGCGCATCGCCCCATTGCTGCGTCGGATCAAACAGGCTGGCCGCCAGATCCGGGTGCGCAGCCTGCGCAACGATCGGCAGGGGCTGGTCACTCTCCACCGCTTGCCGACAGAGGGTTTTGACCGCTGTCTGGGCATCAGGTCGGGGCATCTGTTTCGCCAGCGCAAAGCTGAGCGCTTCGGCAAAGGCAAAACCATCCGCTTCGAGGTTACGGGCCATGCGGGCTGGTACTGCCTCTATCCCGACGACAAGACCTTTCGCGATCTCAAGCGCGGCAGCACCCGTCAGAACAAGTTGCGGCAGCAGCATCCATTCCGCAAACCACGCGGCTCCGTCACGCTGGTGCTGATGGGCGCTGGCCGATTGAAGGCCGGCCCGCAAGCTGCCCATCTGGTGGTTCAGGGCAACAAGGGCAGAGGGTCCAACCGGGTTCTGCTTCTGCGGCATGGTCGAAGAGGCGCCTGCGCCGGTTAAGCGTATTTCACCTGTCTCGCTGCTGGTCAGGCCGATAACTGTCTGTCCAAAACCCGCTAGGGCAGCCGTGACTGCCGCAAACCACTCCGCAAGTCGCAGAATCGGCCCGCGATCTGTGTGCCAGGACCGGCCCGGATCCCGCAGGTTCAACCCGCAGGCCAGATCTGCCCGCAACTGCGACGCCGTATCGCCAAAGACAGCCGACGTACCTGCCGCCCCGCCCAGCGAGATCCAAAGCGATACCTCGCGCAGATGTCCAAGCCGTCCGACTATATCAACAAGGGGGGCGCCATGTTGCGCCACAACCGCACCCCAACTTGTCGGAGTCGCATGTTGTCCGTAGGTTCGCGCGGCCATCGCGGTTTCCGCATGCGCCTCGGCCTGATCTGCAAGGCTTCGCAAGATCTCGATCAGGGTCGTCTCAGCCAGGGTCAGGCATTGACGCAGACGCAGCATCAGGCCGGTATCGATGATGTCCTGGCTCGTCGCACCCCAATGCACGTATTGCGCATGTTCCGGCGCCTGCATCTCGGCCCGGAATGCGGTGACAAGCGCTGGTACCACGACCCCGTTCTGACCGGTCGCTTTCGCAAGCGCACCGGGGTCGATCTGGATTTCACGTGCCGCACGAACAATGGCTGCGGCGCTGATTTCCGGAATGATCCCAAGCTTGCCCTGCGCTTCGGCAAGCGCTCCTTCGACTAGGAGCATCGCGCGGATCTCGGCCGTATCGCTAAAGAGCTTACCGATCTCCCCGGTCGGGAAAAGCTGGCTGAAAATTGCGCTGCTAAAGACGGAGGCCGCCATGGCTCAGATATGCCCGATCTCGCGCAGAAAAGCCGTAAGAACGCTGGCATATTCTTCGGGCTGTTCGACGCAGGGCAGATGGCCCGCATTGCGGATGAGATGAAAGCGGCTGCCCGGGATCAGGTCGACGGTTTCACGCACCAGATCCGGCGGCGTGGATCCGTCCTCTGATCCCGCAATGCCGAAAGTTGGCAGTCTCAAGCTGGCGGTTGAGCTGAAAAAATCCGTGCCCGATATGGCTGCTGAACAGCCAATATAGCCAGTGTCAGGCTGACGAACCAGCATGTTGCGCCAAAGCTCCAGCCCTGACCCGTCGCGGAATGCTTTTGAGAACCAGCGCTCCATGACGCTGTCAGCTAGGGCTTCGATCCCGCCGCTCTGGATCGCGGCAATCCGATCCGCCCACATCTCTTTGGTGCCGATCTTCGCGCCGGTGTTGGACAGAACGATGGAGCGGGTGAGATCCAACCGCTTCACGGCGAGGCCCTGCGCGATCATTCCGCCGATGGAAAGGCCGACAAAAACCACCTCGCGAAACCCAAACATGTCCATCAGGCGTTCGGCATCGTTGATCAGCGTCCCCATAGAGTATGGAGCAGCAGGGCATGAGCTGAGCCCGTGCCCACGCTTGTCGAAACGCAGCATCCGCAACCCGTCCGGCAGATGCGGCAGGATCGGATCCCAAAGACGCAGATCAGTGCCAAGCGAATTGGCAAAGACGACAGGCGCGCCATCTTCAGGACCATCAATGCGATAGTGAATCCTCACATCACCGAGATCAGCCAGATGCATATCGATCCCTTCCAGGGCGAAGAACCTTTCTGGAATATCTTCGCAAGAAAAGTATTGTCAGCTTCCTTACCCCCTCAGACGGAAATGCGCCATGATCTGACCATGGTCCGAGGCAAGCTTGTTGTAGGGGGCCTCAGGGTGGCTGCCATCAGTCAGGTGGTCGTTGAACACGCTGAAATACTCCATTTCCCCAATGCTCTCGGGCGCGTCTTTCAAGAAATGCCGGGACATGAAGATCTGGTCGATGCTCTCATACGTCCCACCAAACGCCGCCGTATAGACCATGTCTCGCGTCGATTTCTGCACAAATTGCCGTTCAGCGGAATGCAGTCGCACCGCCTCGATCGCTTCGCGGATCTGGACATCTTCCTCTTCGCTGTACCGATCAGAGGGTCTTTCCGCGTCGTGTCGCAGCATCCAGGCATAATTTTTGAACGGTGTTTCTCCACTGATGATTTCGGTGCTCACCGCGTGTTCACCGTCGTTGAAATCTCCAAGACAGAGCACCGGGTGGCCCGCTCGAAGCTCCTCGACTATGGCGCGTCGGAGAACGAAAGCTTCACCCATTCGTCGCAAGGCCGCACGTAAACTGCCCATAGCTCGACCCACAGGATCGTATCGCGTCAGATCCGCCTCCGGTGGAAACGCCGCGCCCTCCGGCCTGGGGAACTCCCCCAGCTTGGACTTCAGATGACAGTTGAATACCGTCACCACATGACCACCCATCCGCACCCGCACCTTCAGGATCGGGCGGCTAAGCCGTCTCAACCGGAAGCTGCCCCCGTCCCCCCCGCCAAGCGTGCCGAAGTCGATTTCGAGCGGTTCAGGTAAATCCTGGATAATCTCCGGAGCGTCCGAGAAACCCAAGCGTGACAGGACCGCGACACCGGGCCGTCGCTCTCCGGGGCGGCCATCATTTAGGTTGGGCGCAAAAGCAATGTCCGCATCGGTGTACGGCCGGTAAGCCAGCTTGCGGAAGATCGCCTTGCGTCGATAGGGTTTGTCTACATCGGGCAGATGCGCTTCGTTGCTGGCGATCCCTTCGGCATCCGCGCGCGCAACGACCTCTCGCAGCGCGCTTTCTTCAAAGATCTCCTGAAAACAGACCACGTCGGCATCCATCGTCTGGATCTGTTCGGCAAGCCAGCCCGATTTCCAGGCGTATTCCTCGGGCGTATAGCGCTGAAAACGGTAGTATTCCTGATCCGGCCCGATCAGGTTCTTTACGTTGAAGCTGGCGATTGTGACTTCCTTCATGGGCTCTCCAGGGCGCGGGCAAAGACGTCCGAGTCGACATTTCCGCCCGATATCGTGACGATCACATCGTCCCCCTCTAGGGCGTCCTGGTGCCAAAGCGCGGCAGCAAGGGCGACCGCTCCACCCGGCTCTGCCACCAGTTTCAGACGCAAGAAGGCATGTGCCACGGCCTTCATCGCCTCGTCCTCGCTCACAACGATGCCCGGACCGCACAATCGCTGAATGATTGGAAATGTGATCTGCCCCGGCGAGGGCGTGATGATCGCATCACACAGGCTGCCCGACGTTTTGGCGTTCCGTTCGATCTGACCGGATTGCAGCGACCGCGCCATGTCATCGAAGTTTTCGGGCTCCACCGGGCGCACCCGCAGACCCGGCGCGTCTGCCTCAACGGCGAGCGCAATGCCGGAGGTAAAACCACCGCCACCGCAACAGACCAGCACATCGGCTTTTTTCACGCCGATCTCGGCCGCTTGTTCAGCGATCTCAAGCCCGGTACTGCCCTGACCCGCAATCACCTGCGGCTCGTCGAAGGGTTTGACCAGCGTCAGCCCGCGTTCCTCGGCAATCGCGGTGCCCAGCTTTTCGCGTTCCGACCGCCGAGATCTATCATACAGCACAACCTCCGCGCCCAGGGCCTTCGTATTTTCGATCTTCAACGCAGGTGCATCTGACGGCATGACGATAACCGCGCTCGCCCCGTGCCGCGCCGCAGCCAATGCCACGCCTTGCGCATGGTTGCCGCTGGAATAGGCCAAAACCCCGCGCTGGCGGGCCGCCTCATCCATCGCCGATAGCGCAGCCCAGGCCCCGCGAAACTTAAAACTACCGGTATGTTGAAGACATTCCGGCTTGATCCAGACCCGACGACCCGCGATGTCATCCAGAAAAGCGGAATTCAGAAGCGGTGTGCGCCGCGCATATCCATCCAAACGCGACGCGGCCTGGCGGATCATTTCGATATTCATGTCATGGCCTCAATCCATTTGTGCAAGCCTGCGACCGCCTCGGCTTCGTCAAGAAACGGTACGTGGCCTCGCCCGGCGACCTCCGCCGCGATCATGTCAGGACGTCGAACCTTCATCTTGTCGAATGTCGCAACGCTCAGCAGGCTGCTGTTTGCCCCACGAAAGGCAGCCAACGGCAATCCCTCCAGCGCGTCGAAAAAAGGCCAGAGATCCGGCATCTCTCCGCCCACCGCGACCGCATCACGCAATGCCGGGTCATAGGTGATGTCGAGCCCATTATCGCTGATCACAAAGTGCTTTTTTGCCTCTTCCATCCAACGACTTGCGGGCACGTCGTCGAAATCGGTCATCACATGGGCAAGCGCTTCGGCGACCTCAGCGTGATTTCGCGCCACCGGTTTCTTACCCAGATACGTCATGATCACGGCCAAACCCGTTGGGTCCAGTTCCGGTCCCACATCATTGAGGGCAACCCCCAGCAAGCGGTCGTGATGCGTGCTGGCAAGGCCCATCGCGATCAGCCCGCCGCGCGATGTTCCAAGGATCGCGGCGCGTTCCAGCCCCAGATGATCGAGAAGTTCGAGCGCATCGCGGCCCTCGACGGGCAGGGCGTAATTCTGCCAGTTCGGATCCCAATCCGACTGCCCGCGCCCCCGGTAATCCAACCGGATCAACCGGCAATCATCAAGATGCGGCGCGACATAATCGAAATCCGCGCCCGTCCGCGTCAACCCGGAAAGGCACAAGACAGGCAGGCCCGCGCCCGCATCCTCGTAATGCAGCGACAAACCGTCGGACGTTCTAAAACGCGGCATCGGTCAGCCCCTGGCCAAGGCGGGGATGCCCGTCAGATCCGGCATCTGGTGGTTGGGCCGGACGGGCAAACGGTCCACAGGTTCTGCCGCGCGGTTTACCCAGACCGTGTCAAAGCCGTATCCCGCAGCTCCTGCCGCATCCCACCCGTTCGAAGACACGAACAGCACCGAATCCCTGGCGCAGCCAAAGCGCTGGCCCACAAGATCATAAACGCGGTCATCCGGCTTGAAGATCCCGACGCTTTCAACCGACAGACAATCGTCCAGAACATCGCCGATCCCGGCGGAGGACACGGCGCCCTGCAGCATGTCGGGCGATCCGTTGGACAGGATGGCGGTCTGCATACCCTTGGCTTTCAATGCCGCCAGCATTGCTGGCACCTCGTCATAGCATCTCAATTCCCAATAGAGGGCCAAAAGCCGTTCGCGCAGCGCGGCTTCACCATGAAGCCCTGTCTTTTCCAAAGCCCAGTCGAGCCCATCCTGCGTAACCTGCCAGAAATTCGTATGCGCGTTCGTTATTGCGCGCAGCCATGTGTACTGAAGTTGTTTCTGGCGCCAATGCTCGGCCAAGGCGGGCCAGGTATCGGCCAGCGCTTCGAATCCAGGTTCAGATGCGGCTTGCCGCGCGGCGGCGGCCACGTCGAAAAGCGTGCCGTAGGCGTCGAAGACACAAGTGGTGATGGGCATTGGCGATCCTTTCGCTGTCACATTTGCATGCAAGCAAGAGACTGGAAAGGTGCGTTTTTATCCCCCACCCGGACGGCGCACCGGCACGCGATCCTGCGGCATCCGGCGAACGGTCGGTCGGTTTTCCTCAACGGGGGTGGGTGCTGTCTCGGGTGGGCTGTCCACTTCGGTGCCGCCCAGCCAGTCTTGCGCCATAGAGAGGCTGACTTGATGACCTTCCCGCAACTTCGCCGCGATCTTCGGATCGGACCAAAGCGCCGCCGAGATGCTCAGCATAAGTACAGGGATCAGCAGCCGTGCAACCCAACGCGTGCGCCGGGACCGGCGCTGATGGTGGCGTTGACGGATATCGGCGAGGCTTGGACCACCGTCGGTTTCGGGATCGCTGGACATGGCCGTTTCTCGAAGATCAGGAAATGAACCACTTGATCAGAATAAGGCCGCCCATAAAATGCACCGCCATGGTGGCAAGATAGGCCGCCAGCGCCAACAAACCCTGCACTTTGGAGAGCGGTGTCAAACGTGCCTCGTCCGCATCCGGGGGGATCGAGAACAATGGGATCGCGCCAAGGCAGGCAAAAACCAGAAGCGCCGTGCTTTGAAGCCAGACCCCTGTTGCGGCGAGACCAGCGCTCATGGCCAGGGTCAGCATCAGGGATGCTTTTGGCGCGAAAGTGTCGGCGATGATACGGACGCAACGCCCCCCATCCAGCGGCCAGAAGGGCAAGAGATTGAAGAAGTTCAACGCCCCGGTCACGACCGCAAAATGCCAGAAGAATTCGGCCGCGAGCCGCCAGGTATCCCAAAGCATGTTATAGGCGAGAAGCGACAGAACCATAGGCACGATGCAGATGCCTGGCCCCATGAGCGAGATGAAGAAATCATGCCGCTGCGTTTCCGGCGCTTTGTCGGAAATCGCGACCCCGCCCATCAAAGGGATCAGGCGAAACCGCGCATCGTCATGGCCTGCGATTCTGAACGCCACGACATGACCGTATTCATGCACCATCACACTGAGCACGAACGCGATGCCATACATCGGACCCATGAAGTACCAGGCGGCCAGAAACGCGATACCGCCCAGCCCGATCGCACCTGCATCAAGTCCCTGAATGGTGAAACCACGGTTCGATACGAGGCCCCCCCGGAGGGTCATGAAAAGCATCACGCATAGGGCAATGGACATCGCGAACATCAACATGGCGTACCTCGTACATTTCAAGCGATGCGCGAATAGTGGCGCGAATTGTGTTAAAGTTGTGGCAACAATCCGCTTGTTCACCAAAAAATGGCGGATGCCTATTGCGACGTTACGTCGGCTGGCGACTCGGCTGTTTTGACGACGCGGAAGCCTGTCGCCTTGTCCCAGGGTGCGGCGCCCTGCCATAGGATGAAAGGCAGGATGTAGTAAGCGAACGGTATCGCCAGCAAGATCACCATCAGCCAAAATATGGCGGGGAATGAAAGCCAGTTCAAAAAACCAGATACCGTCTCTCGCGGCAGCAAGCCAAATAGGATCGCCAAAAGGCTGAACATCCAAAAAAGACCAAGCCGCCGAAGTTCGCGGCACAAACGGCATCCTTGGCCCTCAACGCGCAGACCAATGAGCGCCTTGCCCGGCGACGACCGGCCCCGCACATGCAAAGCCACCGTTCCAAGCATAAAGATCGTCCATGCCAGAAAGGCTTGAGGGCTGATCGTCTGGATCGGGTGGCCATCCGTGTCCACAGCAACGGTCAAACCGTTGTAGCGCCCGGTCGTGAGCGGGCCGCGCGTGGTTTGTGTGACGTCATATCTGACCGTCACCTTTTGGCCATTTGGAATGCCAAAAACGAACTGCTCGCAGTATCTGGCCCGGTCAATCCGGCTACTTGGCACCAGATCCAACACGCTCTGCGGAAGGCTCGTGACCTGATAGCATTTCTGCATCTGCAATACACCGATGCTTAGACGTAGTCCGTGCCGCTCTGGCGCCATGAAGGGCAGAACCAGGGCGAAAGCAATCAGTGACGCCAGAAAGTAGTCGAAAATGAAAGCTCCGGCGCGCGGCCAAAAATGCTTCTCAGTCACAGATTCTCGGCCTGCGGCATCCCAAGAACATGAAAACCTCCGTCAACGCGTATGATCTCACCAGTCGTGCAGGCCCCGCCATCAGACGCCAGGTAGACCGCCGTGGCCCCAACGGCCTCCAAAGTCGCATTGGCGCGCATCGGGGCGTTCTGGTCGGTATGCTTGTAAGTCTTGCGCGCTCCGCCAATGGCCGCGCCTGCCAGCGTCTTCATCGGGCCCGGGCTGATTGCGTTTACGCGGATGCCTTCCGGCCCCAGATCATTGGCCAGATACCGCGTCGCCGATTCCAGCGCCGCCTTCGCCACACCCATCACATTGTAGCTGGGCACGACGCGATTCGAACCCTGATAGGTTAGCGTCAAAAGACAGCCGCCATTTGCGATCATCAGCGGATGCGCCCGGCGTGCGACCTCGATGAAGGAATAGGCGCTGATATCCATCGAATGCTTGAAGTTGGCCCGAGATGTATTGAGGAACCGCCCCGTCAATTCCGACTTATCCGAAAACGCAATGGCATGGATCAGAAAGTCGATCGTCGGCCAACGCGCACCAAGCTGATAGAAAGCCGCATCGAGGCTGTCATCGTCGGTTACGTCCACGTCGACCATGAAGTCCGACCCGACGCTTTCGGCAAGTGGCTTTAAGCGGCTGCCAAAAGCTTCGCCCTGATACGTAAAAGCCAGTTCCGCCCCTGCTTCATGCATCGCTCTGGCAATCCCCCAGGCGATGGACCGGTCATTGGCCACGCCCATGATCAGGCCACGTTTCCCTGCAAGCAATCCCGACATCTTCACACTCACCCGTGATATTTCGACAGGATCATAGATCCGTTCGTGCCGCCAAAGCCAAAAGAGTTCGTCATTACACTGTCGAGGCCAGCGTTTTCGACCAGTGTCGTTGCGATCTCATCCGGCCTGAAGGCGGGATCCAGCGTTTCAACATTGATCGATGGTGTGATGAAGTCATGCTCCAGCATCAGAAGACAGAACACGGCCTCAAGCGCGCCTGCCGCCCCTTGAGCATGCCCTGTCATGGACTTCGTTGAACTGACAACCGGCTGCGTGCGCCCTTCGAACGCACGCCGCACGGCCTCCATCTCTGGCACATCACCCGCTGGCGTCGAGGTGCCATGCGCGTTGATATGTCCGACAGCGCGACCTTCGGGCAGCGTGTCCAGTGCCAGACGCATGGCCAGTTCCGCCCCTTCACCAGAGGGGGCCACCATGTCATGTCCATCTGAGGTGGCCGCATAACCCGTCACTTCGGCATAGATCTTGGCGCCGCGTGCCTTTGCGTGTTCTAGCTCTTCAAGAACAAGCATTCCGCCGCCGCCCGAAATCACAAACCCATCCCGATCCGCGTCAAAAGCGCGAGAGGCCCGATCGGGCCTGTCGTTGTATTTCGAAGACATCGCGCCCATCGCGTCGAACAGGCAAGAGAGCGTCCAGTCCAGCTCTTCTCCACCACCGGCAAACATCACATCCTGCTTGCCCAGCATGATCTGCTCTGCCGCATTTCCTATGCAGTGCAGCGACGTCGAACAGGCCGAGGTGATTGAATAGTTAATGCCCTTGATCTTGAAGGCCGTCGCCAGATTTGCACTTACGGTCGATGACATGCATTTCGGCACCGCAAATGGCCCGATCCGCTTGGTCGCCCCAGTCTTCAGTACCGTCTGATGTGCTGTCAGCATGGCGGAGGTAGATGGCCCACCTGACCCGGCCACCAGACCCGAGCGTGGATTGACCACGTCTGTCTCATCCAGCCCCGCATCTGCGATCGCCTGGGTCATGGCAATATAGGCATAGGCCGCACCCGGACCCATGAAACGCAAGGTGCGTTTGTCGATGTATTCGGAAGGATCGAGATCGATGGTGCCCGCGATCTGGCTGCGAAAGCCGTTCTCGGCCATCTCCTGGCTCGCCACGATTCCCGAGCGGCCCGCCTTCAGACTGTCCAGAACCGCGTCGCGGTTCGTTCCAATGGACGACACGATGCCCAAGCCAGTGACAACGACACGGCGCATAAGCTGCCCCCCTGATCCTTAGCCGTTGCCTGTGGACAGGCCGACCTTCATGCCCTTGACCTCATAGATGGTCTCGCCATCCGCCTCAACCCGGCCGTCGGCAACGCCCATCTTGAGCTTTCGGTCGATGACACGCGTGAAATCCACGTGGTACGTGATCATCGCGCGATCGGGCTGCACCATCCCTGTCAGCTTCACCTCACCCACGCCCAGCGCCATGCCGAGGCCCTGCCAGCCCCGCCAGCCAAGGTTGAAGCCCGTGAGCTGCCACAACCCATCAAGTCCCAAGCAACCCGGCATGATCGGATTGCCCGGGAAATGACATTTAAAGAACCAGAGATCCGGCGTGATGTCGAACTCGGCCACCACGTGCCCTTTGCCATGCGCGCCCCCATCGCCTGAGACATCCGTGATCCGGTCCATCATCAGCATAGGCGGTTCGGGCAACTGCGCGTTGCCGGGGCCGAAAAGCTCTCCCCGCGCGCATTTCAGAAGGTCGTCTTTGTTGAAACTGGTGGGGTAGTCGGCCATCCTGGCGCGTCTCCTCGGGCTGCCCGTGTGTCTTGCGATCAGGCCCCTCTAGCACCGGCCTTTCCTTTGACGCAAGGGTGACGCAATAGGGTGCGCAACGCACGCTGCGACTGATTTTCATTTGAAAACCGGGGGGAAGGCCAACTATATAGAAGTGAAGCAAGGATAGGTGTCTCGATGACCGCCCCGCAAGATATCGGTGAAAAATGGCTTTCAGGCGCAGGTCTGCGCCCGACCCGGCAGCGTGTCACGCTGGCTGCATTGTTGATCGGTGACGGCCAGCATCGTCATGTCACTGCGGAAAGTCTTTTCGAAGCAGCCAAGGATCAGGGCGAAGCGGTCTCGCTTGCGACGGTCTACAACACACTACGCGCCTTTTGTGAGGCTGGTCTCATGCAAGAGGTGACTGTGGATGGCTCTAAAAGCTATTTCGATACCAACACCCACGATCACCCCCATTTTTATTGGGAAGATGATGCAAAACTGACGGATGCCCCGTCCGACCAGCTTGAGATTGCGCGCATCCCCGATGCACCCGAAGGGGCCGAGATCGCATCGGTCGATGTGGTCATCCGCCTGCGCCGCAAAAGCTAAACCCCATCACCGTTTCACCAAAATGCTGCGCTATGTGACCTTCGCGGCGCTTTTGCCGGTATTGGTGCCGCAAGCGCTCTGGGTCGTGTCCCGCGCCGTCCGTCTACCAGAGGCAGACGGCCCCCGATCCGGCGCGATAGGTCAAGGTCGGCCGCTGAACCTTCTGATCCTGGGCGATTCGTCCGCTGCGGGTGTCGGCGTCGATCATCAGGATCAGGCTCTGGCCGGTCAGCTTGCGCAGCATCTTTCGCAGACGGGCCAAATCACCTGGACGCTGATCGCCCAAACCGGCGCCACGACAGACACGGCCTTGCGAATGCTGGAAACGGCCCCAAAGCAGCATTTTGACATGGCCGTCATCGCGCTTGGGGTAAATGATTGCAAGAACGGCATCTCGGCCAACCGCTGGCAGACCAACTACACAACCATCCTTGACCACCTGCGCGATCGCTTCAGGGTGCGCCGGATCTGCGTGTCGGGCGTCCCGGATCTGGGGCAGTTCCCGCTTTTGCCCAAGCCGCTCGGTACCATTCTGGGAAATCGCGCCCATCGCTTCGACGCGATCCTGCATGACATTGTGGATGCGCGCGCAGATGTCACGTACGTCTCGCTCGATTTCGGCGACGACACCACCTTGATGGCCCGCGACGGATTTCACCCCGGTCCGCTGATCTATACAGCCTGGGCCAAACGCGTGGCCGAGACATTCCGGTGATCCTCTAGATGGATCTTGGCGCGGGCGGGAGCCTAGCCCGGCTCTTCCCAATGAAGATGCCCCGCCGAAGAGGTCATAATGATGAACAGGGCAATCTAGGCAATTTCGGCCACCCCATTGCAAACAGCCCAGGTCCCGTCCGACATGTTCCACCATGCGACCTCGTTCGCGGTGGCCCAGACGACTAAAAGGAAAATCCAGCTCAGATGCAGCACGCGCCAGCGCCGGGCGGTTATCTGAATGGAATGACCAAGTGTGCGGCGCAGCATTGGTCGATGACCCCTCGCGCCTAGCCTGACGCCCGAAGCGACCGCAGGAAAAGCCCGATCCCGCCAACCAGCAGGACAAGGATGACAAGCAGGTCGAAGGCGCTCATTAGGGCAAATTGCAGCTGCAGATTCGCGATCACACCTGCCACAAGGGCTATGACCGACCCGATGGCCAAAGCCCAGCCGACCAAGTTGCGCCCGCTGTAAAAGATCAGCCCGACCCCAAACATGAAGGGGATCAGGATCATCCCGGTCGTCACCGGAAAGCCACCGATGGTGAAGGCGGCCATGCCCAATCCAAATTGCGGACGCACAACGATCGAGTTCAGGAGAAGATAGCCACCCGCGCACATCATCACGAAACCGAGGATGAAGGTAAGCTCGCCCCCGTTTGTTCCACCTGCACCGCGTCGCGCCATCACTCTCTCCAAATGCCTTGTTCGGAGGTCTTAGCCGGGCATAGCGCCGATTTCCAGCAGACCGTTTGCCTTAATGTTTTGGCAACCTTGTGGACCGGGCCTTTGGACCGGGCGCTTTGTTAACCAGCCCAGATAAGACATCAGAACCGACGCGATACCGATACAATACCGACGTTACACAGAAAGCCGATTTGCTTTGTTTTGCTGGGTTAACCCGTCGATTCGGGCCAATCGAAGAATCCTTCCGTTGACCATCCCGGCGCTCGATCCTCAAAACCACTGTCCCGGCTCGATCAACCCCAGATCCAGAAGCTGCCGGGATGACCATTCGAACGGCATAGAATTGTGCCATTTGAATGTATCGATATCGAATGTGCTGCCCGGGTTCAGCTTCAGGGCCTTGGCAGTTCGAAAGGAACAGATCGCCGCCGTGATGTTATGGTGCCAGGGGCAGGCATAGGTGTTGTATTCCTCGATATTGAAGCGGTAATCGCCCTGCGTTATCAAGCCCGGCTGCGTCTGAAATATCGAGATCCGATCGATGCGCCGCCGATCGGTTGGGATGTGTTCCTCAAACCGCCAGCGCAACCCGCCATAGAAATCGAGTTGTCTTTCCTGGCTGAGGCCCTGCGCGTCTTTTCTGGCCAGCGCGTAGTATCCTGACCGATCAAGATGCGCTGTCTCCCGCGACACGGCATTGGGCGTCGCACCCAGATCTTCGGCATAAAGGTCAATGACATAGGCCAGCATGGCCTGCCGCCGCTCCTCCGTATGAAAGGCCAGCATTTCGCCGACGCCGCGATCCTCGCAAAAGGGATAAAAGAGATACTCCGCATTCCAGCCATAATAGATCCACGTTCCTGTCGGCACGCCTCGAATGATCCTGTTCAAAGCGGTCGCAAGCGTACCTTCAGACGTCGTATCACAATCCACCCGTACGACTTCGGCCCCTGGATCGTCCGGCAGGGCAAACGTCTGAGGCATCAACGCCACGACAGTGCCAAAGCCCAATGATAGATGGTGCCGCAGCGTCGACGCCAGTTCGATCTCGTCCTCGACGAAGATCAGGGCGAGCGGGCCGGTTTTCAGATGACCGGCGCCTGCCTGCAGAAGATGGTCCAGACCGGTGAAACGCATGGCTGTCCATACCCTTTTTGGCGAAGGTCGGCCAAACCGCTTTGCATTGCAAGAGGACCCTACGCCTGCTATCTGCCATCCTTCATCACAACCTCAGCAGGCCCGCCATGACCAGCCCCAAAAAGCTCTTCATCAAGACATATGGCTGTCAGATGAATGTCTACGACAGTGAGCGTATGGCAGAGGCCATGGGCGGACAGGGCTATGTCGAAACCAAGACACCCGAAGATGCCGACATGATCCTTCTAAACACTTGCCATATAAGAGAAAAAGCGGCTGAAAAGGTTTACTCGGAACTCGGACGCTTCAAGCATCTCAAGGTCGAAAACCCCGATCTCAAGATCGGTGTGGCGGGCTGTGTGGCACAGGCCGAAGGCCAGGAGATCATGCGGCGTCAGCCGCTTGTCGATTTGGTGGTCGGCCCGCAAAGCTATCACCGCCTGCCGGAATTAGAGGCAAAGGCACGGACAGGTAAAAAAGCACTCGACACCGATTTCCCGGAAGAAGACAAGTTTGAACGCCTGAAATCGCGCCCGAAGGCTCAACGCGGCCCCACCGCCTTTCTGACCGTCCAGGAAGGCTGCGACAAGTTCTGCGCCTTTTGCGTTGTACCATACACACGCGGGGCCGAGGTCAGCCGACCGGTGCAGCGCGTCGTGGACGAGGCGAAGGACCTCGTTGATCGCGGTGTGCGTGAGGTCACCCTGCTCGGCCAGAACGTGAACGCTTATCATGGCGAGGGTCCGGATGGTACGGATTGGTCTCTGGCCCGTCTGATCTGGGAACTGAACAAGATCGACGGGCTCAAGCGGATCCGCTTCACCACATCTCATCCCAACGACATGAATGACGATCTGATCGCAGCCCATAGCGAATGCGAAAAACTCATGCCATACCTGCATTTGCCAGTGCAGTCCGGCTCTGATCGGATCCTCAAGCGGATGAACCGAAGCCACACGGCGGAAAGCTATCTGCGGC
Source organism: uncultured Shimia sp. (assembly GCA_937897325.1). Classification (GTDB taxonomy): domain Bacteria; phylum Pseudomonadota; class Alphaproteobacteria; order Rhodobacterales; family Rhodobacteraceae; genus CALCOY01. The sequence goes on from CALCOY010000016.1 coordinate 226,740, forward strand.
TGATCGAAAAGATCCGCGCGGCGCGTCCCGATATCCTGATGTCAGGCGATTTCATCGTGGGATTCCCCGAAGAAACCGAAGCGGATTTCCAGGCCACGCTCGATCTGGTCGAGGCCGTGCGCTATGGCTACGCCTATTCCTTCAAATACTCGACTCGTCCCGGCACCCCAGCGGCAGAGCGCGCGCAGGTCGATGCAGCAGAGGCCGATGACAGGCTTCAGCGTCTTCAGGCCATGATCACGCGCCATCAGCGTGAGATTCAGGAAGACATGGTTGGCCGAACAGTCAACGTCCTATTCGAAAAGCCAGGGCGATTGCCCGGGCAGATGGTTGGCAAATCCGAGTATCTTCACGCCGTCCATGTCGATGATTGCGATGCGCAGAAGGGCGACCTGCGGGCGGTGCGTATTCAAGCGAGCGCCTCAAATTCCCTTTCGGGCCGTCTGGTGGGCTGAAGACAGGGTTTTTTGTTCCAATTGACCGCAAAGCGCCATGTGCCCGTTGCGGCGCAGCGCCAAAATTGCGACCTTTCGAACAGGTACAGATTCAGGAGAAGGTATTGACCCTCGCGCAGATCCCTAATGACAGCGCCACGCCGGAAATGATCGTTGAATTTCCCGACAACCGCCTGCTGATCGACCTTTGCGGGCCATATGATCAGAACCTGACCGCCATTGAGGCCGCACTTGAGGTACAGATTGTGCGGCGCGGTAACGAATTGGCGATCATGGGCGAGGACGGCGCGCAAAAACGCGCTGTCGAGGTTTTGAACGCGCTCTATCTGCGGCTTGAAACCGGTAAGACCGTTGAAGTCGCAGATGTTGACCGTGAATTGCGCATGGGCGGCTCTGAACACGGGACGGGTACACGTCAGGGCGACCAGTTGGAAATGCCGGTTGGTGAGCGGATCGAGATCAAGACCCGCAAGAAGCTGATCGAACCGCGCACCGATGCACAAAAGGCCTATGTTCAATCGCTTTTCGAAAACGAAATGGCGTTTGGGATCGGCCCGGCGGGGACCGGCAAGACATATCTTGCGGTCGCCGTTGGCGTTAGCATGTTCATTGGCGGACATGTGGACCGGATCATCCTCTGCCGCCCTGCGGTCGAAGCGGGCGAGCGCTTGGGCTTTCTGCCTGGCACGCAGGAAGAAAAGGTAGATCCATATATGCAGCCGCTTTACGACGCGCTGAATGATTTTCTGCCGGGCAAGCAGCTTGCCAAACTGAAGGAAGAAAAAACGATCGAAATCGCGCCTTTGGCCTTTATGCGGGGCCGTACACTCAGCCGTGCCTTTGTTGTGCTGGATGAGGCGCAAAACGCCACGACGATGCAGATGAAGATGTTTCTGACCCGTCTCGGCGAAGGGTCCCGTATGGTGATCACCGGCGACCGCACACAAGTCGACCTGCCGCGCGGTGTGCAATCAGGACTTGCGGATGCCGAGCGGCTTTTGAAGCAGATCCCGAAGATCAGCTTCAATTACTTCACCTCGAAAGACGTCGTTCGCCATCCTCTTGTCGCCGCCATCATCGAAGCTTATGAGGCCGATGCTGAACCTGGATAATCTGCTGGTTTTGAAAGGATAAATCGATGCTCGACGTTTATCTGTGGATTGCATCGGCCCTGTCTGGCGCATGGTTCCTCGTGCATTTCTTCATCGGCGGACGCCAGGTTGCAGGCCCATTGCGCGCCAGCACCGACCTGGGTGAGATGCCCCGCGCCGTGGCGTGGATGTGCTGGCACATGGTCAGTATCACGCTGTTCCTGCTGGCCACTTTCTTTGCCGGCGCGATTCTGTTTGACATGCCTGGCTTGGGTTGGGCCGGTGTCTTAATCGCAGCCGGATTGTCAGGCGTTGGGCTTATCGCAGCGCCTTTCATGTCGGTCAGCTACCGTCTGATGCCGCAGGGTTTCCTGTTCTTGCCCATAGTGATCCTTGGTGTTCTGGGCCTTGGATGATCGACATCCTGATCGAAGATGACCGCTGGGTCGAAATGGCTTTTGAGGCGATTGCCACAGAAGCCACCAAAGCTGTGCTCGACCATCATTCAATCCCAGCAAACGTAGCCGAAATCGCAATCCTGGCCTGCGACGATGCACGAATCGCCACGCTCAACACGGAATTCCGCGGAAAACCGACGCCCACAAATGTGCTAAGTTGGCCTACGGAAGACTTGGCCCCGGAAAAGGATGGTGATGCGCCCGTCAAACCAACAGAAGCCCAAGATGGCAGCCGCGATCTTGGCAATGTCGCAATCGCTTATGATACCTGCAAGCGCGAGGCAGACGAACAGAACAAAGCTTTGGCCGACCATGTCGCACATCTGATCGTTCATGGAGTCTTGCATTTGCTGGGTTATGATCACATCCGTGACGGCGACGCGACGCGCATGGAAGCCTTAGAAGTCAAAATACTTGGCAGATTGGGTATTCCTGACCCATATTAGATAGGTCATATGACACTGACCGGAGATTGAACGGGACCCGATGGGAGACATTGAAGGATCGTCTGACGCAGCGCAACGCGCGCAGTCCTCAGATGACACGGCAACAAACACCAGTTTTCAGCGACCCCAAGGGGTGATCGCGCGCGTGCTGTCCGCATTTTCCAGCAACACTGCGGAAGACCCAGCCCCCGAGATCATTGCAGAGGTGGCACCGAACTCACAGCACGGCATGATAAATCTGCATCGCATGCGTGTGGAAGACGTTGCCGTGCCAAAGGCGGACATCACTGCCCTGCCGGATACAGCCTCTCTGGAAGAGCTTGTGAAGACATTCAAGGAAAGTGGGCTTACCCGTATTCCAGTGTTTGAAGGCACACTCGACACGCCTATTGGATTGGCGCACCTGAAGGATCTGGCCCTGCAGCACGGTTTCAACGGAGCGGATCGAAGCTTTGACCTGCGCAGTATGTTGCGGCCTCTGCTGTTTGTACCACCATCCATGACCATCGGTGTTCTGCTCACAAAAATGCAGACCGAACGGCGGCATATGGCCCTGGTCATTGATGAATATGGTGGCGTCGACGGATTGGTCACGATCGAAGACCTGATCGAACAGGTCATCGGTGAGATCGAAGATGAACACGACATCGACGAAGGCCAACACTTCGCGCGTGAGAAATCGGGTTGTTACATGGCGCTGGCCAAGACGCCACTGCAGGACTTCGAGGCCGAAATCGGTAAGTCGCTGACGGATCATGACGATGTGGACGAGGAAGAGATCGACACTTTAGGTGGCCTCGTCTTCATGTTGGCGGGCCGCGTGCCCACCCGCGGTGAGGTCGTGCCCCACCCCGATGGCCCCGAATTCGAGGTTTTGGACGCCGATCCGCGCCGCATCAAGCGGCTGCGCGTCAGGCTGGCCAGGCAGGCCGCGGAATGACCCAAACGCCCGGGCGCCTGGCCGGACGGCTTGCCGTTCTGCCGGTCTGGGCAAGGGCGATCCTAGCTTTTGGCGCCGGGGCAGTTGGCGCGCTGGCGCAGGAACCGTACGGCATTACCCCCCTTGTTCTAGCCTCGATGGTGGCTGGCTTTGCGCTGCTTCCGATGGTGACGACCTGGCAATCGGCGGTGCGCATCGGCTGGTTCTTCGGGACAGGTTACTTCGCGCTTTGCCTGACATGGATTGTTGAGCCTTTTCAGGTCGATGCCGCACAACACGGCTGGATGGCACCCTTTGCCCTTGTCCTTCTGTCTGCTGGTCTCGCCCTTTTTTGGGGGGCGGCTTTTGGTCTGGCCAAACGGCTGGGGCCGTCGCGCTGGTGGCTTGCCGCAACCTGGCCACTGGCCGAAATCGGTCGAGCATACGTTTTCACGGGCTTTCCCTGGGCCATGCCACCGCAGGCGCTGGTGAATGTGGTCGCGGGGCAAGGCTTGGCCTGGGTCGGGCCGCACGGGATGATGCTGGCCCTTTGTCTGATTGCGGCGCTGCTATCGCGTCCGATCGTCATGCGCTTTGGCGTCGCCATCCAATCGACCCTTGCCCTGATCAGCCTGGCAGTCCTTCTCGTGTCGCCGGTGGCCCCACAAGCTGCGATGACAGAGCACACGATCCGCATCGTGCAGCCCAATGCCGCCCAGCATGAGAAATGGGACCCGCAAATGATCCCTGTCTTCGTCGACCGGCAAGTCGGCTTCACCGCACAGCCGGGCGATGTTGATCTGATCCTCTGGCCAGAAACAGCCCTGCCCTATCTCGTCGAACATGCGCAGGTCGTTTTTGACCGGATCGCAGAAGCGTCAAGTGGCAAGCCGGTGGCTCTTGGCATCCAGCGCCGGTCCGAACAGGGGTACTTCAACAGTATGGTGGTTCTCGATGAGGCCGGACAGGTTACCCAGACCTATGACAAGCATCATCTGGTGCCGTTTGGTGAATACATGCCCTTCCCATCGCTGTTCAGTAAGATCAACGTGGGCGGCCTGGCGGACCGCGTGGATGGTGCGTTCATTTCCGGCCCCGGTCCGCAGCTTCTGGATATGGGATCGCTTGGTCGGGCCCTGCCGCTGATCTGCTACGAGGCCGTCTTTGCCCATGATGTCGGAGGGGCAGCCGTGCGCCCTGATTTTCTGATGCAACTGACCAACGATGCGTGGTTCGGTGCCTTTGCCGGGCCGCAGCAGCATCTCGCCCAGGCCCGCATGCGCGCTATCGAACAAGGCTTACCGCTCGTCCGCAGTGCGAATACCGGTATTTCGGCCATGATTGATCCTAATGGCCGTATCACAGATCAGATTCCGCTGGATCAGGCCGGTTTTGTGGATGCCGCCCTACCGCGCCCCCTGGCCCCAACGCTTTACAGCCGCACAGGGGATTTGCCGATCATCGGGTTTCTGGTGATGGCCACGCTATTGATGGCCATTAAGAACACGCTATTGATGGCCATTAAGAAACGGACCGTCCGCACTCCATTTCAAGATTGACCCCGCTCGCAGGTCCGCGTATGGCCGTCTGGATCTGCCACAACGGCTTCCTGGCGTGGCAGTAGTTTTATTATTGGAGCAATCATGTCCCGTCAGAACTATACTTTTACTTCGGAGTCCGTCTCTGAAGGCCATCCCGATAAAGTTTGCGACCGTATTTCAGATGCTATTCTTGATGCGCTGCTGGCTGAAGAGCCTGAAGCGCGCGTTGCCTGTGAGACCTTCGCCACGACAAATCATGTAGTGATCGGCGGAGAGGTCGGCCTATCCGACCAATCCAAGCTCGCCGAGTATATGAAGAACATACCTGATATCACCCGAACCTGCATAAGGGACATCGGGTACGAGCAAGAGAAGTTCCACTGGGAAACCTGCCAGATTACGAACCTGCTACACGAACAATCCGCCCATATCGCTCAAGGCGTGAACGCGAGCGAGGACAAGGACGAAGGCGCGGGCGATCAGGGAATCATGTTCGGCTACGCCACCAATGAAACACCCGATCTGATGCCAGCACCGATCCAGTATGCGCACGCAATCCTGCGACGTCTGGCTGAGGTTCGCAAAGATGGAACTGAGCCTGCGCTTGGCCCGGATGCCAAATCGCAATTGTCGGTAATTTATCGCGACGGACAGCCTGTTGGTGTCAGCTCACTCGTGTTGTCGACACAGCATCTGGACGAAGATCTGACCAGCGACGACATCCGCGCGATCGTGGCCCCCTACATCGAAGAGGTGCTGCCAAACGGCTGGCTCACCAACGAAACCGATTGGCACGTGAACCCGACAGGCAAGTTCGTCATCGGTGGACCGGACGGGGATGCGGGCCTGACCGGTCGCAAGATCATCGTTGATACATATGGCGGAGCCGCACCCCATGGCGGTGGAGCGTTCTCTGGCAAAGACCCAACCAAGGTGGACCGATCGGCGGCTTACGCGGCGCGTTATCTGGCCAAGAATGTGGTTGCGGCCGGACTGGCGGATCGGTGCACCATCCAGCTGAGCTATGCCATCGGTGTCTCAAAGCCCCTGTCGATCTATTGCGACACGTTCGGCACGGGTAAGGTGCCCGATGCCGAAATCGAGAAAGCGATCGGATCGGTCATGGATCTGACACCTCGGGGCATCCGCCAGCATCTGTCGCTGAACCGTCCGATCTACGCGCGCACAGCGGCTTATGGTCATTTCGGACGTACGCCTTCTGAAGATGGCGGGTTCAGCTGGGAACGGACAGATCTGGGTGACATGCTGCGCAGCGCGCTCTGACCGCCGGGGGCGGGCGACACGCCCGCCTTACACCACACCACCTAAACCCGGCGTGCTTCGACCAGCGCGATAGCTTTCGCGATAGCTTCTCCAACCAGCATGTCCGATGTATCCAGCACGATCGCATCATCGGAAGCCTTCAGGGGCGCTGTGTGTCGTTGGCTGTCCCTTGCGTCTCGCGCCTTTACGTCTTCAAGCACGATGTCATACTCAGCAGCCAGACCGCGACCACGCAGTTCTTCAAGCCGGCGGCGCGCGCGGATTTCGGGGCTGGCTGTAACGAAAAGCTTCACCTCCGCTTGCGGAACAATCACCGTGCAAATGTCCCGCCCGTCAAGAACAGCGCCCCCCGCGCGGCGAGCAAAGGCCTTCTGAAAATCGAGTAGGGCCGCGCGGACTTCGGGGATGACGGCGACCTTGCTTGCAGCCTGCGCGACATCCGGGGTGCGCAGATCCGGGGCATCAAGCGCCTTGGCGGACAACGACCGCGCGGCTTCGATCGGATCGACACCTTCAAGCGTGGCTGCCCCAACGGCACGGTAAAGCAAACCCGTATCAAGATGCGCGAAACCAAAATACCCCGCGATAGCCTTTGCAATGGTGCCTTTGCCAGCGGCCGCAGGCCCGTCGATGGCAACTGTGAATGGTGCGGTCATGTCCGCACTTTACGCCGCCCTTGCCAAAGCGGAACGAGCAGAAGAAGACATGTGCCAAGGGCAACCCATTTGGTCACGGTGGCATTGCTGGCCGCAAGAACATCGCTGGGGTCAAAACCTGCGGCACGTCCTGCAATCAATGCTGCGACCGCCGCGTTCTCCGTCAGGTCGGCCCAGATATAGATGAGTGGCGCGAGCAAAACGCCTAAGCGCACCGCCATGGAACGCCCAGCAGAAAGAGACCAAAACACCGAAGCGAAGGCGAACCCGACCAGAAAGGGCAAGACGGTATCGAGGGTGCGAAAGACCCCGGTATACACCTCCGCTTGGGTGCCCGTAAGACTGATCAGATAGGCCTGCGCCTCTTCTGCATTGTAGCCAAGAAAACGCCCGTCAAGCAGCCCCCCGACCTCAGTCCGAAGCTGCGTCTCTGCAATGACCGCAACGACTGCAAAAAGGACGATTGCCAGGCCAGACAGTAAAAGCGTGATCCTTGCGAACGTTGTCATGTGCGTTCCAGCCGGGCACCAAGACTGCCCATCAGACTTTCGAAGATCGGGAATGACGTTGCGATAGGTCCACCATCGTCGACAGAAACCGGCGCCTTTGCACCCATGCCCATGACCATGAAAGCCATGGCGATCCGGTGATCGAGATGGCTTGCGCAAGTAGCTCCGCCCGGAACATTGTCGGGCCCAAGGCCCACGACACTCCACCAGTCGGGCCCGTCTTCGACCGTCACGCCATTGGCGCGCAGTCCGTCGGCCATGGCAGCGATCCGATCACTTTCTTTCACCCGCAACTCTTTTACACCGGTCATGTGCGTCTTGCCGGTCGCAAAGGCTGCAACCACCGACAGGACGGGATACTCATCGATCATGCTTGCTGCACGTTCCGCCGGAACTTCGATCCCGTGCATGTCCGGAGAGTAACGCGCACGCAGATCAGCGACAGGTTCGCCGCCCTCTTCCCGCATGTTCTCAAACCCCAGATCGGCACCCATATCCTGTAGCGTCGTATAAAGACCCGCCCGCGTAGGATTGAGGCCGATATTCGGGACCAGGACGTCGGAGCCCGGTGTGATCAAGGCGGCACAGACAGGAAAGGCCGCCGATGACGGATCACGCGGCACCTCTATATGCTGAGGGATAAGTTCCGGCTGGCCTTGCAGCGTGATCACCCGGCCAATGTCTGTTACCTCTGTCCGGATCTGCGCGCCAAAACCCGCCAACATCCGTTCTGTGTGATCGCGAGTGGCCTCTTTTTCAGTGACTACTGTTTCGCCAGGGGCATTGAGACCCGCGAGCAGGACCGCGGATTTCACCTGAGCCGAAGGCACGGGCACCTCGTAATGCAGGGGCACGGGCTCTTTTGCGCCGATAATCGTCATGGGCAAGCGACCCTCTGACCGACCAACAGCTTGGGTCCCGAACCCGGCAAGTGGATCGGTGACGCGCGCCATGGGACGCTTGTTGAGACTGGCATCCCCGGTGAAAGTGGCCACGATCGGACAAGTGGCCATGGCACCCATGATGAGGCGCACACCGGTGCCGGAATTGCCGCAATCGATGATCTGGTCAGGCTCCATGAAGCCGCCCACACCAACACCATGGACCGACCAGCGACCGCCGCCAAGGTCCGTAACCTCTGCCCCGAAGGCCCGCATGGCTTTGGCGGTATCAAGGACATCCTGGCCTTCAAGCAAACCGGAAATGGACGTTTCACCGACACACAACGCTCCGAGGATCAGTGCGCGGTGCGAAATGGATTTGTCACCCGGTACATGTGCCTCACCCTTCAATGGGCCGCAGGGGTGGGACATGATCGGGATCGGCGCGCCGTGGCTGGACATGAAAAACCTGTAGGACATTGTCGTGCCCGGCAGCACTAGCCTGCCTTTACGCGATCGTCCAGCCGGAGCGCAGGCTCAGATATCCTCGCCTTTCTTGAGCAGATCTTCGAGCAGACCGCGGTAGATCTCATTGGAGTCGCCACCGCCAAAGACCTGTGCGCCGCCGGAATAAGTTTGCCCGTAAGTCCGCGCGACATTCACGGTCTGGGCCAAAGCGGACAGGAACTGTTCCTTTTCCAAGGGGCTGAGCGGGTGGATGAACACCCCCCAAAGACGCCCCTTGGCCACAGCATAACGTGCATCAAGGGCCGTGTCGAAATTGGCTTGCATAAGGCGAAGCAATTCGGCGGGATCAATCCCTTCGGCAGAGCGGATTGGAACCATGGCGCGCATCCGATCCGCTATCGGATCAGTTACCACAAGGATCGGCACATCAAGCAGGGTCAGTTGCATCGCATTGCCCTGCAACAGTGCCTTTTCATCGATGGCCATCACGATTTCGGCGAGGCGCTCAACCGTCATACGCGGTTCTGCTGGATTGGTCTGTTCTTCCGGCGTGACTTGTTCGTCCTGTGCAAGAGCCGCCACCGCCCAGAAGATCACTGCAAAAATGAGAAATAAACGCATGCGCCATACCTTTCTTGTCCCTGCCTTTAGCTTAGAGGCTGAGCGATCATGCTGCCAAGCACGCTTTGGTGAACGGGAGCGGTTGAACCACGCGCCATGCGCCGCTATGGCCGCGCGCATGACCGAAAGACCACATCGCAACTTCTATGGGCGCCTGAAGGGCAAGACCCTGAAAGCCAGCCAGAAAGCCTATCTGTCCGAGGATCTGGAGGCGTTGAGTCCCGGCTTGGTGTCCTGGGACGAAAATCCCGAACGTGCACCGCTGGATCTCAAGGCACGGTTCGGGGATCGACCTGTCTGGCTTGAGATCGGCTTCGGCGGTGGGGAGCATCTGGTGCATCAGGCTGCGTTGAACCACGACGTCGCAATCATCGGGTGCGAGCCATACATCAACGGCGTTGCGATGCTGCTGGGCAAGATCCGGCAGGCGGGTGTGCACAATCTGGCCGTCTATCCTGGCGACGCGCGGGATTTGTTCGATGTGCTGCCCGATGCGTCGATCGCGCGGGCGTTTCTGCTCTATCCCGATCCCTGGCCCAAGAAACGGCACCACCGGCGGCGCTTTGTGACACCCGAACATCTGGAACCATTGGCGCGTGTCGTGAAGACAGGCAGCGGGTTTCGCGTGGCAACAGATATCCCAGATTATGTGCGCCAAACGCTAGAAGAAGTGCCGAAGCGGGGCTTTTACTGGACCGCAGAAAAGCCTTCGGACTGGCGGGCGCCTTGGGAGGGTTGGCTGAGCACGCGTTACGAGCAAAAAGCACTGAGAGAGGGGCGAACCCCACATTATCTAAGCTTTGTTCGGGACGATACTTGACGAAGGGCGGGCGACACGCCCACCTTACGCCAATCTGCCCCACAGGTCGTATTCGCCTGCTTCGTCGACAATAACTTCGGCACAATCGCCAGGGCTGAGTTGTTCAAACCCCTCGTCAATGAAGAGATTTCCATCGATCTCGGGGGCATCGGCAATCGTCCTGCAGGTTGCCGCTTCATCATCGACGTCGTCTACCAGAACGGTGAGGCGAAGCCCCACCTTACGGGCGAGCTTCGCCTCTGAGATCGCCTGCGCCTTTTCCATAAATCGGTTCCAACGATCCTGTTTGACCTCATCCGGGACATGATCCGACAGATTATTTGAACGCGCGCCATCGACGTTTTCGTACTTAAAACACCCGACACGGTCGAGTTGCGCTTCGTCCAGCCAATCGAGCAATGTCTGAAACTCTGCCTCCGTCTCCCCAGGATATCCAACGATGAAAGTCGAGCGCAGCGTCAGATCCGGGCAGATGGCACGCCAGGCGGCGATTTCTTCCAGGGTTTTTGCCCCAGCTGCAGGACGTGCCATGCGTTTCAGAACATCAGGATGGGCGTGTTGGAAGGGGATGTCGAGATAGGGCAAGAGACCGTTCTGCGGATCCGCCATCAGCGGGATCAGATCGCGCACATGCGGGTATGGGTAGACATAGTGCAGACGTACCCAAGCCCCCAGCTGACCCAATTCACGAGAGAGATCGAGGATATGACTGCGGACCTCTCCGCCTTGCCAGAGATGCGTGTCATACTTGCGGTCGAGCCCGTACGCGCTGGTGTCCTGGCTGATGACGAGAAGTTCCTGCACACCTGCATCCACCAGCTTTTCAGCCTCTCGCAGAACGGCATGGACGGGCCGAGAGGCCAGCCGCCCGCGCATGTCGGGAATGATGCAGAACTTACACTTATGATTGCAGCCCTCGGAAATCTTCAGATAGGCGTAGTGGCGGGGTGTCAGATGCACACTGCTGGCCGGCAGAAGATCCACGAAAGGGTCTGGCGCCGGCGGCACGGCGCTGTGGACTGCATCAAGCACCGCCTCGTACTGATGCGGGCCCGTGACCGCGAGCACCTTGGGGTGTGTGCCCGCAATGTATTCGGGCTCTGCCCCCAGACAGCCCGTGACAATCACCCGACCGTTTTCCCGAAGCGCTTCTCCAATCGCCTCGAGACTTTCGGCCTTGGCGGAGTCGAGAAAACCGCAGGTATTCACGATCACCGCATCCGCACCACCATAGTCAGGTGAGATCCCATAGCCCTCTGCCCGCAAGCGCGTCAGTATGCGTTCGCTGTCGACAAGCGCTTTGGGACAGCCCAGAGACACCATGCCGATCGTCGGCTGGCCTTCGCGAGGGGCCTCTGACACGCGTGCTGCAGGGGCAAGGTCAGGACGAAGATCGGGAGGGTTCACGCTCATCTCAGTGGTTTTAGGCCAAGTACCAGCCCGCGGAAAGGCTTTGTCTTGCGGAACATCGCGTCGCCTGAAACAGTGAGGCCAATCCAACGACGGGGGCGTCGCCATGAAGTGGATCTTTCGGCTTTTCGGTCTGATTGTCGTTCTTGCCTTGACTGCGGTTGGGGCGATTTTTCTGATACCCGCTGATCGGATCGCGGCGATCGCAGCGGACCAGATCCGCACGGCCACCGGGCGGGAGGTAGCGATTTCGGGCGACGTGTCGATGACGATTTGGCCGGTGCTCGGCGTAACGGCAGGCGGGATCGAGGTGGGCAATGCAGATTGGGCCAAGGACGGCCCGATGCTGACCGCACAGAATGCCGCGATCGGAGTCGATGCCGCCGCGCTGCTTGGTGGCGAGATCCGGATTACGAATATCGAGGCGGCCTCGCCTACCATCCGACTAGAGCAAAAACAGGACGGGCGGGCCAGTTGGCAATTCACCGATGCCAGCGGCGAGGCCCAGATCGAAACGGAAACGGCCCCCGACAGACCAGCGCGCGCTTTCAGCATCGAAAAGCTTAGCGTAAAGGACGCCACCCTGATCTATGATGCAGAGGGCAGTGATCTGGTGTCTTACTCCGGTGTCGATCTGCTTCTGGACTGGCCGGAACGTTTGGGGCCAGCCGACATCACGGCGAAACTGGTACCAGCGGCGCAGGACGTGCGGGTGAATGCAACAATCGGGGCATTTTCAGGCTTTATTACTGGTCAGGTTCAACCGGTGGAAGCCACGATTGACACTGAGGGCGGCCAGATCACCCTGTCAGGCCGGGCTAGCACGGCGGGCGAAGTGGCGGGCCAACTGGGATTGCAGATCGACAACACCGACGCTTTCCTTCGCGCTTTGGGCCTGCCCGGCGCAGACCTGCCACGCGGTCTGGGGCGCAGTCTGAACGGTCAGACAGAGCTTACTCTGACCGGCGACAGGCGGCTCGCCCTGCGCAATCTCAGCCTTCGGATGGACGAAAACCAGATCAATGGGGCGATGGATGCCAGCTTGAACGGTACACCCCAGATCAACGCGCAATTCAATGCAGGCAATCTGAACTTGACAGGCCTGACCGGCGACGACGCCAGTGGTGCCGCGGCGCCTGCGACACCGTCCTCCGGTTGGTCGAGGGCTCCGATTGATGCCAGCGGGCTGGCCGCCTTTAACGGTGAGATTGCGTTGCGCGCCGATACCATTGATCTGGGTCGTTTCAGACTGGGCACAACCCGAACACTTCTGCGCAATGACAATTCCCGCATGGTCACGGAGTTGCGCGAAATAACTGCCTATGGAGGAACCGTCACGGGGCAGTTTGTCATGAACAACCGCAGCGGGCTTTCGGTGGGTGGCAACATTAATGTGAGCGATATTCAATTGGAGCAGGTCCTGTCGGATGCGATTGGCTCTGACCGACTGACCGGCGCGGCACGGGCTGAGGTGTCCTTTTTAGGCGTCGGTGGTTCGGCCGATGCGATCATGCGGTCACTGTCAGGACAAGGTGCTATGCAAGTGGGCACCGGGACGATCAAAGGGCTGGATCTGGATCGACTCATGCGGGGCGGAAGCGCCGGAGGTGGCACGACGATCTTCAATTCCCTTGGGGCAACTTTCACGATGGAGGGCGGCAACCTGATGAACGATGACCTGCTGTTTGCCCTAACGAACTATGAAGCGCGGGGCGCCGGACGAGTGGGCCTTGGATCGCAAGACATTGACTATCTTTTTACGCCGGTCGCACTGCGCGCCAATGAAGGCCAGGGGCTTGCCATCCCGGTTCGCATCCGGGGGCCCTGGGCCTCACCCAGCATCCTACCCGATCTCGATGCGGCGATTGATTTGAACTTTGCCGCTGAAAAAGAACGGCTTGAGCAGGAGGCAAAGGAAAAAGTCCGCCAGAAGGTTGAGGAAAAGCTGGGTGTAACTGCAGGTGAAGGGCAAAGCTTGGAGGATGCAGCCAAAGACAAGGTCGAGGGTGAGATCAAGCGCGGCCTGCGCAGCCTTTTTGACTGATCGCTACCGATCAAGAAGCCGCGCAAAGAGCGGAGCGCCAAGGATCACCACAAGAATCCTGAGCACATGATGTGCGATCACAAATGCCATGTCCGCCCCCACCACGAGGGCAAGCACCGTGAGTTCAGCCTGCCCACCTGGAGCAAAAGCCAACAAGGTCTCAGTGCCCGGGGCAAGACCGGCAAGATAGACAAGCTCCACAAAGGGGAAGGTCAGCAGAATCAGCAGGATACAAAAACCGACACTTGCCAGCAGATCGCGCCTAATCTCAGCCATGGTTATACCGACATAATGGATGCCAACGCTCATCCCGATGAAAAACTGTGCCGCCCAGATCGCCTCAACCGGAGGACGGTTGGTCAGAAAGCCGGAAATCGCAAGAATGCCGGTCACCACAAGCGGGCCCAGTATCGACGCGCCGAATAAATTCAAACGCTTGAAAAGCTGCCAGCCGACCACCGCGCTGATCAGCATGAGAATCATTTCATACACCGGAATGTCACGCGCAGGGGCACCCGGCGGGTTGCCGAGATCAGCGCCCCATATGCCTTGCAGTAGAAATGGCAGAGCGGCGACAATCACCATAACCCGAGTTGCATGGATCAGGGAGAGCGTACGTATATTGCCGCCAGCTTCTTCGCCGAAAACCAGCATGTCGGACAAACCGCCAGGCATCGCGCCATAGTAACTTGTCGGAAAATCGAAGCGCCAGAGCAATCGGAAATAGGGCACACCAACCAGACCCACACAAAGAACCATGACCGGGATCAGCAGCAACGTGGGCCACATGCCCGTCATCGCCAGAAACACAGCCGGTGTGAAGGTTGCACCCACCGCCACGCCAAGGATCGTGCGCATGGCGTCATTCAGCGGGGCGATCCCCTTCATGTCCACACCCGCCAAGGCAGCAATCAGACAGGCGGCCATCGGACCCAAAAGCCATGGCAGCGGCAGATTGACGAAGTGAAAGACGACGACACCAATGCCGGCCACGACAAAGGTCGTTACGTGGGGCATTATCGGCAAAGTGCAGGGAAGGATCGCATGCGATCGTCGCTATCGACAGACACAGAGGTTGTCAAAGCACCCCCTTGCCCTTTTGGTACAAGCTCGCTATACGCGCAGCCGTCGACAAGGTGGAAACCACCACATGACATCGAGTTGAGCAGGGTCGGATCTCCGGCCCTCTTTGTTTTGTGGACCATCTGACCAACCCCAAGACCGGCGGAGACAACCGCGCGGCCAGAAAACCGTAAACGCAAGGAAACAGAAAGCCACATGGCATCAGCAACCATGGAGGAATTCGAAGCCCTCCTGAACGAAAGCTTCGAAATGGACACACCCGAAGAGGGTTCGGTTGTCAAAGGCAAGGTGATCGCGATCGAAGCGGGCCAAGCCATCATCGACGTTGGCTACAAAATGGAAGGCCGGGTCGAGCTTAAGGAATTCGCAAATCCCGGTGAAGCACCCGAAATCGCCGTTGGCGATGAGGTGGAGGTTTATCTGCGCTCGGCCGAGAACGCCAAGGGCGAAGCGGTCATCAGCCGCGAGATGGCCCGCCGCGAAGAAGCCTGGGACCGTCTGGAAAAAGCCTATGCCGACGATGCGCGCGTTGAAGGCGCGATCTTTGGTCGGGTCAAAGGCGGATTTACCGTCGATCTGGGTGGCGCCGTGGCCTTCTTGCCCGGCTCACAGGTCGATGTGCGTCCGGTGCGCGACGCCGGACCGCTCATGGGTCTCAAGCAACCTTTCCAGATCCTGAAAATGGACCGCCGCCGGGGCAACATCGTTGTGTCGCGTCGTGCGATCTTGGAAGAATCCCGTGCCGAACAGCGCGCCGAAGTGATCGGCAACCTGACCGAAGGCCAAAACGTTGATGGTGTAGTCAAGAACATCACCGAATACGGTGCCTTCGTCGATCTGGGGGGCGTTGACGGCCTGCTGCATGTCACCGATATGGCATGGCGTCGCGTGAACCACCCGTCCGAGATCCTTACCATTGGTGAGACAATCAAGGTTCAGGTGATCAAGATCAACAAAGAGACGCACCGCATCTCGCTGGGCATGAAGCAGCTTCAAGAAGATCCATGGGATCTGGTCGCCGCCAAGTACCCTCTGGAATCGGTGCATATGGGTCGGGTGACCAACATCACGGATTACGGCGCCTTTGTTGAGCTTGAACCAGGCGTTGAAGGTCTGGTCCACGTTTCCGAGATGTCCTGGACGAAGAAGAACGTCCATCCGGGTAAGATCGTCTCGACCAGCCAAGAGGTCGAAGTCATGGTCCTGGAAATCGACGGTGCCAAGCGCCGCGTGTCCCTGGGCCTCAAGCAGACCATGCGCAACCCATGGGAAGTCTTCGCGGAAACACATCCCGAGGGCACCGAGGTCGAAGGCGAAGTCAAGAACATCACCGAATTCGGTCTGTTCGTGGGTCTCGAAGGCGATATCGACGGCATGGTCCACCTCAGCGACCTCAGCTGGGACGAGCGTGGCGAAGACGCGATCCAGAACTACCGCAAGGGCGACATGGTCGGCGCGGTTGTCTCCGAGGTCGATGTTGAGAAAGAGCGCATCAGCCTGTCCATCAAGGCCGTGGGTGGCGACAAGTTCGCCGAAGCGGTTGGCGGCGTGAAGCGCGGCTCTATCGTGACCGTGACCGTGACGGCCATCGAGGATGGTGGGATCGAGGTGGAGTACGAAGGCATGAAATCCTTCATTCGCCGTTCTGATCTGTCGCGTGACCGCGCCGAACAACGTCCCGAACGCTTCAGTGTGGGTGACAAGGTCGACGTACGCATCACCAATGTCGATAACAAAGCCCGCCGTCTGGGCGTATCGATCAAGGCACGCGAGATTGCCGAGGAAAAAGAAGCCGTCGAACAATACGGCTCTTCGGATTCGGGCGCATCGCTTGGCGACATTCTGGGTGCGGCACTCAAAGGCGACGAATAGGTCAAGGCTCAATCTGACAGGACTGAAAGCCCCGCAGCAAGCGGGGCTTTTTTTTAGAGTAACAGCTTGCAAAAAGTCACTTTGTCATCGCCAACGGCCCAGTAGTCTCGGATGCGCGCCTCTTCTTTGTAGCCAGCTTTTTGGTAAAAGCTGCGGGTTAAGGCGAAGTCTTCGGTTCCGGACGTATCAACGATCAGCAGCCGTTGACCGGTCGCGGTCAGAACCCGCTCCATATGGTTGACCAATTGCCCGCCAAGGCCATTGCCTTGGACTGCTGGAAGGATAGCAAGTGCACGCATGTTCCAAACTGCCTCGGCCATTCGCTCAGGCTCTGAATAGCACAGCCCAACGGGTGCCGTGCCGTGCAAACAAGTGAGACAAATCGCATCGTTCTGACCAGCTGGGGAAGGGGCCAGCATTTCTTCCAACACGTCGCTTGGAAAGAGATCGGTCTCGTCGATCACTCCGATCAATGCCGGGACATCCGCAGCGATGGTCAGTCGTATTTGTGCATTTTTCATCTGATACTCCTAACGATTGTCGAGTTGAGAGCGAACGGACATCACCCCCAAGCGAGTGACCTGATAGGGCTTTCCATTCTTTGATCGGATAAGCCGCCGTCTTTTGAGACGTTCGAAGAGGGCCAAAGTACAGTCCGTCAGGATGTTGCCATCACGCGTGTAGCAGGTAACCTGCTGGATCTTTCCATTCGCAGCGCGTTCAAAGTGGATTGCACCGCCCTGCGCGAGCACGGGCAAAACACGCTGCTCGTGTTTCGAGATATTCATTTGGGATTTCCGGGAATATGCCAGACAACTGATCCGCCTGGCATCGCGCAGACAGTCAGTGGGTGTAGATCGGTCCGTTTGTCCGAACCTTAGCGGCGGGCCGCAATCTCTAACATAAAGTCTCCATCACCCGTACAGTTAGCGGGTCGAGCCCTACATAAACACAGCCATCCGCTCGCGCAAGACAGACCTAGCCATCCTCACTCCGCAGGACTGACCAGGCGGGATCGGCTGAAGATCCGGTTAAGTGCCACGTAGAAGACGGGCGTCAAAAGCAGGCCAAGAAACGTCACACCGATCATCCCTGAAAACACCGCTGTTCCAAGAGCCTGTCGCATTTCTGACCCGGCGCCATGGGCAATGGCCAGGGGCAATACGCCCAGGATGAAAGCCAGCGCTGTCATCAGGATCGGCCGCAACCGCTGGCGGCTGGCATCAATCGCCGCTTCAACGGGGCTTAGTCCCCTCTGTTCCTCACCCTGCTTGGCAAATTCCACGATCAGAATCGCATTTTTTGCTGCCAAGGCCACAAGCACAATCAAACCGACCTGCGTCAGGATATTGTTGTCCATCCCGCGCAGCGTAACCCCTGTCAAGGCTGCAAGGATCGAAAGGGGCACGATCAGCACGATAGCCATGGGCAGAACCCAGCTTTCGTAAAGCGCGGCGAGTACAAGAAAGGCAAACAGCACCGAGAGACCAAAGATGTAAAGTGCGGTGTTGCCCTGTTCGCGTTCTTGTAGGGCCAATTCGGTCCATTCGTAGGCCACGCCGGGTGGCGCTACCTCTTCGATCATCTGCTCCATAGCCAAAAGCGCCTCACCGGTCGACCGGCCCGGGCCAGGATTGCCCTGCAGCGGCACCGAGACAAGCATGTTGTAGCGCTGAACCAATTGCGGCCCGGTCGCGTCCCGAATGCTGACGAGCGTGCCGAGCGGCACCAGTGCTCCGTTTGTTGACCGCACCTTCAACCGGGCAATGCTTTCACGGTCGGTTCTGAATTGCTGATCCGCCTGCGCCCTGACCTGGAACAACCGACCGAACGCGTTGAATTCATTCACAAAGGACGAACCAAGATTGATCGAAAGCGTCTCGAAGATATTGCCGATTGGGACATTCAGCATCTGCGCCCGCACCCGGTCTATATCGAGATAGATCTGCCGTCCACTGGCAGAGAATGTGGTGAATACCCCGGCAACATCTGGGCTGGCCTGGGCGGCCCCCATCACCTGAAATGCAGTCCCAAGAACACGGCGCATATCGTCGCTGTCTTGGTCCTGCAGCTGCAGCTTGAAGCCACCGCCGCTGCCAACGCCCGGAACGGATGGCGGCGCGATCACGATAACAAACGCCTCCCGCAGGCTTTGCATCCGACCAAAGAGATCACCGATGATTGCATTTGCCGGGCGGTGCTGTGCCTCTCGTTCTTCAAAGGGATCAAAGGCGGTGAAGATCACTCCCTGATTGGACGCGTTGGTGAAGGTGGCACCAGAAAAGCCAGCAAATCCAACGGCATTCTTGACCCCCGGCGTGTCCAGCGCGATCTGCGAAGCGGCCCGCACAACCTCATCCGTTCGCTCAAGGGAGGCGCTGTCTGGCAGTTGCACCACGACGATGGCATAGCCCTGGTCCATCTCCGGGATGAAACCGGTTGGCACCTTTTGCAGCATCCACGCCGTCGCGCCAAGCCCGCACGCAAAAAGCGCAAGCATTGCCGTCAGCCCCACCCAGGACGATACCAACCTTCGGATCAGCCATGCATATCCGTTTGAGAGTTTCTCAAAACCTGAGTTGAACCCGTTAGCTGCGCCCTGACCGATCCGTGCAAAGATATTCTGCGCTTTGGGATGGTCATGCGGACGCAACAGTATCGCCGCGAGAGCGGGCGAGAGGCTAAGCGAATTCACCGCCGAAATGGCCGTGGCGGTGGAAAGCGTCACGGCAAACTGGGCATAGAACGTACCCGTAATGCCTGGCACAAAGATCGTTGGCACAAAAACGGCAATAAGGACGAGGGTGATGCCCACCACGGCGCCTGATACTTCGTCCATCGTCCGCAAGGCGGCATCGCGCGGACTGAGCCCTTCACTTATGTTGCGCTCCACGTTTTCGACAACAACGATAGCATCATCCACAACGATGCCGATCGCGAGGATCAGGGCAAAAAGCGTAAGAAGGTTCAACGAATACCCCACAGCGGACATGACCGCGAATGTGCCGATCAGCGAAACCGGAATCGCGATAAGCGGGATTAGCGCACTTCGCCAAGATTGAAGGAACACAAGCACGACTGCCACGACCAACAGGACAGCTTCCAAGATCGTCGTATAGACTGCATCCACCGATGTGCTGATGAATTCGGTCGGGTTGTAGACGATCCGATACTCCAGGCCCGCGGGAAAGTCCTCTGCGATCTCATCCATGGTTGCGATGATTTCGTCCGCACCTGCAAGCGCATTTGATCCAGGCCGTTGAAAGATACCCAAGGCAACCGCGGGCTGGTTGTCGAGGTAAGAGTTTGTCGTGTAACTGCGCGCGCCAATCTCGACCCGCGCCACGTCAGAGACCCGCACAATGCGGCCCTGGTCCGTAGAACGGACGATGATACGCTGAAACTCCCTTGGATCCTGAAGACGGCCTTGCGTGGTGATGGCGACCTCAAAATCCGCGCCGCCATCATTGGGTGGCGCTCCAAGAGAGCCTCCAGAAACCTGAATGTTCTGCTCTCGGACCGCCGCCACGACATCGCTGGCTGTAAGTCCCAAAGCGCCCAGCTTGTCGGGATCCAACCAAACCCGGGCTGCGAATTCGCGCTCTCCGAACAACAGGATATCACCGACGACGTCCAAGCGGATCAGCTGATCCCGCACGCGCGCCCTGGCATAGTTCGACACATAAAGCTGATCGAATGTGTTATCCGGGGAAAGGACATGAACCACCATCATCAGGTTGGGAGAGCTTTTGGTGGTCGTTAGACCAAGCCTACGCACTTCGTCTGGCAGGCGTGCTTCAGCTATCGCCACGCGGTTCTGGACAAGCACCTGGGCCGCATCGATGTCTGTTCCCTGATCGAAAGTGACGGTCAGCGCCATGCTTCCGTCGGCTGTCGAGTAAGAAGACATGTACAGCATGTCTTCGACACCGTTCACTTCCTGCTCGATCGGGGTGGCGACAGTTGCGGCAATGGTTTCGGCATCTGCCCCTGGGTAGCTTGCCCGCACGACAATCGAAGGCGGTGCAATCTCGGGATATTGTTCGACGGGCAATTCCAGATAGGCAATCAGACCGATCAGGGTAATGACGATCGAAACAACCGCGGCAAAGATCGGGCGCAGGACGAAAAAACGGCCCACCTTACTGGTCCGCCACCGGTGGCAATTCTGTCATGACCGGGGTCACAAGGGCCCCCGGACGGGCGCGGATCAAACCTTCGATCACGACGCTTTCTTCGCCCGTAAGGCCTTCGCGGATCACGCGATAACCGTCCAGTCGTGGCCCAGGTCGAACTTCGATGGGGATAACGTTGCCCTCCGCATCGACGCTCATGACCAATTGCCGGTTCTGATCACCGACGATCGCAGCATCTGGAAGAAGTATGCCCCGATAAGGCAGGGAGCCAGGAATATTGACCTGACCGAAGAGGCCGGGCGTCAGGACGCCCTCGGGGTTCTCGACAACCGCGCGCACCCGCATCGTACCAGTGTTGGGATCAAGCCGGTTCTCGGAAAAATCCAGCGCACCGTCGAATGTGCCATATCTTTCGTCCGATAGGCTCAGAACCACTTCAAGACCACCTGCGCCCTCCTGCAATGGGGCACCACGGGTTTGCGCATCTCGGCTGTAAGCAAGGAAGCTGCGTTCATCGATGTCGAAATAGAAGTGCACCGGATCTGTCGCCACAATGGTCGTCAGGATCGTCTCGTCCGCGCGCACCAGATTGCCCGGAGTGACCAGGGTACGATCGACGCGGCCGGAAATCGGCGCGCGCACTTCTGAAAATCCCAGATTGATCTCCGCTGTTTCAAGGGTCTGGCGGGCCTGTTCCAGGCTCCCAGTCGCAGCAAGGAAACGTTCCTGCCGTTCGTCCAGAACGGATTGCGGTACGGTCCCATTGCCGATTAGCGCTTGCGCACGCTCCAACTGTTCTGTCGCGAATTGCAATGAAGCCTCTGCCGTTGAAACTTGCGCTTCGGCCTGAAGAAGAGCGGATTGAAAGAGGCGCCTGTCGACCTGAAAGAGAACATCGCCTGCCTCGACCAAGGATCCGTCCTTGAACGACACTTCTTCAAGATAGCCAGAGACCCGTGCGCGTAGTTCAACCCGGGCAGCGGCTTCGAATCTTCCGATGAATTCGTCATCTTCGACGATTTCCTTAACCACCGGGTTGGCAACTGTGACCTCGGGCGGCGGCTGGTCTTGCGCAAATGCCAATGATACCGAAACGGCAAAAGCCGCGATTGCTGTTCGAAACACCTGTCTCTTCCCCACCCGTGAGACTTCAATCTACGGTGTAAGTAACACAGGCGCGCCACGCTTCAATGAGTCGCAGATCAGAAGATCACCCATAGGGAGTGTGCAGCACCGCACATTCAATTGGCTTTTCTACACGGGTTTTGGTGTGTGATGCGGTTTGTCAAAACACGTCCATATTCCATCGGATAGAGGCAAAGCCGCCCTCAATGCAGCGGGCGGCAAAGGCAATAGGCTGATAGCCTTGCGAACGGCCCCGCTGGGGATTCTTGAGGCGCATTTTACCGCCCGAAGAACCCTAGAATTCCACCGATTTGTGCAGAGTTTCCATCATCAGACCTTGTGAGGTGTGAGTTTGGACGGGAGAATTCCAACACGAAGCGCCGTTCAGATCAGGGTCCGCAAGGCGATAGATCGTGAGCGCCCGCTGAATGGCCAAGCTTACGATATGGATCAATTGAAGAGTCCTACGGGCTGACACAAACGAACTGTAAACCGGTCAGCTGCAGAATTGATGCGGAAACGGCGCCGTAACACTCATTGGCAGCAATGCTTCGCAGATCAGTCTTAAGCGGCGTCCAACCATATCCCAAAGGATCGTCTGTTGAGGATGAGAACGGTCTCAAACCAAGCAATCGAGGCGAGCGCAGGTTACATCCCCAACCAGTTGCCTGCAAATGAGATTGTCGTGCAGGACGTTTGCTTAACAGCCACCAACATCCAGCAGGGAGATGCGACCCAAGGCCTTAATGAAACAACGGGCGATGCCGAAATGAACTTCACGGTTAGCGATCAGCTTGGCTGTATGGATGCTTTCGCAGCTTCGTCCTGGTTCATGTTCCAGACAGCGGCGTTCAAAGCCGCTGCAATCGTGACCCACAAAAGGTAGGGTGCAAACAGCGCCCCAGCGATCCAATCGACCCGCCATAGCGCAATCATTGCGGCCAGAACCGCGCACCAAAGAATTCCGACGATTACCATGCCCAGCCGAATGTTTTTCAGGCCGAAGAAAACAGGCGTCCAAAGTCCGTTGAACGCGATCTGCATCGCCCAGAACGCGACTGCAATACTGTTGTTTTCCGCCATTGCCGCGCGGGCTCCAGCCGCCGCCATGCAGATGTACAATGTGGTCCATGTGACCGGAAATACCCAGTCCGGCGGCGTCCAGCTTGGCTTTTTCAGCTGCCTGTACCAGCGACCCGGCGGAAAGAGCCCACCTGTGAGCCCTGCCCCCACGCAGGCCACAAAGAAGATGCAGAAGAGTGTCCAAAACATGGACTTATGTTAGAGGATGCGCCCCACCGATCAAGGCGGCCCTGTCCGAACGGCGTTTTGTCTCAAGCGTTGCAAGCACCTCGAACAGCTTGTCGGCACGTCGGTCAGGCGGGGCGTCTTTCGCTGCGGCATTCACCAGAAACGCGACTTCTTCCAAGGGCTTGGCGAACAGAACCGGTGATTGCGGCATGACCATAGTGATCCCGGCCCGCGCCACCGATTGACCCAACCAACCCAGCTTCTGCAGCTTGTTTGTACGAGCACGATCACCGATGGAATCGTAACCCATTGCCGTCAGCCGACCACCGATCCCCGCATAGATAAAGCGGGCCGCATAAATCCCGGGCCGACAACCAAACGGCAAAGCCCCAACACCCGCCTCGGACCGATAGTAGAGGCGGTTCGCCTCCATAACCAGTTTCCGGACCATGGCCCGGATGGCCTTGGTGGGCTGTGGATCTTTCAGAAATTGATCAATCTCAAGCCCGGCATCTTCCAGCCAGTCGGTCGGCAGGTAGAGACGCCCCTCAAGCGCATCCTCACCGACATCCCTGGCAATATTTGTAAGCTGCATCGCTACGCCCAGATCGCAGGCCCGGGCCAAGGCGTCCGCCTCACGCGCGCCCATGAGCACACACATCATCGCGCCGACAGCCGAGGCCACGCGGGCCGAATAGGTTCGAACGTCCGACAAGGATTTGTAGCGTCGCCCATCTGCATCCCAGGCCAGCCCTTCCAGCAAAGCATCGGGCAGGGCGCGGGGCATTTCGAACTGCTCAACAACTGCCGCAAAGGCACGGTCAGGGGCAGCGTCAACGGGTCGTCCTTCGTAGACGCGGTCCAGCCGGTCCTTCAGCCGCAAAACCGCATCGATCTTTTCGGCTTTCAGATCGACCTCGTCATCGGCCAAGCGGCAAAATGCATAAAGTGCTAGCGCGGGATCACGCACCCTTTGCGGCAACAGCTTCGAGGCCGCGTGAAAGGACAACGATCCGTGTCGAATGGCCTCTTTGCAAGCTTCAAGATCTTGGGGGTTCATCATGGTGTCTTCACTGGATCAGGCACCAACTTGTCTAGAACCTCGGCCGTTGAGATTACGCCTGGCACGCCTGCACCGGGATGCGTGCCCGCGCCGACCAGGTAAAGGCCGGGAATCTCTTCACTGACATTGTGCGGTCGGAACCAGGCGGATTGCAGGATGCGCGGCTCGATCGAGAAGCCAGCTCCGTAGGGCGAAAGATAGCGGTCCCGGAAGGTTTCGGGCGTAAAGACCTGCTCAGTCGCGATGTGTTTGCCCAAGCCGGGCAACATCTGGTCTTCAAGCACCTTCAAAACGCGGGCTTTGTATGTTTCGGCCTCTGCCTGCCAGTCGACACCACCGTGACCCAGATGCGGAACAGGGCTGAGAACATAGAACGTGTCATCGCCTTCGGGCGCGACACTGGGGTCCGTCGCAGACGGGCGGTGGACATACAGGCTGAAGTCTTCGGCCAGCTTGCCCTTCATGAAGATGTCTTTCAGCAGACCTTTGTAACGTGGCCCATTAAGGATCGTGTGGTGCCCTACATCCTTCCATTTGTTCGCAGTGCCTTTGGTGCCGAAGTACCAGACAAAAAGGCTCATTGAGTAGCGCGTTCGTTTCAAACGCGCACGCGTCCAGCGTTTCTTGCCCGGCAAAAGATCGGTATAGGTGTGGCCCGCATCCGCGTTCGAGACTACGATGTCCGCACCCAGATCAAGACCGTTCTTCAACCGAACCCCTGCTGCGCGGCCATCCCGGACGACGATCTTGTCAACCTCGGTCTTCATAAGCAGGGTGCCTCCCTGCAGTTCAACGATGTCGGCCATCTTGCGGGCCATATCAGCCAGCCCGCCCATGGCGTAATGCACCCCGAACTGCTTTTCGAGATAGCTGACAAGTATATACATTGACGTCACATGCGTAGGGTCCCCGCCGATAAACAGCGGGTGGAACGAAAACGCCATACGCAGCTTTGCGTTGCGGAAGCGCCGGGCGGCGTGGGCGTAGACCGATCTGTCGGCCCGCAACATACCAAAGCGAGGCAGGACTTTGATCAGATCCCAAAGCTTGTGCATCGGTCTTCGGCCAAGGTCTTCAAAGCCGAACCAATAGCGTTCTTCGCTGTCGCGCAGAAAGCGATTAAGGCCCGCCACATCGCGCGGTTCGATCTTGGCGACCTCTTCGCGCATCTTGCCGCTGTCATGTTGCGCGACAAACTTGGTGCCATCGGGCCAGCGGATTTCGTAGAATGGATCAAGACTACGTAAATCGACGTCGTTGTCGAAATCGGCGCCGCAGGCCGCCCAAAGCTCTCGATAAAGCTGTGGGACAGTCACGATCGTCGGCCCCAGATCGAACCGATGCCCGTCCTGCCAGATAGCGCTGCCACGTCCCCCCGGCACATCAAGCCTGTCGATCACAGTGACCGCATATCCACGAGCACCCAGCCGCATCGCGGCAGCAAGCCCGCCCAACCCCGCGCCGATCACAATAGCCCGGTTGCCCGAGCGATCATGCACCGATTCTATCTGATCAAGACGTGTCATCTTCAATCAACAATAAGACTGTCTAGTTTAGTTGACAATTTCTTTTCAACGCGCAAGTCTGAATTCGGTCCTTCAAGCGACGGCCAGTGCGAAATTATGAACCAGATCACAACGATTTCCTTTTTCCGTTTCGGACCTTGGCGCGACAGGGCGTGGGCGCTTGGAATGATGGGCGCGACGCGGCTGTCGCTGCCACGCGTTCCCGATATCGGCTTCTGGAAACTCTGCGGATCGGGCACCGGCGAGGGTTTCACACCCATTCCCAACACCGCCGTCTACGCCATTCTTGCCACTTGGCCATCGCTGGAGATCGCACAAAACCGGATAAGTGATGCGCGGATCTTCAATCGCTACAGGCGCCGCGCAGAAGAAGATTGGACAATATATCTTCGTCCAACATCGGCCCGCGGGGAATGGTCAGGCCAAACGCCGTTCCAGACAACCAAAAGCGTCGGTAAAGGTCCGCTGGCGGCGCTGACGCGCGCGACGATCAAACCCAGCATCGCGAAACGCTTCTGGCGCCGCGTGCCTGATATTTCAGCTGTGATCGGCGCTGACCCGAATGTCTTGTTCAAGATCGGCATCGGGGAGGTCCCGTGGCTGCATCAGGTGACGTTCTCCATCTGGCCCGGCGCCGCTGAAATGGCGAGTTTCGCCCGGAAAGACGGCCCGCATGCCAGAGCGATCAGGGCGGTACGCGAAGAGGGCTGGTTCCGGGAAGAGCTTTACGCACGCTTTGACATCGCGGCCGACAGCGGCACATGGGGCGGGGCCAGCCCCTTGGAACAGATCAAATGAAGCCATTCCCCTTCTCTGCCATCGTCGGGCAGGACGACATGAAAACCGCTATGATCCTGACGGCGATTGATCCTCGGATCGGCGGGGTCCTGGTGTTTGGCGACCGGGGCACGGGCAAGTCCACCGCTGTGCGCGCCCTAGCGGGGCTGCTGCCGCCGATTGAGGCTGTCGAGGGCTGCCCGATCAATGCAGCGCGGCCCGAGGAATGCCCAGACTGGGCCGATACTCATAGCGGCAAGGTGCGCAAGCGTCCAACGCCGGTCATTGATCTGCCACTTGGGGCGACCGAAGACCGCGTTGTGGGTGCGCTTGACATCGAACGCGCCCTGACACGAGGTGAAAAGGCGTTTGAACCCGGTCTTCTGGCGCGCGCGAACCGGGGATATCTTTACATTGACGAGGTGAACCTGCTGGAAGATCACATCGTGGATCTTCTGCTCGACGTGGCGCAATCCGGGGAAAACGTGGTTGAACGCGAGGGCCTGTCGATCCGTCATGCTGCGCGGTTTGTGCTGGTGGGATCCGGCAATCCGGAAGAGGGCGAATTGCGCCCGCAATTATTGGACCGTTTCGGATTGTCAGTCGAGGTCCGTTCGCCCCAGAACATCGCCGATCGGATCGAGGTGATCCGCCGCCGCGATGCGTTCGAACAGGACAGCGACACGTTCTGTAAGAAATACAGGCGCAAAGACGCCGCCATCCGCAAGAAGATCGTTGCCGCGCACGAGGCTCTGCCCGAGATCGAAGCCAATGACACGATCCTGAGCGATTGTGCCGAACTCTGCATCGCGCTTGGCTCGGACGGGCTGCGGGGCGAGTTGACGCTTCTGAAGGCCGCCCGGGCGCTTGCTGCCTATCAAGGGGACGCGACGATCACCCGTGAACATCTGCGCAGCGTGGCACCCATTGCGCTGAGCCATCGTCTAAGACGCGATCCGCTGGATGAGGCGGGGTCCGGCGCGCGGGTCATGCGTAGCGTGGAAAGCGTGCTGGCATGACAGTCGGTGGCGGTTGTGGATAGCTGGGACCGCACCGCTCTTGCCTTGCAGCTTGTTGCACTTGACCCTGCAGGACTTGGCGGCGCAATCATTCGAATGAGAGAAAGTCCCGCGCGAAACGCCGTGCTGTCTTGCTTGCAAAACACCAAAAAAATGCCGCCGACGATGACCGACGATCAGCTTTATGGTGGTTTGGATATCAGCGCCACTCTATCGTCGGGCCATGTCGTCACCTCAAAAGGTTTCCTTCACGATAGACCGACGGTGCTGTTAACAATGTCAGAGCGTTGCCCGACTGATCTGGCTGCCAAACTGTCGATGGCTCTGGATGATGGCTGCATCAAAGGTCTTTTCGCGCTGGACGAGGGTGCAGATCCCGATGAAACCTGCCCGCCCGCCCTCGCAGATCGCTTGGCCTTTCAAATAAAACCGGAAGGACGAATGCCGCAGAACTGGGCACCGAAAACAACGGGCGATCCAGCGGGCAACAAAGCAAGCATTGGCGCTGAACAGATCAGATTGATTGCAACCCTGGCTGCACGTTTGGGCATAGAAAGCTTACGCGCGCCCCTGCTTGCCGTCGCAGCTGCACGGGCAAACGCCATCTTGAATGCGCGGGACAAAGTCAACGACGACGATGTCGAGATTGCAGCAAGCCTGGTGTATCCTCACCGTGCGACGCAGATCCCGGAAGACGCCCAGGATACCGCGCCCCTACCGCCCGAAGAGGCACAGCAACGCGAGGATGAGGGCACCTCGGAGTCCACCGATGCGGAGATCCCGCAGGGCGATCTGCTGATCGAAGCGATCAAGGCGCTCTTGCCTCCAGACCTTCTGGCGCGGCTTGCACAATCCCCGAAAGGCGGGAAAAGCAGCAGTGCCGGGGCGGGTGGCATGCGCAAGGGAAACAGACGCGGCAGGCCAATACCGCCGCGCCAGGGTCGACTTGATGGAAGGTCCCGTATTGATCTGGTCTCTACTTTACGCAGCGCCGCCCCATGGCAACCGTTGCGGCGTCGCAAGCGACCTGAGCACGACAGCCTTTTGATCGAGCCCTCAGATATCCGGCTGAAACGCTTTGTCGAACAATCCGACAGATTGCTGATCTTCGTGGTCGACGCCTCTGGTTCCGCTGCTGTGTCCCGGCTGAACGAGGCCAAGGGCGCGATCGAGCTTTTGCTGGGCCAGGCCTATGCCAGCCGAGACCACGTTGCATTGATAAGCTTTCGTGGTGATGGGGCCGAACTGCTACTGCCGCCGACACGATCGCTCGTTCAGACGAAAAAGCGGCTCGCTGCGTTGCCCGGTGGTGGCGGCACACCACTTGCATCCGGTTTGCGGGATGCGGGCCTTTTGGCCCAGCAGGCGAAGTCCAAGGGGCTGACGCCGACGATCATTCTGCTGACTGATGGCCGGGCCAACGTGGCGCTTGATGGAACACCGGATCGGCCCAAAGCGGCCGCAGATGCCCAAAGTATGGCGCGCCAGCTTCGACATGACGGAGTGGAAGCTCTGGTCATCGACATGGGTCGGCGACCGGAACAATCGCTTGCCAAACTCGGGGAGGTTCTGGGCGCACCCTACCTTGCCTTGCCCCGCGCAGATGCGAAAAAACTGACACAAACCGTCAGCGCAGCGCTGGCCCATTGACGCGATGCGGTGGGGGCAGATCAACACATGGCCGAATGCGCATTTGTCCCGTCGGATCGTCGGTCCGGTACATCGCTGGCACGTGCAAGAAACCGGCGAGGGGCCGACCTTACTTCTATTACACGGGGCGGGCGGATCGACCCATTCCTATCGGGATCTCCTAGACGATCTTGCAAAGGCGCATCACGTCATCGCGCTTGATCTTCCAGGGCAGGGCTTCACCCAATTGGGTGCCCGGCACCGTTGCGGGCTTGATGCCATGGCCGCTGACATCGCGAAGCTTTGCGTTCAAGAAGGTTGGAAGCCCGTCGCGATTGTCGGCCATTCCGCTGGCGGCGCAGTAGCATTTCGCCTTGGACAAATCCTGCCTGGCAAGCCTGCGGTGATCGGGATCAACGCAGCACTCGTCTCGTTCAGCGGACTGGCGGGCGTTCTGTTTCCCGCCATGGCCAAGATCCTCGCAACTCTGCCATTTGCCGCAACCTTGTTTTCCGGGGCGTCCGACAACCCCGAGCGGATCAAAGCGCTGATCGACAGCACGGGGTCAGTCCTGAATGCTGAAGGCCTCGATCTTTATCGGCGCCTGGTGGCAGACAAGGCCCATGTCGACGGTACACTTCTGATGATGGCGCAATGGTCGCTCGACCGCCTTTTGCGAGATCTGGAGGGGTTTGATCAAAACATCCTGCTGATCGCCGGCACAAACGACAAAACCGTGCCTTACGCAATTTCAAAACAAACGGCGTCCCGGATGAAAAATGCGGATCTTGTGCTGATGGAGAGTTACGGCCACCTGGCGCATGAGGAGGAACCTGCGGAGGTTGCCAATAACATCATCGACTACGTGTCGGGGCTGCCACAACCCCGCAGCTCGTTCACCGCCAGCGTATAAACGAAAGCCACGCCGAAGGATGGCATTCGCTATCATGCAAGTTCAGTTGGTTGGCGGCAGGCAAAGCGCTTCAAGGTATGGCTTAGATGTTCACGGCATCTTCTTTCTTGCGCACCTTGCGTGCCCTTTCTGCCGATCGTGTCCTGAAGCCACTTCGCCGGGTCCTGCACATATCCGACAAGATTTTCTTTATCCCAGACCATCTCTTTTTGGTTCACGACAAGGATCAGATCGGCACAGCGAATATCGTCGGCGGAGGTGACTACAGCATCCCAAACTCCATCGAGTTTGGTCCTGTCTTTGCATTGCGACCAGAGAATGTTTCGCCTGCATCGTCAACGACGACGCGCCATGTGATACACCGTCTGGAAGTCTTTTCACCCTCTGCTTTCTTTAAGTTACCGTTCTGCCAAGGCAGGCAGAGCTGCAGACGACACCGCCCGAACGGGCCAAGCTACAAAACATTCAGTTCTCGTTTACTTCCTTGAGGCTGGTACGACCTCAACCGTTGCTTCCAGCGCCCACACCCGGAACAGAGGTTCGGTTTGACACTTTCGACAAGGGCCATTTTTGCCATGGAAAAACCTATGCCACCGCATGACTGACGGCGCATTGCTTCCAGAGATCCTTGAGCGCGTAGACGAGCTTCTCGATGTCATCGGTGCTGTGAAGGGGGGATGGGGTAAAACGCAACCGCTCGGTACCCTTGGGCACTGTTGGGTAGTTGATGGGTTGCACGTAGATCCCGTATCGCTGCATGAGATAATCCGCCAGCATCCGGCACTTGACCGGATCCTTGATCATCACCGGAATAATGTGGCTGGGATTGTCCATATGCGGGATGCCTTCCTGATCCAGCCGCTTGCGCAGATAGGCCACCCTTTCCCGCTGGGCGAGGCGTTCCTGATCAGATTGCTTGAGATGTTGGATAGACACCCGCGCTGCTGCGGCGACCGCTGGTGGCAGGGCCGTGGTAAAGATGAAACCGCTGGCAAAGCTGCGGATGAAGTCACACAAGGCTTCCGACCCGGTGATGTAGCCACCAACGACACCGAAGGCTTTGCCAAGCGTGCCTTCGATCAAGGTAATGCGGTCAGCAAGATCTTCCTGTTCGCTGATCCCACCACCGCGAGGCCCGTAGAGACCCACGGCATGGACTTCATCCAAGTAGGTCATAGCGCCGTGCTTTTCGGCCACTTCAACGATTTCCTGCATCGGGCAGATGTCGCCATCCATCGAGTAAACGCTTTCAAACGCCACGATTTTTGGCGCGTTTGCAGGAAGCGCAGCCAGCTTACGGTCAAGATCCTCAGGATCGTTGTGTTTCCAGATCACCTTCTGACAACGCGCGTGTCGGATGCCTTCAATCATGGAGGCATGATTCAATTCGTCAGATAGGATCACCGCGTCCGGCAGACGGCTACCGAGGGTGCTGAGGGCAGCCCAGTTCGACACATAACCGCTGGTGAACAGCAGCGCGCTTTCCTTGCGGTGCAGATCAGCCAGTTCCGCCTCAAGTAGTTTGTGCGCGTGGTTCGTGCCACTGATGTTGCGCGTCCCGCCAGCGCCTGCACCACATTGGTCGATCGCCTCTTTCATGGCGCGGATCACCGCAGGGTTCTGCCCCATGCCAAGATAATCGTTGGAACACCAGACAGTTACCTTTTCCGGCGCGTCGGCATTGTGGCATCGCGCCTGCGGGAAGGCACCTGCTTCACGCTCAAGTTCGGCGAAGATGCGGTAGTTCCCCTCCTTTTTCAGCGCGTCGAGTTGGTTTTGGAACATTACATCAAAGTCCATGATGTCCCCCTGTTTCGGTGTTCTGATTATGTCGTGTTTGTGTGGGCGGGGATGCAGGCATCATCCAGCGCCACAAACGTTCGTCGGGAATAGGAAGCACCATGACCCAATGTTCCAAAAGAGCCAGGGCAGTCAGTGCGGAGAGAAGCGCAAAACCCGTCAAAGCACCCGCCGTTTCAGCCATGTAAAGCCTTTCCAGCCAACAGAAAATCGCCAGAGTGAGCAGGGTTACCGAGATTGGAAAAAACCAGTTCCCCCGGCGATATCTGAAATGCGACGGCAAGTGCGACAAGGCGTCGGGCAGAAATTCCGCATGGATCCGTGGGACGCCAAAAAACAGGTTCAGCTTGGCCGAGATGCGCGCAAAGAAAAGCACGCCGAAGGTCAGCATGCCAAAGATGTTCGGCGCCTCAAAGGTCAGAAAAAACAGCGCGACAAAGGACGAGGCGAGCAGCAATTCGTGATAGATCACCGTGCCGACAGCGCGCAAAAATCTTGGCCAACCCTCTAAAAAGACCGGTAAAACTTCGCGGTTTGGCCCGGTGATGATGCCCGTCAGAAAGGCCAGTTCAATCCAACCCCAGATGGCGAGTGCGGAGAGAAACGCAATATAGGCGCCTAAAACGGATGCATCTTCCAGCGTCCACCAGATGCCAAAGGTACCACAGATCAGCAGGGGGAGGCCCACCAATGTCGCGGTCTTGCGAGCACGGGCACCGGCCTGGTCCGCCATTTTCACCGCCATAAGGATCGCCCCGGTGGAGAACCACCAGACGAACATCGCAATGAGAACGGCGATCCAGGGGGTCATCTCAAGCCCCCTGAAAACCACGTCGGATCACGTCGGTATTGCGTCGGTGCGAGCGGGCTCCGGCGCGTTTGGCGTTTATGATGCCGCGTGGCAATCAATAGACAGGCTCCAACCGGGTTGAGGCGGGCACCTTGTGCGATCGCGCCGGGATCAGAAGCAGCGCGAGGAAGGCCTTGGCGCAGCGGGCTTGCGCCGCAAGCTTCGACAGCGGGTTGCCGGCGTTTGCCAGATCGACATTGGCCTTTTGCAACTTCTCAAGATTGCGCTGCCAAGCCGGGTGGTCGATGTCGAGCGTGATCGGGAAGATCTGCTCGGATAGCTTGGAGGTCTTGGTAAAGACTTCATGGGCATACCAGTCCGGGTCGACGCCCAACGCTTTGTGGAAGGCAGGACGCTGGTGGTCACGCACGTACATCGTTGCATAGACCGCCGTCAGGAAGAATTTGATCCAGTAGACATTCACTCCGCTTGTCAGCTTGGGGTCGGTTTTCATCAGAAGAGCGAAGGCCTCACCATGGCTGAACTCGTCGTTGCACCATTCCTCGAACCATTTGAAGATGGGATGGAAGCGGTGATCCGGGTTCGCCTCCAGGTGCCGGAAGATCGTGATGTAGCGTGCATAGCCAATCTTTTCCGAGAGATAAGTCGCGTAATAGATGAACTTTGGTCGGAAGTAGGTGTATTTCTTCTTCTGGGTCAGAAAGCCCAGATTCACGCGCAGACCCGCCTCACGCAGGGCATCGTTGATGAAACCGGCATGGCGTGCTTCGTCCCGCGCCATAAGCTGGAAAAGCTGCGTGATGTCCTTGTTGTTTCCGCGCCGCTTCATCTCTTTGTAGAGCACGCAGCCCGAAAACTCTGCCGTACAGGAAGAAATCAGGAAGTCGATGAACTCCTTTTTCAGATCTGCGTCCATCCCGTCCCAATCGACATGGTCCCAATCTTCATTCTTCTTGAAGTGGCCCTTGTTGGGGTCGGAGACCATCTGGGCGATCAACTTGTCCCAGTCTTCGCGCACAGAGGAGACATCGATCGCGTCAAGCTCATCGAAATCGGTGGTGTAAAAGCGCGGGGTGAGCAGAGTGTTCGCCATGGCCGTCTCGGTGGCCATCTCGTCATTGTACTGCTTGTCTTGCGCTTCGGCGATCGCCAAGCCTTCTTCGACCGTAGTGGCATCGGCGGTGTGCTTGCTGTGCATGTTCATAGCGTCACCTCTTCGGAGAAAGAGAATTCACACAATTCCATGAATTCCAGATCACCCGTCAGCCGCGTCCAAAGCTGTTCAAGTCTGGAGGCGCGGTAGATGACCGCCTCGCGATCTTCCCTGACGATCTCACCATAGGGCGCCATGATCTCTGGGCCTTTCACGATGACCTCGTCACCGGGATGGACGACCGTGCCGTCGTTAAAGCGCACATGCGCGTGAAGGCTTTCGAAACAATGGCTCACTTCAACGGTACAGGGGTGTCTTTCCACTTCCTTGGTTAGCAGTCCCATGGATGGCTTCCTTTCACTGCTGGGTTGGGTCCAGCAACCTGGCGAAGGTGCGGACATTGTCTGCGCCAAATCCGTTCAGTTGGGCCGTCCAGCCCGTTGAAGGATCGTAAAGCGACAGGTGATTGCCTTCCCGCATACGCAGGATGACAGGTGAGGTACGGTCAACGCCGTTCTTGGCGCGTTCGCGGGCAAGGACGCGTTCCATCGTCGACACGAAACCGCCTTTGCCAGCCGGGTATTCGACGATCAGGGCACCGTCGGCCTCTTCCACGCGGGCATGGCCTGCGGGGGTGCCGTAAAGGATGATCGCACGTTCAGTTACGATAGGGGTTTGTGCGGGCATTGCCTCAAGCGGGCGATCAGTGACCCGGGCAAGTGTAACAAGGCCAAGGACGAATAGCAGAAACGCAATCGTCGCGCGGACCATGAAACGCGGAACGATGTCGCTGTGCGGGGTGTGGGTGCGGGTCTGAGCCATATCCTTCACTCGGCCGCAACAGGCGCGGCAAGATCCGCGCGCATGACGATGGGTTCGCTGATCTTCGACTGGGCCGCATCCGAAATCAGGTCGGCCACTGACTTTGCATCGTCAATGCAACGCAGGGCAGGTTGTGCCGGGTTCATGCGCCAAGGGCGGATATGCGGCCAGAGCACAAGATAGCTGAGACGGGTCTTGCCGGACATCTCAAACGCGATGGTGCCCGTCCCATTGCGTTTGAGATCAAGCGATGCATTCGCAATTTCGCGGAAGGGCAGGTTGATCGTGATGGTCAGCGCCGCCCCGATCCGCATGACGACACGGGCCGAGGTGATCGTGTAGACCGTCAGGCGCGCCTGAATACAGGCGATGCCAATCAGAAGAAAGCCGACGACAACGCCCGCAGCAATGAAGGGCAAGGTGCTGACAAGGGCTTGGCTGGCGGGCACCTGATCCGCAAGCGTGCCAAAACGCCAGAAGGCGAGCAGCAGAAAATACCCGGCCACCGGATAGAGCCAGAGGGATTCGCGGGCCAAAGCCAACCAATTCGGTCGCCCCTGCCAAAGGATCTCTTCGCCTTTGGGCAAAGCCTCGGGCAGGCCATGAACCGGTTCGAAGTTGAAATCATCGTTGGGCATTGCGCACTCCCTTCTGATGGGTGGAACGGGGTTGGCGCGCATCACGGCCTTTGCCGGGGCAGATATGCGATGCGCGCCGCTTCATCAGATCTGCGACTCTTCGCGGCGGCTGTCGGCATACATGTTGCCGCCACCATAATAGGCGCTGATCTTTTCTTCCTCGAGCAGGGTGATCTGCGTGGCGGAAGCGATCGTTGGCACAGTCGCGAAATGCTTGCCGTAGATCGACTTGATCGACAGGCGATCATGCCGGATCTTCGACAATGTGAGTGGCACCAGACGGCTGCCGGACCCCCATTTGGGGTCAAGATCAAACTCGATATAGCGGACAAGCTGTTCGGGCTGGTCGATCCAGAGGTCAGTCACACGGCCCACGACCTGACCGTCACCGGCTTGAACGGGCAAGCCGCGCGGATCACGGCCCGCCGCCATGACGAAGGATTCGGTCTTGGACATCGGCACGATCTTTGGATGGCCGTGGCCGTCAAGCTCGGGCGCATCGCGCCGTGCCACCCAAGAGGCCGGTCCTACACCGTCCAACATCGGATCACCGGTGGGCTCCAAAGGATAGCCGTTGCCGGGGCCCATGCGGCGCAGCGGCAGGTTCTCGCGCTCTGGCGTGCCGCCGGACGGGACGCTCACATCCGGCAGGCCGTGGGGCCGCTTGAACGTCTTGTCTTCGGGCATAGGGAACATTGAAGGGTTCGAGGATTTGTCGCCCTCGTCATCCTCAAGCGGATAGCCCTCGCGCATGTTCTCGCGCTGGATGTAGAACAACAGCCCCGCAAGAAACGCCCAGAACAGCCAAAGCGTCGAGGCAGCGAGGTCAAAGTTTCCGAAAAATGGGGTTGATAGATCCATTTTAGGTCCTCCGGGTTGGGGTCACGTTGGAAAGTCGGCAAGCCCGAGCGGCCTGCTTTCTTCCGGTTGGATGAGGGGACCCGAAAGGCGCACAAGCGGTCCCAGGATGGCGAGAGTGACGAAGAGAAGGCCAATCTCGGTATGGTAAACAAACGAATATCCGGTGGCGGGCGTGTTCAGCGCCTCGCCCCAGGCGCCGGATGTCGCGATCATGCCGATCCAGTCGCGCAAGGCACCGCCCATCGCGATGGCGACACCTGCCGCAGTGGCCTGGGCCGCCCCCCAGGCACCAAGCGCCAGTCCGCGCCCGGCGGTTGAGCCCGTCGGCATGGTCATGGCCGCGGTCAGTGTCGAAACGGCAAAAAGGCCGCCGCCAAATCCGATCAGCGCAGCGCCCGCAAAAAACAGCCCGTTGGATTGCAGGGGATGCGCGAAGATCACCAGTGAAAACGCCCATATGCCCGCAAGGATCCCACCGCCTGCCAGGCGATAGGGGTTCGATCCGGCGGCCAGCCGGGCACCGGCCCAGACGAAACCCAAAAGCGCTCCAATGGCCCAAAGGGCTGTGAGATAGGTCGTGGCCGAGACGGACAGGCCCAGGATCTCGCCGCCATAGGGCTCCAGCAAAACGTCCTGCATATTGAAGGCCAGTGTTCCGACAAAGACGCAGGCCAGAAGCCGCCCGGCCCGGCCCCCATCCATGAAGTCGTTCCAGGCGTCGCGGAACAGCGGGCGCGGGGCCGCGCGCTCCTCCCTGCTCATCGGGCGGACGTTTTCCTGTTTCCAAAGGGCGATGAGGTTTAGGGCGATGCCCACAACGGCCGCGCCCTGCACGACCCGGATCAGACGCAGATTGCCGAAATCCGCGAGCAGACCGCCGATGATTAGGGCTGACACGCCCATGCCCACAAGGAACATGACGTAAAGCAGCGCGACAACCCGAGGCCGCGTTTCATCGGTGGCTCGATCACTGGCCAAGGCAAGGCCCGCCGTTTGCGTCATGTGCAGGCCCAGCCCGGTCATCAGGAAGGCCAGCGCGGCCAAGACCTCACCGGCAAAGGGAATATCGTGGACGACATCCCCGCCCAGAACGAGCAAGGCAAACGGCATGATCGCAAGCCCGCCGAACTGCCATAGCGAGCCAAACCAGATGTAGGGCAGCCGCTTCCAGCCGATAGCGCTGCGGTAGGTGTCAGACCGAAAACCCAGAAGCGCCCGGAAAGGCGCGATCAGCACCGGCAGGGCAATCATGAAGGCCACAATCATCGCAGGCACAGAAAGCTCCACGATCATCACCCGGTTCAACGTTCCAAGCAGCATGACCGAGGCCATGCCGACCGAGATCTGGAAGAGCGACAGGCGCAGAAGCTGACCCATCGGCAGGCCATCCGAGGCTGCATCAGCAAAGGGGATGAAGCGCTGCGGGATCCTCATGCGCGCAGCTCCATCGCCTGGCTGATATAGAAGCCCGAGGTGATTTGATCGACCGGGCGTAACAGGCGCCGGACACCACCGGCCTGCGCCGCTTCCGCGAGTCTCGCATGGCTGTGTGGGATCATCACGGGCGACCTGTCGGATCGCGGAAAAAGCTTGCCCGCATACCACATCGCCATGAGCGCAGGCGTACGTGGGGCGACAGTGAACACGGTCGTACCGCCCACGCGTTGCTCCAGCTTGGCAAGCGCTTTGGCGATGTCGGGCGCTGAATAGTAGATCAGGCTGTCCATCGCGAGCACATGGTCGAAGGTGCCCAAAGCCGGATCCAGCATGTCACCACTTTGGAAATCGACCAGATGGCGGTGGTGACGGGAAAGACGTTTTCTGGCGATCTCAACGAGGCTGGGCGAAATGTCGATTGCCACAACCTGCGCGCCCCGCGCGGCCAATTCGACCGTCATCTGCCCCGCGCCGCACCCCGCATCCAGAACGCGCTGACCGGTCAGATCTTCAGGCAGGCGGGACAGCATGAGATCGCGCATCCGGTCCCGCCCGGCGCGAACGGTTTCGCGGATCTTGGAGACCGGCGCGTCAGATGTCAGCGCCTCCCATGTTTTGGTGGCGGTCTTGTCGAAATAGGTCTCGACACGGGCCAGGGTTTGGTCATACGCCGCCATCAATCGAAACCCAGAAGTTCAAAGATATCGCGGTCTTCCATGGGCTCTGGCGCAAGCGCCTCCGTCCCGTTGAAGAGCGTTTCCGCCAGCCGGATGTATTCCTTGCGTGCCATCACGATGTCCTCTTCGTCTGGCATCTCAAAGAGCGTCTTCTTCTTCAGACGCGACCGCCGGATGGCATCAATGTCTGGCATGTGCGCGATCCGACTGAAACCGACCGTGTCGCAGTAGCGATCGACTTCGTCCGTATCGCGCGAGCGGTTCGCGACGCAGCCCGCCAGCCGCACTTTGTAATTCGAGGATTTTGCGCGGACAGCGGCAATGATGCGGTTCATCGCATAGATGCTGTCGAAATCATTGGCCGTGACGATAACGGCCCGATCCGCGTGCTGCAGAGGGGCTGCAAAACCGCCACAGACCACGTCGCCCAGAACGTCAAAGATTACGACATCCGTGTCTTCCAACAGATGATGTTGCTTCAAAAGCTTCACAGTCTGGCCAACCACATAGCCGCCGCAGCCTGTGCCAGCCGGCGGCCCTCCCGCCTCAACGCATTGCACGCCGTTGAAGCCTTCGGTGACAAAGTCCTCCGGGCGCAGTTCTTCGGGGTGAAAATCAACCTCTTTCAGGATGTCGATCACGGTCGGCTGCAACTGTCCGGTCAGTGTGAACGTACTGTCATGCTTCGGATCGCACCCGATCTGCAGCACTCGCTTGCCCAGCATCGAGAACGCGGCCGACAGGTTGGACGATGTCGTCGACTTGCCGATCCCGCCTTTACCATAGACCGAAAAGACCTTGGCCCCCTCCATCTTCATTGAAGCGTCCTGATGGACCTGCACAGATCCTTCGCCGTCCTGGCCTTTGAGAACTGGTGGATTTCTATCGAGCGGGCTCATGGCGTGTTCCTCTCTGTCACGTCGTGTCCCCTTCTCTGGGTTGAAAATATCCCTGGGGTCTGGGGGCAGCGCCCCCAGTTGGTCATGTGGTTTGCGCGATCATTCGTCATTCCGCGGCAATCCCTTCCAACTGATCTTCCAGCGCGTCCGCTGCATCCTGCAGTGCCGAGAGCGTGTCCGCATCCGGCTGCCAGTAGTCGCGGTCCGAAGCTTCCAACAATCTGTTGGCCATGCGGCTCGACGCTGTCGGGTTCAAATCGGCCAATCGCTGGCGCATTTCGTCATCCAGAACGAATGTCTCCGAGATCCGCTGATAGACCCACGGATCCACTTGCCCCGTCGTGGCCGACCAACCCACGGTGTTGGTGATATGCGCCTCGATCTGGCGCACGCCTTCGGGCCCGTGTTTCAAGAGCCCTTCAAAGAATTTTGGGTTCAGGCTGCGGCTGCGCGTCTCAAGCGCCACCTGGTCGCGCAGTGATCGCACCTTGGCCGATCCGCGCGTCTGGTCCCCGATATAGACCGCTGCATCTGACCCCCTCGCCCGCTTCACCGCCCGTGCGATCCCGCCCAGCGTGTCGAAGTAGTGGTCAACCGTTGTGACGCCCAGTTCCACGCTTTCGAGGTTCTGATAGGCGAGTTCCACATCCGCCAGCGCCTGCTGGAGCAGTTTCGGATTGGCTGCTGCCTTGCCATCGACGCCGTAGGCAAAGCTTTTGCGCGCCTCATAGGCATCGGCCAGTTCATCCTCATCCCCGAACGCGCTGCTATCGACGAGTTGATTGACATTCGATCCATAGGCGCCTTCCGCATTGGAAAAGACCCGCAGAGCGGCGGTCTTCATGTCAACGCCCATCTTCTCGGCATAGGCCAGCGCATGGGCGCGAATGAAGTTCCGCTCCACCGGCTCATCCGCTTCTGCACATTTGAGCGCTGCCTCCGCCAGCATCCGCGTCTGCAAGGGCAACAGATCCCGGAAAATCCCGGACAGGGTCATGATCACATCTATGCGGGGTCGCCCTAGATCTTGCAGCGGGATCAGATCAGCGCCTGCCAGCCGCCCGAAGCTGTCAAAGCGCGGCTTGCAACCCATCAAGGCCAGCGCCTGCCCGATCGGACCCCCGTCCGACTTGATGTTGTCGGACCCCCACAGCACCAGCGCGACCGACCGCGGCAGGCTCTCATGGGTCTTCAGCAGAAGTTCCGCCTGCTTGGCGCCATCGCGGCAGGCATATTCCGTCGGCATCCGGAACGGATCGAACGCATGGATGTTGCGTCCGGTCGGGAGAATTTCCGTGCTGCGGATCAGATCTCCTCCTGGCACCGGCGGGGTATAGCGCCCATCAAGCGCCCGCATCAGCGCGGCCAGCTCTGTTTGCTGCTGTAACAAGTGATCGACCCGTGCACGGGCCTCTTCATCCGCATGGGACATCAGGTCGAGGTATTCCTTGCGCGCCGCATCGCTGAGCGGGGCGCCCACGATGTGCAGGCCATCCGGGATCAGCGCATCTTCTGTTTCCAAGAGGCGCAGCCAAAGCGTATCTGGCGCAGTGCCGTCCATATCGACCGAGGCCGCCTGTTCGGCGATCAGCGCTGCGATCTCCTCACGCGTCTCATCCTCCGGCAGCAAGGCGCGCCAGCGCTGAAGGCTGTCCTTCAACTCGGCCAACCCCTTGTAAAGCCCCGCAGTTGCCAGTGGCGGCGTCAGGTGCGAGATCGTGACGGCATTCGACCGGCGCTTGGCCAGGGTCGCCTCGGACGGGTTGTTGGCCGCATAGAGATAGACGTTCGGCATGTCACCGATCAGGCGGTCCGGCCAATCGATGCCCGAAGGTCCCGCCTGCTTGCCCGGCATGAACTCCAGCGCCCCATGCATCCCGAAATGCAAAAGCACATCCGCCTCGAACGTGTTTTTCAGCCAAAGGTAAAAGGCACTGAACGCATGCGTCGGGGAAAAGCCCTTCTCAAAGAGCAGGCGCATGGGGTCGCCTTCGTATCCGAAGGTTGGCTGCAACCCGACAAAAACATTGCCCAACCGCGCCCCAAGGATGAAAACCCCCCGCCCATCCGACTGGATACGGCCGGGCGCTGGACCCCATTGTGCCTCGATATCGTCCAGCCAAGGCGTCTGCGCGACAATTGCATCAGCGGGCACGTGGGCGGCCACGTTGGCTTCTTGCCCATATGTGCCTGCATTGCCCTTCAGAACAATTTGGCGCAGGTCCGCCACATCTTCGGGCACATCCACCGAATAACCACGCGCCTTAAGATGACGCAGCGTGTTCAGCAGGCTTTCGAAAACATCAAGATAGGCCGCCGTGCCCGCAGCACCCGCGTTTGGAGGAAAACCGAAGAGCACAACGCCGACCTTGCGATCTGCCAGTTCGGAACGGCGCAGCCCGGCCTGCTTTTCGGTCCTGCGCACCAGCGCGTCGATCCGTTCGTGGCAAGGCGCCATTGCCTTGGGCTCAATGCCCGGTTGGCATCCTCCTGCACAGCCAAGGCACCCTTCTGGCCCATGACGCCCGGCGAAAACGGTGGGACATGTGGCGCCATCAAGCTCTGGCAGCGCGATCAGCATCGTTGTCTCGATCGGACCAAGGCCTGAGGCGCTGGCCGCCCACTGACCCAGGGTCTGAAATTCCAACGGATGCGCGGCGATGTAGGGCACATCCAGCGCCTTGAGCACGTCAACCGCAGCCGCGCTGTCATTATAGGCCGGACCACCCACCAGCGAAAAGCCGGTCAGCGAAACGAGTGCATCAACCCTGTCCTGGAAATAGGTGTCTATGGCCGGGCGCCCATCCAGCCCCCCGGCAAAGGCAGGCAAAACCCGGATGCCCCGGGCCTCGAAAGCCCGGATGACGGCGTCGTAATGCATCGTATCCGAGCTCAGGATGTAGGACCGCATCATCAGCAGCCCGACG
This sequence comes from uncultured Shimia sp., assembly GCA_937897325.1. Classification (GTDB taxonomy): domain Bacteria; phylum Pseudomonadota; class Alphaproteobacteria; order Rhodobacterales; family Rhodobacteraceae; genus CALCOY01. Next base: position 268,762 of record CALCOY010000016.1, read on the forward strand.
GTCAGACCGTCCTTGGCACCCGGCAGATCGTCCGGGTTTGTGGTGATCCGTTCCGGCAGGTCGGGGTGATAGAGGCCCACATCGGGATAGTCGACCGGCAGGGCCGCCGTCGGCGCCGACGTCCAGCCCGTGTCCTTGGCATAGCGGTTCAGAAGGAAACGCAGCATGGCCTCGACATTGTCGTCAGACCCGCCCAGCCAATACTGCATGACCATGAACCAGGCCCGCAGATCCTGTGCCTTACCGGGAACGAACTTCAGTATCTTCGGCAGTCGGCGCAGCAGCGCCATGTTCTTTTCGCCAGAATTGCTGGAAGGTTTGGAAGACCCGCGCAACTTTTTCATCAATTTCATCGCACCGGAGGCTGGCGCCATCATGTCAAGGCTGCCCATCCGCGTCAGCTTGACGATTTCGGCATCCGCGATGATCCCGATCATAGCGTCGCAGGTGTCCCGGCGGGCGCGGAGCGCAGGAAGGATCCGGGCGACATGTTCTTCGAGGAACAGAAGGTTGGCTACGACGATATCAGCCTCGGCGATCGCGTCCTCGGCGGCTTCGAACGCGCCTGGACATTCCCCCCATTCTGCTGCGGCATGCACCGAAACAGACAGACCGGGATAGTCCTTCGACAGCTTGCTCATGGCCCGGTTGGCAGGTCCAGCCGCATGGCTGTCCAACGTCATGATGACCACCCGGTATCCAGGCAGGCAACCGCTTATTTGCAGATCATCGCGCATAATGGGCCTTTGCCTCATAAAGCGTATCGACAGAGATCTCGCTCACGCCCTTCATGGTCGCGAAGGTTTCAGTGTTACGCCGCGCCTTGCCGCGCACGAAAAACGGGATCTTCTTCAGTTCCTTTTCCGCATCCGACAGCCAGATTACGTCCCCTCCTACCTCTGATCCTGTCTTCTCTGGGTCTGAAATATCCCGGGGGGAGGCTGCAGGCCGGGGGGCAGCGCCCCCATCCCCGCGCGCCGCAGGCGCGTGGCCGCCATGGTGCGAAGGCCCCGCTGCATCATGAAACTCAAAATCGTCCCGAAACATATGCAGCAGATGCTCTTCCAGCCCCATGACCAGCGGATGCACCCACGTATCGAACAGAACATTTGCCCCTTCGATTCCCATCTGGGGCGAATAGCGCGCGGGGAAGTCCTGCACATGCACCGGCGCAGAGATCACCGCGCAGGGAATGCCCAGGCGCTTTCCGATGTGACGTTCCATCTGCGTGCCAAGGATCATTTCGGGCTGCAGCGCTTCGATCACCCGTTCGACTTCAAGATAATCGTCCGTGATGGTCGCCTCGACGCCGTACGCTTTGGCAAGCTTGCGAAGCGAACGGGCCAGCTCGCGGTTGTAGCAGCCAAGCCCGACCACCTCGAACCCCATCTCGTCCCGCGCGACGCGGGCGGCTGCCATGGCATGGGTTCCGTCGCCAAAAATGAAAACACGCTTGCCGGTCAGATACGTGCTGTCGACGGATTTCGAGTACCAAGGCAGACGCAGCCGACTTTCGTCGAGGTAAGGTGCTACCTCGGCAATCTTAGCGACTTCCGCCACGAAGTCCCTGGTGGCACCAACGCCGATCGGCACGGTTTTGGTGTAAGGCTGGCCCAGTTCGCGTTCCATCCAGCGTGCGGCACTTTCAGCCGTTTCGGGGTACATCAGCACGTTGAAATGCGCAGCCCCCATCCGGGCGATGTCGCTTGGGGAGGCCGTCATGGGCGCTACGACATTGACGCTGATGCCCATGTCGCTCAGGAGCGTGATGACTTCGGTGATGTCGTCGCGATGCCGGAAACCGAGCGCAGTCGGTCCGATCAGATTGGCACTGATCTGCGCGGTGCGCTCTGCCGGGCGGGCCAGGGCCTTCACGATCTGAAAGAAAGTCTCATCCGCACCGAAGTTTTCCTTGCGCTGATAGCTGGGCAGTTCCAGGGGGATTGTCGGCACCGGCAGGCCGATGTTTTCTGCCATCCCGCCAGGATCATCCTGGATAAGCTCCGCCGTGCAGGATGCCCCTACGATCAATGCTTCGGGCTGGAAGCGTTCGTAGGTGTCTTGCAACGTCTTCTTGAAAAGATCCGCAGTGTCGCTGCCCAGATCACGCGCCTGGAATGTGGTGTAGGTTACCGGCGGGCGGTGATCGCGGCGCTCGATCATTGTAAAGAGGAGATCGGCATAGGTGTCGCCCTGCGGGGCGTGCAGGACGTAGTGAAGGCCCTTCATGCCTGTGGCCACGCGCATGGCGCCGACATGGGGTGGGCCTTCATATGTCCAGACGGTCAGTTTCATGGCCGCCCTGCATGGGGGCCAGACCCCAAACCCCCGGGATATTTTTGACCCGGAGAAGCAGCAGAACCGTCCAAGGCCAGCATGTCGGCACGGCGGATCGGGCGCGAGAAGAGCCCGGCAAGATCGCCAGCCTGTTCGTAGAAATGCACCGGTGTGAAGACCAGCTCGATCGCCCATTTGGTGGCGAGACCTTCGGCTTCGAGCGGGTTGGCAAGACCGAGGCCGCATACCGTCAGATCCGGGCGCGCGGCACGGCAGCGGTCAAGCTGAAGGTCGACATCCTGTCCTTCGGAAAGCGTCGGCACTTCGGGCAACAGGTCAAGATCCGGGCCGACGATGCCCTTGTGGATGAAAGGCGCACCTACCTCGACGGCCTCCATGCCGCATTCGCGGGTCAGGAAGCGGGCCAGCGGGATTTCAAGTTGGCTGTCGGGAAAGAAGAAGATGCTCTTGCCGCGCAGCGCATCGGAAGCCTGGGCAATGGCTTTGCGCGCACGGGCGCGGGGCGCTTCGGTGGCGCGGGCGAAGATATCCTCATCAACGCCAAACTCATGGCCGATGGCGCGCAACCAGGCTGTCGTGCCCTCCTCCCCAAAGGGGAAGGGCGCCGGGATATGGCGCGCGCCGCGCCGTTCAAGGGCGGCATGCGTGTCGCCCAGGAAGGGCTGCGTAAGGGCAAACAAGGTGTTTTCACCGATGCCAAGATCACTATCGGCGCGGGGCGCAGGCAATACGCGCGCCGAAACGCCCATCTGCGCCAGCAGCGACAGGGCCTGTTCTTCGACCACATCGGGAAGCGCGCCAACCAACAGCAATTGGCGTTCGTCGGTCGCGGGCAAGACAGGCACCATGGAGGCCAAACAGGCATCTTCGCCCTGGGTGAAGGTCGTCTCAATGCCCGAGCCCGAGAAGTTCAGCACACGGACCGAGGGCGCATGGCGCTCGGTCATCCGTTCTGCGGCCCGAGCGAGGTCCAGCTTGATCACCTCGGAGGGGCAAGAGCCGACCAGGAACAACTGGCGAATGTCCGGGCGGCGGGCCAGCAGTTCATCGACGACGCGATCGAGTTCGAGCTGGGCATCAGCAAGACCGGCCAGATCCGTCTCCTCAAGGATCGCCGTACCGAAGCGAGGCTCGGCGAAAATCATCACGCCAGCGGCGGATTGCAGGAGATGGGCGCAGGTCCGACTGCCGACCACGAGGAAGAACGCATCCTGCATCTTGCGATGCAGCCAGATAATTCCGGTCAGACCGCAGAACACCTCGCGCTGGCCGCGTTGTTTGAGAATCGGCGCATTGCGGCATCCGGTGCTTTGAGGGGGCGGCGCAAGCTCGGTCATGCCGCCACCTCTGCGGTGGCCATCTGCAACCGCGCTGCGCGCAGTTTAAGGACGAATTGCGCGGCGTTGATCACGTAGACGGCGTAAGCGGCAAGCGCCAATAGCATCAGTTCGACCGGGGCCAGAGCGTCGGTGAACAACGCCCAAAGATAGGCGGTGTGCAGCGCGATCACCAAGAAGGAAAAGACGTCTTCCCAGAAGAAGGCCGGAGCCAGAAGGTATTGACCAAAAACAACTTTTTCCCAGATCGCGCCAGTGACCATGATTGTGTAGAGCAGGCCCGTCTTGACGATGATTGACCATGTCGCGATGCCATATCCTTCGCCCGTGGAAAGGTAGCGCAAAACCAGACCGAGTGAGATTAAGAAGACCAGGAATTGGAGTGGAGCCAAAACGCCCTGGACGGATGTCCAGATGGTCGCATCCCTGCGGGCGCGCTCTTCCTCGGTGTAGAGTCCGAGCCTGTTGTTTTCGGTAAGTGTCCGCTTGGACATCAGGGTGGCCCTCACATCTCCTGTCGCATCAAAACTGCGCCGAGCCCGCCCAAGTGTCAATTAAAAGTTACACATTTTGATCTTTGATGAGTGGCTAGTTTGCCTTACACGTCTCGCGTTTTCTTATGTTTTTGAACTTATTCTCGTGTTTTTTGCAGGAATTCGATCTTACCGCCCCACTTGTGGCGCAAAAATGTCAAATATGATTGACATATTGCGGCGTGAGGCAGAGACTTTGCCCCATCAGCGACTCTGATGCGCGAGAGTTGTTCTTGGCGGTCTGTTCGATTGGAGAACACTGTGACCCGAGACGACACAAATGGCATGGAAAGGCACGACCCCTTCGCACGTTCTGATGTAGACGGGTTGGCTTCGCAGGTCATCTCGGTCTTGCGCGACCGGCAAGGTCCGGGCACGACGGGAACGCGGCAGTTCATTCTGGACTATTTGGTTAGGGTGATCATCGACCCCCGACAATTTGATGCGATGCTGGTGCTGGACCAGTTGCGGGGATACCGCCTGACCACGGACGCGATCATCGATCTATATGTACCAGAGGCTGCACAGCGGCTGGGCGAAGACTGGATGCGGTCGGATATCGACTTTGCGACGGTGACGATTGGCGCACTGCGCTTGCAAAATCTGCTTTCGGAGGCGGCGGCAGAGATCCCGCAGCTGCCGATATACGACGCCACACGTCTGAGCGCATTGATCATTGTCCCGGATGGTGAACAGCACTTTCTGGGTGCCAGCGTTGCCGGTGCGCAGCTGCGGCGTTTGGGATGCGATGTAAAAATATCGTTTTGTGAAACCCAAGACATGCTGCAGGACCGTCTGTCATACGATGCGCCGGATATGGTCCTGTTTAGTTGCGCCCGCTTGGCTGCCCTTGAAACCATCACCAAAACCGTTAAATCGCTTCGTTCATCTGTTGAACCGGTGCCGGTACTTGCCTTGGGCGGTCCGCTGTCGGGTAAGGCCGATGGGATTAGGGAGAAGACGGGCGTCGATCTGGTGACAAATACGGTTAAAGAAGTGGTGGCAGTCTGCACCAAGCGGTGCAAGGCTTTGGACGGTAGCTAATATGACCAGCGGCGGCAGCACGTTCTGGACAAGCGGTTCGGTCCCCTTGATAGAACCTGAGTTTCTCAGCAGCATCATCGGCGCCGCGTCGGACATCGCACTTGTTCTGGCTGCCAGTGGCACAATCCTGTCGGTGGTCCTGAACCAGAGCGACGACACGTTCGGAAATCTGCGGCATTGGGAAGGACGCCCGGTCACGGATTTCCTGACGAGCGAAAGCGTGGTGAAGTTCGAAGAGGCGCACTCAGCGTATCTGAGCGGAATCGAACAGACCAAACCGCTTGAGCTAAACCACCGCGACAATGCGGCCTGGCAGTATCCGGTGCGCTATACGTTTCATCGGTTCGGCCAGGAAGATGCCGTCCTGCTTCTGGGGCGGGATCTGAGGCCAATTGCTGAGACCCAACAGCAACTGGTCCAGGCGCAAATCGCGCTTGAGCAAGGGTATGAAGCGCGGCGCGAATTTGATGCGCGCTTCCGTGTAATGCTGGCCAATGTGGAAGATGCGGTTGTATTCGTGTCGACCCAGTCAGGTCGGATTGAGGACGTGAATGAGACTGCGGCGACGCTGTTGGGTATGCGCAGCGATGCGCTGATCGGTGCGACCTTTGCCAAGCTGTTCTCGGAACGGGCGGCATCGGAACTGACGGAAAGCCTGCTGAATGCGACGCTATCAGATGATGCGCAGCCCGTGGGCGTCCGCGTGTCGCGGACCCGGCGAGACATTGAGATCAAACCGGTCGTCTTCCGGGCCGGTGGTCAGAGGATCCTGATGTGTCGTCTTTATGTCGACCGCAAAGGCGGCGTGAGCCCTGATGGGACCGCGACCTCAGCGGCGAGCCTTTTCAAGGCGACCAGCGATGCGGTTGTCTTCATGGACCCAAAGGGCGCGATCCTATCGGTCAACGACGCGATGCTGGACCTGGTGGGCGGCGCGCATTTGTCTGATGTGGTCGGAAAATCGCTAAGCGACTATCTCGCACGAGGACAGATAGATCTTGGTGTTCTTTTGGACAATGCAGAGCGCGCGGGACAGATGCGCAGCTATGCCACCAAGATGGTCAACGCGCTTGGGGCGAAGTCGGCGGTCGAGATGTCGGCCGTGCGTCTTGAGGACGAGGGCAACGTATCGGTCGGTCTGATTGTCCGGGATGTGAACCGGATGGAGCCTGTGCGCGCCATTCCAGCCTCGCAGGGGGCGCAGACCCTGGCCGACCCCAGCCGAAGCGTGATGGATCTGGTCGGCTCGGCATCTTTGAAAGAGATCGTGGCCGAAACAACCGATGTGGTCGAAAAGATGTGCATCGAAACAGCCGTTCAGCTGACCCGGAACAACCGCGTTGCAGCCGCCGAAATGCTGGGCCTCTCAAGGCAAAGCCTCTACGTGAAGCTGCGCAAATACGGGTTGCTGCACAAAGGCGGCTGAAGATCAGGCCGGGCTTGGCGTGCCCTCGACCAGACCACGCAACGCTTCCAGACGCTCAACAATCTTGTTCCGACGCGGATGATCGTGGACGGCTTCGGCTGTCTTGTTGGTCAAGTTGATAAAAGCCGCACGCGCAGCGTCGTCCTTGAGATGAGCACCCAGATCAGGATCTATTCCGCCCGAAACATGCACCATGTCGCTTGCCAGAAAGTCCGGCAGGAAGGCCAGGTCCGGTTCCGGCGCCGGACCGAGCTGACCAGCCATAAACTCAAGCACCTCAAGCAGGTCCATGTCACGCATGGTCAGATGCCGGTCACCGTATTCGAGGATCGAATGGGCCATGATTACTCCAGATAGATCACGTTCTTGCCGCCATTCTCCATCGCAGCGACGCCTTCCTCAATAGCATTTCTGAGGCGTTCGCGCTGCAATGGCGACATATTCATCGTATCGACAACGATCGTGTCTGTCGCCGTATTGATCCGCATGTCTTTCAGGACCGAATTGGCGAGGCCGTCCACCATGCCATCGCGGATCTGGATCGCATCGCCGGTTGCCGAATTGATCAATGGACCTTTCAGGCTGACTGGCACGTCATCCACATAGAAATCAACGCCCAAATCATCGTCGCCTGGCAAGCGGAATTCGCCATCAATGACTTCATTCGCGCGAGCAGTTCCGACACCTTCAGCCATGTCAGGGCGGCCTTGCTCGTGATTATAACCGAAACGTTCGATATCGTCCGGATCAAGATCTGCCTGATCGGGCGCCGTGCGGGTCTGAGTTCGGTTAGGTACATCGTCGCCCAACCTGATCATATCGTCCGCGATATTATCGGCTGCACCCGCGACCTCATCCAGCTGTCTCGCGCCCAACTCGGCCAGTTCATCTGCACTTCCGGCGAGCATCCGGGCACCGCCGGTGATGATGCCCTTACCTGCCATCGCGACGTCGATGGCGAAACCGATCGTTTCGCCGCCCTGCTGGGCGCGATTGTCGATGGCGAATTCAGGGACGAAATCCTCGTTCATTGCGGCGTCGTGCATGCCTTCAGCCAATTCGATATGCTCGGCAGCCCGTTCGTCATTGCCAAAAAGAGACGCATAGCCCGCTGCCTGATACTGGTGCCCTGCTGCTTCCATTGCAGAGCCTCTGGCAAAAATTTCGGCGATCGCGGAGAAGCCATTCACGATGCCTTTGCCAGCTCCGATGATCCCGTCAATCGGGTTCTCAAGTGCAATCTCGATGTTTTCCGCGATCGTGGCGTCACCGCTGACGATCCGGTTCAGGTCAGAGGCTTGTGCGCCGTTCAATTGCGCAGCCACTTCGGTTCGAACGGCCACGGCCATTGACGGATTGGTTTCAGCCAGCTGCTCGATATCGTAGGCCAGCGAGTTTACGTCGAACGTGGTCCGGGTCGTGCCGGCCCGTGTGCCGTGGGTGTGGGTGTGCGCTTCGATCAAGTCGGTGGCCATTGCACTGGCTTCGGCCATATCAACAGGTTCGGGTGTCGCATCGCCCAACAAGGCCGCGTCGGCCAGGTGTTCTTTCTGAAGCTCGGCGTTCACGGCCGCCTCAAGCTGTTCGGCATCGACCATCTCGGATGCTGCATTGTAGACATCACCGCCAAGTGCGGGATCCGTTCGGGCAACATCAACAATATCCGCCGCAACGCCCTGCATGTCGGTCGTTGTCACGGGATCTTGTCCACGTCTCGCGTTCTGCGTTCGCGTGTTATCGGCGATGATATCTTCGGCGATGGCCTCCGGATCAGGTGCGTCGACCTCGACGGCCTGCTGTTCGAACCGCTCTTTGGCCTGCTGGCCTTCTGCGGCAAGGCGTTCCTGACTGGCGGCATAATCTTCTGCCGTTGGTGCCGCATTTTCATTGGCCGGCGCCTGATCACGCGCATCGGACATGGCGCGATCAACATTTTCACGCGTGGTTTCGCCTACGGAAGTTTCCGAACGGTCTGCACCATCGCCCGAGCGATCTGCACCGTCGTTGCTTGCACCTTCTGTGCCCATGAGAATGACCCTTTGTTCATACGGGTCGCCAGCATGCTCTGAATAGCAAACTAGTTTGAAGGAAGCTTGAAGCCCTGCGGCGGATGGTTGCGGCCCGCGTCAAGCGGCTGGACACGACTCAAAGTGTCAGACATAGTTTACACATGGATGTCACGTCCTCCATACAGTCGCGCCGTTTTCCCGAGCCTGCTGCGGCCCTGCGCCTGATCAAACCGATCACGTGGTTCCCACCAATGTGGGCTTATCTGTGCGGCGTGATCTCTTCCGGGGTCGCCCCGGCAGAGCGTTGGTATCTTGTGCTTTTGGGCGTCGTTCTGGCTGGCCCCGTCGTTTGCGGGATGAGCCAGGCTGCGAACGATTGGTGCGACCGTCATGTGGACGCAATCAATGAACCGGGCCGCCCAATCCCGTCGGGCCTTGTGCCTGGGCGGTGGGGTCTTTGGATCGCTTTGGCGATGTCGCTGCTTGCGCTCCTGATCGCCTGGCCGCTTGGGCCCTGGGGCTTTGGCGCTACGGTTTTGGCGGTGCTCGCCGCATGGGCATATTCAGCGGAACCAGTGCGCCTGAAGCGGTCGGGTTGGTGGGGGCCGGGCCTCGTGGGCCTCAGCTATGAAAGCCTGCCCTGGATCACAGGTGCCGCTGTGCTTAGCGCTGGCGCGCCGCGGATCGAGGTGCTTGCCATCGCCCTGCTTTACGGACTGGGGGCGCACGGGATCATGACACTCAATGATTTCAAGGCGCTGGAGGGCGATCGGCAAACGGGTGTAAATTCCCTGCCCGTCACTCTTGGACCGCGCCGCGCCGCACAAGTGGCCTGCATCATGATGAGCCTGCCGCAGATGGCGGTCATCGCCCTTTTGATCGGTTGGAACAGACCGTTCCACGCCATGGCTGTTGGCGCCGTGCTGGCCGCGCAATTCTGGGCCATGCGCATCATGTTCCGCAACCCCAAAGCGAAGGCGCCCTGGTACAACGGCACGGGCGTCCTGCTTTATGTGAGTGGCATGATGATCACTGCCTTCGCGCTCAGGGGGCTTTCATGACGCTGTCCTGGCTTTCGATCATTAGGCTCGGCCTTGTTCAGATGTGCCTCGGGGCGATTGTGGTGCTCACAACCTCAACGCTCAACCGGCTGATGGTTGTTGAACTGGCCTTGCCTGCGGTTTTGCCCGGTCTGCTGGTGGCGCTGCATTATGGCATACAGATCACACGACCAAATTGGGGGTTTCTCAGCGATACGGGCGGGCGCAGGACGCTTTGGATCGTCGGCGGGATGGGCGCGCTTGGGCTTGGCGCTGTTTTGGCCTCCTACGCGATCATCGTTTTGGCTGAGAGCTTTGCGGCAGGGATGGCATTGTCGATCTTTGCTTATGCCCTGATTGGCCTTGGGGTTGGGGCCTCGGGAACCTCCTTGCTCGCGTTGCTGGCGACAGCGACGGCGCCGAACCGGCGGGCAGCGGCAGCGACGATCACCTGGTTGATGATGATCGCCGGGATCGCTGTAACGGCGGGTGTTGTCGGCGCGATGCTGGATCCATACTCGCCCGAATTGCTCATGCGGATCGTTTGGACGGTTGTTCTGGCTGCCGTCGGACTGACAGTGCTGGCGACGGCAGGCATCGAAACCAATGTGGTCGCGCGGGCAGAACCAGACCCGATGCCCTTCCTGCAGGGCATGGCCGAGATATGGGCAGAGCGTGAGGCAAGAAACTTCACCCTTTTCGTGTTCCTGTCGATGACAGCCTATTTCATGCAGGAACTGATCCTTGAACCTTACGCAGGTCTGGTTTTTGCCTTCACGCCGGGTCAGTCGACATCCCTTTCGGGTGTACAAAACGGCGGTGTGTTCGTCGGTATGGTGCTGGTGGGCATCATGGCCACGGGCCTTGGCAAAGGATCGCTGAAAAGCTGGGTGATCGCAGGTTGCCTAGGATCCGCTCTGATGCTGTGCGGGATCGCCATGCTTGGCCAGATGGGCCCAGGCGCGCCGCTGGTGGCTGCGGTCATGGGCCTTGGTTTTTTCAACGGTGTTTTCGCGGTCGCTGCCATCGGATCGATGATGGGGCTGGCCGGACAGGGACGCGAACAACGTGAAGGTACACGGATGGGCCTGTGGGGCGCTGCCCAAGCCATTGCCGCAGGCTTCGGCGGACTGACCGGGGCATTCTTCGTCGATATGGCACGGCGCACATTGCCCGACGCGGACGCCTTCGCGGCCGTTTTCATATTCGAGGCGGGGCTGTTTCTGGCCGCCGCCTATCTGGCGATGCGCGTTATGGAACGCGGGCGCCCCAATGCAACTTTGGTGCCGGGGGAATGAGATATGTATGATGTCGTCGTCGTGGGCGGAGGCCCTGCCGGGGCCACAGCCGCCGAGGATCTGGTCAGATCGGGCCACAAGGTCGCCCTGCTGGACCGCGAAGGCCGGATCAAACCCTGTGGCGGCGCCATTCCGCCACGCCTGATGCAGGACTTCCACATCGGGGAAGAGCAACTGCTGACAAAGGTCAACACTGCGCGCATGATCTCTCCCACCGGGCGTCAGGTCGACATTCCGATCGAGAACGGTTTTGTCGGGATGGTCGATCGTAAGGATTTCGACCCTTTCCTGCGAGAGCGGGCCGTAAAGGCCGGGGCCAAGTATTTCGTGGGCACTTTCGTCAGGGTCGATAGGGAGAGCGGAACCGCCGTGATCTACCGCGACAAGGCCAGCGGCGAAGAACGCGCCCTGCCTTGCAAGTTGATCATAGGTGCGGATGGGGCCAAAAGCCGGGTCGGTCTGGCCGAGGTGGAAGGAGCCGACAAGGTGCCGCTGGTCTTCGCCTATCACGAGATCATCAAGGCGCCTGAGGCAACGGCCACATACGATCCATTGCGCTGCGACGTGATCTATGACGGTGCAATCTCGCCTGATTTTTACGGATGGGTCTTCCCGCATGGTGGCACGACGAGTGTGGGCATGGGCACGGAAAACCCGGACGTGAACCTCAAGGACGCGACGGCCGCTTTGCGCATGGCCTCAGGTCTTTCGAACTGTGAAACGCTGCGCAAGGAAGGCGCGCCCATTCCGCTGAAACCGATGGATCGCTGGGACAATGGCAAGGATGTTGTGCTGGCGGGCGATGCAGCGGGGGTGGTCGCCCCATCATCGGGTGAGGGGATTTACTACGCCATGGTGGGCGGTCGTGTCGCTGCGACGGCATGTGCCGCCACACTCGCTTCAGGCCGTGCTAAAGACCTGCGACTGGCGCGCAAATTGTTCATGCGCGAACACAAGACCGTCTTCCGGGTGCTGGCTTCGATGCAGAACGCATATTATCGATCCGATGACCGACGCGAACGCTTTGTGTCGCTCTGTCACGATATTGACGTGCAGCGCCTGACATTCGAAGCTTACATGAACAAGAAGCTCGTGAAGGCACGGCCGCTGGCGCATCTGAAGATCGGTGTGAAGAATCTGGCCCACCTGACGGGCTTGGTCCGTGCGGAGCATGTATGACGATCATGATCCCGGCCTGGGTGAACGGCACGCTGACACCTGTTGAAAAGCTGGCAGCGCATCAGCGCGGGCTGCGACACAAGGCCGTTTCGGTATTCGTGATCCGGGGCACGGAGGTGCTGATGCAGCGGCGAGCTTTGGGTAAATATCATACACCAGGACTTTGGACGAACACCTGCTGCACGCATCCACGATGGGACGAAAAGCCTGCGGCCTGCGCCATCAGGCGATTGCGCGAAGAACTGGGGATCACCGGATTGGCCCCTGCGCATAGGCACCATCTCGAATACCGGGCGGATGTAGGGAACGGTCTGATCGAACACGAAGTCGTTGACGTGTTTCTGGCCCGCGCGCCGTGTGATCTGCGTGTGACAAAGAACACCGACGAGGTTATGGAAACGGAGTGGGTCGATTATCACGATCTCATGGCACTCGTGAAGCGCAGACCAGAACGGTATACGCCGTGGCTGCGGATCTATCTGGCGGATCATGCGGATACGATCTTTGGGCCAGATTTGATCCATGCAGCACGGGTGTGACATCCTCACCCTTTAACTGAGATCAGGTGCGCCTAGGTTGACGTGGCGATGACCCAAGCCAAGCCAGTGCTGATCGCGCGCGATCTGACCAAATCCTACACCACAGCCGAAGGCACCCTGCCCGTACTTCAGGGTGTGTCGCTTGAGGTGCAACCGGGCGAAAGCGTTGCTCTGACCGGCGAAAGCGGGTCGGGCAAAAGCACGCTCTTGCATTGTCTGGGCTGTCTCGATGCGGCGGATGACGGTATCATCGAACTGGAAGGCGCCGCACTGAGCGGGCTTGATGAAGAGCAGCGCGCCGACATGCGCCGTGACCGGGTCAGCATCATATTTCAGCAGCTAAACCTCATCCCGTCGCTGAATGTTGAGAAAAACCTGGCCTTTCAGGCTCGGCTCAACGGGCGGCACGATCCGGAATGGCAGGCGAAACTGACGCGACGGCTGGGCCTTTCGGATCTCCTGAACCGCTACCCCGAAGAGCTTTCGGGCGGACAGCAGCAGCGCGTGGCGATCGGGCGGGCCATCGCACATCGGCCAGCGCTTGTGCTGGCCGATGAACCCACTGGCAATCTGGATGAGGCGACGGCACGGCAGGTGCTCGACCTGCTGCTGGAGCTGGTGACTGAAACACAGGCCGCCCTGCTGATGGTCACGCATTCGCCCATGATCGCCGCGCGGCTTGACCGCGTGTTGCATCTGCGATTGGGCCAATTGACATGAGCCGCGTCGCGCTATCAGCGCTTCTCGCGCATTGGCGGCGTCATCCCATCCAACTCATCGCGCTGGTCGTCGGGCTTGCCCTCGCCACAGCGCTGTGGTCCGGCGTTCAAGCGATCAATACGGAAGCCAAACGCAGCTATGCCAAGGCTGCCGCACAGATGGGACAGGGCACTCTGGATCGCCTGACCGGTTCAAGCATCACGACCGAAGATTTCGCCGCCCTCCGCCGGGCGGGTTGGCAGGTGTCGCCGGTGCTTGAAGGACGCCTGCCCGGCACGACGCTCACCTTGCAGGGTATCGAACCGCTCAGTGCGCCACCGCAAGCAGGTCTGGCGGCAATCTTTGACGGCAGTGTCGATTTGGGAGCCTTCATATCGGAACCTGGTCTTTTGCTCGGCACGCCGGAAACGGCGGCTGAAGTACAGGAACTGGGACGACCACTACAGATCATCGCTGACATCGCACCAGGTACGGTCGTCACAGACATTGGCACGGCGCAACGGATCCTGGGGCGCGATGACATCTCTTATCTGCTGATCGCGGAGAACCAGCCTGTGGGCCTTCCGCCGATCGGCCAGATAAGCCGCCTCACACGCGTCACACCCGATGATACCAGTGACCTTGCGCAACTGACGCGCAGCTTTCACTTGAACCTGACGGCTTTTGGCTTTCTGTCATTCGCCGTCGGGCTTTTCATCGTACAATCGGCCATCGGTCTGGCTTTTGAGCAAAGGCGCAGCACGTTCCGCACGCTCCGCGCCCTTGGCGTCAGCTTGCGGAAACTGCTAACACTCCTTGGGCTTGAACTTTCTGGATTTGCATTGATTGCGGGGCTTCTGGGACTGGCTTTGGGCTACGTTATCGCGGCCACCTTGCTGCCGGATGTCGCGGGCACGCTGCGCGGGCTATACGGTGCGCAGATTTCCGGCACGCTTCGCTTTGATCCGGTTTGGGCGCTTTTGGCCCTGGCCATGACATTGGCCGGTGCCGCTGCGGCAGGGGCGCAGGCCTTGTGGCGCGTCGCGCGCATGCCGCTTTTGGCCCCGGCCCAGCCCCGCGCCTGGGCACGTGCTTCAGAACGCATGCTGCGGCTTCAGACGCTGTCCGCGCTGGCGCTTCTTGCCAGTGCTGCCTTGCTGGCCTTTTTCGGCGGATCGCTTCTTGCGGGTTTTGCCTGCCTCGCCGCCTTGTTGCTGGGGGCGGCGCTGGCGCTGCCGGGGCTCATGATCAGGCTGCTTGACGGGCTTGGATCTTTTGCGCGAACACCCCTGTCCGAATGGCTTATCGCGGACACGCGCCAGCAGGTGCCCGCCCTGTCGCTGGCACTGATGGCGCTGTTGCTCGCGCTGTCGGCGAATGTTGGCGTCGGCACGATGGTCGGATCATTTCGCGGTACATTTGTCGGCTGGCTGGATCAACGACTGGCATCCGAGCTTTATCTATCCGCCCGTTCTGAAGACGAGGCTGAAGAAATTGCGGATTACCTGCGCCCCCAAACCGACGCTTTGCTGCCGATATGGTCCATCGAGGGCCGCGCGGCAGGCCAGCCCGTCGACATCTACGGCATTGTGGACCACGCAACCTATCGCGACAACTGGCCTCTTCTGGATCAAAGCCCGGATGTCTGGCAAGCGCTCGCTGATGGGCCTGGGGTCCTGATCAATGAACAACTGGCCAGACGGAACGATCTTTGGCCCGGTGACACCATCGAGATCGACAGCGATTGGTCCCCAACAATCGTTGGGGTCTATTCCGACTACGGCAACCCCCGAGGACAGGTTATTGCCGGG
Organism: uncultured Shimia sp.; assembly: GCA_937897325.1. Taxonomy (GTDB): domain Bacteria; phylum Pseudomonadota; class Alphaproteobacteria; order Rhodobacterales; family Rhodobacteraceae; genus CALCOY01. The sequence continues at coordinate 283,975 of CALCOY010000016.1, forward strand.
TTCGATGCCTTGATAGCGCGCCATCCAGATCCCGAAATCCTGCGATATGCCGTGCGCGTTGACCCTGAGCGGGCGGAAGATCTGGCGAGAGATGTCGTAGACAGGTTCGATCTTCCACCGGCGAGCTTTGTCAATCAGGCCGATGTGAAAGCATTCTCTATGCGCGTCTTCGAACAAACATTCCTGATTACCGGTGCACTGAACATACTCACGCTCGCCGTGGCGGCCTTTGCGATGTTGACGAGCCTGCTGACATTGTCGGCCATGCGTCTGCCGCAGATCGCGCCGGTCTGGGCACTGGGTCAGCCGCCCCGACGGCTTGCGCGTTTCGAACTGCTTCGAACGGCCCTTCTGGCATTGCTGACATGGGCGATGGCGTTGCCGGTCGGATTGTGCCTCGCGTGGGTCTTGTTGGAGGTTGTCAATGTTCAAGCCTTTGGCTGGCGCCTTCCAATGTCCATCTTTCCATCGGATTGGGCATGGCTGGGTCTTTGGGCGTTGATCGCAGCAACTCTGGCAGCCCTCTGGCCGGTCCTGCGCCTCACGCGGTTGCCCAATGCCGCATTGTTGCGGAGTTTCGCCAGTGATCGCTAGAATCCTTTTTCTGATGTTGATTTGGCCAAGCGTGCTCGGGGCACAAGGCTTTGCGGGGCTCGGAACCAGCGCCGAAGGTTTCGCGACACCGTCACCCGACCGCGCGCTGGTCTTTCCGCAGGACCACGCGGCCCACCCGCCTTACCGCATCGAATGGTGGTATCTGACCGCAACGCTAACGGGTGCAGACGGGCAGGATTACGGCGTGCAATGGACGCTTTTTCGGTCTGCGATGAAACCCGAAGACGGCGAAGGCTGGGCAACGCCGCAGCTTTGGATGGGGCATGCGGGCCTAACGTCGGCCAATCGTCACCATCACGCGGAACGGTTGGGCCGCGGGGGCGTTGGCAGTGCCGGGGTCGATACAGATCCGTTTCGCGCCTTCATCGACGATTGGGAAATGCGCAGCGTCGCGACTAAGGGCGATCCATTTGATGCACTCAACCTGTCGGCGCGCGGGCGTGACTTCAGCTACGATCTCGATCTTACGGCCAAAGGCCCTTTGGTACTGCAGGGAAAGGCCGGATATTCGGTCAAATCCGCGGAAGGGCAGGCGAGCTACTATTACTCCCAGCCGTTCTATGAGGTTTCGGGCGTGATCGTACTGCCAACGGGTCCGGTTGAGGTGACAGGCCAGGGTTGGCTTGATCGGGAATGGTCCTCGCAGCCCCTGTCAGAGAATCAGGCAGGCTGGGACTGGTTTTCGCTAAGCTTCGCGGATGGCGCGCGGATGATGGGATTTGGACTGCGCAGCACTGACAGCAGCCACTTCACCTCGGCGACATGGATCAGACCGGACGGGACGACCACACCTTACGGCGACGGTGCTCTGCGTCTGACACCATTGGAAGAGACCGAGGTCGCTGGACGGATGATCCCGGTGCGCTGGCGCGTGCATTTGCCTCAGGAGGGTTTGGACGTGACCACATCCCCCCTGAACCCGCAAAGCTGGATGGGCACCTCTTTCCCCTATTGGGAGGGCCCAATTCGGTTTGATGGCAGCCACACCGGACGCGGCTATCTTGAGATGACCGGTTATCCGAGGGAGTAAGAAACGGGTTCTAACCAGCGCTATTGATGCTTGTGGTCACGTAATTGACCGCCAAATCCCTGTCCGAAAGGGACCATCCCCATGTGAAGGGATTGAAGACAAACCCTTTGCGATCCACGGGATCGACACCGGCTGCAGAAAGCAGGCCAAAAAGCTCTTCCGGGGTGATGAACTTTGACCATTCATGCGTTCCTTTCGGCAGCCAGCGCATGATGTATTCAGCACCCACGATCGCGGCGGCAAAGGATCTCGGCGTGCGATTGAGGGTAGAGCAAATCAGCAGACCACCCGGCTTCAAAAGCGTTTTACAGGCATTCAGAAAAACCTGCGGGTCCGCCACATGCTCGATCACTTCCATGTTGAGCACGATATCGAACAGCTCGCCCTGTTCAGCCAGCGCTTCGGCGGTGATGTGACGATAGTCGATGCTAAGGCCGGATTGTTGCGCATGGACTTGAGCGACAGGAATATTGCCTTCTGCTGCGTCGGCCCCAACGACGTCGGCCCCGAGACGGGACATCGGTTCCGACAAAAGCCCACCGCCGCATCCAACGTCCAGCAATCGGAGACCTGAAAAAGGGCTTGGCGCGGTCAGATCCCGATCGAACTCAGCGGCGATCTGCGCCGTGATGTAATCGAGTCGGCAAGGGTTCAGCATGTGCAGGGGCTTGAATTTCCCGTTCGGGTCCCACCATTCGGCCGATATCGCCTCAAATTTTGTGATTTCCCGGGGGTCAACGGTCGATTGATCCATTTGCATTTCAATCTCCATATGCTCTTTTCGCCCAGATGACTTATGTAGGTCTGTAATGGACAAAAATCTGGATCAAAAGCGCGCAGTTCAATACCTGTATCCTCCGGTCGATCCTTTCGATCAGCGGATGCTGGATGTGGGCGACGGGCATCAAGTCTATGTGGAGCAATGCGGCAACCCTACGGGCGTGCCGGTCATTGTCCTGCATGGCGGTCCGGGCGGCGGCTGCAGCCCGGCGATGCGGCGCTATTTCGATCCGAACTATTACCGGATTATTCTCTTTGATCAGCGCGGCTGCGGAAGATCGAGGCCGCACGCCTCGGTCACCAACAATACGACGTGGCATCTTGTTTCAGATATCGAACTGATCCGTACAACGCTGGATATCGACGCCCTGATCGTCTTTGGTGGGTCCTGGGGTGCGACACTGGCGCTTATATACGCCGAAACCCATCCGGACAGGGTACGCCATCTTGTTCTGCGCGGCGTTTTCCTGATGACGCAATCCGAACTTGACTGGTTCTATGGCGGCGGCGCTGGTCGGTTCTGGCCGGAAGTCTGGCAGCGTTTCGTGGGGCTAATCCCGGAAGATGAACGCGGCGATCTCATTGCGGCTTACAACAGGCGGCTCTTTTCCGGCGACATGGTGACGGAAACCCGGTTTGCGCGGGCCTGGTCGGCTTGGGAAAATGCCCTGGCGTCGATTCATTCCACAGGTCTTGGCAGCGAGGCGCCCAGTGAATATGCTCGCGCTTTTGCGCGGCTGGAGAACCACTATTTCAGCAATGCAGGCTTTCTGGAATTTGACGGCCAGATCTTGGCCCATGCGGGTCGGATCAAACATATTCCGGGCACAATCGTGCAGGGCCGCTATGACATGATCTGCCCGCCGGATTCGGCCTACGCGCTGTCTAAAGCGTGGCCGGGCGGCGATCTGAAGATGGTGCGTTACGCCGGGCATGCCTTGTCCGAACCAGGCATCAGCGCGGAATTGGTTCGTGTCATGGACAGGATTTCAGGCCGATGAAACGCCTTGATCGCCGTGCCCTTTTTGCCTCTGGTGCTGCCGCCGCAGTTCTCGCGGCGACGGGCATTTCGGCGGCGCCCAAGCGCGGTGGCCGGTTGCGTGCCGCCCTGTCAGGGGCCGCGCGGACCGACAGCTGGGCCGATCCCGCCTCAGGGCTTTTCATGCGGGTGGCCGGACAGGGGATCCTGTTCGATACGCTGACCGAAATCGCTGCGGATGGTACACTGCGCAGTGAACTGGCGAGAAGCTGGACCTCCGATGCGGCGGGCCGGAATTGGGTGTTTGAACTTCGTGACGATGTGATCTTCCACGACGGGCAACCGCTGCGATCAGAGGATGTGGTCGCCTCGATCGGGCGGCGCGGGGGTTTCGAAAGGATTGAAACGCTGCAGGATGGTCGCGTCGCCATTGCCTTGCGAGCAGGTGACCCGAATCTGCCATTTCGTCTTGGCGGACCTGATCACGTGATCCAACCCGCCGATGAATCCCGGCGTGATCTAGGGGTTGGAACCGGGCTTTATCGCTTGCGACAGTTCAACCCCGGCCAACATCTTTTGGTTGAGCGGGTAGACAACCATTACAAAGGGGATGCGGCGGGCTGGTTCGACATGGTCGAGCTTGTTTCGGTTCCCGCCGAAGACGTTCGTGTGCAAGCATTAAATGAGCATCTAGTCGACACAGCCGATGTGCGAGATAGGCCGCGAATGCTGCCAAGGGCCGACTTTCACTGCCTACCGGATGACAATGATCCTGCGCAGATCCTCAGCAAGGATGTCGGACTCCCGGCGCGCATCGGCCAACACTGGCCGCTTGACAACTACCGGATGGCAGAACGTTGGTGGTTCAGCTGATCCACCCGGTCTTTCACACATAGACGTGATTGCCCGAAGCGCTGTGATCCGGCATACTTCGCCCAGCAGTAAATGAGCGGCAAAAAATGACCGCTGTGCAATGAGGTGTGTGAAATGGTACGGATCTCGATCCTGCTTTTTTTGATGTTTGCGCTGGTGGCCTGTGGTGGGCGGCGAGACCCGCCCGTCCGGTATGTGGCGGCCCCGACAACAACAACCCCTGTATTGTTTGCGAGCGGGCCTATTTCGCGCGCCTGCATGGCAAGCGATCGCCGCGCGGCAAGCTCGACCCGGTGTGGATGCGTTCAGGCAGTGGCGGACCAAAGGTTAAGCGATGTCGATCAGAGACGTGGCGCATCCTATTTTGACGACCCCCACGCGCTTCAAGAGGTTCGCCAATCGGACAACGCGTCGAACGAAGCCTTCTGGGAACGCTGGAAAGCTTATGGCGCGGAAGCAGCGCGGCTTTGCACATCATAAGGTGGGTTCGGGTCCGAGGTCGATGATCAGCCACATCTTGGCGTAGAATCCATCTAGGCAAAGGCGCGTTCCAGCTATGGGCGTTGAGCAATGAGATGTGGCGCTTGAGCCCAGAATTTTCTGGTTGGCAAGCCGATGCAAAATGGTCTCGTCGAAAGGTTCAACGCTCGGATGCGCGGGGAATGCCTGAACGGGCACCTGTTTCTGTCTTCGCGCCATGCCCCCGCATGATTGCGGCATTGCGCGCCGGCCACAATAACCACCGGCCTCACTCTAGCCTCGCCGATCTGACGCCATATGAATATGCTAACCGGTCACATCGGGACCAAACCCTGAACAGAGCCAACCTATAAACGCGCACTCTAAGCGAAGCAGGTTACTTGCAGCATGGCGGCCTTGTCTTGGTCTGCCGGTCAGCTCGCTCGCAGCAACCCTGCGAAGATGGCGGCGCACGTCAACATGAGGGTCGCTGCACCCAACAAGAGGGGAAGACCACCCATCTGATACGTGAGCCCGGAAAGCAAAGTCCCCAACAAACGCCCTCCGGCGTTCGCCATGTAGTAGAAGCCGACGTCCATTGTGACACGCTCAGCTTTTGTAAAGGTCAAGATCAGATAGGAGTGGAGTGCAGAGTTGATGGCGAAGATTGCCCCAAAGGCAAGCAAGCCCACAACCAAGATAGTGGTAAGCCAAGTTTGAGGGCCATCTGCAGCCAAGGACGTGAACGCAAGGGCTGCAGGGATCGCCGCAAGGGACCAGGCCCACCCCTTGGCCGCACCCACCAGCTCACCCTCGGGCCGCGTTGATGCTTTCAGCAATCGCGGTGCCGATACCTGAACAAAACCATATAGGATCACCCAAACCGCCATAAAGGTGCCTATCATGAAGAAGGCCGCCCGGTTTCCGGCCAGGCTGCCGTCCGACAGCACCGCATAGAAGTAGATTGGGATGCCCACGACGAACCAGACGTCGCGGGCGCCGAACAGAAACACACGTGCCGCCGAGAGCCAGTTCACGTTGGAAGACTTGGAAAAGACTTCTGAAAACTTTGCGTCTTTCCGGCCTTTCGGCAAGCCCGGCGGCATCGCGATCAACACGGCCAGCAGGATGACCGCGAGGATCACAGCCATCCCGAGGACAGCCCAAACAAAACCAATAGTGGCCAGTAGCCCCGCGCCTAACAGGAAACCAAGGCCCTTCACCGCGTTCTTCGAGCCGGTGAGCAAGGCGACCCAGCGGAACAGCCCGCCGTCCTCTGAAGGGGCCAGCAGTTTCACTGCGGATTTTGAGGACATCTTGGCCAAGTCCTTGGCGACGCCGCTCGCCCCCTGGACCACCATCACATAAGCCACTGAGAGACCAACCGCCCATGTCGGATCGAGTTGGGCCAACGCCAGAAGCGCCAATACCTGAAGGCCGAGGCCCGCATAGAGGGTGGAGGTCAAACCAAACCGAGCGGCGATCCACCCTGCGCAGAGGTTTGTCACCATTCCGGCGATCTCATAGAGCACAAAGAGGTAAGCGAGCTGCACGGGCGTAAACCCGAGCGTATGGAAGTGCAAAAGCACGAGCATTCGCAGCGCACCATCGGTCAGCATAAATGCCCAATACGTCGCCGTGACCGCGATGTAAGCTGACAGCCCCTCGGGTCGAGCGGATATGTCTGTCACACTGAAGCTCCCACCATCAACGCCACATCGACAAGGCGATGTGCGTACCCCATTTCGTTGTCGTACCAGACGTAAACCTTCACCTGTGTACCGTTGATCACCATGGTCGATCGTGCGTCCACGATGCCGGAACGTTCATCATTGGTATAGTCGGTCGAGACGAGCGGGCGTTCTTCGTAGCCAAGGATACCTTTCAGCTCACCTTTGGCTGCAGTCTGGAAGAGCGCATTAATCTCCTCTGGTGTCGTTTCACGCTCAACTTCGAATACGCAGTCCGTCAGAGATGCGTTGAGGAGCGGTACTCTGACTGCGTGGCCGTTCAGACGGCCGATCAATTCTGGATAGATGAGCGTGATCGCCGTCGCGCTGCCGGTGGTTGTCGGGATCAGCGAGTTCAACGCCGAGCGCGCCCGGCGCAAATCCTTGGCGGGTCGGTCCACGATAGTCTGGGTGTTTGTTACATCATGGATTGTCGTTATTGACCCGTGCTTGATGCCCAGGTTCTCGTGTATGACTTTTACAACCGGCGCAAGGCAGTTGGTCGTACAGCTCGCCGCTGTGACAATCCTGTGCCGACCAGCCTCATAGGTTTCGTGGTTCACGCCATAAACAATATTTGCGGCATCACCGTCCTTGACGGGTGCTGAGACCACCACCTTTTTCACACCCGCTTCAAAATATGGGGCGATCTTGGCTTCGGTCTTGAAGACGCCTGTGCAGTCGATGACAACATCCACTCCATCCAAAGGAAGATCGTCAATGGCATTCGTTCCGATGAACGACAGGCGCGTCCCATCGACGGTCACACTATCGGCGTCATGAGAGAAATCTGCATTCCACCGACCGTGAACCGTGTCAAACTCTAGAAGATGCGCGTGCATCTCGGGATGGCCCATGGAGTCATTGATCCACGCGATCTGTGCACCACGCTCCAAAAGAGGCTTCAGGGCCAGTTTTCCAATCCGGCCCAATCCGTTCAGCGCATATGTGGTCACGCAGACGTTCCTTCGTTGGTAGCGGCGATGTCATCGACGGCATTCTGCAGGGCAATGCGGTCCAAAGATGCGATCGGAAGCGCGGTGAATGCCTTGATGCGATTGAGAAGCACGCCGTAGGCTTGATGGAAAGCTAGGCTCATTTCAGCATTCGAACCTTCGACTTTCACAGGGTCAGGCATGCCCCAATGTGCACTCACCGGCTGGCCTGTCCATGCACGGCACTCTTCGTTTGCAGCCTGGTTGCAGACCGTGAAGACGAAGTCGAAGCCCGGCGCATCCTCACCTTGGAAGACAGACACGTTCTTTGCTTCGAGAACCGAAACATCATGTCCCTTCTGCTCCAGAACTTCGAGCGCGAAGGGATTGAGTTCGGAGCGCGGCTTCGTCCCGGCCGAATAGGCAACAAATCGGTCTGCTGCTTCTTTACTCAGAATGGACTCCGCAAAGATAGACCGGGCCGAGTTACCGGTACAGATGAAAAGGACGTTGTACTTGCGTTCGGTCATGGAACTGTCTCCACTGAGGGCAAATGAAGCAGGGGGTGAGCAGATGTCTGGGCGACCTCGGCAGCAATCGCGGAACAGGTAGTCGAAGGTCTCGCGTGCGGCGTCGACGTGGATCGCATAGCGCAGCGAGGTGCCAACACGCTGCTGGGTGACCAGGCCCGCCTGCATCAGCGCACCTATGTAAGTCGAAAGCGTGTTGGGTTTGATCTCAAGTGCGTGCGCTAGCTCGGACGCCGGCACGCGGTCCGGGTAGCGGCGCATGAGCAGCCTGAACAAGGCCAAGCGTTGCGGATGGCCAAGCGTGGAGAGGCGGGTGGCGATCAATGATTCCATATTTCATGAAATACTGAATCAATAGCCTTGACGCAATGAGCTGAATTCCATTTCATTGTATAAATCGTCGGTGTATTGAGCGCACGGCCCATTGATGTCCGCTTTGCTGCATGATTCACGGTTCGAAAGACGGGCGGTGAGCCCGTCTGATCTCTTCCGGCTGACCGAG